>QBZZ01000013.1 GCA_003282145.1 SAR116 cluster bacterium AG-337-N21
TTCCATCAAAGTCCCAAATGGCTCTTGAACTTTCGAAAAAACTAGAAAGTATTAAATAGTTTAGTCTTTTTTAATCTGATGTTTTTGCATTATTGGTAATGATAGTAGACCGAAACCAAGAGACAAAACCGGAATACCAAAGGCTTTAAAAGAGACCCATTGATCAGTTGTTAAATTACGCCAAGCTATTTCATTAGCGATAGCCATGATAATAAACATGCCAACCCATAACCAAGTCAGCTTGTTCCAACCTTCTAAATCTAAATTCACTGCAGATTTCATAATAGCAGCTAAAGGATTTTTACCTAAAATTTTTCCTGATGCAAGGATGCCAGCTATTATTATAGACACAATAGTGGGTTTTATCTTTATAAAAAACTCATCATCAAAAAAAATTGTTAATCCACCAAAAAAAACAACTGCAACACATCCAGCTGCAGCCATCATTGGTATATTTTTAAACCAATACCATGAGAGAATAAGAGAAAATAGAGTACTTACAACTAAAACTGCAGTACCTGCCATTATCCCATAAAAATAATTTACTCCAAAAAACAACAATAAAGGTCCCATTTCTAATATAGACCTATATCCCTCTTTTTTATTAACTTCCTCCAACTGCAACCTCCTAGGCTAAAATCAAACTTTTACTATGTATAAATTCTTCTATATTGTCTGTCGCCAACCTTAAAATATCTCCATTTTTTGAAAATCTTGTATCCTCACTTAAAATTCGCCTCCATTCTTTAGCACCAGGAAGGGAGTTATACAAACCTAAAATATGTCTAGTAACTGAATGAACAGGACCTTCTTCTTTTTTCATAAACTTATCTATGTAATCTGCCATTTCCATGGCAACTTTATATCTAGATTTAATCTTTTCTTCACTATTAAACACAATTCTATCTATAAAAGATAATATATATGGATTTTTATATACCTCTCTACCAATCATAAACCCATCTAGTGCAAACTTCTTTACTAATTCTTGGCCTTCTTTTATAGATCTAATACCGCCATTAATAACAATTTTTAAATCAGGTCTTCTTTTTTTTAATAGTCCAACCCTATTATAATTTAAAGGAGGTATTTCTCTATTTTGTTTTGGACTTAGACCATTTAAAAGTGCTTTTCTAGCATGGATCACAAACAAATCGATACCATTTTCAGATACTTCATCAATGAATTCATCTAGTCCTTGCACCTCGTGCATATCATCAACACCAATCCTACATTTTATAGTTATAGGTATTTGACAATTATTTTTTATAATTTTTACGCATTCAGCAACTAGTTTAGGATTCTTCATTAGGCATGCACCAAAAGCACCATTCTGCACTCTATTAGATGGGCAACCAATATTTAGGTTAATTTTGGAGTAGCCATAATCTTGTCCATACTGCGCAGCCAAGGCTAATTTTTTTGGATTATTACCTCCCAATTGAAGAACACAAGGTAACTCGTCTTTATTAAAGTTTAATAATTTTTCACGAGGGCCATATATTATAGCATCTGCAGAAATCATTTCAGTATATAAAGTTGAACAATTAGACATAAGTCTAAAAAAATATCTACAATGTTTATCTGTCCATTCCATCATTGGAGCAACAGAAAATTTTTCGTCAAATGCCACAATACTATCTATAATATATAAAAATCATAATAAGTTATTTACAATATTTAAAAAAAATATCCAACATTTATAAAATTACTTAAGCCTCTTAATAATTATTCATTCATAGAAATTTAATTTTTGGAGACGATAGTACTTTGTTAATGATGACTATGTTTTTTCTTTTTAATGGTGTTTATTTTTGCTTTTACCGGCATTTCTAATAATATTGTACCAGCATTTTGAAAAGTAAATCTAACTTTATATTTATTCATAACCTTAAGAGGCTTAAGTAATTTTATGAACATTATATGAAAACTACCTGGTCTAAAAATTAATTTTGAATTAGCCTTTATAGTTATACCCTTATCCACATGTTTCATTTTCATGATGTCATTTTCAATAGTTATATTGTGTAATTCGGTTTTTTCTGAAAAATTCGATACTAAATGAATTAAGTGTTCATCTTTTTTATTTGTATTTTCAATTGTCAAATAGCCTGAAGTTATTTTTTGATGAGCAAATACTTCATTAATCTTAAGATTAGAAAAGACCAAGCCATTAATACTAATTGTTTCTGAAAAACAAGTTGAAGATATTGTAAATAAAATAACCAGAAATAAGATTTTATAAATATAATGAAATAGCGACATAGATTTTTATCCATAACTAAATTAAATTATGCTATAAATCTTTGATGCGTTGGTGTCAAACTCTACATAGGTAATAAAATAGTTGTATGCAATTATCCCAAAACCCGATTACAAAAATCATCAATGATAAGCTAAAATTCAAGGATTGTAACAATCTAAGTAATCTTATTTTTGATCAACAAAGAATTGCTGAGTTTCAGTTTGAATTTCAAAGTCTTAAAGTAGATATAACAAGACAGAACCTAGACAAAGAAATTAAAGATGATCTAATTAATCTTGCTAAAAAAGCAAATATTAAGTCAAAAATTAAAAGAATGATGTCAGGAGCAAAAATAAATCGCTCCGAAAACCGATCGGTTGATCATTTCAATCTTAGAAAAAAAGAACGTTTTGAAACAAAAGAATGGAAAAATCTTATTAATTTTGCGAAAGTAATTTTAAATAAAAAATCATTCAAAAGTATTGTAAATGTTGGCATTGGGGGATCTGACTTAGGACCATTAATGGTCAATCAAGCACTAAAAAGTTTTTATAAAGGACCTAAGGTTTTTTATATTTCAAATATTGACCCAATAAATCTCATTGAAGTATTTGAGAAATGTGACCCTAAAACTACTTTATTTATAATAACGTCTAAAAGCTTTGGAACTCTTGAAACTCTTGAAAATGCAAAAATTATACATAATTGGCTCACAGAGAGTAACGTTAATTTAAATGATGCAATGGTGGCTGTTACTTCATCTGAAAAAAAAGCTAGGAAATGGGGATTTAAAAAATCTAATATTTTTCATATTTCTGAAAATATTGGAGGGAGATACTCATTATGGTCTTCAGTAGGAATGTCGATTTTGTGTGGTTTAGGAGAAGATAATTATAAGAAATTTTTGAATGGCGCTCAAATAATGGATCAACATTTTGTAAATGAGGAAATTGAGAGCAATATTCCGATTATTTTAGCTTTACTTAGAATATGGAACCGAAATTTTTTGAATCGAAATAACCACTGTATTGTTCCATATACTGACAGTCTTTCTAAATTGCCTGCCTGGGCACAACAGTTAGAAATGGAAAGTAATGGAAAAAGTGTTGATGTACAAGGTCAACCTTTACAAATGCCAGCAAGTCCAATTATTTGGGGAGAAGTTGGTACTAATGCTCAGCATAGTTTTTTCCAATTTTTACACCAAGGCTTGGAAACCACCCCAGTAGATATACTTATACCTCGTAAGCCAATAAAAGACACTAAATTTAGTCATATTGTTAGTAATCATAAACATTTAGTTATAAATGCAGTTGCTCAAGCAGAAGCGTTAGCTATTGGCTCAGTAGATTTAGCTAATGCAAATAAAAACTTTCCAGGGAATCGGCCATCTACAATTATAAGTTGGGATGAAAATAATCCATTTTCCATTGGAATGTTAATTTCGCTATATGAAAATATTACAATTGCATCTGGATTTTTATGGAACATTAATAGTTTTGACCAGTGGGGAGTAGAGCTTGGTAAAAGTACTGCTAATAAAATTTCTAATGATGACGGGTATGAAGAATTAAGTCCCTCTGCCAGGGAATTTTTACAAAAGCAATTATAGAAATAGGTTTGTTTTCTTAAAATTTTAAAAATTTACAAATTTGACTTTTACTTCTAAGAATTAAGTGAGCTTTCGAGTATATACGTTTATAATAAAATTAGCTTTATAAAATAGAGAAAAATAAAATGACACAAACTGTAAGAAATTTAATTAACAATAATGATGATGAGAGTATTGCGATTTCATCGAGTGATGGTAGTAAAATCAAGTACTCAGACTTGAAAAAACATGTTTTTGAAATATCTGGGCAACTTAGCGAAAAAGGTTTTCTAAATTCAGATAGAGCAGCGATTGTTCTCCCAAATGGGCCTGAGATGGCGACAACTTTTTTAGCTGTAGCAAGTTATATGTCTGCTGCGCCACTAAACCCATCTTACAAGTTTAATGAATATGAATTTTATTTAAAAGATTTAATGCCTAAAATCGTAATTGTGGAAAAGAATAGCAGTAATCCTGTTGTTGAAGCCGCGAAAAAATTAGGTATAGAAGTATGTGAAATAAAAAAAATAGATAATGCGCCAACTGGAATATTTAATCTTTATGATGAAAGTTCTAGTTTTGAATTATCTAAAGAAACATATGAGGCTCTAGTACTTCATACATCTGGAACTACATCTAGACCTAAAGTAGTGCCTTTGACAAATAAAAATATTTATTCTTCTGCAGTAAATATTTCAAATTCTCTTAAATTGAACTCTGAGGATCATTGTTATAATATTATGCCTCTTTTTCATATACACGGCTTAATTGCAATATTGTGTTCATCAATATTTTCAGGAGCCTCAGTTTATGCAAGTGACGGTTTTAATGCATTAAAGTTTTTAGATATAGCAAAAAAAGAAAAAATATCTTGGTATTCAGGGGTTCCTACTATGCATCAAGGAATATTGATGAGGGCAAAGAAAAATATAAAACTTGCAGAAAACCTCTCACTGAGATTTATAAGATCATCCTCAGCATCTTTACCACCAGCCGTTTTTGAAGAATTAAAAGAAGTTTTTAAAACAACTGTTATTGAAGCTTATGGAATGACTGAAGCATCTCACCAAATGACGTCAAATCCAATGCCTCCTCAGATTCAAAAAGCTGGATTTGTTGGAAAACCTGCGGGTCCTGAAGTGTGTATAATGGATGCCGATGGAAACATCCAGAAAAATTGTCATGAGGGAGAAGTTTGTATTAGGGGTGATAATGTAACTACTGGTTACGAAAACAATGATGAAGCTAATAAATCTTCGTTTATTAATGGCTGGTTTAGAACTGGTGACCAAGGGTTCTTTGATAATGATGGTTATTTAAAAATTTCCGGAAGATTAAAAGAAATTATCAATCGTGGAGGCGAAAAAGTGTCTCCTCTAGAAATAGATAATATATTAATGGAACATGAATCAATTGAACAAGTTGTTACTTTTGGGGTAAAGGATAAGTTACTAGGAGAAGCTATAGGCGCTGCCATTGTCCTAAAAAATGAGAAAAAATGTTCTGAACTTGAAATTAAAAGTTATGCTCGAAGTCATCTAGCTGATTTTAAAGTTCCCAAATATATAAGTTTTTTAAAAGAGATACCCAAAGGAGCCACTGGTAAACTTCAAAGGATAGGTCTTGCTGAAAAACTCGGCTTAGAATAGGAAATTAATATGATTAACATTTGCGTATTTGGTGCCGGAGCAATAGGTGGCTATATTGGATGCTGCTTAAGTAAAGCTGGAGCAAACGTCTCATTGATAGCTAGGGGTCCTCACAAAGAAGCCATTAAAAAAAATGGTTTAACCTTAATTTCAAATAACAAATCAGAAACATTTAAATTGAAAGTCACTGAAAACCCAAGTGAATTAGGTACACAAGACTATATAATTATTGGTGTTAAAGCTCATGCAATTTCAGGGATCGTTAATCAATTAAAACCCCTTTTGAATGACAACACTGCTATTTTATCCGCAGTTAATGGATTACCATGGTGGTATTTTTATAAATCTAACACAGGTACAAAACTCGAAAATACTCACATAGACTCAGTAGATCCCCATGGAATTATCTGGAAAACTCTTAATCCAAAACGAGCATTAGGATGCGTTGTTTATCCAGCATGCGAAATTAAAAAGCCAGGCACAATAAAGCATATAGAAGGAAATAGATTTAGCCTTGGTGAACCAAATGGAATAAATTCAGAAAGATTAAAGATATTATCTGATCTATTTATAAAAGGTGGGCTAAAAGCTCCTCAAAAAAAGAATTTGAGAGATGAAATTTGGATTAAACTTTGGGGGAATTGTTCTTTTAATCCTATAAGCGCTATTACTGGAGCAAGCTTAGATGTTATAGGTAATGATCCAAGTTCAAGATTATTGATAAAAGAAATGATGGAGGAGTGCCAAAGAGTTGGTAAAGCAATTGGAGTTAACTTCAGTGTAACAATTGAAAAACGGATTGATGGTGCATCATCTATAATTGGCCATAAGCCTTCAACACGACAAGATATTGAAATGAAACGACCTTTGGAAATTGACCCTATCATGAGCGCAATTATAGAAATTGGAACAAAACTAAATATATCAACACCAATGTTAAAACATATGAATGGAATACTTAAATTAAAAGCTGATTATTTAGGCTTATATAAAAGAAGCCAACTAATAGAGAATTTAACAATTTAAATTTTGAAAAGGATTTCTTCCTTCTTTGTCTTCAATTTCTACTATCCAACAATCGCTATCTATTTCTATTTCTTTAGTAATTCTTTTATCTATGTCGATGTTTTGTAATTTTTTTTCTGGATATAAATTCACAAATTCTACAACATCATTCTCATTAATTAAATCATATTTCAAATTACGTGTGAAAAGCTTTGCATAGCCATCTAGCGTGTCAACTTTAACAAAAATAGCACCAGCTTCACTATCACCTCTTTTAGTAACATAAGCGTTGGTAAAATTTCGTTCGGCCGCTCTTATACCTGCATTTATAAGTATTTCTGATTTTAATTCAATTATCATTACTAGAGTATCGTCAGTTTAAAAATCTGAGCATCTTCCTGCTTTTTCCCAATCTCCATATCTAGTTGGTTCCAATCCCTTAGGACCTCCTTTTTCTTTGGGAACAGTTTTATCCTCGAACACATTCTCGTTTGAATCATTTTCTTCTTTTTGTTTACTTAATTTTGTAATTTTACTATCCATAAGTATAATTTCCTTATTAGCCAATATCTAAATAATTTACATAATATTTATTATTAATACAAATACAAGGCAGTAGTTTGATAGATCAAAAAACACCTAACAGCAAAAAAAAAATAAATAAGACTGTAAGACTTGTAGCATTGGAAATTTGGATACTTGTTTTTTACAAGAATAAAAAGTTTGACGATATCATTAAAAAATCTTTTGACTTTAATAAATTAGATAAACGAGACAAATCTTTTCTATTTTTACTTATAAACACATGTATGAGAAGGCATAACCAAGCTCAAAAAATTTATAATAAATACTCAAGGTTTGGGATAAAGAAAAAAAATCGTTACTTAAATGGCATTTTAGTTATTTCTACAATTCAATTAATTTGGCTGAATATAGCCCCTTATGCAGTTTTAAATGAAGCAGTAAATCAAGCTAAAATTTATATTGGTGACAAACAATCTAAGCTCGTAAATGCAATTCTGCGTAAAATAGTTTCAAATAAAAATAATTGTTTGAACTTCATTCCTGAAGATAAATACAACCTACCAGAATGGCTATTAAAAAGTTGGATATCTTCATATGGTGAAAAAAATGTCAATGAAATAGCAAAAATAGCCATGGAACCACCACCACTAGATATAGTTATTTCAAATAAAATGAAAGAGAGTGAATTGGAGCAATTTCAACTCAATATCTCAGGTGAAAAAATCTTGCCTAATGTAATAAGATCTAATTTTAAAGAGTCAGTTGAAAGTTTACCAGGATTTTCTGATGGTGTGTGGTGGATACAAGATGCGGCGTCTCAGATACCCTGTAATTTATTATTGTCTAAAATAAAACAACATTTTTCTCAATCTATTGATTCTATTAAGATAGTAGACATGTGTTGCGCTCCAGGAGGAAAAACAGCTCAACTTTTAGATAATAAATTAGACGTTGTATCTATTGAAAAAAATAAATTGAGGTCTCATAAATTTAAAGAAAATATGAAGCGACTTAACTTTAATCCCAATTTAATTAATGCTAAAGCAGAAGATTATCTACCAAACTTTAAACCTGATGTTATTTTAATTGACGCTCCCTGTTCTGCAACAGGCACGATTAGAAAAAATCCAGATATTTTTATTAAACCAGCACCAATCAATTTAGACGACTTAATTTTAACTCAAGATAATATCTTAAATAATGCTTCAAATATATTGAAAAAAAATGGATTAATTATGTATGTTACATGCTCTCTTCAAAAAATTGAAGGTGAAAGAAGGATTGAAAATTTTTTAAAAAAAAATCAAAGTTTTTCCGTTGTACCATTTATTTCTAGTGATTATCCTATGATTAGCGATTGTATAACTAAAGAAGGCTTCATAAGAATCCTTCCAAATTATTTTAATTTTAATTCTGATGATGTTATGAATGGATCAGATGGTTTTTTTATCGCATTAGTTAAAATGGAAAATTAATTCTATGCTTAAATTTATAAATTTAATTACAAATAATTATTTTCTTAAACAAAAGCTAAAAGTAGATGGAAAGAATTCTCCTGAAAGAAGACTTACTGACAACTGGCAAGGTAACTCAGAAATTGGCAAAACAATAGTCAATGGTAAAACTAATCCAAAACTAATTAAAGATTTTAACAAGTTTTATTTTTTGAGAGATTTAAAAGCTGAGGGCAGTATTAAAGCAAGATCCATAGCACGTTCTTTAGTGTCAAATTGGATCAATGAGAAACATAATCTTCTCTCAAAGGAATTTGACTCTCAAATAATGGCAGAAAGAGTAACGTGTTGGAGTTTCAATTTTTCATGGTTTGCAGAGAGTGGCGAATTAGATTTACAAAAGAAAATATTATATTCTATTGCATTACAGACAAAATATCTCGAGATAAAACTTACAGAAACAAATAATCACCTAGAACAAATAGTAATAATTAAAGGTATTTTAGTTGCTAAGTCTATTTTATTTGAAGATATAATCATTATAGATGATTTATTAAATATTATAGATCAAAAACTTGAAATTTTAACAAATAGTGATGGTGGACACACCTCTAGAAGTCCTGTCCTTCATATAAATTTATTACGACATTTAATAGAAATTAGATCTATAGTTGGAATTTTAAAAAATGTTGATGCAGAGAACTTACATAAAAAAACAATTAAAATGGGCGAATTCTGCAGGGGCTTTCAGATGCCAAATGATTGTTTTGCATGGTTCCACGGAGGATCATTAGTTCCTAAAGATATTATAAAACAAACTTTAAACAGGATTGGTTACAAAAATAGAATTTTTCAACTTGCTGAAGACACTGGTTTTTGTAGATTATCCAATATGGATACAGTTGTGTTTGTAGATGTTGGTTTAACACCAATAGTAAGTACGAATACAAAAGCAAGTTTATTTGCGTTTGAGTGTTTTTATAAAAAAGAAAAAATTATTTCTAATCTAGGAGAATTAACTAAATCTAGTATTAAGAGTGCCAAAAATTCATTAGCGTCATCTGCTGCTCACTCTACTTTAAATATTGACGATAGAAATAATATAGATCTAACAGGAAAAAGAAAAACTGAGATATTAGAAGTCAAATACGGAAAGACAAAGGATGGAAACTTATTAGATTTAACACATTCAGGTTATAAGACTATTTTTGGGATAAATCACAAAAGACAAATTTATCTATCTAATAAAAAAAATGAAATAAGGGGTAAAGACGTAATCATAAGTCTTGGAAATATTGGTACAATACCCAAAATGGCAAATATTCACTTTCATTTAAATCCAAGCATAGAACTTATAAAAACTAGAAGTGGTTCAATTTTATTAAACCACTTAAAGGGCTTTGTTTGGAAAATGACCTCTGACAATCAAGATATAGTTATCCGGGATTCAGTTATGTTTACTCCAAAAGGTCCTACTCCTTGTAAAGAAATAATGATAATTATGAAACTTGAAAAAATAAGGGCATATAAGATGGTCTCTTGCAATTGGGCATTTCAATTACAAAAGTAGACTGAGTTTAAATTAATAAGAAATGTTTTAATTATAATATAATCAAATTAAAGATCGGTTAAATAAAATGGATAAAGTTGACAGTGATAAATTGTTTACTGACAAAGTTAAAATTAAAAGGGCTTTGGTTTCAGTAACCGACAAAACTAATATTGAAAAATTAGCTAAAGTTCTTGAGGATTATAATATAGAAATTTTATCTACTGGAGGCACTGCTAAATTTTTAAAAGAAAATGCAATACCAGTTAAGGATGTTTCAAATGAAACAAATTTCCCCGAAATCTTAAATGGGAGAGTAAAAACACTCCACCCTAAAATACATGGAGGGATACTTAGCAGAAGAAATAATTCAGTTCATACAGAACAATTGCAAAAACATCATATTAAGGAAATTGATCTCCTAATCATTAATTTATATAAATTTCAGGAAACCGTAGAAAATAATAAGTATGAGACCGAAGTTATTGAAAATATTGATATTGGTGGACCAGCAATGATAAGGGCCGCAGCTAAGAACCATGAGTTTGTTACTATTTTAACTGATCCTGGGGATTACTCTAAGCTTATAAATGAACTTAAAGATAAATGTGAAACCTCATATACTTTTAGAAAATATCTTGCTGGAAAAGCTTTTAAATTAACTAATGAATATGATCATGCAATTTCTGACTGGTTTAATAATGAAAACATTAACGCAATTGATCTACCTGAAACATTTTCAATAGATTTTAAAAAATTCTTGGAAATGAGGTATGGAGAAAATCCACATCAAAAAGCGGCATTTTATAAAACGAATGACCCTAGAATTGGAATTGCTACATCTAACCAACTTCAAGGGAAAGAACTTTCATATAATAATATTAATGATGGCAATGCTGCTTATGAATTAATTTGTGAATTTAATCAGCCAGCAATTGCAATTATTAAACATGCTAATCCTTGTGGTGTAGCTGAGAACGCTAATATAAATTTAGCATGGGAAAAAGCACTACAAACAGATCCAATTAGTGCATTTGGTGGAATAGTGGCTTTAAACAGAGAATTAACCCTAGATTTAGCAAAGCAAATGAAATCTTTATTTTTAGAAGTAATAATTGCACCTTCTTTTACTAAAGAGGCACTTCAAATTTTTAGGGACAAACCCAATGTAAGAATTTTAGCATCAGGATCAATGCCTATACCTCAGGAAAACGGATTGGATATAAAATCTATTTCAGGAGGTATGCTGGTCCAAACTCGCGACAACAAAGTTTTAAAGACAAGTGACCTGAAGACAGTAACAAAAAGAGTACCTACACAATTAGAATTAAATAATTTACTTTTTGCGTGGAAGGTAGCAAAACATACTAAATCCAATGCTATCATATATGCCAAAGATCTTCAAACTGTAGGAATTGGGGCAGGACAAATGAGTAGAATAGATTCCACAATGATAGCTAATGAGAAAGCTAAAAAATCTTCAATATTAGCAAACTTAAAATCATCAATGACTTTTGAAAGTGTAGTTGCTAGCGACGCATTCTTCCCATTCGCCGATGGTTTAGTAGCCGCTGCAGATGCAGGTGTTACAGCTGTAATTCAACCAGGTGGATCAATTAGAGATCAAGACGTAATAGCTGCAGCAGATGAACGCAACATTGCCATGGTTTTTACATCAGTAAGACATTTTAAACATTAATTTAAAATAAATTTTCGTCTTCAAGATATTTTATAATCTTCTTAATTAAACTTGGTATTGCTAATTTTTTTAAATTTTGACTATCAACAAACCTATAGGACTTCTTATCTGATTGGTCTTTCAAAACGTCATTATTATCAATATAAGCTATTGCAATTGAACAGTTTAACTTAAAATGTGTGAATACATGTATTATTTTTTTTTCAAGAATATTCCAATCAAGATTAAACAAAGAATCTTTTTTTGTTATAAAATTAGGTGATTTTGAAAAATAATTCTTATCTTCTTTTAGCCAACCTATGGACGGAATTACATCCATATTTGATAATAATCCTCTATTATTATTTTTAGTCATTAGAATATCACCGTGCTTATTAATTAAGCAAAAAAATAAACCATATCTATTATTTTTAATTTTTTTTGGCAGTCGTTTAGGATATATTTTAGCGTTAACTGTACCACCTACTTTACAAAAATTAATCAAAGGACAAGAAGAACACCTGGGAGACTTAGGTATACAAATTAATGATCCTAAATCCATTAATGCTTGCGCATAATCTCCATATCTTTGATTTGGCAAATATCTCTCTGAGATTTCTTCAATATATTTTTTTGATTTTTCTAATGGCTCATCAACGGCATATAATCTGGAAAATATCCTTTCGACATTGCCATCAATAACATTTGATTTAATATCAAAAGCAATTGCCATTATAGCTGATGCAGTGTAGTTGCCAATTCCTGGCAAAGATAATAATTTGCTTTTGTCACAAGGAATAATCGAATTATAATCATTAGAAATTATTTTTGCTGTCTCATGAAGATTTTTTGCCCTACTGTAATAACCTAAACCAGCCCAATAAGAGGATACTTCTTGAAAATCTGCTTTAGCCAGTTGATCAATAGTAGTCCATTTTTTTACAAAATTTAAAAAATAGGGAATAACTGTTGACACTACTGTTTGCTGCAACATAATTTCTGATAAATATACAAAGTAAGGATTGGGCAACTCCCCAGATAAAGCTCTCCAGGGCAAATTTCTTCTATTTTTGTCATACCAATTCAATAATAAGTTAGAAAAACTTTTGTAATTATCTTTTTTTGTCTTATTCATGGTTTTAAGTATATATTATGATATCTGTTAAAAGTATTCTTTTAAAAAAATTGTGATTTATAATATGAAGTCATTAGTAAAAATTACCGAAAATATTGTTGAAAAAAAGTTAAGCAGACTTGGTGCTGTTCAAACACATATTTTACTAAATTGGAATTATATAGCAGAACATTATTCTAATATTACAATTCCTGACAAAATTAAGTTTAATAGAAATAAAAATACTGATGGCCAAATTACTATAAAGGTTCAAAATGGTTTTGGACCAGAAATTCAACACGCTATTCCATTTTTGTTAAATCAAATAAACTCAAGATTTGGCTATAAGGCTATAACAAAAATCAAAATAATACAGTCTGAACTTGGATATATTAAAAAAATAGAAAAAAACGTTTTTCAACCAAAAGTTTTAAATGATCCAGACTTAATTTCTAATATTTTGCCAGATGGAGAACTAAAATTAGCAATGCAAAGATTCGAAATTTCCCGAAAAAAAATGCTCTGATTTTTTAAATATCTATTATTTAATAAGTTGATTTAGTGTATAAGAATATTAATAAATAAAATGTTAAAAGGTAAAG
The DNA here is from genome assembly GCA_003282145.1 of SAR116 cluster bacterium AG-337-N21. Lineage (GTDB taxonomy): Bacteria > Pseudomonadota > Alphaproteobacteria > Puniceispirillales > Marisalimonadaceae > Marisalimonas. Next base: position 13,413 of record QBZZ01000013.1, read on the forward strand.
ATTTTGAAAAAACAAATTATAGTAAATAGAAGAAATACATTATTAAGTTTATTGGCTGTTAGTATTTTCCCTAAATATAGTTATTCAAATCAAGGCCTACTAAGTGACAATATGCGTAAACAATTTATGGGTTCAAAAAATGCACCAATTAAAATTAAGGAATATTTTTCTCTAACCTGTGGTCACTGTGCAAATTTTCATCTTAAGACTTTACCTCAACTCAAGGAGCGATACATTGATACTGGTAAAGTTCAATTAGAGTTTATTGACTATCCTCTTGATAGGCTTGCTATTATTGCTGCCACCTTAGCCCGAACACTTCCAACTGAGGACGGATATTTGGAAGCTGTAAGCATATTATTAAAAAAACAAAAGCAGTGGGCATATTCAAAAAAGCCTCTTGATGAATTACGTTCTATAGCAAAATTATTTGGAGTTTCTTCAAAACAATTTGATGAAATTTTAAAGAATATTCCGCTTATGCAAGAAATTATTAATAAAATGGAAAAGGAGTCTAAAAATTTTAATATAGAGTCCACACCGACATTTATTATAAATAACAATCATAAAATTTCAGGCGCTTTCTCTTTTAAAGACTTTGAAAAAAAACTTTTAACTTTAATTAAAGCAAAGAATTCTTAATATTAATAAAGGATAATTAATGAAGTTCAAATCTGTTAGGATTTCTGGGTTCAAATCTTTCTTAGAACCAACTGAAATACTGATTAACGATGGCTTGACTGGGGTTGTAGGTCCTAATGGTTGTGGGAAGTCAAACATTGTTGAAGCGGTAAAATGGGTTATGGGCGAAAATTCTGCACGTCAAATGCGTGGCGATGAAATGGATGATATTATTTTTGCAGGTACAAGTGAGAGACCAGCTAGAAACTTTGCAGAAGTATCTATTAAATTAGACAATTCAGAGCGAAAAGCTCCAGCAAATTTCAACCACCTTGAAGAAATTGAAATTTCTAGAAAAATTGAAAGAGAAAAGGGATCAATCTATAGGGTTAATTCAAAACAAGTTAGAGCAAGAGATATACAATTAATTTTTGCTGATAATGGAACCGGTGCTCGTTCGTCAGGGATAGTTAGTCAAGGTAGAATAGCACAAATAATAGATGCAACCTCTGAAGATAGAAGAATAATTCTTGAAGAAGCAGCAAATATAAAGGGGTTACATAACAGAAGACATGAGGCTGAACTAAAACTAAATGGAGCTAATGAAAATCTAAATAGATTAATGGACATTGAGCAAACTTATCAAGATCAGCTTATAGAATTAGAAAAACAAGGAAGAAAAGCTGCTAGATATAGATCAGTAGGTGACAGACTAAGAAAAGCTGAGGCAACTTTGTTTTTAACACTCTTAAATACGGCAGAAAATGAGTTTAATGATTTCAAAAAACATTTAGATATAGCCAAAGAAAACGTAAATAAAGGACAAATTAATGTATCCAAACACACTAAAGCAAAACAGGAAATTTTAGATGAATTACCTGAGTTTAAAAAATTAGAAACTAAAAAGATAACAGTTTTACAATCTCTGAATATAACAAAAATTAGATTAGAAGAAGAGAAATCCTCTGCAAAAACAACACTAAACAATATCTTAAATCAAATTTCCCAAATAGAAACAGACATCCAAAGAGAAGTTGAAATTAAACAGGACGCAAAAAAAACATTGTTGGGCCTATTTACAGAAGAAGAAAAGTTAAAATCTGAGTCAACAAATTTTTTGACTAAGAAAACTGACGCCTTGAAGCTAGTAAAAGATCTAAAGGCTAAAACAGAAGAAGCAAATACAAAACTTTCCACTATAACTTCAGAAATATATTCGATAAAATCTGATAAATCAGATCTTGAAAAACGTATATCTGTTCTAACAGATAAGATTAAAAACTCTGAATTTCAAATATCTGAGTTTAACTCAAAAGAAGATGAACAAGTTCTTAAAAAGAATAATCAGCAATTAAGTAAATTAGAACAAATATTAAAAAATAAAAATCAAAATTTAGTGTCTTATAAACAAGAATTAATAAAATTAGAAGAAAAAGAAGTTAAACTTAGTGATCAAAAGAGTAATACTGACCAAAATTTTAATGTAATTAACGCAGAATTAAATTCTCTATCTTCGATATTAGGTGATGATACTTTAAATAAAAACTCACTAGAAAAAAGCATAAATAATATAGGTAATCTTGAAAAAGCAATAGGATCCGTTTTAGGTGAAACCTTATTAGCACCAATTCATTCCGATGAAAATCACTTTCTTAAGAATACATATTGGAGAAATGATTTAAAAACTAAATTCAGCTCAGAATTACCCAAAGGCGCAATCCCTATAATTTCAGAAATCAAAAAAAATTCAATTTTAGATATTGCTTTGATTGGTGTAGGTATAGTTAAAGATGAAGAAACTGCTTATGATCTTCAGAAAAATTTATCATTTGGGCAAGCACTTACAACTTCCAAAGGTGGTTTATGGAGATGGGATGGTTTTGTACAACCTCAAGGTGTACAAAACAGTTATTCCGAAAGACTTCAACAAATTGCAAAATTAAGATTACTTCAAAATAAATTACCTGCTGTAAAAAAAGAACAAAAAATTATTGAAAGTAAAATTGATGAAAATCAATCAGGTATAAGTAAATGTAAACGTGATATTATTGAGTTAGAATCGCAAATATTAGAAATAATTAAAAATTCAAATGCATTAGAATTAACTAACTCAAAATTAGATGCAAAACTTCTTTCATCTAAAGTTTTATTAAAAGAGCATCTAGATATAACAAAAATATCTCAAAAAGAGTTAGTTGGACTTAAAAATCAATTAAACAATTCTATTAATTTACCATCATTATTAGCTGATGAACTGAAAATAAGAAATATAGCCGATCAATGTAGAAATGAATTAGCTGACGCAATGGCATCAGAACAACAAATAAAGACACATGAAAGTTTTCAAGCAAGAAACCTAATGCAGATTAATAATCAAAGTGAGAATTGGAAAAAAAGAGAAAATGAGGCGTCCATGAGATTGATGTCTTTGCAAGATAGATTGAAAAAGTTAAAAGATGATCAAAAGAGATTGACAAGCCTACCAGATAATTTTGAAAAGAGAGAAGAAGATCTCAACAAACAAATTGATAAGGCTGTTCAAGACAAGAATATTGCCTCTGATAAATTAGTACATACTGAGACTAATCTTCATAATATAGAAAAATTAGAAAGGGAAGCAGAACAAAAAGTTACATCCTTTCGTGAAAAAATGATAAAAATAGATGCCTCGCTGAATCTTGCTAGAACCAAAATACAGAACATCGAGGCTAGAGTTTTTGAAAAGCTAAGAATAAACACAGATAAATTGCTTGAAATTGTCGGTTTTAATGAAAAAAATAATTTAAACGTTTCTATTGAGTTATTAGAAAGAACTGTTCAACGTCTTATAAATGAAAGGGAATCACTAGGTGCCGTAAATTTGCGTGCAGAAGAAGAAATGAAAGAGATGAAAGAAAAAATCGAGACCATGTCATCTGAAAGAATTGATCTAGAATTAGCAATAGAAAAACTTAGAACTGGAATTTTTGAACTTAATAAGGAAGGAAGGCAAAGATTAAAAGATAGCTTTGATGATGTTAACAAAAATTTTAAAGATCTTTTTCAAAAACTCTTCGGAGGCGGAGACGCTGAGTTAAAATTAGTTGGAAGTGAAGATCCTCTTAAAGCAGGTTTAGAAGTTTTAGCAAGTCCACCTGGAAAGAAAATGCAACTTCTTTCACTTTTATCTGGAGGAGAACAAGCCTTAACGGCAATCTCTTTGATTTTTTCAGTATTTTTGTGTAATCCTGCACCTATTTGTATTTTAGACGAGGTAGATGCACCACTTGATGACACAAATGTAGGAAGATTTTGCGATTTGCTTAATAAAATAGTTACAGAGACAAACACTTATTTTATAGTTGTAACACATCATAGAATTACAATGGCTAAAATGGATAGACTATTTGGAGTTACAATGGAACAAAAGGGAATCAGTAGGTTAGTTTCTGTTAATTTAGAAGAAGCAAATAGAATAAGGGACATTGCTTAAAAAAATAAATTTTTTTCAAGTAAACTCTTGACTTATTTGCTTGGTCAAAATAATTTAAGCACGCTTATATGGTGTATGCGAAAGTGTGTTATGAGCTCATTTAAAAAAGAAGAAAATTTGAATTCAAGAATAGATAATGCTTTAGCAAAAAAAGGGAATAAAAACGAAATTAATAACATCAACCAAACTTTAGTTAATACTTTTTCTAGAGTTGCTGTTGAACTACTAGCTGGATTATTAGTTGGTGCAGGAATAGGTTGGACATTAGATAAGTGGTTAGACACAAGTCCTTGGTTTCTAATCTTATTTTTTTTGCTAGGTGGGGCCGCTGGTATACTTAATCTTTGGAGAGTGGTAACTGGAAAAGGCCTTAAGATTGGATACTTTTAACATTTAATATAGAAAAAAATAATGAATTCACCTGTCGAGCAATTTACAATAAAAGTTATATATGAATTAAACATTATGGGCATAGATATTTCTTTCACTAATGCATCATTGTTTATGATCTTATCTATTCTTGGTTCTGCTGGATTTTTATATATAGGAGCAAGAAAACAAGCTCTCGTTCCTAACAGATTTCAGTCTCTAGTAGAAATGTCATATGAATTTGTAGCTAATATGGTTAAAGAGAATGCTGGTAAGGGTAGTCAGGCTTATTTTCCATTTATATTTACTCTATTTATGTTTATTTTATTTGGTAATTTACTTGGAATGATTCCATACAGTTATACCTTTACTTCACAAATAGCAGTCACTTTTACATTAGCAGCTATCATATTTATTGGAGTTACAATTATCGCACTTTTTAAGCATGGATTAAAATTTTTTACATTTTTCTTCCCATCTGGGGTGCCTATTGGTTTAGCACCACTACTTATTCCAATAGAAATAATATCTTACTTTATTCGTCCTATTAGCCTATCAGTCAGATTATTTGCCAATATGTTAGCTGGGCACACTATGATGAAGGTGTTTGCTGGTCTTATAATAATGATGGGATCTGCGAGTGGTTTTTTAAAGATTGGTGCAATTTTACCACTGATGGCGGTTATAGGATTAACTGGACTAGAATTCTTAGTTGCAGCCTTGCAAGCCTATGTTTTTAGTATTCTAACATGTATGTATCTACATGATGCACTACATTTACATTAATTCATGACTAAATTATATAATTAACGAAAGGAAAATAAAATGGAAATGGATGCCGCAAAATTAATAGGAGCAGGTCTAGCAGTTATAGCGCTAGCCGGTGTGGGAGTAGGAATTGGTAATATTTTTGCTTCCTTAGTTACTGCTGTTGGTCGAAATCCGGCCGCAAAAAATGAAGTTTTTGGCATAGCCATTCTCGGTTTTGCTTTAACTGAAGCCGTTGCTTTGTTTGCGCTTGTTATTGCACTTTTGTTATTATTTACATTCTAAGTAACAAAACTTATTTTGCCTATAGCAAAGAAAGCTACAGGCAAAACATATTTAGAAGATCAAAAAATGTTATACTTTACAAAATTATTTTTAACTTCAATATTTATTTTGAGAGTTGAAACTGTTATCGCCTCAGAAGCAAAATCAGGCCTGCCTCAATTGGATCTTAACACTTATCCATCCCTAATGTTTTGGTCAATTATTTCTCTTATTATTGGTTTTATATTGATGAAATATTTGGTAACTCCTAATATAAAATCAATCTTAAACTCTAGAGAAACCTCCATACAAAATGATTTAGTTAAAGCTAAGACTTCAAATCAAGAGGCTGAAAAAATTAAACAATCAATTATACAAAGTCAGGAAGATATTAAATCAAGATCACAAAAGATTATTTCTGACGCTATCTTAGAGTCAAAACAAAATTTTGAAAAAAAAGAAAAAGAGATTTCTGCAAAGTTGGAATTGAAGATTTCAGAGGCAGAAAAGAAAATAATTGATACACAAAATACTGTTATTAACGATGTTATTAATATTGCTGAAGAAATAACCGCTGATGTAGTCAATAAATTTACAAGTATAAAATTTAATAAAAGCAATGTTAAAAAAGCAATAAAGCTAGCTTCGAATAAAATTTTGATGGAGAAATAACGTGTACTTTGACGAAACAGCTTGGGTTGCAATAGCATTTATTATATTCATTGCCTTGGTTTGGAAAAAAACAAGCAAAGCAATAGTTTCTATGTTAGATAATAGATCCGTGTTAATTCAAAATGAATTACAAGAAGCCAAATCTCTTAAAGAAGAGGCTTTAGAAGAACTTAGACAATCTCTACAAACCCAAAAAAAAGTCTCAGAAGAAGCTGAAAATATAATTCGTGAAGCAAAAGAAACAGCAAAAAAGATACAAGAAGAAGCTTATTCCAAATCTTCAGTTATTATAAAAAGAAAAGAAGAGCAAGCTAAACAAAAGATTATCGCATTAGAAACAGATGCAATAAAAAATATAAAAAAAATAACTGGGAACGTTATAATCGAATCTTCGAAAATATATATAGAATCTAATATTGATAAAAAAGAAAACGTAAACTTAATAACTAAATCATCTAATGAGATTAAGCCTTCACTGTTTGTTTAATTACCTTAACCCCAAATAAACTTGTCCACCATTAGGTATTTTTATATCCAAAATTGTTGTCCTATCAACTATTTTACTACCTTTCAATAAAAACTGCGAATAAGAATATTTATCTCTCTCATATTCCTTATTGTTCAAATCAGTTGAAACTATTGAAATATTTACAGGAACAAAGTCTTCAATTTTAGTACCTTTTCTAATGGCCCTGACATTTACTGAAATTTCCATTTCAATGTTATCATCATCTTTAGTACAGTATGTTTTTATACCTCTAAAACCAATGTAAACAGGTAATTTATTTTCAGATTTAACAATAACTTCTGCGGCCTTTTTGGGTGCTATTACTTTAGGACAATCAACTGCATCTTTTTTGAGAGATGAACAGCCGTTTAGAATTAAAAAAAAGCCGATGATAATAAATTTAACCATTAATAATTACCTATTAACATAAAAAACTTTAAAACAAGATTAATCTTTATTGACGTAATCAATGTAATACATCAAAAGTAAATTATGAAGAAACAAAAAATAAATTTATATTTAGCTTCTCCTAGAGGTTTTTGTGCTGGTGTTGATAGAGCAGTAAAAATAGTTGAAGAGTCTATTAAAAAATTTGGAGCCCCAGTTTACGTCAGACATGAGATAGTTCATAATAAAGACGTTGTAAATTCTTTAGAACGAATTGGTGCTGTTTTTGTAGATGAGGTTAAAGAAGCACCAATAAATAGACCTATAATATTCTCTGCACATGGTGTTGCTAAATCTGTTGTTAATGAAGCTAAAAAAAGAAAAATGATATCCATTGATGCAACCTGTCCGTTAGTCACTAAAGTTCATAATGAAACAATACGTCATTATAATATAGGTAGACACGTTTTATTAATAGGCCACAAAAATCATGTTGAAGTGATAGGTACCATGGGACAAGTACCTGAAGATAGTATAACATTAATTGAAACTGAAGAAGATGCTCATAAAGTAAAAGTCACTAATCCTGATAATTTAGCTTTTGCCACACAAACAACCTTATCATTAGATGATACTAGTAAAATTTTAAACATTTTAAAAAATAGGTTTCCTAACATTAAAGGGCCAAGCTCTGAAGATATATGTTATGCAACTACAAATAGACAGTTGGCTGTTAAATCAATGTCAAAAATATGTGATTATATTTTAGTAATAGGAGCAGAAAATTCTTCAAACTCAGTTCGCTTAGTAGAAGTGGCATTGTCACATGGTGTTCAAAAAGCTATTTTGATTCCAAATGAAGAAAAATTAGACATGTTTCTAAATCATTTTAATCCAAAAAAGTATCCTAATATTGGATTGACGGCAGGTGCTTCCGCCCCTGAAACTTTAGTCCAAGTTTTAATATCAAAACTAAAAAAAGATTTTGACGTTAATCTCATTGATCATGAAGTTACAAAAGAAGATGTAAAATTTAATTTACCAAAAATGTTAAGATAAGAAATTAGGGCATAAAGTTGGCAGTTTACACTAATTTAAATAATGAACAAATATATGATTTTTTAAAACTATATAGAATTGGTAAGTTAATTTCATTTACCGGAATTACAGAAGGAATAGAAAATAGTAATTTTCATTTAAAAACTACATGTGGTGAATTTATACTTACGATTTTTGAAAAGAGAGTTAACAAAAAAGATTTACCATTTTTTATAAATGTAATGAAACATCTTAGTAGAAAAAAGTTTTTTTGTCCAAAACCAATTAGTGATGCAAAAAATAATTATCTTCAAGAATTACTGGGAAAACCTGCAATTATTGTAAACTATTTACAAGGAAAGTCTAAAACTAAAATAACAATAGAAGACTGTTACAAAGTCGGATCTAAAATAGCCTTAATGCATATAAAAACTAGAGATTTCTCTTCTGAAAGGGAAAATTCCCTTTCAATAAATGGATTTCAAAATCTTATTAAAAAATGTGATGTTTCTATTCCTAATGATGTTTTAAATAAAATTGAACCTAATATTTTAAAAGAAATACAAAATGCATTTAACTACTGTGTAAAGTTTTGGCCATATAATTTACCCAAAGGTTTTATTCACGCAGACATTTTTCCCGACAACGTATTTTTTCATGAAAATAAATTATCAGGCATAATAGATTTTTACTTTTCTTGTACAGATATTTTATCTTATGACTTAGCTATAGCCATAAATGCCTGGTGTTTTGATAATGAAAAAATTTTCAACCAAAAAAAATATCAATCTTTACTTGATGGATACAACTCTCAAAGAAAATTAAGTAGTGACGAAATTTTTTATTTGCCTCTTTTGTCTAAAGTTGCATCTATGAGATTTTTACTTACAAGGTTATATGACTGGGTACACACTCCAAAAGATGCAGATGTTCTACCTAAAAACCCTGCAGAATATATAAATAAGTTAAAACACTTTAAAGAAGTAGTCGAAAAAATAAATTATCACGAAACTTACCAGCTATGAATGAGGTAACAATTTACACAGATGGCGCGTGCTCAGGTAACCCAGGTAAAGGTGGATGGGGCGCTATATTAATATATGCTAAAGAAAAAAAGTATATTTCAGGATCAAAACAATTAACAACAAATAATCAAATGGAATTAACTGCTACTATTGAAGCACTTAAAGCAATTTTAAAACCCAGTAATATAGCTTTATATACTGACTCGCAATATGTAAAAAATGGCATAACTTCCTGGATTTTTAATTGGAAAAAAAATGGATGGAAGACGGCAAATAAGAAACCAGTTGCTAATAAAGATTTGTGGATAGAGTTAGACAAGTATGTTGATTTTCACTCAGTAAATTGGTTTTGGGTTAAAGGGCATTCGGGAGATCACTATAACGAGATAGCGGACGAATTAGCCGTAAAAGCTATGAACGAGTGATATTAATAGATTACAAATGTTTTAACATATTCTCGGCAGAGGAAACTTCAAAAGCCCCTATCTCTTCAACAAATAATTTTGATATAATATTATTTTCAACGATCATAGAAAATCTTCTTGACCTCCTTCCCATAACTTTTCCAAAGTCCATATCTAGTCCTAAAGCTTCTGAGATTGAACAATCTGTGTCTGCAAGCATGTCTATTTTCCCCACTACATTATTTGCTTCAGCCCAGGCACGCATAACATGTGGATCATTAACTGCCATACATGCAAGTACAGATACGCCTTTTTCTATAATCTGTTCATAATTCTTTATGAAACTAGGTAAATGTTTAGCAGAACAAGTAGGAGTAAAAGCACCAGGTAATGCAAAAAGGGCTACTTTTTTTGATTTAAAATAATCTTCAGTACTAATATGCTTGACACCATCGTGATCTTTTAAAAGAAAAGTACCAGATGGAAAACTATCTCCTACACCTATTGACATATAAACTCCTTATTTTTAATAAATTCGTACAATAAACAAATATAAATTATTTTAAACAGATTTATTTAGCTATATCTAAATATTCTTTAATCACTTTAACAGTTAAAAGTTCTGGCAAAGACTTACCATTTGGTATTAAAGGACCATATATCTCATTAAAGGGTATCCCATAGCGCCCTTTGAAAGCTAAAAATTCCTTGATTTTTTCATTTGGCTTTGTCCAATCTAATCTTAAAACTATTACATTATTTTTCTTAAATAGTTCTGAAACTTCTTTGGTATCAATAACAAAAATTTTATTTACTTTACATGTTAAACACCAATCAGCTGTAATATCTAAAAAAACAATTTTACCTTCTTTAACTAGTTGATTAGGTAAACTAAATTTATCACTTATATTCCAATTAATTATTGATTTATCAGAGATGTTTGTTTCAGTAAATTTGTTAGTATTACTTTGTAACTCCACTAAAACATTAATCAACCATAAAGAGGTTATTAGAAGTAAAAGGGCCATTATTTTTTTAAATATTATTAACCAATTACCAGGCTTAGGGATAAAAGATATCATCCTTGGAAATAAACCAAATAATATCAATGGTAAAGACAAGCCAAATCCCATTATCAAAAGGACAGAATAAATTTGAATTATGCTTCCTGATAGAGCAAAACCAATAGCTGTTCCTACTAGGGGAGCGGTACAAGGCGTTGCCAAAAAAGTTAAAAACATTCCCGTTAAAAAATCACCAAAGAAGCCTTCTCCTTTGTAAGACAAAATTGATAACAGTTTTGCCGGTAGAAAATAGTGGAATATACCTAATAAATTTAACGCAAAAAAAGAGGTTAATATAATCATAAACAAAAGGAAATATTGGTTTTGAAATTGTATTCCCCAACCAACAATACTGCCAGAAGCTTTTATTAAATACGTAATTGAAGCTAATAAAAAAAACGTAGTCAAAATACCTAATATATTAAAAATTAATTTCTTATTATAAACTACTCTACTCTTAGAACTTAGACTCACAAGTTGTATCATTTTAAGCGACAGTACTGGTAAAACACACGGCATAAAATTCAATATAAACCCACCTATGAAGGCTATAAGTAAAATTTGAAAACCTAGAGTATTATCGATATTATTTAATACATTAGTTGATTTTAATGTTGTCAAGTTCCTAATGATTGCTTGATAGCTATAATTATCAGTAAGAAAAGTAAATTTCAAACCAGTTAAATTATATTTATTTTTATTGTTAAGATTTATCGATAAATTCAATAAATTGTCTTTCGATGAGTAGTATGGCTTAGAATAAATATGTCCTTCACTATCCTCAATAATGATATCATATGGTTTTATATTTAAGTTATTTTCAAAAGTTATTTTTAATTTATTTTCTTCAAAATTAGATGATATCAACTTTAAGTTTTGTTCTGCTAATCTTGGGACTTGATTTTTATACGTAATTATTTCTTCTAATTGCATTTTACTTTCATTATCAAGATTGAGTTCATTTAAGTTAAATTTATGAGTTACAGGCACACAAATATCTGAGCAAACCTGCGCATTCAATTCCAGAAGACCTGACATAACTTGTTCCTGTTGTTCAAGTATGATTTCTAACGGAAAAATAACTTTTTTTTCATAACCAAATGTTTCAATACCAAAAAAATCAAATCTTTTTGGATTTGGATATAGGAGTTTTGCTGATTTAATATTATTTGCATTGTTAAAGTTTATTTCAGGAGGTAAACCTGCATCTCCTGGATTTCGCCAATATATTTTCCATTTTGGTAAAAGATTAACTTTTATGCCAAGTAAAATTTCAGACGGATTACTTTCAGATTTTTTTCCAAACAAAAGTTCGAAATTAACAAATTTGTAATTTTCATTAATTTCTAAAGTGTTATTAGAAGGTAAAAAATTTGAGAAGCATTTGTTAATATTTATAAAGTTAACAAAAAATAAACAAAAACAGATTAATACAATTTTATGATATTTTAAACTCACTACATTATTGTACATTATTTCTTTTCGGTTATTATTTATTTATTAATAATATATTGGAATACCGCATATGGATCAAGAATTGTTAGGTAAACTTTTGATTGCATCTCCAGGACTTGAAGATGTAAGATTTCAAAATTCAGTTATACTAATCTGCGAACATACTAATGAAGTTACTATGGGTTTGATTTTAAATAAACCTCTATATAATTTTGACACCTCCCAATTCTTAAAAAAGATGAAAATAAATAATGACCTTAAAATTAAATCCAATCCAACTTTTTTTGGAGGTCCTGTACATCTAAATCAAGGTTTTATTATACACTCTAATGAAAAAAAATATCCCACTTCAGAACATATCCTTGAAGGAATAATGATTACTAGTTCTGAAGAAATCTTACAAGATATTTCAAAAAATCAACCACCAGAAAATGCTAAAATTTTTCTAGGTTGTGCAGTATGGGATAAAGGACAACTAAATAATGAAGTGCTTGAAAATTCTTGGATTATTACAAATTCATCAAAGGAATTAATATTTCACAATGATTTAGAAATATCTTTATGGAAAGATTCACTTAAAAAGATGGGGATTGATCCTAAAAAGCTTGTATCATACTCAGGGAGGGCCTAAACAATCTAATTAAGTAAATTATTGATGTTTAATTTCTTTAATGATGATGCATCAGGACCTATTACAGATAAGACTGGATTAGCTGAAGTAAACAATTTTTCTACAACATCATAAATAGAAGTAATAGATATACTTTCAATTTTTTTTATTACTTCATTAGTTTCTATTAGTTTACCAAAATTAATCATACTTTTTGCGTAATATTCAGCTCTTGCACCGTTACTTTCTTGACCCATGATAAAGCCTGAACGCATTTGAGCTTTTGCTCTAGTTAATTCATCATTAGAAATAGAGTTTTTGATATTTTTCCATTCGTTTAAACTTGCTTCAAGCAATTCATTTAAGTCATTTGGTGAAGTGCCCGCATAAAATCCAAACACTCCTGAGGAATTTTGCATTTGTGTAAAAGAAAAAATAGAATAACATAATCCTCTTTTTTCTCTTATTTCTTGGAATAACCTTGATGACATGCCACCACCTAGTATAATACTGAGTGCGCGTAACGAATAACGATCAATATCAGTATTTTTAAGGCCTTCAATACCAAAAACTAATTGTGTTTGTTCTAAATCTCTATCTTCTCCACAAAAACCTGAATTCCATCTTGATAAATTTTTTCTACATTTAAAACTATTTTTTATATTTGAAAATTTTTCTTCCACAGTTCTAAAAAACCAATCTCTATCTATATTACCAGACGAGGCAACAACCATATTTTCTGGGGCATAATTAGCTTTCAAAAATGACTTTAAATCACATTTTTGAAAATTACTTACGGTCTCTTTCGTTCCAAGAATTGGCCTGCCTATAGATTGATTTTTAAAAGCTGTTGAAGTAAAATTTTCAAATACCTTATCATCTGGACTATCGTATAACTGACCTATTTCCGAAATAATAACCCCCCGTTCCCTTTCAATTTCCTCTCTTGGAAAGGTTGAGTTTTTTAATATGTCAGATAAAATATCAATGCCAAGATTTGTGTCTTCTTTTAAAACTTTTAAATAATAAGCTGTAATCTCTTTGCTTGTATATGCATTTATATCACCACCAACATCTTCTATTTCCCTAGCTATTTTTTCTGCATTTCTGTTTTCAGTTCCTTTAAATGCCATATGTTCTAGCATATGTGCAATTCCACATTCCTCATCTGCCTCTTGCGAACTTCCAGATCCAATAAAAACTCCAACTGACGTACTATGAACATCCATCTTGTCATGCAATAATGTAAGACCACTATCTAAGATTTTGAATTCTACATCCATCAGTTTCTCATATTAGATTTAATAAAATTTTGAATATCATTTATACTTGGCTCAATTATATTAAAATGTTCTTTACTGCTCATTATTTTTTCTAAATGAGAAGTTTTTTTTGGTATTGCATTTATACTTTTACTAATAATCTCTGGAAACTTCGCTGGATGAGCACATGCAAGTGAAATTACAGACATATCTTTTGATATAATGTTGTTATCAAGTGCCTTTTGAGCTGCTCCATAACCAATTGCACTATGAGGGTCAAGAATGTAACTATAGTCTGTATAAACCTTGTTTATTAACTCTAAAGTTTCCTCGTCTGAAATCATATATGCAGAAAATATTTTATTGATTTTTTTAAGTTGATTTTTTGTGATTTTAAAATTGCCATTGCTTTTGAAATCTTTCATTTGTTGCTTTACTTTATTTGTATCTCTTTCGTTTATCTCGTATAAAAGCCTTTCAAAGTTACTAGAAACTTGTATGTCCATACTTGGACTATAGGAAGGAAGAACATTTTTTCTCTCCATCGTTCCATTATTAAAAAACCTTGTTAATATATCGTTTTGATTTGATCCACATATTAATTTTGATATAGGCAAACCAATTTTTTTGGCCATCCATCCTGCTAATATGTTCCCAAAATTACCTGTAGGAACCGAGAATACAATTTCTTTATCTGGCGCACCTATTTTTAAAGCAGAGTAAAAATAATATACAATTTGCGGTAAAAGCCTTACCCAGTTAATAGAATTTATAGCCGACAGTGAAGTTTCATCTTTAAATTTCAAGTCTTCAAAACAATCTTTTACTATTGCCTGACATCCATCAAAATCTGTTTTAACTGATAAAGCGTAAGCTCCTTTCTCATTAATCCAAGTCATCTGCTTTTGTTGAACGCTTGAAACTCTTTTATGAGGAAAGAGTATAAAAATATCTATATTTTCTCTGCCTTTGAAAGCTTCTAAAGCAGCAGATCCTGTATCACCACTAGTCGCTCCCAAAATTACACCCTTTTGAGCTCTTTTTTTTAGTGCTTGATTAAAAGCTCTAGCTAAAAACTGCATGGCATAGTCTTTAAAAGCTAAGGTTGGACCATGAAATAATTCTAGTACGTGTAAGTTTTTATTAAGTTGAAATAAGGGTGCAACGTCATTGTTAAATGAAGAGTAGGTATCTTTAGAGATATTTAATAATTCGTTTTCACTTAAACAAGGTTCTACGAAAGGTCTTATAATTTTTGCTGATAATTCCGCATAATTTAAATGCTGCATTTCATTTAAATCAGAATGGCTAAATTGGGGCCATTCTTCTGGCATGAACAAACCTCCATCCCTAGCTAAACCGGACAAAAGGACGTCTTCATAAAGAAGGGATGACTCTCCACCTCTTGTACTTGAATATTTAATTGAATTACTCATTGTTGTGCTTCTTTTTGAAACTTAACCTACCAGAAGACACGTGATATGAGAAATATACAAATAACAAAGACAAAGCCAAGCCATACCAGGTTATAGCATATGACAAGTGTTGATTCCTTAATTTTGGTTTACCAGTAACTCCTATTGGAAGAGTTAGCTTTTCTCCTTGTCGAAGAGCATCTATATAATAATTATTTATTACTTGATTTGAAGTTAATTTTAAAAAGTTAATAATTTCATTTGGCTTTATTGTAAACCAAAAACCATTATTGCCGTCATTTTCTGGGACAAAATAGCCTTTTTTTTGTGGGTATCTTATTATTCCTTTCAAAACAATTTGTCCCTCAACTAAACTAAACTTTCTTTTTTTAGGATTTCTGTAGCCTTCAGATACCCAGCCTCTATTTATTAAAATTATTTTATTATTACTAAGTTTAAGTGGAGTTATTACATGAAATCCAGCATTACCCTCATAAGTTTTACCAGTAATATAAACTTCGTCTTTATGTAAAAATGATCCTGAAAGTTCTACAGATTTAAATTCACTGATATTTGAAAAATCTAATTTAGATGGATTCTTAATTGGATTAGACTGACTTTGTGTAATGTATCTTTCTATTAATGCTTCTTTCCAGAATAATCTTTTAACCTGCCAAGTGCCAAAGCTGAACAAAAGAGCAAAAATTAATATAGAAAATATTGTTGGCCAAAGTAGAGGCCTAAAGTAAATATTCATTAGTTGTATGTAATCTCCAAACTTTTGATAAGTTTAATGCACTTATCAACCACCCCACCAGTATATACACACAAATAAAAACAACCAAACCACGTCAACAAAATGCCAATACCATGCAGCAGCTTCGAATCCAAAGTGGTGCTCAGAAGAGAAATGACCTTTCAAACCTCTAAATAGACATACAGTTAAAAAAATTGTACCAACTAAAACATGAAATCCGTGAAATCCTGTGGCCATATAAAAAGTTGATGCATAAATTCCATCGGTAAACGCAAATGTAGCGTGTTGATACTCATAAGCTTGAACGGCTGTGAAAATTGCACCTAGTATTATCGTAAGAACAAGACCTTTTATAAAATCTTTTCTATTGTTATGCTGTAAAGCATGATGAGACCAGGTTACAGTACAACCTGATAGAAGGAGAATTAAAGTATTGATCAGCGGTAAATCAAAAGGATCTAGAGCTACTATGTCAGCCGGAGGCCAAACACCTGTATCAGGATATAAACTAGAATCAAAGAAAGCCCAAAAAAATGCTACAAAGAACATTACCTCAGAGCAGATGAAAAATATCATACCATATCTCATACCTATTTGTACAATTGGTGTGTGATGTCCTTGATATTCAGCCTCTCTAACCACATCTCTCCACCAATAAAACATGGTTGCTATTACCATAAATAAACCAGCTCCTAGAACATAAATTGAATATGGATATTCATGCATAAACAGAGTAAGACCCAAGAACAAAGTAAAACCAGCTGCTGATCCTAGTGCAGGCCATGGACTTGGTTCAACTAAATGATATTGATGCTTTTGATCACCGCTCATTAAATCCTCCTAATCTATTTTTATATAGTTAAACTTATAATTTCAACACCTAAGTTTCTGCATTGAAAAATGTATATGATAAGGTAATTTCTTCCAAATTCTTAGTGTTGTCGTCATCATCTATACTTGGATCAACATAAAATGATACAGGCATCTTAACTTCTTCTCCTGGCTGCAGTGTTTGTTTTACAAAACAGAAACAATCAACTTTCATAAAAATGCTACCCGCTTTAGGTGGAGAAACATTAAAAACCGCAGTACCCGTGGTTGCTTTATCAGATAAATTTTTAGCTGTATAATAAATTACTTCTTGTACACCTGGTTGAACTATAATCTCTTTTTTAGGGGCTGAAAATTCCCAATTCAAATCTGAAGATATATTTGAATCAAATCTTATTTGAATATTTTTGTATTGACCGCTTGATCCTGGGGCTAATGACGCCCTTTGAACTGTTCCTGCATAACCAGTTACCCTACAAAACAAATCATATAAAGGAACTGATGCAAAGGATAAGCCGAGCATAAAAACGGCAATCAGAAGTGTCCATATAAGAAAGTTATTATTTTTTTTTGATAAACTAACAGCCATCTACCCGGTAATATCCATTCTCAAAATTGTAATAAAAAAGAAAAGAACTACCATGCTAATAATTATACCCAAAACTGCAAAATTTTTTGATTTTCTATTTTCATAAAATATTTTGATATTTTTGTCATCTTTATTAGTATTCAAAATTTATCCTTTGATTAAATTATCTTATCTATGCAAATGCCCGCAAAAACGATGCTTAGATAAAAAATTGAGTATATAAATAGATTTTTCTCAGAATCTACCGCCTTTCTTATAATTAAAAAGGATCTTCTTAAAAATTCTAAACCGGATATAGTAGCTATAAACAAATATAAATCACCAGAATAGTCAAATATCCATGGTAAAAATGAACACGGTACTAACAAAAAAGAATAAATTAATATATATTTTCTAGTTATTTTTTCACCAGCAACAATCGGAAGCATTGGAATATTAGCTGCTGCGTAATCATCTTTCTTAATTAAAGCCAAAGCCCAAAAATGTGGGGGGGTCCATAAAAAAATTATCAAAAACAAAATTAATGATTCTATGCCTATGTTACCTGTGGCGCAAACTTGTCCAATTACAGGTGGGAAAGCACCAGCAGCGCCACCAATTACAATATTTTGAACAGTGTGTCTTTTTAACCAAATTGTATAAACAATTGCGTAAAATAAAATTGTAAACGCTAACAAACATGCAGCAAGCCAGTTAACTGACAAGCCTAAAATAATGATAGATAACAATGATGTTATTACACCAAATGAAAGTGCATCAGCAGGCTGAATTTTTCCTTGTGGAATTGGCCTATCCCTAGTTCTTAACATTAACTGATCAATATCACTATCGTACCACTGATTAAGTACCCCAGAAGCTCCAGCTCCAAGTGCAATCGCAAATATTCCAATCAATGCTAAAAAAGGATGTGGATCATAACTTTCAACAGGTTCTGCCGTGTAATAACCAACAAAGGCTGTAAATACTACTAATGACATGACTCTAGGCTTCATTAGCCTAAAATAATCAAAGGGAGAACTTAATTTGTTTAAGTTTTCGTCTATTCCACTAGTATTTACAGTTACAACAGGCATAGTTACACAATAATCAAAATTATTTAACCTTAGGTATCTCAGAAAAGGTATGAAATGCTGGTGGCGAAGGTACAGTCCACTCTAATGTATTGTCAGAAGAGCCCCATGGGTTCTTATCAGCTTTACGTTTTTTAACAAAAGCTTCAATGATAACTACTAAAAAAATAATAGCTCCCAAAGCCCCAATATAAGAACCTATAGAGGCGACCATGTTCCAGCCAGCAAATGCGTCTGGATAATCAACATAACGTCTAGGCATTCCAGCAAGACCTAAAAAATGCATAGGGAAAAAAGTTAGATTAACTCCTATAAAAGTAACCCAGAAATGAAGTTTAGCTAAACCTTCACTATATTCATAGCCTGTCATTTTAGCAAACCAATAGTAAAAAGCTGCAAAAAGACCATAAACTGCACCCAATGATAATACATAGTGGAAGTGTGCAATCACGTAGTAGGTATTATGAAGTACAACATCTAAACCTGCATTAGCTAAAACAACACCGGTAACACCGCCAACAGTAAACAGAAAAATAAAACCAATTGCCCAATACATAGGAATTCTAAAGACGATAGACCCGCCCCACATTGTAGCAATCCATGAAAATATTTTGATACCGGTAGGTACTGCTATAACCATTGTAGCTGCAGTAAAATAAGCCCTTGTGTCTACCGAAAGCCCAACCGTATACATGTGATGAGCCCAAACTACAAAACCAATAACTCCAATAGAAACCATAGCATAGGCCATTCCTAAATAACCGAATACAGGTTTTCTAGAAAAGGTAGATATAATTTGACTTACAATGCCAAAAGCAGGCAAAATCATAATATAGACTTCGGGATGACCGAAAAACCAAAATAAATGTAAAAACAAAATTGGGTCACCACCACCTTCAGGAATAAAAAAACTAGTTCCAAAATTTCTATCTGTTAGTAACATCGTAATTGCACCTGCTAATACTGGTATAGCTAACAACAATAGAAAAACTGTAACTAACATAGACCAGACAAATAAAGGCATTTTGTGCAATGTCATCCCTGGAGCCCTCATGTTAAATATTGTCGTAATAAAATTTGCTGCACCTAATATAGATGAAGCGCCAGCGAGATGAAGTGAAAAAATGGCTAAATCCATTCCCATTCCAGGAGATCCTGCTGAACTTGAAAGAGGAGGATAAATAGTCCAACCAACACCAACACCTCCATCAACGACGGCTGATAAAAGTAGTAAAACAAAACTAGGAGGTAATAGCCAAAAGGAAATATTATTCATTCTGGGGAAAGCCATATCTGGAGCACCAATCATGATAGGAACAAACCAATTTCCAAATCCACCTATCAAGCCAGGCATAACAACAAAAAATACCATAATCAAACCATGAGCAGTTGTGAATACATTCCACATATGACCATCTGCCATATATTGCACTCCAGGGTTCATAAGTTCCATTCTCATATAAATTGACATTGCTCCTCCTATAAAAGCAGCAACGATCGCAAATATTATATACATGGTTCCAATATCTTTATGGTTAGTTGAATAGAGCCATCTTTTTACAAAACCTGTGGGGGCTCCATGGTGATCATGTGTAGATGCAACATTCGAGCTTTGAGACAGTGATGACATTATTTAATCTCCTTAACTTTTTTTTGATCTAATAGTGCGATTTTATTAGTGTCTTTATCAGTAATGTTAGCAAATTTTACTTTTGCTTCTTTTAACCAAGTTTCATATTCATCTCTAGGTAAAGCTTGTATAACTATTGGCATGTAGGCATGATTTACTCCACAAATTTGATTACATTGTCCATAATATTTTTTCTTTCCAAGCGGCACTTCAGTCCAAATTTCATTTATGCGTCCAGCAATAGAGTAAACTTGAAGTGCCAGTGAAGGAACAAAAAATGAGTGCATAACATCGTTGCCCGTAATTAGAAATTTAATTCTAGTACCTTCTGGTACTACTAAAGGATTATCAACATCCAACATACGTTTTTGATCATCTTTCAAATCTTCTTCTGCAACTATGTAAGAATCAAATGAAACTTCTTCATCCGGATATTCATAATTCCAATACCATTGAGCACCTGAAACTTTTACAACCATATCTACAGGTTTATCAGCTTCAGTTAAATAGAGGAGTTTGAATGACGGAACTGCTATAACTACAAGTATTAAAACTGGTACTACGGTCCAAATTATTTCTATCAAAGTGTTGTGAGATGTTTTTGAAGGTTTTACATCGGGTTTTTCTCTAAATTTAATACATACATAAACTAATAATCCAAGAACAAAAACTGAAATCAAAGTTATGACTATTAAAAGAAAATTATGAAGTTCAGTAGCTTTTGTGGCCACTATACCTGCCGGTTCTTGTAAGTCCATTTGCCAAGGTTTTGGTTCACTTGCGGAAGCTGGTTGTAAAAAAGAAAAAATGATTAAACATCCACAAAAAATTACATCTAGTTTTTTTTTCCAACTATTAAGTACAGTTTGGAAATTAATAGTCATTTTGTTTGCTCCTTAACTTCAGCTCGAACAATTCTCATTTCAGAAAGAATTACAGTTATAAATTAGATTGATCAAATGGCTTTTAATTATTTAAAGCTTTTTATACCAAAATACTAGATCTAAAAACAAAAAAATTTAATTATTTAAAAAAAATGATCTTACAATAAAAAATATTACTTTATTTATAGTTAAACCTTGCGCAAAAGGTTTAATATTGCCATTTTAAAAAAAAATAATTTAAGTTAAATGAGATTTATAAAATGAATGAAAAGTCACCATTAGAAATTACTGATAAAATTTTTTACCATGATAATGATTTTGATTTAACCAAAGTTCAGTCCTTGCTATCGGATACACTTGAAAGCTCAGATGATGGAGAATTATATTTAGAATCTACTAAATCAGAATCATTCTCTTTTGACGATGGTCGTATGAAAAATATCTCGTATGATAGTACAAAAGGTTTTGGATTAAGAGCAATAGCTGGAGAAGCTAGAGGATTTGCTCACTCAGGTGAAATTTCGGAATCTTCTCTAAAAAGAGCTTCTGAAACTGTTAAATCTGTATCAAAAAATTACTCAGGTATAATGTCTCCTGCACCATCTCATGGTATAAATAAACCCTTATATACATCTCTAAATCCTATTGAAGGAACATCATTTCAAATAAAAACAAATCTTCTAGAAGAAATAGATGCATATGCGAGATCTTTAGATGCTAATGTTGTTCAAGTTTCAGCTTCAGTTTCGGCATCTCATCAAGCTATTCAAATACTTAGAGCTGACGGAGAGAGAGCTGCAGACATTAGACCTTTAGTAAGGTTGAATGTATCACTTGTAGTTGAAAGAAAGGGTAGACGAGAAACTGGTAGTTCAGGTTGCGGTGGAAGAGGAAAGTATGAAGAATGGATTAATTCTGACAGATGGAAAGGGCAGGTACAAGAGGCACTAAGAATTGCCAATACTAACCTTGATTCAATTCCGACACCCGCGGGTGAAATGCCCGTAATTTTAGGTCCCGGTTGGCCAGGTGTGATGCTTCATGAAGCAGTTGGGCACGGGTTAGAAGGTGATTTCAATAGAAAAGGCACATCAATTTTTTCAGGAAAAATTGGCGAAAAAGTCACTGCTGATGGTGTAACGGTTATTGACGATGGAACAATAGAAAACAAAAGAGGATCCATTACAATTGACGATGAGGGCACAAAATCATCAAAAAATATTTTAATTGAAAACGGTATTTTGAAAAATTATATGCAAGACAGACAAAATGCTCGATTAATGAAAATGGATCCTACCGGTAATGGCAGGAGACAGTCTTATTCACATTATCCTATGCCGAGAATGACTAATACTTATATGGATAATGGAAATGTTGATCCTAAAGAAATTATCAGTTCTTTAAAAAAGGGTATATATGCTGTTAACTTTGCTGGAGGACAAGTTGATATAACTAATGGTAAGTTTGTTTTCTCTGCCTCTGAAGCTTATTTAGTAGAAAATGGTAAAGTTAAGCAACCTCTTAAAGGTGCGACTTTAATTGGTAATGGTCCTGATGCAATGTCAAAAATATCGCTAGTTGGAAATGATTTAGCATTAGATGATGGCATAGGAACCTGCGGTAAAGATGGCCAAGGTGTCCCAGTAGGCGTTGGACAACCCACTTTATTGATGGGAGGCATTACAATTGGGGGTACTGATACAAACTAAATATTAATTTAGAATGCGTTTTCAGTAAATATTTTATTAATATTTCTATTCCAAGAATTATTATATTTTTGAAGTAATTTTTCTGCCCCAGTTTGTTTATTTTTAACAATATCAAATAAAGGGTCTAGGAACTGTCTTTCGTCCATACCTCTATTATCTAGTTGGTTACGTCTTGCAAGGCCAGAACTAGATATTTTTAACATTTCTAGAGCAATATCTTGAATTGATTTATTTCCAAGCTTGCCTCCTAGACCAAATTTAGCTGCAGAAATTCTACCTTCTTCAAGTATATTTGTATTCATAAGAGATTTTGCTAGGTTATAAGCTTCAGATTGAGATTCGCTGTCATAAAGTAATCCTACCCATAGCGCTGGTAGAGCACATATTATGTTCCAAGGACCACCATCAGCCCCCCTCATCTCTAAGTATTGCTTCAGTCTTACTTCTGGGAAAGCAACAGTTATGTGATCTTCCCAATCTTTCATTGTAGGATATTCACCTTTAAAACCATCTAAATTTCCATCCATAAAATCCAAAAAAGATTTACCTGACACATCAATATATTTACCATCTCTATATATAAAATACATTGGAACATTCAAAATATAATTTAACCAAGACTCATAGCCAAAATTTTGATCAAAAACGATTTGAGGAACACCTGTTCTATCAGAGTCTGTATCCGTCCAAACAACCGCTCTTGATGATAGAAAACCACTTTCTTTACCTTCAATAAAAGGAGAATTAGCGAAAAGAGCCGTTGCAACTGATTGCAGAGCAAGAGATATTTGGAATTTTTGAACCATATCTCTTTCGTTTAAATAATCAAGATTGACTTGTATAGTACACGTTCGAAGCATCATATCTAATCCTAATTTACCAACTTTAGGCATATAATTCTTCATAATTTCGTAACGCCCCTTTGGCATCCACTTTTGATCTGAACGCGACCACTTAGGATCATAACCTAGACCAATCATTGATAAGCCTAGCTCTTTCATAGCCTCTTTCATCATTTTAAGGTGTTTGCCTGTCTCTTTACATGTTTGATGTAAATTATCTAGTGGTGTTCCAGATAATTCTAACTGACCTCCGGGCTCAAGTGAGATAGATGCACCAGTTTCATCTTTTAAAGCTATTGTGTTATTATTTTCTAATATTTTCTCCCAATTATTTTCTCTAGCAAGCTTATTTAACAAATCACTAATACCTGATTTACCGAAGTATCCAACTCTTTCTAAGTTATCTATATGAAAAACAAACTTTTCGTGTTCTGTTCCAATTTTCCAGTTTTCTCTGGGTTTGGCACCATCTGCGAACCATTTAAGAAGATCTTGTTTTTCTATTCTTATCATCACGGCCTCATTTGTGATTAGCGTAATTATTAAAAAATATAGATTTAAAATACAATATAATTATTTACCAAATACAATTGTAACTTTGATCAATTAATAAAAAGATTTTTTCATGTCTCCGTTTAGAGTGTGCCATAATACTATAGCAGTAACCACCGCTGTATCAGATTTTAAAATTCTTGGGCCAAAATTAATTGGTATCACAAACTTTTTTTGTCTTAAATAACTGACTTCTTTCGTGGTAAATCCACCTTCTGGGCCAACTAAAACAGCACCACAAGCTGCATTATTCAATTTATTAAAATTGTTTGAAGATTGTTTATTACGTCTGATGGTTTCGTCACCAAAATAAATAGTTCTTTTTTCTAACCAATTATCAATAACATCATAGAGCTTTTGAAGAGGTAAGATTTCAGGTATGGTAATTCTTTCACATTGTTCAGATGCTTCAATAGCAATATCTTGAAATCTTTTTAAGTTTAAACTTTTAGTTACAGTTCGTTCTGTAATTAAAGGCATAATTTTGGAAGCTCCTAATTCACTTGCCTTCTGAATTATATATTCCGTAGGTGTTTTCTTTACAAGAGCGAACAGTACCCACAAGTCAGTTTGTTCTTCTGGGTCCCTTATTTTTTTTATCACTTCAACTGATATTAATTTTTTATTATTAGATTGTATTTTTGCTAAAAATTCCCCATTAATATTATTAAAAACTAAGAACGTGTCATGTATTTTTTTTCTCATTACGTTAATTAAATAATGAGATTGTTTTTTATTTAATTCTATTTTTTTTGTTAATATCAATTCATTAGGAACACACAACCTAATTTTAGCATGATACGATAGATCTATCATTTCATAAAACCATACTCTTAAAAATTAATTTCATAGTAGATTGATTACCTTAAATTATGATGATATTGCATTATTTATGAATATGCCAAAACTAAATAATTCAGACATTTTGGAAAATGGTTGGTGGTCTGTTTTTCCAAAAAGCTCCTTAAAATGGATAAGACTAGGGAGATTTGACAGGCCTATTGGTTTTTGGCTTCTTCTATTGCCTGGATGGTGGGTGCTTCCTTTGACTAGTTTGGATTTACTCACTTGCATTAAACTTATGTTCATATTTTTTATAGGTTCAATTGTTATGAGAGCTGCTGGATGTACAATTAATGATCTGTGGGACAAGGATATTGATAAAAAAATTTCAAGAACTATGAATAGACCAATTGCTAATGGAGAAATTTCAAACCTTAAAGCTTTGTATTTTTTAATATTAATGTTGTTGATTGGTTTTTTTTGCTTATACCAGCTTAATGTTTACACATGGTTTGTAGCAATTGCTGCAATGCCATTAGTCATAATATATCCTTTGGCAAAAAGATTTACAAAATGGCCTCAAATTTTTTTAGGGCTAACATTTAGCTGGGCTGTCCCAACGGCATGGTCTTCTGCTAATGAAGAATGGAATTCTGGTATATTAATGATGTACATTGCTACGGTTTTCTGGATTATTGGTTATGATACAATTTATGGTTGTCAGGATAAAAATGAAGATGAAGTTTTAGGTATTAAAAATTCAGCTGTATCAGCAAAAAATTTCTTAAGTATTTTTGTTGGCTGTTCGTATTTTATTACGTTTTTTCTTTTATTATTTAGCGGATATTTACTAAATGCAAATTATATTTGGTTCATTGGGGTTTTTCTATGTGGATTTCATTACATAAGTCAAGTTGTTAAATTAAAAAATTTAGAAAACAATAATCCGTTAAAAATATTTAAATCAAATATAACACCAGGGTTAATATTGACAGCTTCTGCATTAAGTTCCCATTTAACTTTTTGAAAATTATTATTAAATTTTAAATTTTGATCTAAAAATACCGTCCACTAAAATCATGTGTGGGAAGGTCAATGCTGCAAGCCCAACGAAAGTCACTTTTAACATTGTATCTGGATAGGTGTTTAAATTCGACAAATAATAAAAAGCTATTCCGCAGCCAATCCAACTAAAAACAGAAAAAATTATCATGAGGAATATAGCTTTTTTTCTTTCCATAAAATCCAATAATGTTGGTATAATTCTTCTTATGTGATGAAAACTATGTATTAAACAAAAATAAATAGCGAAAGCAGGCAAGGGTGGAAGCACCAACAGTACTAACGAAATAGATAATGCAATCTTAATGTAATGGTTTGAAATATTAATTTTAGTAATGTTTAAACAAATATAAGTTATAGCAATAATCCAAAAAAATATTCCTAGATATAGACTTGTCCATAATAAATATAGTTGATCTCCTGACAATATTTCAAAAAAACGGTTTACCTGAATTTTGTTAAGAAATATTATACCTAAAACAATTAATCCCCCATGAACATACCCACCAACGAAGTAGAATCTACTTCTTTTCCAATCTAAATCTCCACAACCAAAATGAAAAATACTTGTAAATAGAAATAAAATTAGAGTAATTACAGGTAAAAAATACCAAAGCATTATTACTAAACATGAAACAAATATATAAGTTAAGATGAAGTATAATTGTAATCTAACCTTTTTGGTATAACCCAATGTAATGGAAATCGCACCATCCAGAGCTCCGTGAGGAATGCCGATAAAGATTATTGAAAATAATGCAATATAATCCCACCAATTTAGTGAAAAGTTAATCATTATCTGGTAACAACAGAAAAAAAGGATTTGATAAAGGGTATCTTCGGCATAGAAAAAATAATCTTAAAGATAGTTACAAAAGAGTATTTTCCAGACATAAATTTTGCCATTTCGTCTCCATTGACACTTTTAGCTAAATTTAAAAATATTTTTGGAGCAATTTCAGGAAATTTATCTAACACGTCTATTAGAATTTTATCTAAAAATAAATCAACGCTTTTATGAATTTTAGTATTAATTTTCTTTCTTTTGACTAATTGCTCTATAATTTGAGTTACTTGTTTTTGGATAAAAGTAAAAGCATATCCAGATGATGGCCTTATAGCGCCTCCTCTTGTACCGATATTATATATTCCCTGTGAATTCAAAGAAATATAGTGCATTGGTATAACACCTTTTTCGAAGTTACTTTTACGAAATTCTGTCAAATTAAAGTATTTTTTAAGATATTTTGAAATCTCACTTGAATAAAACTCTTTACTTTCAATATTTTTTGAAAAAATTGTCGACTCAACTAAAGCTTTTTTTTTACTAAACGGTAATAAGTAGATAAAATGGATACCTTTAGATTGATCGCACCTAAAATCCATTAAAATAACTGTTTCTGGGTCAAAAACGTCTTTCTTTGAAGTGGCTACAAACCCTTCAAAATGTTGTAGTAAAATATTTGATAAAGTTTTAGGAGGTCTACTGTCAAAAGTTATGTTACCTCGAATTTTCTTATTATTTAAAAATAAATTACCATTTCTTTCAAATATATTTTCATTGGAGATTTTTATTTTTGAAGTTTTAAATTTACTTTTACAAAAATTTAACCATTTATGTCTTTTGATTACACAGTAAGGGTGATTTATAGAAGAGAGAACTTGGCTAGAAAAATTTGTGTTAATCGCCCATTTTGTCCAGGTATGATTGGCATTATTATAAGCATCAATATTGACATTAGTCTTCCAAAATCCCCAATAATGATCATCATATACGTTAGAACTATCCCCTGAATAAATATTAAAACTATAATCTGGCAAATGAGTACTTAATCTGGCTAGTGACAAAGCTGCACATCCACCTCCAATAATATTAATTTTTTTATTTTCCAACCTAAATAAGCTCTTTTAAAAATTTATGAAGTTCTAATTGGTGTTGTGTTACAACTTTTCTTCTGAATATTTCTTCTATAATTTTAATTATAGTAATCCTTGCTTTCGTCGACATAGAAGTTACGTGTCGACCACTGTACCAATTATAGCCATTACTTTTTAATTGGATACCTATTTGTCTGTAAACACCAGAAGCGATTGAAATTGCGATCCTTGTTTTAAAGGATAAATATCTAAAACCCATTGCACCACTCATGTAATATTTATCAGCTAATTTTAGTAATCTCTTTATACCGTTAGAGATTATCTCATATTTTTTTGAGTCATTTTTTTTAACTGCTAAAACAATGTCTTCAGGAGAAATATTATCAATCCAACTAGCAGGTATATATCGCCTTCCCATTTTGGCATCCTCTAACACATCTCTTGCTATATTTGTCATTTGCATGGCAATTCCAAGATCAATAGCAAATAGTTTTGCATTTTTATTTTCACATTTTAAGGCGTCACACATCATTAATCCAACTGTCCCTGCAACATGATATGAATATCTTATTAGTTCGGACTCATCTCTAAATAGAATGCTATTTTGATCTAAAATCAGACCATCAATTAAATCTACTGCTGCTTTATTAGAAGAAGAATTAAAAAATTTTGGATATTTAATTGAATAAGAATTTTCTATATCTGAATATAAATTATTGTTAAGATTAAACTTTATACCCTTAAGATATTTCAACGAAGAAGAATCACCGCTATCTGCAATGTCGTCTAAAGCTCTACAAAAACTATATAGTTCAGCAGCTCTGTTAATATATTCTTCTGATAAAAATTTACCTGCCCAATAAAAACTTTTACCATTTTTTTTTAGTATTAATTTAGCATTATCGATATGGCTGTCCATTAATGCACTCTTTTATTTTATAAGACTCTCTACAATTTTTGCTGATGATAAAACACCTGGAATACCAGCACCAGGATGTGCTCCAGCGGCAGCAAAGTATAAATTATTAATATGAGGGTCCTTATTATGATACCTAAACCACGCTGATTGAGAAAAATTTGGTGCAATTGAAAAACCAGCACCATGTGTAGATCGGTAGTTATTTTTGAAGTCAAAAGGTGTCATAAAAAATTCATCTGATATGTTTTTTTGTAAATCAGGTAAAATAGTAAGTTCAAGGGCTTTAATAATTCTTTCTTGTAACTTACTACCTTCAACATTCCAATCAACATTTCCTAATAAATTTGGAACTGGACATAAAACATAAAAACTATCACAACCCTTTGGAGCAAAGCTTTGATCTGTTGCAGTAGGTCTATGGATATAAAGCGAAAAATCTTCGCATAAAATTTTATTATCAAAAATATCTTTTAATAAGCCTTTAAATCTTTTTCCCAACCAAATAGTGTGATGAGCTATTTTGGGATACTTTTTTTTTGTTCCAAAAAACAAAACAAACATTCCCATAGAATAGGCGGTAAACTTCTCTGGTAAAAATTTTTTTCTTTTTTTGAATAAACTATTAGACTTCAAGATTTCTCTATAAAAAGTTGGTGGATCTCCATTAAATACGATATTATCTGGAAAAAAAACGTCTCCATCCATGCTCTCCAATTTTTCAATTTTACCATTTTTTTGATATGCAGTTTTAATATCTGCATTATACTTTACTTCTACACCAGAACGCTTAAGTAATTTTGTTAATTCTTCAACTAGTTTTCCAGTTCCACCCATACTGAAATACACACCCCAATTTCTTTCTAAAAAGTGAATTAAAGCGTAAATAGAAGTAGTTGAAAATGGGTTACCTCCCACTAATAGTGGATGTATTGAAAATGCTGCTCTAAGATTAGGATTTTTAATATATTTATTTACTAATTGAGAAACAGTTAAATAACTTCTCAATTTAAGAAGAGAAGGAATTTGTTTCAACATGAAAAAGAAAGAATTAAACGGTTTATCTGCAAGCTTTGTAAAGCCAACATCAAAAATAGATTTTGATGCTTTTAATAAATCTTCATAATTATTTGCGTCTTCAACAGAAAATTTTTTCATTTCTTTTTTGGTTTTTTCAATAGTTTGAGAATAATCAAATGTTTGGCCATCATAAAAATGAAATCTATACCATGGATCTAATGGTTTAAATTCTACATAGTCCTTCCTGTTTTCGCCAAATAATTCAAAAAGTTCGTCAAACAAGAAAGGAGCAGTTATGACTGTTGGTCCTGCATCATGTTTGAAACCATTTTTTTTAAAAACTTGTGCTCTACCTCCTAGACAACCTAACTTTTCTATTAATGTAACTTGGTGACCAAGCGCCCTTAATCTAAGGGCAGAAGCAATACCACCAAATCCACCACCAATTACTACACTTTTTATTTTTTTTTGTATCTTTGCTGATCCGTCCATTATTATCTAAAATTTCCATATCATTTTAATTAGAGTTTAAAAAAAAAGCCTGTAGTTATAGCTACAGGCTTTTAGATGTAATTTATTAAGATTTATGCGTCTGATTCAGCAGTAGCAGCAGCCCATATGGCTAAACAGAAAGCAATTTTATTAACAACATCAGCTAAGTTATATATGATATTTAAGGCGTTCGCGTCAGCTCCACCAGCCATGTAACCTAAAAAGTATCCAATTGGATATATAGCCCAACCAATTGTAACAATCCATTTCATGGTGTTAAAAGCAGTCTTAACCGAATCCGGCGCTTCAGCTGCATTAACCTTACCGGCTTCTCCTGCAAAAATTTCATATAGAATGAATATCCAACCAGCCATTCCTATAACAAAGCCAAGAGTTACATTTATAAAACCGGCTTCACCAAGATATCCGCCAATTAACATAACCATTGATCCTATAAATAATCTCCAGAACACACCGCCAGCAATTGCTGTACAAGCAGCTAAGATTAAGTAAAATTCAATCATTTGTAATGGAACTGTAATTATCCAGTCGACATATCTAAATACGGTTGGTGAGGCACCTGTTGATACCCAAACATCTCTCATATAAAAATAGTGAACTCCTGCAACTAAAGTAACGAGAGAACCAACAACTAGAGATGTTCTCCACTTGCCCTTAACTCTCAATGATTCCATTAAGAAAAAAACAGTTGCTGCAACCATGGAGATAGATATTATCCAAAAACTTATACCAACACCATCGCTTGGATCCAGGTTCCCGCTAGCGTGAGACCCTGCGTAAGCAAGTGCTGGAAGTCCAGCTAATAATGTAGCCGGTATTAAATATTTTAAAAAAGACATTTATAAACTCCCCTTATACTTGTCATGTTTATGTTTCTAGCAACTGCTAGATTCTATGCAAATAATGCACATTAGCAAAACAATAAATTGGAATTCAAAGTTAGGCAACAAATAAAAGTTAATAAAATATATTTTTTTTTCACCTTTTTTGCTAACATATTGATTTTAATAGATTTAATTTTTGATAACAATTATCACTATAATATAAAAAAGGCTCTATTTTATGGAAATCGTGCTGATAAGGAGCATATATTTCCTAATTTTAATTGGTTCGTGTATTTAAATATCAAAAAGATAACATCTTTCAATAATCTTTTAGAATAAAAATAAACTTTACTATTTGGCTCTAAGTTTGTTCATAATAATTACAATTTTAATGTTGGAAAGGCATTAAGCAACTATCCGATATATAATTAAATAATTAATTCACCTTTTAAATTTGTTTCAAGTATATCCCAATTAGGATTTTCAGGTTTTATAGCTTTAGATTTAAGTATCTTATGAATTTCAAGCCTATAAATTTTGTCGTTAACTACATCATCTAGCCACTGTGGAAAATTTTTATCATTAACATCTAAAAAAGTTTTGAGATAAATAAGTGCTTCACTTTCATAGATACCTTTTAAATTAGTGTTTTGTGCTTTTAACGCAGATAATCTTTTAGGTTTGTTTTCACTAAAAGAAAAAGCACCTGGTATTGACACATATCCATATATTTCTTTTTTCCATTCAAATTCTTTTATTTTTACAGTTCCTGATTTTAATTTTACAAAATTATAAGCAACTCCCAAGGCCTCACTTAAATGCATTATATTTAATTGACTTTCGTTGAGCCATAAAACGTTAAGATCAACTTTTGCTCCTTCACAAGGCCATTGTGTAGCAGGCATTGATCCATAAGCTGATACAGACGCTGCATAAACTATGTCAGAGTCATATAATGTTGCTGGAGTAACGCATATGTCTTGAATCAAAGAAAACTTTCTTTTTAATTGATAAGGTGACCTATTTGATCCTACGGACAAAATGGGTGTTCTTTTATCTAAATCAAAACATATTCCTTTCACAAATTGACCCTTATAAAAAGAAAAAGAATAATTGGGGGCAAAATATGGGTAATTTATAGCTCTATTGTAAAAAGATAGTTTAGGAAATAATTCATCATTTTCATTTAGGTTATTTTGTCCCATTTTATAAAATCACCTAGAAATCTATAAACCTAAAGTTTCATCAAATCCAAGAGCTATATTCATGCACTGAATAGCAGCGCCAGAAGCTCCTTTGCCTAGATTATCTAATCTTGATGATATTATTAATTGATTATTATCATCATTACCAAAAACACTTATTTCTAAATTATTGGTACCAACTAAATTATCTGGCCTATAATAACCTTGGGGGCTAATTCCTTCATCCTTTTTCAAAACCTTTATAAAATGTGCACCTGAGTAATAATCTTCCATAAAGGAGCGAACTATTTCGGTATTAATTTTCTTTTTAAACCAATGAAAATGTATTGGTATTGATACAATCATACCTTGAATAAAATCTCCAACAGATGGGCTAAAAATTGGCGTTAACTCTAAATTATTATGATATATAATTTCAGGTAAATGCTTATGATTTAATCTTAATCCATAATTAAAAAAAGGCTCATGATCTTTTTCTTGAAAGTAATTTATCAATGCCTTTCCACCACCTGAATAGCCACTTACAGCATTAATAACTATTGGATTTTTATGGCTTATAAAGTTATTTTTTAATAGTGGCTTTAAGATAACATTTGCACCAGTGGAATAACATCCAGGAGCAGCAATACGTTTAGAGTGTAATAACTTTTTTCTAAATTCTAAACCTAATTCCGGAAGACCGTATGCCCAATCAGGATTTGTCCTATGGGCTGTTGAAGCATCAATTATTATTGGAGATTTATTTCCTAGTTGATTGGCTATTTGAACAGCTTCAACTGCACCATCATCCGGCAAACACAAAAAAGACACATCTGATGCTTTGAACATTTCTTTTTTGTAATATAGGTCTTTTCTTTTATCTTGATTAACTGATAAAATATTGACATTGGGATGTTTTGTTAGTTTCTCATGAACTTGTAAGCCAGTAGTTCCAATTTCACCATCTATAAAAACATTCTTTTTCATTTTAACCTTTTTTAATACTTATAAACATTGCAACAACTTGAACAGTATATTAATAACTCAAGAATAAATTTTTTTGTAATTTTTTATTTTTTATAGGACTTATTTTTAATGTGTGCACAAAAACTTAAAGACAAAGATATAATGAACCTTTTAATAGAAACAGCCATCTCAAAAGGAGCAACTGCTGCCGATTGTGTTTTATCTAGAAGTAGAGGTGTTTCACTTACAAGAAGATTAGGTAAAGACGAAAATATAGAAAGATATGAAGATTTTGACACTGGCTTACGAGTATTTGTTGACAATAAAATTGCCTCAGTTTCAACAAATGAAAACTCTGAGAATGCTATTAAAGATGTTGCAAAAAGAGCTGTTGAAATGGCTAAAATTGCTCCTCAAGACGAATTCAGTTTTATTGCTGACAAAGAAATGCTTCGTGAGTTCCCATTAAATAATAAAGCTATTATTGATAGCTACGATGAAGTTGAGCCCAGCATAGATATTATAAGAGATAGAGCTTCTGAAGTTGAAGACGCGGCTTTAGGTGTCAAAGGCATAACCAATAGTGATGGAGCTGACGCCTCTTGGGGTGAAGGAGAGACACTTTTAATGACATCCAATGGTTTTTTTGGAAATTCAAAAAAATCTAATCACAGTGTTTCAGTTGTTGTAATTGCTGAAAAAGATGGAAATATGGAAAGAGATTATGATTACTCTTCAAAAGTTTTTGGAGAGGATCTTACAAATTCAAAAAAAATTGGTCTTGAAGCTGCAAAAAAAACATTAGCTAGAATTGGAGCCAAAAAACCTGTGACAGGTAAATACCCAGTTATATTTGACCCTAGAGTGTCAAGGTCTATAGCAAGTCATTTTGCCTCTGCAATTAATGGCTCGTCTATAGCACGAAAAACAAGCTTTTTAAAAGATATGTTAAACCAACAGATAGCAAATAAATCTATTAGTCTAGTTGATGATCCATTTCTTAAAAGAGGTTTGGCTTCAAGATTATTTGACGGGGAAGGTTTAGGGTGTTCAAAAAATACATTAATAAATGAAGGTGTCCTTCAACAATGGCTATTAGATTTATCTTCAGCAAAACAATTAAATATGTCACCAACAGGAAATGCAAAACGAGGTATTAATGGACCTCCTGCTCCAGGTATTTCAAATCTAATTTTGATGCCAGGTGAAGTCACTCCAGAGAAATTAATATCAAATGTAAGTGAAGGATTTTATGTAACTGACATGATTGGCAGTAGTGTATCAATGGTTACAGGTGATTATAGTAGAGGTGCAAGTGGATTTTGGATAAAAAATGGTGAATTTTCTGACCCAATAACTGAAGCTACTATTGCAGGCAATTTAAAAGAAATGTTCATGACACTTCAACCTGCTAATGATATTGATTATTCACATTCTATAAATTGCCCAACTTTACTTATTGAGGGAATGACTATTGCAGGAAACTAATTAATTGAAAGCAAGAGTTAAACAATTTAAATTTAATAGATTTTTAGCTTGGTTTGACATGATTATCAAAGATCATGGATTTTTAAGATTTTGCTATAATAATTTTCATAAAATTGATGAAAATTTATATAGAAGCAATATGCCTACACCGTCAAGAATTAGGGATTATAGAAAACTTGGTATTAAAACCATTGTGAATTTAAGGGGAGTTAGAAAAGATGGTGGTTGGTTATTGGAAAATGAAGCTTGTAGTAAATATAACATTGAGTTAATCGATTTTAGGGCGAGGTCAAGAGCTGCTCCTGAAAAAGAAATGATTTTCAAGGCTGAAAAATTGTTTAATAGCATTAAATATCCAGCTTTAATTCATTGTAAGTCAGGTGCTGACAGAGCCGGTATAATGTGTGCCTTATATATGCTTATTTATAAAAAACAGCATCCTGATATTGCTAAAAAACAACTTTCATGGAAATACTTGCACGTTAAATGGGCAAAACCTGGTGTTTTAGATGCCTTCATTGAAAGTTATTCAATTGAATATAAAAAAAATAAATTTAAATTTATTGATTGGGTTAAAAATAAATATAATCCTGAAAAATTAGAGAATAGTTTTAGATCAGTTTGGTGGTTGAATAGACTCTTAGACGATATTTTGCGAAGAGAGTAATTTTTTATTTAATTTCTATCATGAAATAATTTTTTATATAATGTCGATCTCTTTATCAATTCTTCATGTTTACCAATATCAACTACTTTACCTTTGTTAAATAAAATAATCTGATCAGAACCCACAATATTAGATAATTTATGCGCAACAGTAATAGTAGTTTTATTTTTTGTTAATTTTTCTAGAGTTTTATTAATCTCATTTTCTGTATCAACGTCAAGAGAACTTGTTGCTTCATCCAGCAGAAGTATTGGCGCATCTTTAAGTATTGCTCTTGCAATGGATATACGCTGTTTCTGGCCTCCAGATAAATTATTGCCACCTTCCCCGACAATAGTTTCATAACCATTTAATGAGTTACTTATAAAATCATGAATTCCAGCATTTATGGCAGCTTCTTTAATTTTTTTGTCAGAGGCTTTTAATTTTCCAAATCTTATATTATCTTGAAAACTCTTATTATATATAATTGTATCTTGGCTTACTAGTGCAATATTATTTCTAAGCGAATTTATGTTTACATCTTTAATATTTTGTTTGTTGATAAGAATTTCTCCAGACACCGGATCGTAAAACCTTGAGATAAGATTAATTATTGAAGATTTTCCAGCCCCACTCTTACCTACTAACGCCACTTTTGATCCTGCATCTACAAAGAAATTAATGTTGTGTAAAACATTTGATTTTTTATTGTAAGAAAAACTTACATTTTTAAAAACAATTGTTGGAGCTTTATTTTTAAGATTTTCTATATTAGAGGCAGAGGACAAACTATTGACTTTAGGAGAGATACTTAATTGTAAATATATTCTTCCTAGCGCTGACAGTGCTTCTTGTAGAATAGTATTAAAAGTTCCCAAAGCTCTTGCAGGCTGTGCAATCATTAGTAATGCAGTAACGAATCCTACTACACTTCCTGGTGATAATTCTCCTAAAAACACCCTATAACTTGCCAAACCAATGACACTAGCAGCTGCAATACCTCCTAAAATCTCTAAAATAGGTAATATTTTTGCTCTTCCAAGCACAAGGCTAAACATTTTAGAAAAAAGCTTGTTTAAAACATCTTCAGACCTTTTTATTTCCATATTTTCCAAATTATATGATTTAACCATTCTTATACCCTGCAGCATTTCTGTTAAAGTAGAAGTAACAGTTTCCATTTGTACTTGAAGAGAAGTCGCTATAATTTTCTGTTTTTTTCCAATTCTAAAAATTGGTCTAAGAGCGATAGGATATATAATAAATACTAATATTGATAAAAGCCAATCTAACCAAATGAGATAAGACATTAGTGCGATAATTGTCAAAGTGTCTCTGACTAAATTATTTATACTTCTCTCAAAACCATCTCTTATTAAATTAACATCATTCATTATTCTAGACACATGATTTCCCGACGACAATTTATTAAGCTCAACTAGGTCAGTATTTATTAAATGCCTACTTAATTTTTTTTGAATATCAACTGAAATAGATAAAGAGATTTTAGATACTTGTTTTATTTGAAAAAACATTGCTATTCCTCTAATTACTGCGACAAGTGCAATAATCATAGGTAATATTATCCAGTCATTATTTCTATTATCTAACAAACCATCAAAAACAAGTTGTATTAAATACGGATAAACTGAAGCCGTTACTGCAACTAAAATTAATAAAAAGAAGGCTGTGATTATGTCCAATTTATATCTTGATACAAAATCATTCCAGAAATTTTTGATTATTACTTTATTAACATCAATAATCATTTGATACTTTTCATATTAATCTACTTTAATAATAACCTAATAATAACTTATAATGTAAATTATGTGTATAGATAGTTATTTTGTTTTATGTAATTTTAATTTAAATTCTAACTACTTTATCTATGAATAATATGGATCAATAAATGCGAATTATAAAACGTTTTAGCAAAACTAATATTGGTCAGAGATTAATAGGATTTTTATTCTATTATATAACAAAATCAATATCACGTTCAATTCGGTGGGTATATTTAGTTGAGAATGAAAAATCAAACATATTTAATAGTAATGAAAAATATATTTTTTGTTGTTGGCATAATAGATTATTTTTAGGACCCCATCTTTTACCAAGAAATAGAATTATTAATGCACTACAATCTAGTCATTCTGACGGTATGGTTACTTCTCTAGTATTCAAGCATCTTGGCATGAATGTTATATTAGGGTCTTCAAAAAAAGGGGGAATGCAAGCTTTTAGAAAAATGGTTAAATGTATACAATTAGGTGAAAGTGTTGCAATTACCCCAGATGGACCCAAAGGACCTAAGGAAAAGGTTAAAGAAGGTATTATTAAGTTAGCACAAATGACAGACACTTCTATAATCCCAGTTGTTTGGGCCACTAATAAGTTTAAATTAATTAATTCTTGGGATAGCTTTGTGATACCATATCCTTTCTCAAAAGGTGCATATAGTTTTGGTAAACCAATAAATGTAAAAAAAAATATAAATGAAGAAGAGTTTGAAATCTTAAGACAGGATCTTGAAAATGAAATCAAACGCCTAACCAAGTTAGTAAAGAATAGAGTTAACTGAATTAATTTAAATTAATGGAATATTAAATGTCGCTTACTACTTACAACTTTTTCTGGGAGATGGTGAAATTTATTCTACCTAGCTATTTAGAAAGGCGCCAGAAAAAAGGAAAGGAAGACATTCATAGAATTAATGAAAGATTTGGAATTTCAAAAAATAATAGGCCAGATGGTACTCTAGTATGGTTGCATGGCACCAGCGTAGGTGAGTCTGTTGCAGCATTAGCACTAGCTAATTCTATGAGTAAAAATGGTTATGGAATTAATAAAAAAGAATTTTTTTTATTGACAACAAATACACTATCTGCGGCTAAACTTATAAAAAACAAAATAAAAAAAGGCTTACCTGCAATTCACCAATATCACCCTTATGACCACCCTGATTTTGTATCTAAGTTTTTAGGTCATTGGAAACCAAACATGGCAGTTTTTCTAGAATCAGATTTTTGGCCTAATTTAATTTATTTAACGGCAAACTCTAAAATTCCGACTGTATTAGCTTCGTCTCAAATGTCTGACAAATCTGCTCGTTTCTGGACTGGATTAGGCTTTTTTTTAGCAAAAAAAATTTTTGGAAAAGTAACAGATGTTTTAGCGGTTGATCCAAAGCAAGAAGCACTTTTTAAGAAATTGGGTGCAAAAAATGTTAAAAGTTTAACTAGTTTAAAGTCTATTGCTGAAAAGCCACCTATTAACCAAAATTACATAATAAATTTAAAAAAAAATCTAATAAAAAAGAAAGTTTTACTAGCTTCGTCTACTCATCCTGGAGAAGAAGAGTT
This sequence comes from SAR116 cluster bacterium AG-337-N21, assembly GCA_003282145.1. Classification (GTDB taxonomy): domain Bacteria; phylum Pseudomonadota; class Alphaproteobacteria; order Puniceispirillales; family Marisalimonadaceae; genus Marisalimonas. The sequence goes on from QBZZ01000013.1 coordinate 52,259, forward strand.
AATGATTAAATTGGCTGATTTATTAAGAAAAAATGCCCAAGATAATGTTTTAATAATTATTGCACCTCGGCATATAAGACGAAGTATGAGTATACAAAATAGAGTAAAATCAGCAGGATTTGATATAAAATGTAGAAGCAAAGGAGATTATCCATCTAAAAATGATAAGTTTTACTTGTCAGATACGATGGGTGAAATGGGTTCTCTAATTGAAGTGGCAGATTTAGTTTTTGTAGCAGGATCTATGGTTCCAGTTGGGGGTCACAGTCCTTCGGAAGCTTCTCAATTTGGCAAGCCAGTAATAATGGGGCCTCATTCAGAAAAATGTGACGCTCAAATAAAAGATCTTGTTTGGTCTGGAGGAGCAATACAGATTAAAAAAGGACCTAAGATGAATGAAAATTTTCTTAATAATATTTTTGAATTGATAAGTAATAAAGAACGTCTAGAGGATATGGGAAAAAACAGCTTAATAGCCTCTGGTTATGCGCAACAACGTGCGGACGAAGCAAGTATACATTTAATTGAACTATTGAAAAAAAGTAATAAAGAAAATGTTGTTTAAATATGATTGAAACACCAAAATTTTGGTTTCAAATAAACTTATCTTCAAAAATCCTAAGCGTTCTATTTTTCCCGTTGTCATTATTATGGATTGTAATTTCATTATTAAAAAAAAAATCAATAAAAAAATATAAATCAAAGTTAAAAGTGATTTGTATTGGAAACTTTACTGTAGGTGGTACAGGAAAAACTCCATTTGCAATTTATACCTATAAACTATTAAAAAATTTAGGTTACAAGCCAGTTTTTTTAACTAGAGGATATGGAGGACTACTAAAAGGTCCAATTGAAGTAAAGAATAGACATGACTTTAACAATGTTGGAGATGAAGCATTATTATTGAGTAAAATTGGCCCAACCATTGTCTCAAAGGATAGATTGCTTGGGGCTAAGTTAATTGAGAACCATGAAGATAATTTTAATGTAATTATAATGGATGACGGTCTTCAAAATTATCAATTAGAGCAAGATATTAAATTTTTGTTAGTTGATAAGAATTTAAAATTTGGTAATGAATTCTGTATTCCTGCTGGCCCCTTGAGAGAACCGGTAGATCAAGGTCTTATAAGAATAGATGCTATAGTCCTAACAGGAAATAATAATAAGGATACTGATTTTAACAATTTCCATAATAAGACTATCTTTAATTCTAAAGTTAAAACTATAAAATCATCAAAAATCAAAAATGAAAAATTATTAGCATTTTGCGGACTAGCAAATTCAAATAAATTTTATGAAACCCTAAAAGAAAATGGGTTCAATGTTACTTCTACAAAATCTTTTCCAGATCATTACGAATATAAAAATGAGGACATTGATAAATTAATATTAGAAGCCAATAAACTAAAACTAAAACTAATTACTACAGAAAAAGATTATGTTAAAATCAAGGATGATAAAAACTTGATAAACACTCTACCAATAGAGATGGAATTAGACGTGAGAGATAAAACTGTTTTCAAATCATTTTTGCAGGAAAAATTAAATGGCTAATCTTTTAAGTTTTCGACTTAAAAAAAAAATTGATAGATATATTCATGATCCGATAACTGCAGCGTTATCTATTCCACTTTTTTTTATTTTAAAGATTCTTCCTTATAAAATTTCTTCTTATTTATGTGGAACTTTAATGTATTTAATTGCACCACTTACCTCTTATAATAGTCGCGTTAAAAAGCATATGCAGATTGCATTTCCTAAAAAAACAAAAAAAGAGATCAATAAACTTGCGTCTCAACATTGGTTTATGCTTGGCCAAACTATAGGAGAAATGCCCCACATTAATAAACTTATAAAATTAGGCAATTTAGAAACAGAAGGTCTAGATAAAATAAAAAAAGGTCCTGCTATTCTTGTGGGAGCTCATATGGGCAATTGGGAATTTCTATTAAGGGTTGGCGATCTTGCTGGGAGAAGAGCTGGATATGTTTTTAGACCTATTAATAATTGGATATTAAATAAAATTCAAATCCATAGAAATAAAGATGCTAATGCTGATTTTTATAAGAAGGGTCGTCTTGCTGCTATCGGAATGGCAGGGAAAATTAAGAACGGTGAAGTTGTTGGACTAACGGGAGATCAACTTTTACGAGAAGGAATAAAGGTACCTTTTTTTGGAATAGAAACACCAACTCCTCAGGCTGCGGCAGTAATGGCTTTAAAGTGGAACGTCCCGATTTATATGGTGAGAGTTGAACGTTTTAAAGGAATAAAATTTAAAATGAGCGTTGAGAACAAATTAAAAATCCCAAAGAATTTAGAAAAAGATAAAGCTGTATTTGAAATAACCAGATTGATTTCTTCAAGAATAGAAGAATGGATTATTGACAAACCAGAACAATGGCTTTGGGCTCATAGACGATGGGGGAAATAGACTTTTTAATCCATTAAAAACAGTTAATAGTTTTAATTTTTTGTGTTTGATATTTTAATAATTGGGTAATATTTATATGATTTTGAAAAAGGAGTTTTTTGAATTCTAAATTTTGTCCTAGTAAATTTTCTATATTTATATTCACTCTATTAAGTTCTAATTTTTTTTTAAAATTTTTTTTCTTTTTTAATATTTTATTATTTGAAACCACTGTGCATTTATTAATCTTATTTTTTGGATGACTAAATAAGTTCTGCGTATTTTTAGGGTATGAAATAGAACGATTTGCTAACATTTCAT
>QBZZ01000014.1 GCA_003282145.1 SAR116 cluster bacterium AG-337-N21
ATTTTATAAATTTTAATAAATATGATAAATTATTTTGTAAATATGACTAATATCTCTGTGGATGAAGAACTTAGGAAGGCTTGACTTAATCTAAAATAAGATATTATAAAGATTCAAAAATATTCATGACTTAATATTAAATAAGTTGACTAAAATATTAAAGTCCAAAAAGAATCAATATTATGAATAAATTTAATAAAAATAGCATTACAGAAAATTTAACCCAACAAAATATCAATGAGCTTTTAACCCTCTATAACCAAGGAAAGCTTTCATTAGTTATAACAAAAGCATCGAGGCTTGTTAAAAATTTTCCTAAAGCGTATGTAGTTTGGAATATACTCGGTTCTGCTCATTTAGGTTTAGGTGAACTCACAAAAGCTGCAAATGCTTTTAAAACAGTTATTAATCTAAAACCTGAAATACCTGAAGCATATAATAATTTTGGCGTTGTATTGTATAATCTGGGAGATTTAGCCAGATCATCATATATTCTCAATAAAGCAATAGAAATAAAAGTTGACTACGTGGAAGCTTTTAACAACCTTGGAAACACACTAAAAAAACAAAATAAAATTAATGAAGCATTAGAAAAATATTTTAAATGTTTGTCAATTAAACCAGATTATCTAGAGGCATATAATAATATTGCAATAATATTTCAAGAACAAGAGAAGTATGATGAAGCTGTTCTTTATTATAATAAAGCAATTAATTTAAAACCAAATTATGATATAGCATTTTCAAATTTAGGTGAATTATTTTTTGAAAAGAATGAACTTGAAAAAGCCATCGAATATTTAAATAAGGCTATATCGATCAATCCTAATTTATCTGAAGCTTATAATAACTTAGGGAATGTTTTTTACAAAAAAGGTGAATTAGGTGAAGCAATAAATTTTTATAATAAAGCACTTTCTATTAATCCAGTCTCATATCAATTTAATGATAATATTGCTAATGTTTTCAAAAAAAAGGGTGATCTATTTAAGGCAATAAAATATTATGAAAAAGTTTTATCAATAATGCCTAATTTAGAACGTGTAAGAGCAAAAAAACTTCATTTGCAAGCATCAATTTGTGACTGGAAATTAATTAAGCAAGATTCTATTTTTTTTGATAAAATAGGTACAACTAATCAATCAATAACGCCATTTTCTTTGTTATCCCTTGAAGACAGTCCAAAAAGACATAAAAAACGTTCAGAGATATATTGTAAAAATAAATTTTTACAAAAGCCGCTTCCATTTGATTTTAAAATAAGGGAAATAGACGAGCCCATACGTATTGGTTATTTTTCGTCTGATTTTAAAGAACATCCGGTTGCCTATTTAATTGCTAAGGTTATTGAAAAGCATAACAAAGGCCAATTTCAAGTATATGGTTATTCTATAAGAGAGACTGAGAAAGATAGTTTGTACAAAAGATTAGTCAAATCCTTTGATGTGTTCAAAGATTTAAGTCATCTAAATGATAAAGAAGCAGCTTTGTTAGCTAGAGAAGATGGGATTGATATTGCTATTGATTTGAATGGTTATACTCAAAATTCACGTACTGGTATTTTTGCCTATCGTATAGCACCGATACAAATCAATTACCTTGGTTATCCAGGAACCCTTGGAACTGATTTTATGGATTATATTATAGCAGACAATAACCTTATACCTGAAACTTCACAGGACTTTTATTCAGAAAAACCAATTTATTTACCAAATACTTATATGCCAACTGATAATACCAGAGAAATTTCTAATAAAGCTATTACTAGAAAAGAAATGTCGTTACCTGAGGATAGTTTTGTTTTTTGTTGTTTTAATAACAATTATAAAATTACATCAGAAGAATTTGATATTTGGATGCGTTTGTTAGGTAATGTCAAAGGTAGTGTATTATGGCTCAGAAAGTCAAATAAGTGGTCTGAAGCAAATTTTAGGTTAGAGGCCAAAAAAAGAAATATTGGCTCTTCCAGGATTATTTTTGCAGAAAGGGTGCCTATAGAGGAGCATCTTGCAAGGTATAAACTTGCTGATTTATTCGTTGATACTTTTAATTTCAATGCCCATACTACAGCATGTGAAGCGCTATGGGCAGGATTGCCTGTTGTTACAAAAATAGGTAATGGTTTTGCTGCCAGAGTTGCAGGGAGCTTATTACATGCAATTGATTGTCCTGAGTTAATAACTAAAACAAAAGAAGAATATGAAGCTTTGATGCTAGAATTAGCTACTAATTCTAAAAAGCTCTCCAAAATAAAAGAAAAGGTATTAAGTAACCGTATGTCTAAGCCACTATTTAATACAGAACTTTATACAGAAAACTTAGAAAATGGATACAAAAGAGCCTATCAGCTTTATGCTGATCAAAAGAAAACAGAAATAATTTTTACTTAAAGTTAATATTACTTCATTACGCATATACCTCTACTTACAAAGCTCAAACAGCTACATTAATCACATTTCACAATCCAGACTCTGAACATTAACTCTGATGTATTACGCTGTATGAGTCTTTATAATGGTTAACATTTATATGAGTATGTTTTTGTAAAAGCCTATGTATACATAACGTACACACTCCCTAGTATCCTTGTATGGGTAGGGTCATTTAAGTGATACATATAACTAGAACACCTAAATTAATACATATATTAATTAGAATACATTAAGTGACTAATTAAGAAGGTATTATGCATGTAGATAGGCCTATATGTATATACATTTTTAAGTTCTTTTCTTTTCCAGAAGATTTCTTTACTATGAAAGAAACTGTAAAAGAAAACGTGCCTGTTGACACAGATTCTACAATACGTAATATGAAACTACTGCTTATGTTCAGTTGTAATTGGCGCACTATAAGAGAAAAGAACTGCTTCTCAGCCGCCCCATTCTAAATTCTAACTTAGTGTAATTGCTTAGTTACTTAATTTTTTATAAAAGTGTGAAACAAAGTGAGAAACATTTTATATTTGTGTCTTTTTAGTTAACATTGATAGGTTTGATTGATACTTTATTTTATTATAAATTTTTGCAGAATGGGAGTTTCTGTTGGATACAAATGCAAATTTGATGACTTATAATACTTTTACTTTTAAAACAGAAGCGCAAATGCTTCTTTTTAGAAGAATTTGGGAAGATAATGGTACATCATTGTTTGATAAACTTAAAAAAAAAGGATGTACAAGATTTTGTCTTAATCAAATATGGAATATGAAGGGAACATTTAAAATATCTATTTTGTTTGAGTATGAAAGCCCAAATTCATTTAAACAATGTCAAAATGAATTAGAAAATTTTACCAAAAACATTATGAAAGAACTTCAAGCCGCAGACCCTGTTATAGAGGCAAGCAGAAATATTGTTCTTCAGGACCTGAGAGTTTAACTCCTGACTCATACAGCCTTGCTCAGCGACGACAACCAAATCGCAAGCAGCTTATTACTTTGATTGCATTAGCTTTTCTGAAAGACTTTATATTAAACATTAAAAGGTTTAACACTTTACGAAATATGTTCGATTTGATTAAACTATATCAGTATCAAAATACTTACGGAACTTAAAATATGTATGGAATAACAGTTACTGTAAAATTACAAAATAAATTAGCCAAAGATTCTATAGTTATGTCCCTTAGAAATATGAGTGAAGATTTGTTTAATGAAAGTGGAGGCTTGTTAATTAGGTGCTTCACCGAAGTATCAGATACTCAAATAGATATGTTTCATTTATGGAAAGATAAATCATCTTTATTAAAAACAAGAACAAAGTTTTCCAATAAGTTTTGGAATGATATAAAAGAAATGGGAGGAATAGTAAGTAAATCAGAGGGAGAAACGCTAGTTGAAATGTCAAAACTAATAAAAAATGCTAATGTACAGGTTAAGTGATGTACGTTAGAATTGTAGAAATAACAGCTCCAACGAAACTTCAATTAAATATTTTTTTAGATTATTTAAGAATTACACATTTTCCAAAAAATTTAGAACAGGGTCAAACGTCTGCAAAAGTATTCAGAGTAAATGAAGTGTCAGCTTTCGTTATTGCTGGATTTAAAGATAAGAAATCTGCAGATAAAATTAAAATTATGAATAATCTAGAAATTAATGAATTGAAAACTAACTTAAAAATAAGGTCATTTGAGGGACCAATTGAGTACTGTTTAGATTGATAATCTAATTTCATTAAAATTATATTTATAAATTAAAAATGAGAAAAAAGGAAAAAAATGTATACGAGAACCCATGTTTTTAAATTTGTAAATAAGGTTTCAAGAGACTCTTTTAAATTTTTTTGCATAAATTATACAGATTCTTTATTTAAAGATGGTCTAAATTTTTCATTATTTATTGATATTTCAGATATCTCATTTCAATTTCTAACTGTTTGGAAGTAAAAAAAAGAATGGGAGAAATCTTTTAAAAAAGCAGGTGAATATTCAGACTTAAAAAAACAGATTACAGAAATGGGCGCCACAATGACAATAGTTGGGGGTGAAACTCAAGGAAGAATGTCAACTCAGAGTGATTTTAATCTTTTTGAAAATATTAAACAGTCTGGTTTGTAAAAATTAATAAATACAAACAATATGGTCTATTTCAATTCACTTTACGAGGAGTGATTATTCCACTTAAAATAAAAATATGTTTTTAGAATATTTTGAAACTATTACTTTTGCTATAATTTTGAGCTCAGTATTTTTGGGAGGAATAGTTAAAGGATCGGTTGGTATTGGAATGTCTATGTTTTCAGTTCCACTGATAGCTTTTATTTTGCCTCCTACTAAAGCAATGATGCTTTTATGCTTTCCAGTTATTGTAACAAACTTTATCCAAATGGATATCAAAAGAGGAGTAAGCAATTATAGGTTTTTTCCAATGTTCATGACACTTTTTTTAGGTATAATTATTGGTGGAAAACTAATATTAAGTTTAAATTTGAAAACAATTTCAATATTAATTGCATTAACTATAATTATTTTTACGCTCTTCAACTTTTTAGGATTAAATCTAAAATGGCTTAAACCAAAATATGAAAAAATAATATCCATTTTTATTGGTTTTTTTTCAGGTATTCTCGGGGGCTTGTCTACGTTCTATGCACCGCCTATAATTACCTTTTTAGTTTCTTTAAATTTAGCAAAAGAAAATTTTATAAGAACTACAGCAACAATGTATTTCTTAGCTTCTATACCATTATATTCATCCCTTATTTTTCATGGTTTAGGTAATTTTTATGATTTGTTAGTAAGTCTTATTATTACAGCACCAGCTTTGTTAGGACAATATTTTGGAACTAAAATTAGGTTAAGATTATCTAACGCAATATTTAGAAAAGCAATTTTAGTAATTTTAATTGTTATTGGTTTTTCATTGTTGATTAAAAATTTATAAAATATTTTACATATTGAATGTAGATGCTTTATAATTAGAGCCTTAAATAGTATCTAATGTGGCTTTAAGCAATGCAATTACTATTTTGGATTATATTATTGAAAACTAAAATATATATTTTTCTTATATAAATTAATCTCGTCTTAAAATAGCTATCATATAAGTAAGTTATTTTGTTAATGAAATATAAAATTACTTTATACTAAATTTGTAATACTCTTAATGTAGAGTTAGGAATAATTTTTAATTAAATAAAAATACAATATGAATGAATTAACTCAAAATAAATTAGAGAGCTATGCCCAGAAAATTTTAAACGACTATGATGCGAAAAATCATAGTGCTTTTTTTAAAAATAAAAATATCAAGATAAGTATCTCAGATGCTTATAAAATCCAATCAATACTAACTGATCTCAGAATAAAGAGAGGTGAAAAGGTAATTGGTTATAAAATTGGAAGTATTTCAAAACAAACTCAAAAAAAATATGGCTTTTCCTATCCAGCTTGGGGACGTTTATGGGAAAGTGAACTACATTTAAATGGGATAAAGTTAAGTAAAAAAAATTATTCAAATCCAGCAATGGAAGCTGAATTTGGAATAAGATTCAATCGTAATTTAGATCCTCAAAAGGTTAATTTTGAATATATATTAGCTTCAATTGATACAATTCACCCAATAATAGAAATACATAATCTAATATTTTACGGTAATGAACCCTACGGTGCAGAACATATTTCAAACAATGCAATAAATGCCGGTGTGGTTTGTGGTACTGGAACAGACAAACCCAAATTTGGAGAAATTACTGACCTAAAATTAATTTATGATAAAATAATAATAGATAAATGGACAAATAAAATATGGCCTATTGACATGTTATCAGCAATTGAGTGGTTTGTTGTGGAACAAGCAAAGATGAATAATCAAATAAAAAAAGGAAACCTTATTTTGACAGGTGCATATGGTCCTCCAATTCCAATAGTTGATAAAAAGCTGATAGAGGTTAACTCTAGTTTGTTTGGTAAAGTTTCAGCAATTTTTAAATAAAAATATTTTTATATTTTCTGAATTACATACACTTACATAAACATCTTGTGCACTAATCATGTAAAAATAACTCAGATATAAAAAACTTTTCTGTATCACTAAATGCATAAACTAAATGGATAATACTTTACGAATACTATCTCGTTAGATTAGTAAATTCCTGCTTAATATTTAAAATATTTATAGGAGTAACAATGCCATTAATAAGAATAGATGTTCCTGAAGGAGTATCTGGAGATGTTAAAAAACAAATACATAGCAAAGTAAGAGAAGTTGTATTAAAGAAGTTCAATATGATTATGTTTTTATTAGAGAAGCATTTGGATATATAGGTGACAATCTTCCAGTCATAGATGTTGATTTAAGACCCGGGAGAGATGCGAGAAGAAAAAAAGCTCTTGTTGACGGTATATCTAAAGTTTTCATAGAGACACCAAATATTTCTAAAGAAGATGAATATTGTTTATTGAGGGAAACACCGGCACATAATCATTATACCGGTGGTGAACCTTTGCCAGAATGGTTAATATCTGATGAATAAAAATAATGAAAATAATAATCTATTATTAAAATTGATTAATACATGATAAATAATAATTATGAGAAAAGAATTAAAAATATTTTTATGTATTGTCACATTTTTTATTTTGCTAAAGGGTTACATTTTCTTTTTTATTAACCCTTCTATACTTACCAATCCAAATATGGGATACCAATTTATAGTTAAATAAATATAATAAAATATGAAATTATTGATGATTAAAATTTTAAAGTAATATTATATACTAAAGTCACAATATATTTTTTAATAAAATTAAAATTTACATATTCTCATACCATGACTTTAAATTTTAAAAATTGAAAATATTTATTGCTTGTTTTAAAATGACTTATGAACAGAAAACTGTCTGAAAAAAAATTCACTAATTGGTGGAATGACGGAGAAAATAAATTTTCAAAGTTTCTATACATATTTGTCAGCTGGTGGGATGATGGTAAAAACAAGTTTTTAAAAGCAATCTATTTTTCTTTATTTTTACATTTTTTATTTGCTGCTTTTTGGTTGCTTAGTCTTGGTATAGGGTACATATTTTAATAACAATATTTTTTAAAAGGACATAAATTGAAAAAAAATGGAAAACCACACCCCTATATTTTTAAATGGTATGCTAGTGCATATATTATTTTAGCAATTATTGTAACTTATCTAGAATATGATAATTGGTTTAGTTGAAAATAATAAGATATTACTTTTCTTAATTGTATCATATATATCAAAACTAATAGCTGTAAATAAATCATATTTAATGAGTTAAATAAAATATTATTGTTTTAGTTAGAATTACACAGATTCTAATTTAACTTTAATGCAATTCTTACTAATAACTGCTGGATAATTTATAACGTGTAATAATTCATTTTCCATTTCATTTATTCTTTTATTACATTTAGCTTCTGTTGAATAGTAGCCTTTAGTATCCTCAACCCCAAAACATTCTTTTTCGTGGTAGATTAAGTTCATTGGCGAACATACTAACATAACTGCAAAAAACATATTTATTCTCCATGTTTATCCCCCATGGTTAACTTATGATGAACTAAATTTGAAGTATCTCAACATTATTTCTATCTACATTGCTTTTATGTAATTTATTTATGCAAAACTACTTTTGTTATTAAAATTTAATCAATTTATATACATATATTATATTTTAACTATATGTGTCAGCTTAAAAACCTGACATATATCTATCAACTAAAACATCTTTAACAATAACAATTTATTAGATAAAATTAAGTCTTTGCATTATAAAATATATTATGTATTAGCCTTTAGACTCTTTTTTAATTTTTTCCTCCAGATGACCTATCATAATTCTTCTCATATATTCAGCTCGGGCCAAATCTGTAAATGAGTATTCACGAATATCATCTTGGCTAACTCTGATAGAAAAATTATAAAAAGCTCCAGTTTTTTTTATGCTTGACGCGCTACCTGCAGCAATCTTACTTGTATTAACTAAGGTTCCAAATTTTGTTTCAATTATATTAGTCATTTTTACACTCCCCAAAGTATAAATAAGTAAGTTACTATGAGCTAATATCTTTGAAAAAGTCAAAAAAATAATTTTTATTGTTAAACTTTAAATGTTAACAGTACTTATACATAAAGTGAGATCTTTCAGTAGTATGTTGCCTTACGTGAGTACTCCATCGACCTTTTTCCACGGCTATAGACCATTCACTACTGTTAACTACGTCTGGATTTTCTATTTCATACATTGCTACAAACTTTTGATTTGGAACTTCCATAGACTTAGTTTTACCTCCAATAGAGAACATAAAAGGAACACCTTGACCTCTTGTGACTTTATTAACTCCTGGTACTTCCAATAAATAAGGTATGTGTTCCTTATCGTACACTTCATTAAACAGATTTTCAAACTCAGGCTTTACATTCATAGAAACTATAAAAATATATTTTGATTTAAACATATTTTCTCCTTTAAAGTTGATTTGCATACTTTATTAATAATTCTTTTTCTCTTTTATTTAGTTTTTTTACTTCTATTTCTCTTTTACTAGCGCTACTTCTACTTGAAAAATCTTCTTTATAGATCAATTCCACAGGTAATCTTCCTCTAAGATATTTGGAGCCATTTCCTGACATATGTGTTTCAATTCGATTGTCTAAATTATTGGTTATGCCGGTGTAAATTGAATTATCTCTACATCTTAACATATAAACAAACCATATCATTTATATTTTACTATTGTTTTCTTTGGTCATATCAATAAAAATATCTTCAAGACTAACATCTTTCGTAGATAAATCTATTATATCCAACTTCGATTTATATAAGGTTTCAATAACTATTTTCGTAGATATTTTATTAGGATTAAAGTGCAATTCCACTTTATTTCCATCAATTATTATTTGTCCAATATTTTTAAGAAAATTTTTATCTTTTGTCGAAATCTCATTTTTACTCAATGTGATTTTAATAATCTTTTTGTTTGAATTAGTAAGAAGAGAATTTGTAGTTTCATTTGCTATAATTTCACCTTTACTAACAATAGCTATGTGGTCACATAAATTTTCTGCCTCTTCTAGATAGTGCGTAGTTAATATTATAGTAACACCTTGTTCATTCAATTTTTTAAAATATTTCCATAATTTTTGTCTTAACTCTACATCTACCCCTGCGGTAGGTTCGTCTAGTATAACAATTGGTGGTGAATGTACCATTGCTTTAGCCACTAGTAATCTTCTTCTCATTCCACCAGATAATGTTCGACTATAACTTTTAGCTTTATTACTTAAATCCATTAACTTTAATAATTCATCTGTCCTCCAAGATTTTTTTGGAACATTAAACATACCAGAATGTAAATTTAAAGTTTCTTGAGGAGTAAAAAAAGCATCAACATTTAACTCTTGTGGAACAACACCTATTGCGAGTTTTGATTGCTTTCTATGTTTATCAATATCATAACCCCACACAATTACCTTGCCAGAACTTTTAATCACTGCTCCAGAAATAATATTAATCAAAGTTGATTTGCCTGCACCATTAGGGCCCAAAAGACCAAAAATACTTCCAACTGGAATATTTAAAGATACATTGTTTAATGCAATATTTTTTGTGTTTCCGTCATAGAATTTATTTAGATTTTTAATTTCTAATGCTAATTTATTATCTGGAATTTCCCAAAAATTTTTATTCATTTATAATCTTTCTAATGATTTCTCATATAAAAAAAGATATTATATCTTTATGATTTAATGACAATTAAATCAATTTATCTATAATATGATACCAATATAATAACTGTAATTTATTTTTATAATAATCTTAAATGAGCGATAATTTAAAACACACGAAAAGACCAGATATAAAACTTAATGACCCGAATAATTTAATATTAATTGATGGTTCAGGGTATATTTTTAGAGCTTTTTATGGGTTACCCTCTATGACAAACGAGAATGGGGTGCCTGTCAATGCAGTGTTTGGTTATACAAAAATGTTGCTCAAGCTGATTGATGATTTTAAACCAATGTACTTAGCTGTTATATTTGACGTTGCAAGAAAAACATTTAGGAATGATCTTTACGATTTATATAAAGCTAATAGATCTGACCCTCCAGAAGAATTAATACCCCAATTTTCTATTATTAGAGAAGCAACTAATGCTATTGGCTTACCTGTTGTTGAAATGGAAGGATTTGAAGCTGACGACTTGATAGCAACATATTCAAACATTGCCCAAAAAACAAATAAAAAGGTAATCATAATTTCTAGTGACAAAGATCTTATGCAATTAGTCGATGATAACACAATATTATTTGATCCAATGAAACAATTTTGGATTAATAATGAGCAAGTTTTTGAAAAATTTGGGGTCTATCCAAGTAAAGTGATTGATGTTCAATCACTTGCAGGTGATAGCAGTGACAATATACCTGGTGTTCCTGGAATTGGAGTTAAAACAGCTGCGGAGTTAATAAATCAATATGGTGATTTAGAACAACTGTTAACCAGAGCATCTGAAATAAAACAAAATAAAAGAAGAGAAAATTTAATAGAATATGCTGATCAGGCAAGACTATCTAGATCATTAGTAACCTTAAAAAAAGATGTACCAGTTAAGTCAAAAATTAATGAGTTCAAAATAAATTCTATTTTAGATCTTAACAAATTAATTCCTTTTTTAAAATCGTACGGTTTTAAAAGCCTATTAAATAAATATGAAAATGTTGAGAAAGAAGAAATCAAAGAAAAATCAAAGGTTTCAAAATTAGAAGTTATTAAAAATGATCAGGAATTTAAATCTATTTCAAAAAATTATTATTTAATTGAAAATTTATCAGATTTAAAATTTTTTATAGATAGATGTTATGATAAATCTACTATTGCCTTGGATTGTGAAACGGACTCTTTAAATGCTAAAAACGCTAACTTAGTTGGTTTATCATTATCTTTTGAAGAAGGTGAGGCTTGTTATATACCCTTAAGACATGGAATAAATTTGGAAAACAACCAGTCGGGTTTTATTTTTGACGATATAAAATCATATAAACAAATTCCATTTGATGATGCAATTTGCTTAATTAAACCACTTCTAGAAAATAGTTCAATTTTAAAAATTGGTCATAACATTAAATACGATTCATTAGTAATGAAACAAGAACATAATGGTAATATTAATTTAAAGCCTGTAGGTGATACTATGTGTATTTCGTATGTAGTAGATTCAGGAAGAGCAGATAGTCACAAATTAGATGCTTTGGCATTACGTGAATTGAACCATGATACCATAAAATATGATGATATTTGTGGAAAAGGAAAAAATAAAATTTCATTTAATCAATTATCTCCTTTAGATGCTCTTCATTATGCAGCTGAAGATGCAGACATTACTTTATCAATTTACAATAGAGTTTTACCAAGAATAATTAATGATAAAAAGTTTTCAGTTTATAAAAGACTAGAAAATCCATTGATTAATGTATTATTAGAAATGGAAAATACAGGAATTATCATTAATCCTAATAAGCTCAATGAAATTTCTAAAAATTTATCAGGTCAGATTCATAAATTGGAAGAGCAAATATTCAAATTGAGTAAAGAAAATTTTAATATAGGTTCTCCTAAACAGTTAGGAGAAATTTTATTTGATAAGATGAAAATCGATGGTGGTAAACGTTCAAAAAATGGTTCCTGGCAAACAAGTGTTGAAATATTAGAAAAGATTTCTGATATGGGATATGAAATTGGAGACATTATTTTGAGTTGGAGACATTTTTCTAAACTTAAAAGCACTTACACGGATGCATTAGTTGAACAAATAAACAAAAAAACTCATAGAGTTCACACTAACTATTCTATGGTGGGAGCAAGTACTGGAAGACTATCTTCTTCAAATCCAAATTTACAAAATATACCAATTAGAACTGAAGAAGGAAGGTTAATTAGAACAGCTTTTGAGCCAAAGCAGGGTTTCAAGTTAGTTTCAATGGATTATTCTCAAATTGAATTAAGGTTGATTGCTCATATTGCAGATGAAAATAAAATGTTGGATGCGTTTAATGATAATTTAGATATTCATGCTGATACCGCCTCTAAGGTATTTGGTATACCAATTAAAGAAATGACTTCAGAGTTTAGAAGAAAGGCAAAGGCAATTAATTTTGGAATTATTTATGGTATTTCAGCATATGGTCTTGCAAAGCAGTTGAAATGTTCTGCAAATGAAGCAAAGGATTTTATTAGTTCATACTTCTATAGGTTCCCAAGAATTAGAGATTATATGGAACAAATCAAATCTAATCTAGATAGTGATGGATATGTAGAAACATTATTTAATAGACGTGTTTATATTAATGATAGCAATTCTAAAAACCAAAAGCTGAGAGGGTTTGCAGAAAGGCAAGCTATTAATGCTCCTATTCAAGGGACTGCAGCAGATATTATTAAATTTGCTATGATTAAAATTCACAAACAGTTACTTAATAAAAAAGAAATTTCTATGCTGATGCAAGTTCATGATGAGTTGGTATTTGAAATTAGAGATAAAAATATTGAAGAATTTACAAACGTTATTTTACCAATAATGGAAACAGCTAATCTACCAATGGTACCTTTGAAAGTTAACTTAAAAGTAGACGTAGGTGTTGGAAATAATTGGGCTGAAGCTCATTGATGATATTATTTAACATAAATTAACTTAATTTAGCCTTGAATAAACCTAAATTTTCTCATCAAATAATAATAAAGTATAAATTATTAATTATTATTTTAATATAGGTGAAATAATGAGTGAAAAGATAATTCTTGTTGATGACGATAGTAATATTTTAGCTTCTGTTTCCCTTGCCTTAAGAGCGGAAGGTTGGTCGGTTGAAACTTATAATGATAGTGAACAAGGACTTGTTGCGTTACAGAGAAATTCTCCAGATATAGCTGTTTTAGATATTAAAATGCCAAAAATGGATGGTATGGAACTGTTAAAACGGCTAAGGGCTTCTAATGACGTGCCTGTTATCTTTTTAACTAGTAAAGATGATGAAATAGACGAAGCAATTGGTCTTAGAATGGGTGCTGATGATTATATAACTAAGCCATTTTCGCAAAAACTACTAATAGAAAGAATAAGAGCAGTACTCAGAAGGACTTTATTTAAAAATTCAGACTCGTCCGATAAACTGATCCAGAGAAATGACTTGTCCCTTGATCCAGATAGGCATCTTTGTAAGTGGAAAGGACAAGAGATAAGACTGACTGTTACAGAATTTTTAATACTTTATACGTTGGCACTTAGACCGGGATTAGTAAAAAATAGAGATCAACTTATAGACACAGCATATGGAGAAACTATATATGTTGATGACAGAACTATTGATAGTCATATAAAGAGAATGAGAAGAAAATTTAGAGTTTTTGATAAGGATTTTGATTGTATTGAAACTTTGTACGGTGTTGGGTATAGGTATAGAGATGTGTAAAAATTGAGAAAGTTTTTTAGAATTATAAAGAGATTATATTTTCCTCTTAAAATGAGAATATTATTTATAATATTGTTACCAGTTTTATTATATCCCATTATTATAATTTACTTCAACAAGTATCAAGAAATTTTGATTAAATCTGAGTTTGCAGCTATAGAAAGACAAGGACTTACTCTTACAAAAGCACTTGCGTTGGCAGAAAATCAATATGGTCTAATTCAAAATAATCAAATCTCTAGTCCTGCGTTACAAAGTCTTATTCCTAAAGTTGATTATGGATCTAACATAAGAGCGAGACTTTTCAATATATATGGAAATTTAATAGCTGACACAAAAGGAAGTATGAAATATAGTCCATTTGTTAAAGTAAGCCCTTTACCATCCGTAGATAAGGATTTTTCTTTAAAAACTTATTTTACTGACTTTGTGTTTTTATTTTCAAATATTATATCAAAACCACTAAATCTTCCACTTTATGTCGATAATAGAGAATTTTCATTTGAAGATTTTCCAGAGGTTATCAGGGCTCTGAGAGGTAAAAATACAAAAATGCTAAGACAAGATAAAAGTGGAAATTTATTTTTGTCAGTTGCAATTCCTATCAAAAATATTCGTATGGTTAGGGGTGCAGTTCTTCTATCAGTTTCTGGCAATAAAATAGAAAAAGAATTAGTGGACTTGGAAACTGAACTTTTTAAGGCATTTGGGTTAATTTTATTAGCTACCATAACTCTTGCTCTTTATTTTGGAAGATCAATAACAAACCCTATTGTAAAGTTATCAAACGAGGCTGATAAAATAGCTGAAGACAAAATGATGAAAACTTTTAATTTAAGTGAATTTAGATTTAGAAAGGACGAAATAGGCAAATTAGCGAGATCATTTTTTAAAATGACTAATGAATTACAAAAAAGAATAGATCACATAGCAGAATTTGCTGCGGATGTTGCACATGAGTTAAAAAATCCTATAACATCAGTGAGGTCTGCTTCAGAAACAATTAGTAAAATAAGAAATGAAAGTGAACAGAAAAAATTAATAAAGGTTATCCAAAACGATGTTGAGAGAATCGATAGATTAATTAACGATATTTCTGCAGCTTCAAGGCTAGATTCAGAATTATCTAGAATAGAAATGAAAAAAATAAATATTTCGAATCTACTTGAAACTTTGGTTGATGTAAGATCATCTACAGTTAATTGTAATATAAATTTTTTAAAATATTCCGAAGATATGTATATTTTTGGTAATGAAAATAAGATTGCGCAGGTTTTTGATAATTTAATACAAAATGCGGTTTCTTTTTCAACTGATAAACAGATTATAAATATACGTTTAGAAAAAAGCTTAGAACATGTCATTATTCTAGTTGAAGATAGTGGTCCAGGTTTCTCAAATGGATCTCTAAATAAAGTTTTTGATAGATTTTATACTGACAGACCTAAAAATGAAAAGTTTGGAAATCATTCCGGTTTGGGTTTATCCATTTCAAAACAAATAGTCCTAGCGCATGGAGGGACTATTGAAGCTTTAAATAGATTTAACCAAAAGAATGAATGTGTCGGAGGTAGTGTTAAAGTCAGTTTTCTAGAAATATAAAAGCATAAAAAATTTAAAAAGTAATAAATTCACAGTTTTCAAAAGATAGTTAGAGTGTTATAGAAGTATTAAAATTTTTAGGGAATTATTATGAAAGATTATTCAATATCAGATATTAGCCTCGCCAAATGGGGAAGAAAAGAAATATCAATTGCTGAGACAGAGATGCCAGGATTAACTGCTTGCAGAGAATTATATGGAAAAGAACAACCATTAAAAGGAACTAGAATAGCAGGCTGTTTACATATGACTATACAAACAGCCGTACTTATTGAAACTTTGGTTAGCCTTGGAGCAACTGTTAGATGGGCTAGTTGTAATATATTTTCGACACAAGATCATGCTGCTTCGGCTATTGCTGAACAAAATATTCCAGTTTTTGCTAAAAAGGGTGAAACTCTAAAAGAGTATTGGGAGTATGTTGATAAAATATTTACATGGTCTGGAGATACGTTTGCTAATATGATTTTAGATGACGGTGGAGATGCCACACTTTACATAATTTTGGGAGCTAAAGCTGAAAGTGGAGAAAAGGTGCTTGCGTCACCAGCTAATGAAGAAGAAGAGGCGCTTAAAACTCAAATCATGTCTAGACTTAAATCTTCTCCAGGTTGGTTTACTAAGGTCAAAAATAGTATTAAAGGAGTAACAGAAGAAACAACGACAGGTGTTTTAAGATTATATCAAATGGCAGAAAAGGGTGAACTTCCTTTTCCGGCGATAAATGTAAATGACTCTGTAACAAAATCTAAGTTTGACAATTTATACGGATGTAGAGAATCTTTAGTTGATGGTATTAGAAGGGCTACAGATGTAATGTTATCCGGTAAAGTAGCTGTAGTAGCTGGATTTGGAGATGTTGGTAAAGGTTCAGCAGCTTCCCTTCGTCAGGGTGGAGCAAGAGTGATTGTAACAGAGATTGACCCAATTTGCGCACTACAGGCTGCAATGGAAGGTTATGAGGTGTGTTCAATGGAAGAAGCTTGTCCAAGAGGAGATATTTTTGTAACCGCAACTGGTAACAAAGATGTTATTACAGTTGACCACATGAGAGATATGAAAGATAGAGCTATAGTTTGTAATATAGGTCATTTTGATTCTGAAATACAGGTTGAATCATTACAAAATATGAAGTGGTCAGAAGTTAAACCTCAAGTGGATGAAGTAGAGTTTCAAGATGGTAAACGATTAATTGTGTTAGCAAAGGGAAGATTAGTTAATTTGGGTTGTGCAACTGGGCACCCTAGCTTTGTAATGAGTGCTTCATTTACTAATCAAGTTTTAGCACAGATTGAAATTTGGCAAAATTTTAAAAACTATGAAAATAAAGTCTATACTTTACCAAGACATCTAGATGAAAAAGTCGCCACTTTACATTTGGAAAAAGTAGGAGCGACTTTATCTAAATTATCAAATGAGCAAGCTGATTATATTGGTGTTCCAGTTCAAGGTCCTTTCAAATCTGATAATTATAGATATTGAGCATGAAGCCATTATCAGAAATTATTGTTAAATCTGAAAATGAAATGAAAAATATTGGTGGTTTGATATCAAGATTATTAAAAGCAAACGATCTAATTACTTTTGAAGGTGATTTGGGAGTTGGTAAGACTTTTCTATGTAAGTCTATAATAAACAGTATTACAAATATAAAAGAAGTACCAAGTCCAACATTTAACCTCGTTCAAACTTATCCTTTGAATAAGGTTATAGAAATATGGCATTGTGATTTTTATAGAATTAATAACTTTGACGAAGTTGAAGAAATCGGTGTCTTTGAAGATCTAAAAAAAAAATTATTTTGCTAGAGTGGCCAAGATTTAATTCAGAAATTAAAAATTTGGACCCCTTAAAGATTACTATCTCTTTTATTGGTGGCAGTGAGAAGCAATTTTCAGAATTAAGAAAAATTTCATTATTTGGATCTGTAAATTGGTTTAATAGGATAAAAGAGCTTTCTTTAAAGTTGGATATAACTAAATGAGTATGAATTTTGTTTTTTATGATTTGGAGACTACAGGAAGAAATTCTACTTGGGATCAAATTATTCAAGTTGCCGCAATCTTAGTCGACAAGAATTTTAATGAGCTTGAAAGATTTGAGGATAGATGTCGTTTAAGATCAGGTTTGGTTCCCGAACCTGGTGCGTTATTAGTTAATAAAACATCAATAGAGATGTTAAACAATGTTAATTTATCACATTATGGTTTAATAAAAAAACTTCAGGATAAATTTAAAAAATGGTCTCCAGCTATATTTATTGGATATAATACTATTTCTTTTGATGAAGAGTTTCTTAGAAAAACTTTTTTTAAATTACTTCTAGAACCATATATAACTCAATTTAATGGAAATAAAAGGGTAGATGTTTTAGGAATAACAAGATCATCTAAATATTATTATCCGGAATGTTTAGAAGTTGGTATGAATGAAAAAGGGAATCAAATATTCAAACTAGATAATTTGACTGAGTTGAACAAGATTACTCACAACGCACATGACGCTATGGGTGATGTGGAAGCTACTATCGAAATTACAAAAATTTTACAAAAAAAAGCAAACATAATTTGGAATTCTGCTTTGAATAACAGCACTAAAATTGATGTTGATAACTTCCTAATTAACAATAATATTGTTTGTATGGATGAATATTTTTTTGGTAAATTCAACACTCATGTAGTCACTTACTTATGCAAAAATCATTTCAACTATCCTCAGTGTTTTGATTTGCTTCATGATCCTGTTGATTATTTTGATATGTCAATAAAAGATTTAAAAATTAAAATTAAACAAAGACCAAAACTAATAAGAGAAATTAAAAATAATAAAAATCCTGTATTATTGGATGCAAGCCACATTGAAAAAATACCTCTTTATAAATCTATAGGAATTGAAGTTATTCACAAAAGAGCAGAGATGATCAAAAATAACCCAGATTTTAAAAATAAAATACAGAGAATATTATTTGAAGAAAATGATGAAAAGGAGATTTATAAATCTCAAATTGATTCACAACCTGAAGATAGCTTATATTTAGGAGGATTTCCAGGTAACAATGATAAATCAAAAATGATAGATTTTCATAATGCCGATTGGGAAGAAAAGTTCTATATATCAAACCACTTTAAAGATCAAAGATATAAATACTTTGCCCAAAGATTAATCTATGAAGAAGCACCTTTAGTACTTCCCAAATCCGATTATGATATTATTCATAAAATTATTGCAAAACAAATTTTAAGTACTGATAATGAAAAATGGAACACAATACCAAAATCATATCATGAATTAGATACTTTTAGAGAACAATTTGAGATCAAGGGTGATGACGAAAAATTATTATTTTTAGAAGAATTAGATAAGTTTCTTCAAGATCTAGAAAAGAGATATCAATAAATTATAATTAGCAAAGAAAGTTAGGAGATAAAAAAATGGCAACCAATAAAACTAATGACCAAAAATTTAAAGAAGATGTTTTAGAATCAAAAGAACCAGTTTTAGTTGATTTTTGGGCAGAGTGGTGTGGTCCATGTAAAGCTATTGGACCGTCTCTTGAAGAATTATCTGAAGAAATGGCCACCAAACTGAAAATAGTGAAAATAAATGTTGACGAGAATCCTTCAACATCGCAAGCTTATGGTATAAGAAGTATTCCAGCTTTAATGATTTTCAAAGATGGTCAAAAAATATCTGAAAAAATGGGTGCGTTACCAAAATCAGCTCTTGAATCTTGGGTTAACGAGACAATTTAAAAAATTTTTGTTTTATTAAATTTTAAAGTATTTCCTACTAAATAAAGTGATCCAGTAATCAAAAGAGGTATATCTTTTTCAGCTTTTTGTAAGGCGTTTTCCAAATTTTGTGCAGGAAGTACTTCTAACCCTATTTTTTTTAATTTTACAATTATTTCAGCTGGAGAATATGATGATTCCACTTCAGGAATAGCCATAGCAAACGCTTTATTAATATGATTTTTGAATATTTTTACAAAGTTTTCAACATCTCTATTTTTCAACATACCAATTATTAAATTCCATTTTCCTATAGATTTTTTATTTAAATATTGATTCAACACATATGCACTATCATCATTATGTGCACCGTCTAAGATTGTTATGTTATTTCTATAATTGATAATTTTTCCCTGTTTTATCTGATGAATTCTTCCAGGCCAATTCGCTTGTTTTAAAGCTAAATTTGTCTTTGATAAGGATATTAATGGTAATATTTTTTTTGCAGCAGTATAAGCTGTAGATGCATTCTCATATTGATGATCACCACTTAATCCAAGTATTGTATTTGTAGAAATATTTTCAATATTAATTATTTCAGTTTTTTAAATGTTTTGCGCACTCTAAAAGAGTTTGACGTGCTTTTACATTCTTTTGCTTCGCAATAATAACTGGGGTGTTTTTTCTAAAAATTCCAGCCTTTTCGCGCGCTATCTCTTCAATTTTTTCTCCAAGAAACTCAATATGATCAAAACCTATTTTAGTTATTATAGTAAGTTTTTTATTTTCAATAATATTTGTGGCATCTAATCTACCACCTAAGCCTGTTTCAAATATATTCACATCACTTGGTTGTCTTTGAAAAGCAATTATAGCTGCTGCTGTCGTTATTTCAAAAAATGTAATTGGGTTATTAGCATTTTTTTTTTCTACTTCTTCTAAAATTTTAATCAGAGTTTCATCTGAAATAAACTTATTATTTATTTTTATACGTTCATTAAAATTAATTAAATGAGGCGATGTATATAAATTTACTGATAACTTATGATATTCCAATATTTCCTTGAGAAAAGATGCTGTTGAACCTTTGCCATTAGTACCTGCGATATGAATTACATTTTGTAACCTGTTTTGTGGGTTATTAAATTTTTTCATTAGTAATTTTAATCTTGAAAGATCGAAGTCTATCAGTTTCGGGTGAAGTGAAAACATTCTATTTAATGTGTGTGATAATTTATGTTTGTTGATCATATTATTAAAAATAATAATCTTTATTGTTAATTAATATAGAAAGTTAGTGTTTTTAATAAATGTGAAATTTTTTCTTTTTGCTCAGATCTTGGAATAACAATGTCTATCATACCATGAGATTTTAAATATTCTGCTGTTTGAAAATTTTCTGGAAGGTTTTCTTTAACAGTTTCTTCAATAACTCTTCTTCCAGCAAATCCAACTATTGCTCCTGGTTCTGCTATATGGATGTCTCCAAGCATTGCAAAACTCGCTGTAACACCGCCGGTTGTAGGATTGGCAAGTAGAACAATATAGGGTAGATTTTCCTTTTTAACTTTATTAATTGCAATTGTTGTTCTTGGCATTTGCATCAAGGAAAATATACCTTCCTGCATCCTTGCTCCACCTGAAGATGGCACTACTATTAAAGAGCATTGTCTTTTTATCGCTTCTTTAGCAGCTACTATCAATCCATCTCCTACATATCTTCCCATAGATCCAGCCATAAATGAGAAGTCAAAACATGCTAATACTACTGGTATTTTATTTACAAGACCAAAACTTACCAACAAGGCGTCTTCTAATTTAGTTTTATTTTGAGCATCTTTTATGCGATCAATATACTTTTTTTTATCTTTGAAATTAATAGGGTCTAATTTTAATTTTGGTATTAAAATATCTTCAATAGTATCCTTATCTAAAAGAAAATTAATTCTTTCTCTTGCAGACAGATGGTCGTGAAAACCACAGGATTTACAAACATTATTGCTTTCATGAAATTCTTTATGAAATATCATTTGAGAACATGATTTACATTTAATCCATAAGATTTCTTCAGGCTCTTTTATTTTAACAAAAGCCTTAAACTTAGGTAATACTGTTTCTTTAATCCAATTCAATTCTAAACTCCTTATTTTCTAAATAAATATACAATAAGGCTTAATTATGTTTAACATTTTCTGACACTTTACTTATAAAATCTAAACATGAGTTAAGTGTTTGTTTCGTTGGATTATCGTCATTATCTAATGATGATTTTATTAAATCAACTACCGCAGACCCTACGACTATACCATCTGAAATATTAGCCATGGATGATGCTTGAGAAGGTGATCTAATCCCAAATCCTATAACTACTGGTAGATCAGTAACAGTTGTTATTTTTTTCAAATTTATTGATACATTAGCTACATTTGGGGCTTGTGTACCCGTTATTCCTGTTATTGAGACATAATATACAAACCCAGTTGCATTGAATAATATTTTATTTAGCCTTTTCTCATCGGTCGTAGGTGTAACTAATCTAATTACACTCAGTTTATTTCTTTCAGCTTCAATATAAAATTCTTCATCTTCTTCTGGTGGTAAATCAACAATAATTAGGCCATCAACTCCAATTTCAAGGCATTTATTTATAAAATTTTTTTTACCAAATTTATATATAGGGTTGTAATATCCCATCAAGATAATTGGGGTATAATTATTTTTTTTTCTAAAGTTTTCTACTAGAGACAAACATTTTGTTAAGTTTGTGCCTGATTTAAGGGCTCTTTGACTTGATAGTTGAATTGAAGGTCCGTCAGCCATTGGATCAGAAAAGGGCATTCCAATTTCAATAAAATCTACTCCGTTTTCGGGTAATTTTTTTATTAGATTAAGAGAGCTTTTAAAATCAGGATCTCCAGCTGTTAAAAAAATTCCAACAGCTTTTTCATTATTTTTTTTAAGTTCATTAAAAGTTTGTTTAATACGATTCATCAGCTTTTATTAATTTTATTTCTTCATTATTAATGGTAATACTGATGACAAATCTTTATCTCCTCTACCACACATATTCATAATTATAATCTGACCTTTTCTTTTAGAAGCAAGTTCACCAGTAATATGTAAAGCGTGAGCTGGTTCAAGTGCAGGTATAATTCCTTCTAATCTACTACACAGCTTAAAAGCAATTAAACTTTCCTCATCTGTCGTCGATAAATATTTAATCCTTCCTATATCATATAACCAAGAATGCTCGGGACCTATTCCAGGATAATCAAGCCCGGCAGAAATTGAGTGTGCGTCATTGATTTGTCCATTATTGTCTTGAAGTAAATAAGTTCTGTTGCCATGAAGTATGCCAGGAGATCCAGCTGAGAGGGAAGCAGCGTGAAAATCAGACTTCAGACCTTTACCGGCAGCTTCCACACCAAAAATTTCGACCTCTTTATCATCAAGAAAAGGATGGAATAATCCCAAAGCATTAGACCCACCTCCAATACACGCAACTAAAACATCAGGTAGTCTATTTTCTTTTTCTAAAATTTGTTTTTTTGCTTCTTCTCCTATTACAGATTGGAAGTCTCGGACCATTTTTGGATAAGGATGAGGTCCAGCAGCAGTACCAATAATATAAAAATGTGTATTAGCGTTTGACACCCAAAATCTTAACGCATCATTCATTGCATCTTTTAAAGTACCAGTTCCTGAAGTTACTGGGTTAATTTTAGCACCTAATAATTGCATTCTTTGAACATTAGGTTTTTGTCTTTCAATATCCATTGCACCCATAAAAACCTCACACTCAAATCCGAATAGGGCACATGCTGTTGCAGTTGCTACTCCATGTTGACCTGCTCCAGTTTCAGCAATTATTTTACTTTTACCCATTTTTTTAGCTAATAAAATTTGGCCTATTACGTTATTAATTTTATGCGCTCCAGTATGATTAAGCTCATCTCTTTTTAGGTAGATTTTAGCTCCCCTAAAGTGTTCAGTTAATCTTTCTGCAAAATATAAAGGACTTGGTCTTCCTATGTAATCTCTTCTGTACATTTCTAATTCATTAATAAAAGATTGATTTTTAATTGCTTTTTCATATGAATTTTCTACTTCAAGAATAAGAGGCATTAATGTTTCTGCAACAAATCTTCCACCATGAATTCCAAATTTACCATTTGAATCAGGTCCTTTTTTTAAACTATTTAAACTAATTTCTGACATAATTAATACATTATAAATTTCTACATTTTAAAACAAAGTTTTTAATTAATCGAGGATCCTTAACACCTTTTATTGTTTCAAGTCCAGATGAAATATCTATCGCCGGTGGCTTAGTTATATCAATCGCTTCACTTATATTATTTATATTTAAACCTCCAGCAAGCATCCATTTTTTTTTTGATTTATAATTTTTTAAAATTTTCCAATCAAATTTTTTACCATTTCCACCAGGCAGTTTCTTTGATGGTGCATCTAATATTAAAATATCACAAATTTCTGCATATGTTTTAATGTGTCTTTTTAAATCTATATTTTTTTTTACACCAATCCCTTTTATTATAGGGATGTTAAATTTATCTTTAATATTTTCACATCTTTTAGGCGACTCTTCTCCATGTAGTTGAATATAATCTGGTTTTATAAATTTTTTAATTTCTTGTAAAAAAATATCGTCAGGATTTACAGTTAAAGCAACTATTTTGGATTTTGTAGTTCTATTTTTTGTTAGTAATTTAGCTCTTGTTATTGATAAATTCCTAGGAGATTTATGATAAAAAACCAAACCAATGTAGTTAACACCGATATTCAAAGCAGCATTCATTGAAGTTTGATCATTTATACCACAAATCTTAATCTCAAAAGAATGTTTCATTACATATAAACTAGTTGAAAAATCAAACTTATAAGTATCATTTGTTGATACGATCTTTCATAGCTTTGCCCATTCTAAAAAAAGGAATAATTTTTGACGGTACAGCTACAACGGCTCCATTTTTTGGATTTCTGGCAATTCTAGCCTCTCTTTTCTTAACATCAAAAACTCCAAAACCTCGTAATTCAACTCTTTCATTTTTACTCAAAGCGAAGCTAAGGGTGTTAAAAAATACGTTAATTATTTTGCTTGCATCTTTTTGATACAATTCAGGATTAATATTAGCAATTTTTATTATTAAATCTGATTTATTCAATATTACACCCTTTTTAATTATGTTATGAAGAACTTGTATCTTTCTTAGCCAATGCAGCTCCTAAAATATCACCTAAACTTGCGCCACTATCAGACGATCCGTACTCAGCCATAGCTTTCTTTTCTTCTTCTATTTCTTTTGCCTTAATTGATAGTGAAATTTTTCTAGTCTTTTTGTCAATATTAATAACTGCAGCATCAATTTTATCTCCCACACCATATCTATCGGTTTTTTGATCTGCCCTTTCGCGTGATAGATCACTTTTCTTTATAAACCCTTTTAGATTTTCACCAACGTTAACCTCAAGACCGTTATCAATAATATTTGAAATTGTGCAAGTAACTGTTATACCTTTTCTTATATTTCCTATTTCTGTAGCAGTTACGTCTTCAGTTAATTGCTTGATTCCAAGAGAAATACGCTCTTTATCTATATCAATGTCTAATATTTTGGCTTTGATTAAACTTCCTTTAGAATATGATTTTATTAACTCATCTCCATTGCCGTCCCAACTTAAATCTGACAGATGAACTAAACCATCTATATCTTCAGATAGTCCTATGAACAAACCAAATTCAGTAATGTTCCTTATCTCACCTTCAATCGTTTCTCCAACTTTTTTGTTTGATTTATAATTTTCCCATGGGTTTTCTACACATTGTTTTATTCCTAAAGAAATTCTTCTTTTTTGAACATCTATTTCTAGTACCATTACTTCAACTTTTTCAGAGGTAGATACTATTTTGCCAGGATGGACATTTTTTTTCGTCCAACTCATTTCGGAAACATGTACTAAGCCTTCTATCCCATCTTCTAATTCAACAAAAGAGCCGTAATCTGTAATATTTGTTACAATGCCTGTCATTTTTGAACCAACTGGGAACCGTTCAAAAACCTTTACCCATGGATCCTCAGTTAGCTGTTTTATTCCTAATGAAATTCTTTGTGTTTCATCATTAAATTTTATAACTTTAACTTGAACAGATTGACCAATCTGTAAAGCTTCTGACGGATGGTTAATTCTTTTCCATGAAATATCTGTTACATGCAATAGACCATCCACACCACCTAAATCAACAAAAGCGCCATAATCAGTAATGTTTTTAATAACGCCTTGTAGAACTTGGCCTTCTTCAAGATTAGCAACTAGTTCAGATCTTGCTTCTGCTCTACTATCTTCTAAAACAGCTCTTCGTGATACAACAATGTTACCTCTTCTTCTATCCATTTTTAGAATCTGAAATGGTTGAGGCGTTCCCATCAAAACACCTAAATCTTTAATTGGCCTGATATCAACTTGACTTCCGGGTAAGAAAGCAGTTGCACCTTCAAGATCAACTGTAAATCCACCTTTTACCCTACCGAATATAACACCATTAACCCTTTGTTGTTTTTCGAGAGCTTTTTCTAGGTTAACCCAGGACTCTTCTCGCCTTGCTTTTTCCCTACTTAATATAGCGTGTCCATTTATATCTTCTAACCTTTCAATATAAACTTCAACTACGTCTCCAGCATTTATTTTAATATCTTCTTCATTATTTCCAAATTCTCTTAATGGAACTCTCCCTTCAGACTTCAGGCCTACATCAATCAAAATCATATCTTTTTCAACTGACAATACCGTGCCAGCAACAACTGAACCTTCAATGCTTGTCATTTCTTGAAAACTTTGATCTAGTAATTCTGCAAAGCTTTCATTCACAGGTGAGGCTGTTACATCAGCTTGGGACAATATTTTCTCCTATCTTTGTTAGTATATAAGCAATTTACTGAGTTTATAATTATGGAAACAAAAGAAATCAATCTAATAATTATAATAAAATAAATTTTCAGTAGGTTATTTGTTTATTAAACTTGCTAAAACCTCCATTTTTTTAGCATCTCATTTTTTTCTTTCAATAATATCGGCAACTTTTAACAATAATTCTTCAGGATTAATTGAGGTAGTATCTATGACGTAAGCATCTTTAGCCGGAATTAAAGGTGATATTTTTCTGTTACTATCCAGTCTATCCCTTTCTCTCATGTTATTCATCAAAGCCTGCAACATACACTTTTCGTCATTTTCATGCAAGAAAGATATGTTTTTTTCTAATAATCTTCTTTTAGCCCTTATTTCTAACGACGCAGTAATATAGAACTTAAAATCTGCATTTGGGAGAATTGTGGTGCCAATATCTCTTCCATCTAATATACAACCACCAAATTTTTTTTTACTTGAATTGTTAAATTCTTTTTGTTTGTTGTTTAAAATCTTTCTAAGATTAGGAAAAGTAGCAATTTTTGATGCAAGTTTAGCAACATCTTCAGTTCTTAGATTTGTATTTTTCAATTCTTTGAAATTTAAAATCATTGCAAAATCACAACTGGTTTGTTCTAATTTTGTTGTGTTGATTTTATTATCCTTTATAAGCTCATGAGCTACCTTACGATACAATAATCCTGTATCTAAATATGGAAAACTATATTTATCAGACAGTTTTTTACCTAAAGTCCCTTTTCCAGAAGCTGCTGTTCCGTCAATTGCTATTTCTATCATTAAAGTTTATTTTTCTGTTAATTAAAAAAAATTTAAGTTTGCACCAATCTTATTCATTTTTTGCTTAAATAAAGGAAAAGAAGAATTAATTGTATCTGTGTTTCTTACGATAATTTCTTTTTCTGTGATCAAACCCAAACATAAAAAAGACATAGCAATTCTATGGTCCAAGTTGGAATCAATCTCTACGTTGCCAATTATTTTAGCATTAGGACCTTTACCCTCTATAACCATGCTATCTTTTGTTTCGTGAGTAACCACACCTATTTTTCGCAAACCCTCACAAACTGTTTTTATCCTGTCTGTTTCTTTATATCTGAGTTCTTCCACGCCTTCCATTACTGTATTTCCTGTTGCTCTGGTTGCCGCTATTGATAATATAGGGTATTCATCAATCATAGATGCAGCTCTTGATTTAGGGACGATAATTCCTTTCAAACTACTTGAACTAGCAGTAATGTCAGCAACTAATTCACCACTAATTTCTTTTTCATTCAAAATCTGAATGTTCGCACCCATTTCAATCAAAGTTTTATATAATCCTGTCCTAAGCTCATTTATACATACATTCTCAACTTTTATTTTACTATTAGGAGTTATTATAGCAGAAACTATTGGAAACGCTGCACTTGAAGGGTCTGCTGGAATATTGAGGTTTAATGGTTTTAGTTCGGGGATACCTTCTAAAGTTATTTTCCATGACATGTCATCTAATTTATGTGTTGAAATATTAGCACCAAAAAATTTCAGCATTCTTTCTGTATGATCTCTTGATAAAGACGGTTCTATAATTGTCGTTTTACCTGTTGAGGATAACCCAGCTAGTAATATACTTGATTTTACTTGAGCAGAGGAAATTGGGCTCTGATATTTAATTGGTAAGGGAATTTGACTACCTCGTATTTTGATTGGTAAATTATCAGATTGACTCACTATTATTGCACCTGTTTTCTTTAGAGGTACTGTTACTCTTTTCATGGGTCTTTTAGATAAAGACTCATCTCCAATAAATGTTGCTTCAACATTAGACCCAGCTACTAAACCCATCAGTAATCTAGCCCCAGTACCAGAATTACCCATATTTAGTGTATAGTTATACCCAAAAAAATTACCTATTCCACTGCCAAACACTTCCCATTTATCATGTAATTTATTTATTTTAACACCTAGAATTTTTAGAGCTTCAGCTGTTGCAATGACGTCTTCACTTTCTAAAAGGTTATTTATTTCAATTCTGCCACTCACTAAAGAACCAATAATCAACGATCTATGTGAAATAGATTTATCTCCAGGAACACTGAAATTTCCAGATAAATTAGTAGATTTACTAGACGATATTGAATTCATTAATTCTCACTATATCTTATCAAGTCTGCTAATATATATCTAATTTATTAAAAGTTAATAAATTTATTAAAAAATATTTTGACAGAATTAAATTTTTTAGTCTAATCCCATATTGAAAATAATTTTTCGGGAGTTTGATAATGGCAAAACCAGAATGGGGTAAAAAAAGAATTTGTCTTGCTTGTAATACAAAATATTATGATTTTAATAAATCTCCTATAATTTGTCCTTCATGTGGTATTGAGTTTGATCCAGATATTTATTTAAAGAGTAGAAAAGGTAAAAATTTATCAACAAAAGTGGTTTCTGAAAAAAAACAAAACATGTCCGAAGATATATCAAATATAGATGATATCGAGACTGATACGGATGATGAAGTAGTATCTGACGATGATCCTCTACTTGATATAAATACAGAAAATCAGGATGGTGAGGCTGAAGCAGGAGTTGAATTAAATATAGACGAAGATATTTCTTTTATTGACGAAGATGATATTAATGAAGATGATGAAATTAATGAAGAAATTATTGATGAAAAGAAATAAAGATTTAATGTAAGGGGCTATAGCTCAGTTGGGAGAGCGCTACACTGGCAGTGTAGAGGTCAGCGGTTCGAACCCGCTTAGCTCCACCATTACATAGCTAATAAGTAAGTATGTTTATTTAACATAAATATTTTGAAGTTTTAAAAATAATCCTTAAACTAAAGGATACTTGAATATGCCAGTTGTTGGTTTTTTTAGTAAAAACACTACCATAAAGCTTCAAAATGAATGGGAAAAAAGATTACGGATCCATTTGCCATCGATAAAGTTGGTTCCATTATTATCAGCAGATGCGGAAGAAGCAACCTCAGCACTCTTATGGAAAGCTCCTCTAGAGAGATTGGAGGATCTCAATAACCTCAAAGGGTTAATATCATTGGGTCAAGGTGTAGATCATATTCTTAAAAAAGACTTAATTCCGAAAAAAATCCCAATTGTTAGAATAATTGATCCCTATATGGCAAAATCTATGAGTCATTGGGTTATTCTTTCTATCCTAAATTTTGTCAGGGATACTTATGGTTATTACAATCAAGAAAAAGTAAAACTATATAAGTCCAGAAAAGAATTTAATTTTTTGTTCTTAAAAGTTGGAATATATGGAGTTGGAGCAATTGGCAGTGTAGTAGCAAAAGATTTATATAATTTAGGATTTAAAGTAGAAGGATGGAGTAGAACTAAAAAAGAAATTGAAGGTATTAATTGTAATTATGGAGAAAATTCCATTGAAAAATTAATAAAGAATTGTGATATCCACGTTTGCCTTTTACCACTTACGCCGTCAACAACTAATATTTTTAACAAATCAACCTTTGCTATGATGAGACGTGGATCTTGTTTTATAAATGCAGGCAGAGGTGAACACGTTGTTGAAGATGATTTAATCGAAAATTGTAAATCGGGACACATCTCAAGTGCCATTTTAGATGTTTATAGGAATGAACCACTACCAAAAGATCATAAATTATGGGAGCAAAAAAATATTAGAATATGGCCACATGTAGCTGCTGAAACAAATCCAGAGACAGCTGCTAAACAGATAGCAAATGCAATAAAATGCATTGATAAGGGAGAAATACCACCTAATACAGTAGATCGCAATTTAGGTTATTAGCATACCTAACATTTTAAGGAGATTTTAATGAGCTTAAAAAAACAAATCACTGACTTGAAAAATGTCCGAGGCGCCATGATTTTTGAATTTTTTAGCCCAGGCATACCTATTATTTTAAAAAACGCTGGTTGCCAATTTATAATTTTTGACATGGAGCACGGTGGTCTTTCATTAGAGCAATTTAAAACTCTTGCAATAATAAGTAATGCTAACGGCATCTCACCTTTAATTCGAATACCAGAAGTTAATTATAATTATGTAGCTAGAGCACTAGATTTGGGTGCTGCTGGTATTATGGCGCCTATGGTTAACACATATGAAGAGGCACTGAATATTGTTCAATCTTCAAAATATCCTCCAAATGGAGTGAGGGGTGCAGGATTTGGTTTTGCTCATGATAATTATAAAAATGAAAGCCCGTTATCTTATATAAACACGGCAAATTCTAACTTAATAAACATCATCCAAATAGAATCTAAACAAGCACTGGAAAATGTTGAAGAAATAGCGGCTATTGATGGTGTGGACTGTTTATGGGTTGGGCATTTTGACTTAACAAATTTTTTAGGAATTCCTGGCCAATTTGGCTCAGATATTTACATTAATTCTATAAAAAAAGTTGTGGCTGCCGCTAAATTAAATAAAACAAGTCTTGGAATAATGGTAAATAATCAAGATGAGCTTAAAATGTATTCCGACCTTGGTTTCAATATGATCGCTGTAGGTACAGAAATGAGCATTTTATCAAGATCAATTTCTCAAATACTGCAATAATTTTTAATTAAAATTTATGGAGAATTTATGATGTTTAAAGTTGGTATTTCTGGAGATTTATTAAATAGTGAGAATGAACCCTGCTTTGGGAATGATCCATTAGAACTTTTAAAAAATAGAAAAGATATAGAAATATCTTGGATGGATAAGACAATATCTGAAATAACTCCTGAAATGACGTCGGTGTATGATGCGATACTTCTTAATTTACCAAAAGTAAATGCTCATTCTGTATCTAACACTGATTGCAAATTAAAAATTATATCTAGATTTGGTGTTGGATTTGATTCTATTGATATTGAGGCTATGAAAAGAAAAAATATTATAGTCACAAACACACCAAATGCAGTGAGAAGACCTGTTGCAGTTGCGACATTAACGATGATATTTGGTTTAGCGGGTAAATTAATTAAAAAAGATAAACTTGTAAGGTCAGGAAATTGGAGTCAGAGAACTAATTTTATGGGGGTTGGACTTAGTAGGAAAATTTTGGGTATCGTTGGTGCAGGGAGTATTGGTACTGAAACGATCAAATTGTCTAAACCTTTTTTTAAAAATATACTAGCTTTTGACCCATTTTTGTCTGAAGAAGAAATTTCTCAAAAAGGTGCAGTTAAAACTGAGCTTAACGAGTTAGCATCAAAATCTGATTTCGTAGTGATACTTTGTAATCTTGACAGTTCTACTGAAGCTATGATTGATTCAGAGTTTTTTTCAAATATGAAAAGGAGTGCATATATTTTTAACTTATCAAGAGGACCTGTTATTAGAGAAATTGATTTAGAAAATGCATTAGAATATAAAAAAATTGCGGGCGCTGGTTTAGACGTGACAAACATAGAGCCACTAAATACAAATAGTAAATTACTTAAATATGATAATGTTATAATTACACCACATGCACTTTGTTGGACTGATGAATGTTTTAACGATATTGCTACTGAAGCTATAAGTTCAATATTAAATTTTATTGACGAAAAACCAATATTGAATCAAGTTAATAAGTAATTAAGCAGCTTTCTCGCGGACTGATTGAGAAATTACTGCAAAAGCACTTTCAGTGTTTTTACAACCTCTTAATTTAGTCGTTAATTCTTTGTTTCGTAGTAATCGTGACACTAATGCTAAAGCCTGCAAATGCTCTGATCCACTATTGTCTGGCGCTAATAGTAAAAATATTATATCAACAGGTTGATCGTCATTAGCATTAAAATCTAAACTATTTGATAGCAACGCCACAAATACTTTTGGCTTATCTATATATGGGCAATTAGCATGAGGAATAGCTATCCCATTACCTACGGCAGTAGATCCTAACTTTTCACGTTTGGTGAGTGATTCAAGTAAAATTCGTGAATCGATTTTAATATCTCTTTCAGCCAATTTAGATAGTTCATCAAGTACGTTTTTTTTGCTACTCGCTTCAAAATTAACCAAAAAAGATTTATCAGATAACATATTTTTAATATTCATTTTATACCTTAATTAAGTGAATTGAATAATCGGGAAATTTAAATAGTATTAACTGACATATCAGTCAAGTTTATATTAATTTTTTTTATTTAAAAATTATTTCCAAGATAAACATCTCGAACTCTCTTATCAGATTTAATTTGATCAGGGTTACCTGACATTATAACAGACCCCTCAAAAAGTATATATGCTTTATCAATAATTCCAAGCGTTTCACGAACATTATGATCTGTTATAAGCACACCAATATTTTTAGATTTTAATTTATGAATTAAATTTTTTACATCATCAATAGCAATTGGATCAATTCCAGCAAGAGGCTCATCAAGGAGTATATAATTAGGGTTTGTAGCTAAAGCCCTAGCAATTTCTGTACGTCTTCTTTCACCTCCAGATAAAGTGGCTCCATATGAATTTCTTATCTTGCCAATATTAAATTCAGACATTAATTCTTCTAAAATTTGAAATTTTTCATTTTTAGTATATTTCTGAATTTCTAAGACTGATAAAATGTTCTGTTCAACTGTTAAACCTCTAAAGATAGATGATTCTTGTGGTAAATAACCTATACCACTTTTGGCACGAATATGCATTGGCAAGTGATTAATCCTTGACCGATCAAGTATTATATCTCCTTCATCAGTATTAATAAGACCGGCTATCATGTAAAAACATGTAGTTTTACCGGCTCCATTAGGTCCAAGAAGACCAATTGCTTCTCCTTTTTGTAAATCTAAAGAAACTTTATTGACAACTTTCCTTTTATTATAAGTTTTAGAAATAGATCTTATAACTAAACCTTTTTTAATGTTGTTTGCGTCCTTATTTTTTTTTGATCGTTTGAAATCATCATAATCTTCAATTTTTCGAAAAGAAGGCGATTTTAGCCGTTGAAGTTCTTCTTCTAAATTACTCAATTTTGCCTCCTTTATTCAATTTTTTTACAGGAGAGAAAATACCTTTAACTCGTCTTTTCTTTTTGGGGTCACCAATAATATTACTTACACCAGTTTTAAGATTAGTTATTCCTTTTGATCCACTAATTTTAGAATTCTGGTTAATTATTGTTACATTTCCTGAAAGTCTTATAATCTCATCTGAAGAATTATAAATACCTACGTCGGCTTTTGATTTTTTTCCTTTATCTTTATTTTCTATTAGGACATTTCCTTTTGCAATAGCTTTTTCTAAAGACTTATCTTTTGCACTGAAATCTGCTTTAACATTATCTGCATAAATTATACTTTCATTTGATAAAATGACTTTAACATTACCATTTGCTTCTGCTTTATTTTTTAAATCATCAAACATTAGAATTTTTTTTGATTCAACATATCCTGTTGGAGATGAAAAGGTTTGAAAAGAACCAGATATAATTGCAATTTTTTTTTCAACATCATATGTCATGTATTGACCAGTTGCTTTAGATTTATCTTTAGTAAGAATTACTTCCTCTTTTGCTGTTATTTTTTTTAGAATATTCTCGCCATTTTCTATAGCATAATTAGCTCTAACCATATTAGCTTTCAAAGTAAGGCCATCTTTTTTTAAAATAACATTACCTTTTGCCAGATAATATTTTTCTTTTTCGAACCATTCAAGAGAGATATCAGCCTCTACAGACAAATCGGATCTGTTATTTTTGTTGGTATTTTTTGCTAAAACATTAAATGACGAATATATTAATAAGATAAGAGAAAATATATATATATTTATAATTTTCATTTTTTATTTGATAAAAGCATGTTTAGAATAGCTTTTCCTCTAATTTTTATGTACTCGCCATTTTTCTTAACATCTAGTCCTTTACCTTTAATTTTAATATTACCTGAAACGATGTCTACATCGTCTTGTGTGTAATAATCACCTTTTTTAAAAGTTCCAGATAGACTTTTTGTTTTCAAAACAAAATTTCTTATTTTTTTTGTTATTTTCACATTATCTGAAAAGTTAAAATTATCATAGTTATTTGATATTATTGCGTTACCTGCATAAATATCTGTAAAAATTCCATTTTGCTCAATCGTTGTTAGAGAGTTCTCTAAGTAAATGTTTTTATCTTCAGAATTACTTTCAACAAGATTTTCTGCAGTAATTAAAAATTTTTCCCCTTTTTTATTTTCTTGACGAATTTTAACTCCAAAAATCTTTTCTTTATCATAAGCAGGAATTTTATTTAATAGCACATTTTTCGACTTTTTTTTATCATTTACTATAATTTGAGTAACAAAGCTCAAAATAATGAGCGCTATTAAGGAAGCAAAGATTGATTTACCGCTAATTATTTTCATTTTCTATAATCAAAAATATAATTTGAGTTTTACAATATCAATGAGAAAAAATATCTAAACTTTCAAATCCAATTAAATCTAATCTTGATCTTGTTTTAATAAAGTCAAAACATAGCCTTGCAATATCTTCTTTTCCTTCACGTTTAAGAAGGCCATCTAACTCAATCTTTATTTTATGAAGATGAAGAACATCTGATGCAGCGTACATTAACTGTGCTGCATTTAGAACTTTTGAGCCCCAATCAGAAGTTTGATTTTGCTTGTCTAATTCAAAACCTAAAAGATCTTTACATAAATCTGCAAGTCCGTGTCTTGCGCCAAAAGTTCTTGATAATTTGGACGCAATTTTTGTACAATATACTGGTCCACTTAATTCACATATATATTTTTCAATTACTGCAATATCGAACCTAGCAAAATGGAATAATTTAGTAGAGTTGGGATTATTAAGTATTTTTTTTAAATTTATAAAATTTTTCTTATTCTCTAAGCTTTGTTTTGAAATTTGAACTAAATGAGCATTTCCATCACCATTAGAAAGTTGTATTAAACACACTCGATCCCTTTGCAGATTTAGACCCATGGTTTCGGTATCAATAGCTACAATTTCCCCAAATTTTATATTTGAAGGAATATCATCCTGGTATAAAAAATAATTCATTTATCTTCCATTAAATACTAAAAAGTGGGATAACATTTAAGTTAAATTATAAATATAATAATAAAATATACTAAATTCTTATCATAAATTAAACTTCATATAAAGGTATAAAATATGGGAAAAAACAAATATAAAAAAATTCTTATTTTTGGAGGAACTGGTTTTCTTGGAAACTCGTTAATCAAATTACTTTTAAAAATGGATGTTGAAATTATTTTGTTTACCCGTAAAACAAGCACAGAAAATTCAATATTAAAATATAATTCTAACCCAAATATAAAAATTGTTCACTGGAATTTTGTGGATTACAAACTTATAGAAGAGAATATATTAAATTCAGATTGTATAATTAACTTATGTGGAATTTTATACGAGAATAAACAAGGAGATTTTTTTAAAATCCATTCTGACTTTCCGGCTCTTTTAGGCGAACTTTCAACCAAAATTAAAATCAAAAAGCTTATTCATGTTTCAGCATTAGGTGTATCGGAGTTTTCTGAAAGTGTTTATTCCAGAAGTAAGGCGATTGGAGAACGAAAGTTAATAAAAAATTTTCCAAAAGCTAAAATACTGAGGCCATCATTATTATTTGGAGAAGGCGATAATTTTTTTGGACAGTTTTCACAAATGGCGTCTCTATTACCTTTTTTACCTTTAATTTCTAGAACAACAAAATTTCAACCTGTTTTTGTAGATGATGTTGCAAAGGCAATAATTAATTTATTAGAAAGTACAAAATATAAAGAAACTATTTTTGAAATTGGAGGAGAATTTATTTATAATTTTGAGGAACTTTTAAAGATTTTATTAGAGATTAAAAACATTAAGAGAATTTTAATTCCTCTTAATCCTAATTTAATGATGATACCTGCATTTTTTTTACAACAACTACCAAAGCCACCTTTCACAGTTGATCAAATGAAACTTTTAAAAAAAGATAATATATTAGATAATAATTTGCCAGGTTTAAAAGAGTTAGGAATTAAGCCAACTGACATGAAAAAAGAATTAGTTAAGATTTATTAATAGATGTAGTTAATAATAAGCATAAATCAAAATCACAACACCAAGAACTATTCTATAAAAAACAAAAATTTTCAAAGATGCTGTGTTTATCCATTTCATAAATAGTCTAATTGTTATATATGCCACACAAAAACTTGAAATAATCCCTATTATCATTTCTTCATTGAAGAAAAAGCCTTCTTTATAAAAAAGTGAAAAACTTTCTAATGTCATTGCTGCAAGTATTACAGGAATTGACAATAGTAAAGAATACTTGGAAGCATCATATCGACTAAAGCCCATAAATAAACCTGCAGTAATAACAATACCAGATCTACTTGTACCAGGAATTAGTGCTAAAATTTGAAATAATCCTATTATTAAAGCATCTGTTAAATTCAAGCTTTTGATAAATTTTTTAATCTTAAGGTTTGTATCAGCTATACCCAG
This sequence comes from SAR116 cluster bacterium AG-337-N21, assembly GCA_003282145.1. Lineage (GTDB taxonomy): Bacteria > Pseudomonadota > Alphaproteobacteria > Puniceispirillales > Marisalimonadaceae > Marisalimonas. Next base: position 36,665 of record QBZZ01000014.1, read on the forward strand.
TAAAATTCCAAAGCCTAGAGTTGACCATCCTATAATTTCAAAATTACGTATTATATCGAATTCATACAAATATATTAAAAAACCAATAAAAACAATTGGTATGGTACTGATAATCAAGTTTATAAAAGTAATAAACCCTTCATTATTTTTTTTTAGAAGGATGGTATCAAAAGCTATTTTTGAAATATCTTTTTTTAAATAAAATATTACTGCTAAAAGAGATCCAAAATGTAAAGAGACATCAAAACTTCTCTTAGATGATATGGATCCAAATATTTCTGGAATAATTATTAGATGAGCGCTTGAAGAAATTGGAAGGAACTCAGTAATACCCTGTACCATTGATAATATAATGATTATTTCTAAGGCCATTTAGTACTCTTTAGTTTGTATAAATATTATTAGACTTATATAATAATATTAACTAATAAAAAATTAACTTAATACTTTTATAAATATTTTAACTTTTTAGCATATGTAGATATTAATGATTTGGAATAGAAAAAAACCATATTTAGCAGAAATTACTTCAAGTAAGCTATTATCAGGTAAATATTCTAATAAAGAAATTATGCATTATGAGATTTCTCTAGGAGATAGCGGAATATACTATGAACCAGGAGATAGTTTAGCAATAATTCCAACAAATGACCATAATCTTGTCCTAACAATTATAGATAGACTAGATGTAAATTCTTCAATAATTCCAGATGGCCATAATTCATCTTTATTTGAACTTCTTATGTCACATTATGAGATATTAACTCCGACAAATAGATTGATATATTTTATAAATGAAAACATTAAACATCATGATCTTAACATGGCTTTAAAAAGTGATAATAAAAATTTATTAAATGAATTTAAATATGGAAAGGATGTTTTAGACTTCATAAATTTAGATAAAAACTTTAAAATAGACTTAAATATTTTTTTAACTCTGTTGAAACAACTTCAGCATCGAGCTTATTCGATTACATCAAGCTATAATACATATCCGAAAAAAATTCATCTTACTGTATCCACACAAAGATGGAAAAATAATTTAAGAAATTACAATGGTGTTTGCTCAACCTTTCTGGCTGATAAATGTTTTAAGGGTACTAAAATAAAAGTTTTCTTAATACCTAATAGAATTTTTAAATTACCCAAAAATCAAGAAAAAGCTGTAATAATGATTGGTCCAGGCACAGGTCTTGCCCCTTTTATATCTTTTCTTCAAGAAAGAAAATTTTTAGGGAGTACTGGAAAAAATTGGCTTTTCTTTGGTGCTCAAACGAGAATTAACGATTTTATTTATGAAAATGAAATTTTAAATTTTAAAAAAAATAGAGTTTTGCAAAAATTAGATTTGGCATTTTCTAGGGACCAATCAAAAAAAATATACGTACAAGACAAAATGTATGAATCAAGAGCAGAAATTTTTCAATGGCTTGAAGATGGTGCTATTTTGTATGTTTGTGGAGACGCACTAAAAATGGCTAAAGATGTAGAAAATATGTTAAAATTAATCATAGAAAAGCAACTTGATTGTAGCGAAATTAAAAGTTTGGAATACATTAAAAATTTAAAAAAAGAAAAAAGATATTTATTAGATGTATATTAAAAAAGTTAGTTTAATTTTCTAATCATTAAGGAACATAGTAATGAAATGGGATAGATTAAGATTATTCAATATTGTTGCTCAAACACGAAATATTACTGAGGCGTCCTATATATTGCACATAAGTCAATCTGCTCTAAGTCGACAAATGAAGGCGCTTGAAAATGAGTTAGGAGTAAAGCTTTTTTTAAGAAACTCTGATGGTATTTCATTAACCAAGGCAGGAATGAGATTGTCGTCTTCTGTCCAAGTTTTAGCGTCTGATATAAGTAAAACACATAACCAGTTGCTTGAAGATATGGATGTACCCTCTGGAAGATTAAATGTCTCTGCAACAAATGCTTTTGGAGCTTTATGGGTTGCGCCGAGGATGTCTAAATTTAAAAAATTGTATCCTGAAATAAGTGTGGCGCTTAGTCTTAGAGACTCTGAGCCAAGGGTTACAAATTTTAATACAGATGTAGAAGTTAGAATGACGCCTAGCTTATCGCAAGATGACGTTCAAATTAAGTTAGCAGATTGTAAATATAAGATATTTGCATCAAATGATTATATCTCAAAAAATGGATATCCTAAAACCAGTAGCGATTTAGACAACCACAAAATTATTTCTTATGGTGAAGATGCTCAACCACCAATTGATAGACATAGGTTAAATTGGTTGTTAACAATTGGCAAAGAAAATAAAAGGCCTAGAAAACCAATTTTAGAAGTTTCAAGTATTTATGGCATTGCAAAAGCGACTGAAGTTGGTATGGGAATAGCTTCATTACCTGATTGGATGGAATTTGAAATGATAGAGCTTACAGAAGTTTTATCACAATTAGATGGTCCTAAAATGTCAATATCATTGTGTTTTAATTATGAATTAAGAAATGACTCCAGAATCAAGGCTTTTAAAGATTTTATGACAAAAGAAGCAGAAACAATTAATTAATTTGATAATCATTTTTGAAATGCAGTTTATGCATACCTGATATATAATGAATCATTTTACAATTGTACTTATATTAATTATGTTCCACTTCCCTCAAAGTGTTAACTAATACAAAAGTGTATTATATAACCTATGTTAGCCAATTAATACTAAGGATTAATGGATGAAGCAAAACAAAATTAACAAAATGGGTTTTCCAAAGGAATATGGTCTATATGATCCTCAAAATGAACATGAGAATTGTGGTTTTGGTTTTATTGCGAACATAAAAAATGAACCTAAACATGAAATTGTCCATCAAGCCCTAGAAATTGTTCATAATCTTGATCATAGAGGTGCAATAGGAGCTGATCCCTTAGCTGGAGATGGTGCAGGTATATTAATACAGATACCTGATGAGTTTTTTAGAAAAACTCTAATCAATTCTAATATAAACTTACCCGAGGTTGGAAGTTATGGTGTAGGAATGGTTTTTTTACCACCTCAAAAGAAGAGAACAGAATTAGCAGTTAAAGCAATAGAAAAGGCAATTAAAAACGAAAATCAAGAATTAATTTGTTGGAGAGATGTTCCTACAGACGAAAGTGTATTAGGTAAAACAGTTAAAAATAATGCACCGATTATAAAACAATTTTTTATTAAAAAAAACGAAGCTATCTTAACCGAGCAGGAGTTTCAAAGAAAACTCTATGTTATCAGAAAACAATGTCTTTTTTTACTCCTAAATGAAAATGACGACTGGGACGACTTCTATGTAGTTTCGCTTTCTTCAAGGACAATTATATTCAAGGGAATGGTTTTAGCCCCAAACTTGTCTAAATTTTATATTGACTTCCAAAACAAAAATTTTAAGACTGCTATTGCTTTGTTTCATCAAAGATTTTCTACTAATACTTTTCCCTCGTGGAGACTTGCGCAACCATTTAGGTATTTATGTCACAATGGGGAAATAAACACTGTCAAAGGAAATACTAATTGGATGAATTCAAGAAGGTACAGTATGTCATCAGAAGTATTAAAAGATGATTTAAAAAAAATATGGCCAATTATTGAAAAATCTCCTTCAGACTCAGCTACATTTGATAACGCCTTAGAATTACTTGTAATGTCTGGTTATTCATTACCGCATGCTATGATGCTTATGATACCAGAAGCTTGGAAAAATAATTCATTAATGGATTCCAAACGTAAGTCATTCTATGAATATTATTCAGCTTTAATAGAGCCATGGGATGGTCCAGCAGCTATGGCATTTACTGATGGCATTCAAATAGCTGCTACTTTAGATCGAAACGGACTTAGACCTGCAAGATATATAGTTACCAATGAAGATCTAGTAATTATGTCTTCCGAAGTTGGAGTGTTGCGAGATATACCAGAAAGTAAAATAATAAAAAAATGGCGATTACAGCCAGGTAAGATGCTTCTTGTAGATTTACAAGAACAAAGAATAATATCTGATGAAGAACTTAAAGATAAGCTAGTCAATACATTCCCTTATGATAGTTGGGTTAAAGCATCTAAAATAAAAATGGAATCTTTTGATATTAAAACTAACAAAGAATTTCCTGACGAGGGTGTTTTATTAGATTCACAACAAGCCTTTGGCTACAACAAAGAAGACTTAAAATTTTTTCTTGAACCTATGATTTTACAAGGACAAGATCCCATAGGTTCAATGGGACGTGATATCCCTTTAGCTGCTTTATCTGATAAGAACCGTTTACTATATGATTACTTTTTTCAAAATTTCGCTCAAGTTACAAACCCTCCAATAGATCCTATACGTGAAGAATTAGTTATGTCACTAATGAATTTTATTGGCCCAAGGCCTAACCTACTTGACCCTAAATCAGGCGCAAAGCAAAAATTAATTGAAGTTAATCATCCTATATTAAGCAACGAAGAAATCGAAAAAATTAGAAAAATTGAAAATTTCTCATCAGGAGATTTAAAATCCTTTACTCTCAGTATTTGTTATAACAAAGAAGTTAATAAACAAATAAAAATTGCTGATTTTATTGAAGAGATTTGCGAAAAGGCTGAACATTTAATTAAAGACAATGTATGTAACATTATAATTTTGTCAGATAAAGACCTTGATAAAAATAATGTTGCTATACCTGCATTATTAGCTACGAGTGCTATACACCACCATTTGATCAAAAAAGGTTTAAGAACTAAAGTTGGTTTGGTTGTTGAAACTGGAGAAGCTAGGAGAGTACACGATTTATGTCTTTTAGCAGGTTATGGAGCTGAAGCTATTAATCCATACCTAGCTTTTTATACGTTATCTAATATTATAAAAACTAATTATCAAAACATTTCTGAAAGTGAGGCTTACACCAAATACATTAAGGCAGTTACTAAAGGTATGCTTAAAGTAATGTCCAAAATGGGTATATCAACCTATCAATCTTACTCAGGTGCACAAATTTTTGATGCTGTTGGTCTTTCTTCAAAATTAATTGATAAATATTTTTGTGGGACTGCATCTAAAGTTGAAGGCATTGATTTAGACGAAATTCAAAAGGAAACAGAAAATAGACATGAATTAGCATTTGGCACCTCACCTATACTCATTAATGACCTGGATGTTGGAGGAGACTTAAGTTATAGAATTAGAGGTGAAGAACATGTTTGGACACCAGAAACAATAGGAATGCTTCAACATTCCGTAAGAAGTGCTAATTTTAACACTTTTAAAAAATACTCAAAAAAAATCAATGATCATTCAATGAAGCTAAAGAATTTAAGAGGTCTTTTAAAATTCAACTCTAAGTCTAACCCAATAAATTTGGATGAAGTAGAACCAACCTCTGAAATTGTAAAAAGATTTGCCACTGGAGCAATGTCTTTAGGCTCTATCTCCACAGAAGCTCATACTACTCTTGCGATTGCTATGAATCGTCTAGGTGGAAGATCTAACACAGGAGAAGGTGGAGAAGAAACTTCCAGGTTCAAGCCCATGTCAAATGGTGACTCTATGAATTCTAGAATTAAGCAAGTAGCATCTGGTAGATTTGGAGTTACAACTGAATATCTTTCGAATGCTACTGACATTCAAATTAAAATGGCTCAGGGAGCCAAGCCAGGAGAAGGTGGTCAGCTTCCAGGTGGTAAAGTTGACGAATTTATTGCAAAGATTAGGCATTCAACACCTGGTGTTGGTCTAATATCTCCTCCACCTCATCATGATATATATTCTATAGAAGATTTAGCGCAACTTATACATGATTTAAAAAATGTTAATCCGAAAGCTAGGGTATCTGTTAAACTTGTTTCTGAAATTGGGGTTGGCACTGTCGCTGCAGGAGTAAGTAAGGCATATGCAGATCACGTTACTATTTCAGGAAATGACGGAGGTACTGGAGCAAGTCCAATTACATCATTACTAAACGCTGGGGGACCTTGGGAGACCGGTTTAGCTGAAACACATCAAACACTGGTAATGAATGGTTTAAGAGAAAGAATAGCTGTGCAGGTTGATGGTGGATTACGAACGGGAAGAGATGTTGTGATAGGAGCAATGTTAGGTGCTGATGAGTTTGGTTTTGCAACTGCAGCATTAATCTCAGAGGGATGTATTATGATGAGAAAGTGTCATCTAAATACCTGTCCAGTTGGAGTTGCAACTCAAGATCCCAAATTAAGGAAAAACTTTACAGGTCAACCTGATCATGTTGTTAATTTTTTTGTTTTTATAGCTAACGAAGTTAGGGAAATAATGGCACAACTAGGTATTAAAAACTTTAATGATTTGATTGGTAGAAGGGATTTGCTTGATTTTCATGGCGCCGAAGAACATTGGAAGGCTCATGGACTTGACTTAGCGCGACTAATTGTTCCTTTGACAAAAGAAAATAACCAAAGTTTCTTCAATTCTCAAAAGCAAGACCATCGATTAGACCTTGCACTTGATAAATTTTTGATTTCAAAATCCCTTGATGCCATATCAAACAAAAATAAGGTTAACTTTAAATCAAAAATTGTTAACACAAATAGAACTGTTGGTGGAATGCTGTCAGGTGTGATTGCCAAAAAATATGGCCATAACGGCTTACCTAACGATACAATAAAAATAAACTTTTCTGGGAATGCTGGACAAAGCTTTGGTGCTTGGCTAGCTAAAGGTGTTTCCTTTAATCTAGAAGGTGATGCTAATGATTATGTTGGTAAAGGTTTGTCGGGAGGAAGGATATCAATTCATCCCCAAGAAAATAGTTCAATTGTTGCCCAAGACAATATAATTGCAGGAAATACACTTTTGTATGGAGCTATTTCTGGAGAATGTTACTTGAGTGGTGTAGTAGGTGAACGTTTTGCCGTAAGAAATTCAGGTGCTACAACAGTTGTTGAAGGTTGTGGCGACCATGGCTGCGAATATATGACAGGTGGTGTAGTTATTGTTTTAGGAAAAACAGGTAGAAATTTTGCAGCCGGAATGTCTGGTGGTATTGCATATATTCTTGATGAGGATAACACTTTTGAAGCCAATTGTAATATGTCCATGGTTGAATTAGAAAAAGTATCACGTATTGAAGATACAGAACATAATTCTGTAAAAAGCATTAATAGTGATTTGTTAGACTTCGATGAAGCCCGATTAAAATTAATAATACAAAAGCATTTTAAGTTCACTAAAAGTAAAAAAGCCAAAATTATTTTAGATAACTGGGATAGATATATTAGCCTTTTTCATAAAATTACTCCTTTTGATTTTAAAAGAGCATTAATTGAAAGAAAAGAAAAATTAAATACAAAAAATAAAACACCAAATAGAATTGCTGGAGAATAAAATGGGAAAAACAACAGGGTTTATGGAACTAGATCGTGTAGAAAGAGATTACGAACCTGTCGAAGATAGGGTTAAACATTTTAAAGAGTTTTTACTACCATTAGATCCAAAAGAAGTTTCTAAACAAGGCGCAAGGTGTATGGATTGCGGAATACCATATTGCCATCAAGGATGCCCAGTTAATAATTTGATACCTGATTGGAATGATATGGTCTATAATAACAGGTGGAAAGAAGCTTTAGATTTACTACATTCAACTAACAATTTTCCTGAATTCACTGGAAGAATTTGTCCTGCACCTTGTGAAGCCTCATGTACATTAAATATTACAGATAATCCAGTAGCTATTAAAACAATCGAATGCTCAGTTGTAGATAGGGGATGGGAAGAAGGTTGGATTAAGCCACAAATCCCCTCTAAAAAATTAGATAAAAAAGTTGCAGTGATTGGCTCCGGACCATCAGGCTTAGCCTGTGCTCAGCAATTAGCTAGGGCAGGGTATTCTGTGGTGGTCTTTGAGAAAAATGAAAGAATAGGTGGATTGCTTAGAATAGGTATACCCGACTTTAAAATGGAAAAAACTCTAATTGATAGAAGAATGTCACAGATGGAACTTGAAGGTGTTGAGTTTAGAGTTAATAGTCATGTAGGTGATAATGTTAGCATAGAAAAGTTAAATAATGAATTTGAGGCTATTGCTTTTTGTGGTGGCTCTGAGCATCCAAGAGATCTTCCCGTTAAAGGAAGAGAATTAAAAGGAGTATACTTTGCGATGGAATTTCTTTCACAGCAAAATCATCGAGTTTCAGGTAAAACTATAAAATCTGATATTGAAATTTCAGCAAAAGGTAAAAACGTTCTTGTTATAGGTGGAGGTGATACAGGTTCTGACTGTGTTGGAACATCTAACCGTCAAGGAGCTAAATCTGTTACACAACTTGAACTGCTTGACCAACCACCTGAAAAAGAGGACAAAGCATTAACTTGGCCTAATTGGCCAATGAAAATGAGAACCTCAACTTCTCATCAAGAAGGTTGCGAAAGGAATTGGTCAGTTTTAACAAAATCATTTGAAGGTGATAACGGGAAAGTATCAAAGCTTAATTGTGTAAATGTTGAGTGGAAAAAAGGTGATGATGATAGAATGAAGATGACAGAAATAAAAGGTTCTGAATTCTCTCTTAAAGCTGATCTTGTTTTACTTGCAATGGGTTTTGTACACCCTGTACATGAAGGTTTAATTAAACAATTAGGAGTTAAATTAACACCGGTTGGAAACTTAGAAGCTGATGATTATAAATATCAAACATCAGTTAATAAATTTTTTGCAGCAGGCGACTCAAGACGCGGTCAGTCCCTAGTTGTATGGGCAATTAAAGAAGGCAGACAATGTGCAAAGTCAATTGACGAGTTTCTGATGGGTAAGTCTGATTTACCAAGATAGTTTGCATTAGTTCTTTTGGACCTTTCCTTGTTATAATTTATTAATATGATTTAAATAATTGTTTGAGTGTATTAAAGAATATGATTAATACAATAATTTTAAATGAATAAAATACATGTATACTCTTCATCATTATTATCTTTGTCCATCCTCTAGATTTGTTAGATTAATTTTAGAAGAGTACAAGTTGAAATATACTTTACAACTTGAAAATTATTGGAAACCTCAAAAAGATTTTTTAAAAATTAATCCTGCAGGTCATTTACCAATTCTTGTTAATGAAGAAAACTATCCAATTATAGGATCAAATGCATGCTTGGAATATTTTAAAGATTTAAATTTGAAACCCGATTTAATAGGTGAAAATTATAAAGATAAAGCAGAAATATACCGACTATATTATTGGTTTGAAACTTTATTTAAAAAAGAAGTCTTAGATCCAATTATTTATGAAAAAGTATTTTCGATGGTTTTTGATAACATAACTCCAAATAGTTCAAATATTCGAGCAGCAATACATAACTTAGGCTTTCACATCAATTATTTTGATTATTTATTAAAAAACCAGGATTATCTCGTAACTAATAATTTAACTTATTTAGATTTTTTAGCCTCAGCAAATTTGTCTATATTAGATTATCTTGGATTACTAAGCTTTAAAAATAATAACAATATTAAAGATTGGTATTTTAAACTTAAATCTAGACCTTCATTTAAAACGTTATTAAAAGATCAAATAGTTGGATTAAACCCAGATGAAAAATATAAATTCGTAGATATGTAATTAATGCTATGTTCTAATTTTTTCTATTATATCAATAATTATTTTTAACTGATTAGCCTCTGATAGCCTATGGCTAGCTTCCTTATCTAATAGTAGTTTAACATTTTGAGTCCCAACAATTTTTTTCATAATGTCTATACTTAGAGTGTAAGGGACATCAGTATCTGCCATTCCATGATATAAATATACAGGTCCATCAAAGTTTAAATCTTCTGATAGCACAAGGTTTTTAAAGCTATCTTTTATAAATTTATAGGAAAAAATATTTTGTGATCCATCATTGTTATTTATAGTAATTTTTCTATTTCTTATTAAACTTTTCTTCTGATTAATGTTCATTTTATCCCAAATTAAAAGTTTAGGGAAATCTGGAGCAGGTGCTAACCCGATTAATCCAAAGATCTTTTTTTGAAAATTTTTAGCTAACATTAACATCACCCAACCTCCCATTGAAGACCCTATTAAAATTTGTTTTCCTTTTGTAAGTTTTTTAATTAGAAACTCAGCATCCATATACCAATCAGAAAAACATTTTTTATCAATTTTTCCAGATGACTCTCCATGACCAGAATAGTCAAATCTCAAAAAGCTATGATCATTATCTTTAGCCCAACTTTCTATATAAAGTGCTTTATGACCTTGCATGTCAGATTTAAAACCACTAAGAAATACTATTCCCGTTTTTTTTCCTATGAATTGATTGTATGCTATTGTATTACCATAAGGAGTATTAATAAAATTTGTCATTTATGTCCATTCGGTTCAGGGTCAACTACAATGAATAAAAAAAAATATACTATAGTTCAGATTTTACCAGCATTAAATACTGGTGGTGTGGAAAGAGGTGTGGTTGAAATTTCTAAAGCATTAATAGATAACGGTTTTAGATCTATTGTTGTGTCCTCTGGTGGACATATGGTGCCTCAATTGAAAAGAAATGGCACTATTCATTATGAACTTGATGTGCAAACAAAAAATCCTTTTAAATGGCGCAAAATTCGTAGTCAATTAAAAGTAATATTAGAAAGTGAAAAGGTAGATTTGATACATCTTTGTTCACGAGTTCCTGCTTGGATTGCGTTTCCACTCGGATCCATATTAAATGTCCCTATTTTAACATCTGTTCATATGAGATTTAGAAAGTCTAATTTTTTAAAAAAGTATTATAATAGTATTTTAACTAAAGGAAATGCAATTATAGCAATTTCAAAACACATTGAGGATAGCATTAAAAAATCTTTCCCCAAAGTGGGTAATAAAATTAAAATCATTCACAGAGGAGTTGACTTAGATCTTTTCAATCCTACTAATGTCAAGCCTGCTAGAATAATTGCCCAATCTAAGCTCTTAAACTTAAAAGATAATTTGCCAGTTATAATTATGGCAGCTCGGCCTGCTATGTGGAAAGGTTATCTTTCACTCATAAAAGCCTTGTCAAAAGTAGACGAAAATTATCAATGTGTATTAATTGGTGCGGGTGATGGTAGTAGAAAATTTCAAGATATATTAATAAACCAGATTGTTAAATTTAATTTAGAAACTAAAGTAAAACTAGTCAAATCTTCTAGGGATATTCAAGCCTCATTAATATTAGGTGATATTATCATAATGCCCTCAGTTACACCTGAGCCATTTGGAAGGATTATTTTGGAAGCACAAGCTTTAGGTAAAATACCAATTGCTTTTGACCATGGTGGAGCATCAGAAACAATAATAAATGGAAAAAATGGATTTTTGGCTGAACCTTTAAGTATACAGAGTTTATCAGAAAAGATATCACTAGCTCTTTCTTTAGAAACAATTAAAAGGGAAAAGATGGGGGATTATTCAAAAAAATTCGTGTCTAAGAATTTCAGTCATGATAGGATGTGTAAATTGACTTTATCATTATATAAGCAAAGTATTGCAGAATATAAAACGAACGGTTAGTAGTATGAATATAATTGGTCAATTTTAGTCACTTTCTTGTTCTAAACAGGTGGCTTTGCTTCGTTTTTAATTACAGCTATAGCATCTTTCATACTCATAGATTGATTACCCCGATAACCGAGGCGGCGAATGGCTACGCTATTCTCTGAGCTTTCGTGTTTGCCCAATACGAAAATAATTGGTACTTTTTTGTTGGAATGCTCCCGCACTTTATAACCAATTTTCTCATTGCGTATATCTATTTCAGTTCGAATACCAAGTTTTATTAGAGCTTCTTTCACTTTGTTAGCATAGCCTTCAGTATCTCTGGTGATGGTGGCCACAACAACTTGTACTGGTGCAAGCCAAAGCGGGAATTTCCCAGCATAATGCTCAATCAAAACACCGATAAAACGTTCGACAGAGCCAAGAATAGCTCGGTGGATCATATGGGGTGTATGTCGTTGGCCATCTTCACCTATATAACTCATCTCAAGACGGTTTGGCATATTCATATCAACTTGAATAGTACCACATTGCCACTCACGACCAATAGCATCAGTGAGAATAAAGTCAAGCTTTGGTGCATAAAATGCCCCATCTCCAGCATTAAGAACCCATTTCATCTCGATGCGTTCCAGTACTTTTTGCAATGCTTCCTCAGCACGATCCCAGTCTTCATCCGATCCAATGCGCTCTTCTGGGCGCGTTGAGAAATTGATCATGATGTTTTCGGCCATACCAAGATCGGTGTAGACTTCTTTGATGAGATCGCACATCGCAATGACTTCATCCTCAAGCTGCTCATCCGAACAGAAAATGTGTGCATCATCCTGTGTGAAAGCTTGAACACGCATGAGGCCATGACGTGCTCCAGAGGCTTCCTGCCGGAATACGTGCCCAAATTCTGCCATGCGTATAGGAAGATCGCGGTAGGATTTAACACCGTAATTATAAAGTTGTGCATTACCAGGGCAACTCATCGGTTTCAAAGCATAAGGGTTTTTATCCTTTTGACCTTGGCTGTCGTCATTTATAATGAACATATTTTCACGGTATTTGTCCCAGTGACCAGAAGCTTGCCAGAAACGAGAATCCAG
>QBZZ01000015.1 GCA_003282145.1 SAR116 cluster bacterium AG-337-N21
ATCCATTTAAATAACTCAATCATTAGTTTAATCTTAACAATATTAAAAATTAATATAAGATTTTTAACATGTTAAGTCAAAAGGGGTGGGACTGTGAAAGAATATAATGTGGGAGACCTAGTTTCAGAATTTTTATATCAGATAGGTGTGAAAGATGTTTTTGGTGTGGTTTCAGTCCATAACATACCTATGCTAGATGCTATTGGCAGAAGGAACTATATACAAATGATACCTGCAAGAGGTGAAATGGGCGCAGGTCACATGGCAGATGGTTATGCAAGAGCTACAAATGGTCTTGGAGTTGTCTTTACTAGTACTGGACCTGGAGCAGCAAATATAGCAGGAGCTTTAGTTGAGTCACGGTTTGCGGGCTCTGCAGTACTTCATTTTACTGGTCAAACGGCAACAGAAAATTTAGATAAAAAGCAAGGAACAGTTCACGATGTTCCTGATCAGTTGGGTATGTTGAAATCTATTTCAAAGAAAGCAATTAGAATAAGCAAACCAGAAGACGTTATTACAAAATTAATGGAAGCAACTACTGCCGCTCTCACCCCTCCAATGGGACCTGTGTCTATTGAAATACCAATAGATATTCAAAGGACTATTATTGAAAGGCCATCAGAATTAGATCAAATTAAATTGCCAAGCATAAATTTACAAATAGGTGATATTTCATCTTTAGATAAGATAGAGGACATAGTAAAAAAATCTAAAAGAAAAATACTTTGGGTAGGTAATGGGGCAAAATTTGCAAAAGATGAAGTGGAAAAACTTATTGATATTGGCTTTGCAGTTGTTACTAGCACATTAGGAAGAGGTGTTGTTCCTGAAAGTAATAAAATGAGTATGGGTGCTTTTAATGCTGTACCTCTAATAGAAGATTTTTATAAAACACTTGATTTAATGATAGTTGTTGGAAGTAGATTAAGAGGACACGAAACTAGAGATATGTCTTTAAAACTTCCTGACAATATTATTCAAATTGACATTGATCCTGATGCAGAAAATAGAACATACAAAACTAACCTTTTTCATTGTGGTGACGCAAAAATGGTTTTGGGAGAACTTGCTAATAGACTATCAAACAATACCCTTGTCGATGATGACTGGATAAATGAAGTTTCACAACTAAAAAACAAAATTTTAGAATCTTATAAAAATAATCTTGGTGCTTACAAGGACTTTCCAGAAATTATCAGAAGAGTACTCCCTGAAAATGGAAGATGGGTCAGAGACGTAACGATTTCTAATAGTATGTGGGGCAATCGTTCTATGCAAATTAATAAACCTGAACAAAACATTTATCCTGTTGGAGCTGCAATTGGACCTGGAATGGCTCTTGCTATTGGAGCATCTGTTGGTATTAATGGAGAAAAAACTATTGCAATGTGTGGTGATGGAGGTTTTATGTTAAATCTTCCTGATTTGTGGACAGCTGCTGAAACTAATTGTGATGTAGTTTTTCTAGTTATGAACGACCAAGGATATGGTGTTATAAAACATATTCAAGAAAGCATGTATGGTGGAAGAAAATTCTATGCAGATTTGATAGGTCCAAATTTTGAAGATTTAGCCAAAGTTGCAAAAATGAAATATAAGAGAATTGATAATGCTAATGAGCTAGAAAAAAAATTGGATGAAGCTATAAAATTTACTGGCCCTGTTTTAGTAGAAGTAAATGTTCACGCAGTAGGAGAAATGCCTCGTTACTTTGCTCCACCTCCTCATGCTTTGAAGGATTGAAATGTTTGAAATGCCAGGAGAACTTTCAGAGTTCACAATATACTTCTTAATATTTGCGAGTATGATGACCTCTTTTATAAGTTCTGCTTTTGGAATTGGTGGTGGAGCTATCCTAATAGGTTTGTTAGCCATTAAACTCCCACCTTTTGCTTTGTTACCAATACACGGTATTGTTCAAATAGGATCTAATTTCGGTCGAACCCTTATTTTTCTAAAAGATGTAAAGAGGGACGTGTTAGCTCCTTTTAGTATTGGAACTGTTCTAGGATCTTTTATCGGTGGAACATTCTTTATACAAATAGAGCCTTGGTTACTTCAATTAATTGTTGCTTTATTTATTCTTTGGTCTGTTTTTGGAAAAATCCCGGCTATTGGTGCAACTCACGTAGTTTTTGGTGGAATGTTTTCTGGCTTTTTTACAATGTTTTTTGGAGCTTCAGGAACTTTAGTAGCAGGCATGGTAAAGACTATGAAATTAGAGCCAGTAAAACATACAGCTACTCATTCAGCATTAATGACGATTCAACATTTTATAAAGGTAGTAATATTTGGCTTTGTAGGTTTTGTTTATGCTGATTATTTTCTGCTAATTACTGCAATGATTTTAAGTGGTTTTTTAGGAACAGTAATTGGTAAAAAAATTTTAGTAAACTTTGGTAAAAAATATTTTAAATTAGCACTAAATATTATCCTTACTTTAATAGCATTAAACCTTATATGGAGTGCAATAAAAATGAGTGGTTATTTTACAAATATTTAATCTTTTTGCTTTGTTATCCATGAAAAAATCACTGGTCCACATAAACCTAAAAATGCAAAAATTAAAAACATAAGCGCAAGAGGTTGGGTAAGGATCAACCACCACTGACCATCAAACATTTTTAAAGAATGTTGTAGGTTAGTTTCCACCATTTCACCTAATATTAAACCAACGGCAATTGGAGCAACCGAGAAACCATGTCTTCTTGCAAAAAAACCAATTACACCAAAAATCAAAGCCAACCAAACATCCAAAAGTTGTCCTTGAAAAGCATAGGCACCAATGACCGATAATGCAAAAACTATTGGCCATAGAATTTGGGTTGGCACTAAGGATACCCTTGCAAACAATTTAGCTGCATATAGTCCCATCAGCATAAACATTACGTTTGCAACAAACATAGATCCAAAAATTTGATAGACCTTTTCAACTTGTTCAGTAAACAAATAAACACCTGGTCTAAGCCCATGAACCATTAGACCAACTAGAATTATTGCGGTTGTACCACTGCCGGGTATTCCTAGTACCATTGTTGGCACCATTGCGCCCCCAGTTGCAGCATTATTAGCGGCTTCAGCACCAGCTATACCTTCAATTGAACCTTTACCAAATTCTTTTTTATTCTTAGACCATCGTCTAGCTTCAGAATAACCAATCATTGATGCTACAGTTGCACCCTCAGCAGGCAAAACACCTATAAATGTTCCAATTCCACAAGACCTCAAGATAGTTTTCCAAATCTTTTTATAATCCTCTTTTGTTGGGAGTTTTACAGCTTTCATACTTACTGTTTTAATAATTTTATCAACTGTTTTTGATTGGACTAAAAGTTCAGAGATAGCAAAAAGACCAATGAATATTGGAACAAAATGGAGACCTTCATACAATTCATAATTCCCAAACATAAATCTTTCAATTCCAGTTACACGTTCAGCGCCTATTGTAGAAAGCCAAACTCCAAAAATCCCACCGATTAGATTTTTAACAGCACCGCCTGCACTAATACTCGCTAACATGGATAATCCAAAAACTGTTAGTGCAAAATATTCTGGAGATCTAAACTCGTAAGCAACCCTAGCCAATAAAGGCGCGGCAAAACATAGTATTAGAACGGAAAAGATACCTCCAACAGTACTTGATATCACCGCAATACCTAAAGCTCGGCCAGCTTCGCCTTTTTGTGCAAGAGGATATCCATCGAAGGTAGTGGCTGCCGCAGCTGAGGTACCAGGGGTATTTATTAAAATCGCGGTTATTGAACCAGCAAATGTAGCAGATACATATATCGTAGCAAGAACTGCAATAGCATGGACTGGGTCCATTGTAAGAGTAAACGGCAATAGTAAAGCAGCACCTGTAGTTGCTCCTAACCCTGGTAGGACACCTATTATAACACCCAGAACTGTTGTAGCAAAAATCAAACCTAGTAAATAAGGGTCAACCATAACTGACGCCATTGCAGATATTGCCTGTTCAAACATAGAATATCCTAACCATAATAAAGATTCATAAGAATACCTCGCGGGAATCTTATTTTAAGCACAAAGTCAAATAATAAAAAAACTAAACCTGGGGTAACTGTGGCAGTTAAAAATGCAACCCATAATCTTTTTTCTCCCCACAAAATACTCATTAAAAAAATTACAACAAAAATCCCAATAAACATATCTGTGTATACAGTCAACAAATAAAAGAGCAGAAATAATAACATACTTCCCCAAGTGTGATATTTTTCTAATGATACAGCTTTAGGTTTATTTTTATAAAATTGATAAGTTAGAATTCCAAGTAAAAACAATTTCAAAATCATTAAAAAAATTGGAAAAGATCTAGCTTGCATACTGTCACCTACAATCATTTCAGGGGATGTATCAAGCTGAAGAGAAATTGCTATAACTGATAATGAAAAAATTGCCAGTATTAATGGAATTAGATAAATTTTATTTTTCATTTATTTCAAATAAAGACCTCTCAAATTTGAGAGGTCTTTTATCTTCTTTAATTATTTCAATAAGCCCATTTCTTTTAGAGCAGGACCAAATTCACCTACCATAAATGCAATTTGCTTTCCCCAAGGACCAGATGGTTGTGGAGATGTACTGTCTAAACCAGAATTTGCGAGATAAGCTTGGTACATTGAATGTTTCATAGCTTTTTGTATCCCTTTTTCCATGTCAGCAACTCTTGCACTATCAACACCAGCATGAGTTACAAAGCCTCTAGTAGTTGAAAGAACTAGATCAATACCCATTGACTTAGCTGTCTTAGCCTTAGGTATTGGCGCCATTCCATTTTCGGCTAAAATGACAAGTGGGCAAATATCTCCAGCTTCGACTGGAGCTGCAGCTTCTGACAAGTTAAGTGTTCCCACATCGACTTCTCCTGCAACTAGTCTAGTAGCTAATTCACCTCCACCTTTATATGGTATGTATTTAGGCATTTTTTGACCAAGTCTTTTTGCCCAAAGAAAAACAGTTATATGGTCAATAGTACCAGTATGAGTGCCGCCAAAAGTTATCTTATCACCCTTTTTCATACCAGCTACAAAATCTTCCGGTGTTTTGTAAGGACTTTTTTTACAATTAACCATTAATATTTGAGGATCGTTTGTTCCTCTAGAGATAGGCGCCATATCTTCAACTTTTAGCTTTGTTTTACCCATAGCCATAGTAATTGCATGTCCAACAGTAAAAGTTAATATAGTGTTTCCATCGGCAGGCCTTGTCATAAAATAATTCATTGCCGCGGCACCACCGCCACCTCTTTTATTTACAACTACCATGTCTTGTTTCAATGTCCTTCTGGAACGAAGCATCATCATTCTTGAGTTCACGTCAGTACCACCACCTGCTCCTGCGTGAGTCACAACTTCAATTGCAGGTTTCTTAGCGGCTAAAGTTGGAGCAGTTGTAAAGGCTATAGCAGATACTATAGCAGCTAAACCAGTACCAACCTTGAATAGTGTAGTAGATTTAATCATTTAATTTCCTCCATAATGATTAACCAGCATATGCTGGATGTTTAATGTTATAATAACATTAGTAGTATAAGAATAAAATATTCTTTCCCCCATTTAAACTATACATAATTTTTTAACAAGATTGCATATCAAATGAATAGTTTGATTATTACTATATAAGAAAATGAGTCAAGCATAAGAAGTTATGATGGTCATATATCAATTAATTAGTTAAGTAACTTTATTAATCAGAGTTATTTTTATACACGTCAATATTCATATTTTTTCTATAAATTTCTATAGTCTCAGTTCTGCTATAAACTTTATTTTCTTCATGTGAAAGAAATTGGTCAATTTGTGGTGCAGCACTTGCCAATTGAAAAATTACAGAAATTATAGAGAGTGGTTCCAATTTAAAACTCCATGATTATTAAAATTTGCAAACATTATGCCATTCAAAGAACAAAATTTTGGATAATTAAAGTAAATCATTGAAAATTTAAAAAATTATAATAAGTAATAGTCTTCAACAACTATCAAACAAAGAACTTTAAATTATATGGAAAATTTTAAATTAATCGAAAAATATAATGCCTCTGATATTTCTATACCAAATAATATGGTTGGTTGGATGAGATCTAATCATGCAGGGGAGACAGGTGCTGTTTGGATATACCTAGGTGCTAAGTGTATTTTTTGGAATAAAAAAATTAAGGTAATGTCAAAAGAACATTACCAAACGGAAAAAAATCATTTAATTATTATGAACCATCTATTATCAAATAAAAGTAAAAGTAAACTTTTAATTTTATGGAGAATTCTGGGGTTTAGTTTGGGATTTATTTCGGCCTTTTTAGGTTATAGATTTTTTTGTGTCACTATACAATCAGTTGAGAGTTTTGTAGAACAACATTATCGAGAGCAAATAGAATTTTTATATAAAAAATCAATTTCTTTTGATCTCTTAAAAGTTTTAGAAATGTGTTGTGATGAAGAAGTTGAGCATCAAAATGATGCCAAAATGCAGAAGGGATTAGATAAAAACAGTTTTTTTGAAAATAAGTGGTCCAATTTAATTGGCTTGGGATCTAATGTTGCAGTAAATGTTTCTAAATTAATATAGGTTTTAAAAATGAATTTAACTAAAGTTTTTTATGATGGTAAATGTGGCCTTTGTAGCAAGGAAATCAATTACTATAAAAAGGTAGCCCCAAAGAATATTTTTGAATGGTATGACATTGCAACCAAACCAGATGACTTAAAACTTATTAAAGTATCTCAATATGATGCTTTAATGTATTTACATGCGATAGATCAAAACGCCAATCTGAAGATTGGTGTAGACGCTTTTATTTTGATTTGGAGTAAATTAAGGTTTTGGAATATATTGTCTATTTTTGTAAGTCTTCCTATCATTTATTCATTAGCCAAGATTACATATAACATTTTTGCTGGTTATAGATTTAAAAAATTAACTCATTGTCAGGCAGCAAGTCAGGAGGTGTCAAAATAACATGATAAAATGGGTAAAGAACAAACTTAAAAAACCAGATATCAATCTTTCACAAAAAGAAACTCGCTTAGAGCAAATGAAAAAAAATCCTTATAAAAGAGTAGACAGTGAAAATATGACCGAGATTGAAAAAATGGATAAAGGCTTTAATGGTAAGACTTTTTCTATTAATGGAATGGATATAGATTTTTAAATCATCTAGCTAAAACATTTTTATTACTTTGCCTTTAAGTAAATAATTATGTATTTTTTGATTCTTATTTTAAAGGTTAACTAGGGGGTAAAAGATGAGAAAGTTTACAACTACTTTAGGAGCGCTATTGGTAATGGCGACTTCCTCAACATTTGCTAATGGACATAAGGTAAAGGTTGGAATGATAACTACTTTATCAGGTGGAGGTTCCGGTTTAGGTATTGATGTTAGAGATGGTTTTATGCTCGCAGTAAAAGGCAACAAAAATATTTCGGTAATAACTAAAGATGATCAACGCAAGCCAGACATTGCAGTTCAATTAGCAGATAAAATGATTCAGTCAGACAAAGTAGATGTTCTTACTGGAATTATATGGTCTAATTTGGCAATGGCAGTTGTACCGGCCACTGTAAATCAAGGTAAGTTTTATTTATCACCCAATGCTGGTCCATCCAAACTAGCTGGAAAGGGCTGTAATAAAAATTATTTTAATGTGGCTTGGCAAAATGATAATTTACACGAGGCAGCAGGTGGTTATGCAAATTCTGCTGGTTTCAAAAATTCTTTTATTCTTGCTCCTAATTATCCAGCAGGTAAAGATGCTCTTACAGGCTATAAAAGATTTTTTAAAGGCAAGTTAGCTGGTGAAATTTATACCAAGTTAGGACAAAAAGATTATGCAGCAGAGATTGCACAAATAAGAGCTTCAGGTGCAGATAGTGTGTTTTTCTTTCTTCCAGGTGGAATGGGGATTGGTTTCATGAAGCAATTTTCCCAATCAGGTATTAAACTTCCTGTAGTTGGTCCTGCATTTTCCTTTGATCAAGGTATATTAAAAGCTGTTGGAGACGCAGCATTGGGTGTTAAAAATACCTCTCAATGGTCAAAAGATATAGATAACGCTGCTAACAAAAAATTTGTAAGTGACTTTAAAAGTGAATACGGAAGACTTCCTTCATTATATGCTTCTCAAGGTTATGATACTGGTAAACTTTTGATATCAGCAATGTCCAAGGCTAATATTAAAGATATGGATAAATTTAGAGACGCTCTAAGAAAGGCAGATTTTTCATCTACTAGAGGTAAATTTAGTTTTGACACAAATCATCATCCAATTCAGGATATTTATGTTCGTGAAGTGATTAAAGAAGGTAAAACTCTCACTAATAAAATCGTGTCAGTCGGACTAAAAGATCATTCAAATGCATATGTTTCTGATTGTAAGATGTAAATAAAATGTCTAGGTGATTTCTTAATGAAATCACCTAAGACGAATAATTCCTAGATGACGCTTATATTATTTTTTGAACAGCTTTTGAACGGTATACAATTTGGAACTATGTTGTTTCTTATGTCTGCTGGTTTGACATTGATTTTTGGTGTAATGGGTCTAATAAATTTGGCCCACGGATCTTTTTATATGATTGGAGCTTTTAGTGCTGCACTAATTGCAGCATTAACTGAATCTTTCTGGTTAGCTTTATTAGCAAGTCTTGCTGGAGCAGCAATTGCAGGTGTTTTAATTGAAATTATAATTATAAGACGTTTGTACAGACGGGACCATTTAGACCAGGTTCTGGCAACGTTTGCTCTAATATTGTTACTTTCAGAAGGAGTTAGGTGGTGTTTTGGAGCATTTCCTTTGCACCTAAATATCCCAAATGTACTTAATGGTACAGTATCTATCTTTGATAATATAATTTATTCTAAATATAGATTGTTTATAATATTTATGGGTTTTCTAATTGCTTTAGGTCTCTACATTTTAATTACAAAGACACGTTTAGGTATTCGTATTAGAGCTGGGCAAAATGATCGTCAAATAATATCAGCGCTAGGTGTTGACATCTCAAAACTTTACACCATTGTGTTTGCAATAGGAGCGTCGCTTGCAGGATTGGCGGGAGCAATGATTGGAGCCATCCAATCAGTTGAGGTTGGAATGGGTGAGCCAATTTTAATCTTAGCATTTGTCGTTATAGTAATTGGAGGAATAGGATCAATTAAAGGTGCTCTTGTAGGCTCTATATTAGTTGGAGTTACAGACACTATTGGGCGCATTTTTTTACCGGAGTTACTTAAAGTATTCATGGAAACATCAAACGCAACTTCGGTAGGGTCTTCAATAGGATCAATGTTAATATATATTCTTATGGCACTTATATTAATTATCAAACCATCTGGATTATTTGGAAAAAGTTAACATGATTATTGAAAAATTTTTTAATAAATGGATTATGTTTTTCCTTATACTGATACCTACCTGTGGTGTTATTTTTGATGAACCTTATTTTATAACCTTGGCAACAAAAGTTGTTATTCTTGGTATTGCGGGTATTGGTTTAAATTTAGCACTTGGTTATTGTGGTCTTATTTCTTTAGGCCATGCAGCGTTTTTTGGGATTGGTGGCTACATTACTGGAATATTATCTTTCCACGCGTTAAATGATGAGGTGTTATTTAGTTGGCCTGTAGTTGTTTCTGGTAGTT
Source organism: SAR116 cluster bacterium AG-337-N21 (assembly GCA_003282145.1). Classification (GTDB taxonomy): domain Bacteria; phylum Pseudomonadota; class Alphaproteobacteria; order Puniceispirillales; family Marisalimonadaceae; genus Marisalimonas. Next base: position 9,662 of record QBZZ01000015.1, read on the forward strand.
CTGAAATGCTAATTATTTGGCCAATAGCAATTTTAGTAAGTGCATTATTTTCTTTTATAATAGGTCTACTATCTTTAAGAACTAGTGGCGTTTATTTTATTATGATTACTTTAGCATTTGCACAGATGTTATATTTCTTTTCAATTAGTTGGCCTAATTATGGTGGTGAAGACGGCCTTTCAATTTATATTAGAAATTCCTTTCCTATGCTTAATACTATGGATCCCCTAAGTTTTTATATAATTTCTCTGTTTTGGTTATTATTTTCTATTTTTATTTCATTGAAATTAATCAATTCTCCCTTTGGTATGTCTTTTCAGGCAATTAAACAAAATGAAGAGAGAGTTAAATCAGTAGGGATAGAAACATTCAAAGTAAAATTGTTAGTTTTTGTTATTTCTGGAACCATTACTGGTTTAGCTGGATCGCTTTATACTGATTTAAATAGATTTGTGAGTCCAACCGTTCTTGATTGGCATACTTCTGGAGAAATAATGGTGTTTGTTATACTTGGTGGAATGGCAAGACTTTATGGTCCTTTAGTTGGAGCCGCTTTTTTTATTGCATTGGAGCAAACCCTTGGATCATATACAGAAAACTGGCAATTTTGGCTAGGTTTAATCCTTATATTGGTAATATTGTATGCACGATCAGGGATTTTAGGTTTGTTTGATAAGAAGTTAAAACATGAAAAATAAAATTTTAAATATTAAAAATTTATCAAAATCTTATGGAGCATTTAAAGTTACAGATGAAATAGCCATCGACTTAAACTTTGATGAAATTCATGCTTTAATTGGACCAAACGGAGCGGGAAAATCGACATTAATCAAACAAATTGTAGGAAGTGTTAGGCACGACATAGGTTCAATTGTTTTGGATCAGGAAGATATAACTGATCTCAATGATGTTGAACGAGCAAAAATAGGCATATCTAGAACTTTCCAAGTCTCATCAATTATTCCAAAATTTAGTGCTTTAGATAACATAATTTTATCACTCCTTGATAAATCCAAAGAAACATTTCAGCTATTTAAAAGCATAAGAAAAAATAAAGAATTAGATTCTAAAGCTAAAAAGATTCTTAAGGAAATTGAGCTTTCGGATAAGAGTAATATTCTAGCCTCTGAACTTAGCCATGGTGAAAGAAGAAAGCTAGAGGTTGGGTTAGCACTTGCTATGGATCCAAAGGTTTTTTTGTTTGACGAACCAATGGCTGGTCTTGATGAAAGTGGAACAAAAATGATGATAAACTTATTTAAAAAGATTAAAACTAATTCACCTATTTTATTAATTGAACACGATATGGATGCAGTATTTGCTCTTGCTGACAGAGTTTCTGTAATTAACTACGGTAAAATAGTAGCCACTGGAACAGTTGACCAAATAAGATCTAATGTCTTAGTCCGTGATGTGTATTTAGGTTATGAAATTTAATGGATAAACTTTTAAAAATAAAATCACTGAAATCTTGGTATGGAGCTAGTCAAGCTCTTTTTGATGTTAATTTAGAAATCAATCAGGGAGAAATTGTTGCGCTACTTGGTAGAAACGGGATGGGAAAGTCTACAACTATTAAATCTATTTGTGGCTTGATAAATGAATATCAAGGCGAAATTGAGTTTAATAATATCTCACTTATAAAACGCCCAAGTTATGAAATTGCTCAATTAGGAATAGGGCTAGTTCCTGAGGGAAGAAGAGCTTTTTCTAATTTAACCGTATTAGAAAATCTTATTGCCACGGCTGTTAATGGAGAATGGGATTTAGATACTATTTACAATTTATTTCCAAGATTGGAAGAAAGAAAAAATCAATTAGCCTTTTCATTATCAGGAGGAGAGCAACAAATGTTGGTAATCGGAAGAGCTTTAATGACTAATCCAAAGTTATTAATCTTAGACGAAGCAACTGAGGGTTTATCACCAACTATTAGATCAGAAATTTGGAAAGTAATAGAAGTCTTAAAAGATAAATCTTCATCAATCTTAATTATTGATAAATCGTTAAAACAATTATTAGATTTAGCTGATAACTTTTATATACTTGAAAAAGGAAGAACGGTTTGGAATGGGCCTTCTTACAAGCTTACAAGCAACATTGCCCAACAGTTCTTGGGTGTTTAATTAGATATAATTTTTAAAATCTTCTGAGAGGCTTATCTCACCTTCTCCACCCACACCTGACACAATAGCTCCCATCTCATTGTATTCCTGGCTAACTTTTTGCCAATTTATTCTTCCTTTTTCAAAATGAGATTTTGAAATCCAATATTTAACATTTAAAAAATTGGTCTCAGAAATGTCAACAACAGTTTCTTTAATAAGCCCAACGCTCATCTGTTCAGTTGCAACTTGCTTACTTAATAATTTTAAGGCTTTTTTTGCAGTTTGGTTTGGACATTTTATTGTGACGACACGTAAATACATATATATATTATTTTTCTTAAAAAATTAAAATTTGAATAATTTATTAAATATAAATTTAAATTATTATCAAGTTTAATTACAGATATATTCGATAGTAGTTTTTAATTTTTGAGAAATTTCATTCATTTCATTTTCATTAATTATAAATGGTGGTGCTATTAAAATATGGTCGCCAACAGTACCATCTACTGTACCTTGCGTTGGGTAGCAAATTAAACCCAAATCAAGAGCCTTTTTTTTAATATTACCTGCAATATTTAAGTTTTTAGGAAAAGGCTCTTTAGTATCTCTATTTTTGACTAGTTCAATACCTTTAAATAAACCTCTGCCTCTTATATCGCCTATGTACTCATTTTGACCAAGTGTGACTTCTAGGCTTTTCTGTAAATATTCTCCTTTTTTTCTTATCTTTTCAAAAAAGTTTTCATTGATTAATTTATTTACAACGGCTAATGATGCGGCGCATGCAACGGGATGACCAAGGTAGGTATGTCCATGTTGAAAAAAACCACTTCCGCGATTTATAGCGTCATTAATAAAATTTTGACACATCATAGCAGCTATAGGTTGATATCCAGCTCCTAAACCTTTGGCAATAGTTATTATATCAGGAACAATTTTTTCTTCATCACACGCAAAGAGTGGCCCGGTTCTTCCCATGCCGCACATGACTTCATCCAAAATTAATAAAACATCATAATTAGTGCAAATTTCTCTTATTCGCTCAAAATATCCTTTAACAGGTGTTAAGGCTCCAGCTGTTGCACCAACAACAGTTTCTGCAATAAACGCCATAACATTGTCTGGTCCTAATCGAATTATTTCGTCCTCTAATTCGTCAGCTACTCTTAGCCCATATTCAATTTCGCTCTCGTTTGCATCTTGATATCTGTATTTATAACACGGAGAAATCAAACTAGTTTCTATAAGTAAATCTTCAAATACAGATCTTCTCCATACATTACCCCCAACTGCTAGTGCTCCTAATGTATTTCCATGATAACTTTGTTTTCTTGAAATAATTTTATGTTTTTTTGGTTTCCCAATTTCATTAAAATATTGCTTTGCTAATTTTAGTGAAGCTTCAACAGCCTCTGATCCACTCGAAACAAAATAAACTTTGTCTAATCCTGTTGGTGAGTTGGTTGATAATAATTTTGCAAGTTCTTCTGCAGGTTCATTAGTAAAAAAAGATGTGTGGGCAAAGGCCAATTTCTCAGCTTGCTTAATTATTGCATCATTGATTGTTTGGTCTGAATGACCTAAGCATGAAACAGCTGCTCCGCATGAACCGTCAAGATATTTTTTACCGTTTTTGTCAATAATATAGCACCCATCACCGTAAGCGGCGACTGGGAGTTCATAGCTAGTATGCCGAGGTAAAATATTGCTGTTTTCCATATTAATTTTTTTATTTAAAATGAGGTTTCACCAAAATCTTGTGTAACCGCACCTACAAAGTGTACTGTCTTGGGAGCAAGTGTTTTTACATATTTTGCTATGTTTTCTTCAATTAACTTTTCAATTTTTTTCATGGATTCACTGTCTGGAAACTCCCATAATACTACGCTCACGTTAGGTGTTTGAGGGTTTTTCATTGCTCTAAATCGGACTCCCTTTACTTTTTGAAGTAAGTTAGGCCATCGTGTTTCTAATATAGATTCAAATAATTCACAATCTTCAGTAGATGGAAAAGTCCTTACAAAGATTTTAATTAACATTTTTGCCTCAATATATTGATTTTTATTTAAATAATTACATATTTTTGTTTTCTATACTATGTTGTTTTTGCAAATAATAAAAACTTTTGACGGATAAGATAAATGTTTGAAATTTTTACAAGATCAGATGTACTTTTAAGAGGATTGAAGATGGCATCAATAGTTGGAATTGTGTTGGCCATTATTAATCATGGCGATCATATATTATTTGGAACAATGACGGTCTCAAATTGGGTAAAGGTTATACTTACATTTTGCGTTCCATTTTGTGTATCAACAATTTCATCTGTATTAGCTATTATAAGAGAACAAAATATTTCCAATTAAAATAAAAGTAAAGATGAGTAAGTGCATAAATAACTATTTTAAAATTTTAATTTTATGTACTTTGTTTATTAATGGCCCAGCATGTAGCTCTGTAGAAAATTATTTTTATGAAGTTCAATTTGGTAATTTAATTGTTGGTCAAGCAGAAATATCTATTAATACAAGCAATAAAAAAATCGAACTTAATTCTAAATCCAAAACCGCTGGTTTTTTAAATGTTTTTTACGAATATGTAGGAGAGTTAAATTCATCTTCAATAAAAGAAGCTAATATTTGGATTCCAAATAAATTTTTTACTAATGGTGTTTTTAATAATAAGGCGCGCTCCTCTGACTTGGAATGGGGGGTAAATAATTCAGTAAAATATAAAAATATTCCTATTATTAATTTAAAAAAATTTCATCCTATAGATAGAGAAAGTCTAATTAACGTAATAGACCCGATAACAGCCTTTTTAAACGTAATTGAAAGAATAAGATTTGAGAATAAATGTGATACAAGCTTTAAAATCTTTGATGGTAGACGAAGGTATGATCTTAAAACAAAAACTTTAGGAAATAGCTTTATTGAAAATGATAGGCCTAAATCTTTCAAAGGAGACGTTTTGATTTGTGGCTTAAAGATTTTGCCTTTGGGAGGTCATAGGTTGAAAACTAATTGGAACCCAATAGACGATAAATTCACAGATTTTAAACTTTTTTTTGGGAGAACTGTATATGGGCGAATTTTACCAGTAAGAATGAATTTAGAAAGATGGTTCGGAACTATAACTGTTCGTCTACTTGAAAAGCGTTCCTAATCTTATGAAATTAGGATTAATAGGATATAACATAGCAACATCTCAAGCTCCTGACATTCATAAACATTTAGGAAAGCTATTTGGAGTTTCTGTTAGCTATGAGTTGTTTGACTTAAAGTCAAAAAAAGAAAGTTATCTCTCCGACTTACTAAAAGAGTTAAAAATGAGTGGCTTTAGTGGAGTAAATATTACTTTTCCTTTCAAAGAAAAAGTAATTAAATTTGCAGATAAAGTTTACGAAAGTGCCTTTAATGTAAAATCAGCTAACACATTAATTTTCCAAAAAAATATTGTTGCTCATAATACAGATTATTCTGGTTTTATAAAAAGTTATGATTTTCATTTTAAAAAAAAGAAACCAGGGAAAATTCTTATTATTGGAATTGGTGGGGTTGGAAGAGCTATCTCCTTTGCATTATCCTCACTAGGAGTTTTAGAACTTCATATACTAGATACTGACAATCTAAAAGGAGAGCAACTACTCAGAGAATTAAAAGAACTAAAAATAAATTGTAAACTACTTAATCATAAAAAATTAGAGAGTGCTATATCAAGTTTCGATGGAATAATAAACTGTACTCCTTTGGGTCACTATGATTTTCCTGGTTGTTCATTAGGCAATTTAGAAATAAAAAAATATCAATGGCTATATGATGTTGTATATACGCCAGCAAAAACTATTTTTCTTAAGAAAGGTGAACTTGTAGGATCTAAATTAATTTCAGGAATAGACCTTTTTATTTTTCAAGCTTTAGACGCATTCTTATTATTTTCAAATAACAGATTTGATCAAAAAGACATCTTGCAACATACTCATCATTTAAGAGATCATTACTTTAATAGACTATATAAATAAGAATTATTTTTTTTCAAATATTATCTGATTTGATAACATTTCTTGAATTTCTTCCTCGCTATATCCTGCGTCTTTCAAAACTTCCTTAGTATTTTGACCAATCAAAGGAGGTTTATGTTTAACGCCAACTGATTTAGATCGACTAAATTTTATGGGTGACGAGATACCTGTATAATCTTCTTTACTAATCGTCATATTTCTTTCTAAAGTTTGAGGATGATTTAGGGCTTCCTCAATATTTCTTACAGGCCCCGCAGGAACACCAGCAGATAATAGCTTTTCAGAAAATTCTACACCATCTACATTCTTTAAGGCATCTTCTAAATATTTAGTTAAGTCTTCTCTATTGTTAACTCTATCGCCGTTTGAAAGAAATCTTTCATCTGTAATGAGGTGATCTATTTTGAGAGCTTTGCATAATCTTGCAAATCCTGCGTCATTCCCAATTCCCATAAAAATTTCATTAGTTGCAGTTTTAAATTTATCATAAGGCGCAATATTTGGATGAGCATTACCTGTAGCTTTACCAGGTTTTTTGGACAAAAAATAATTTCCTGTATGAGGATGCATTAATGCTAGTGCGGAATCATAAAGAGACATATCGATAAATTGACCTAGTCCTGATTTTTGTCTCTCTTGGAGTGCCATTAATATTCCAATCGTAGCGTACAACCCTGTACCCATATCAACTACTGGCGCACCGACCCTTACATCTCCTCCATTTGGATGTCCATTGATAGACATCATTCCAGTCATAGCTTGAACAATTGCATCGTATCCAGGAGCTCCTCCTAAAGGTCCTTCTGCTCCAAAACCAGATATTCGGCAATGAATTAACTTAGGAAATTTTTCTTTTAAAACATCTTTGTAACCAAGATTCCATTTTTCCATTGTCCCAGTTTTAAAATTTTCAATAATAACGTCTGAAGTTTTAAGAAGCTCTAGAATTATATTTCTACCTTCTTCTTTGGTTAAATCAACAGCAACAGACTTTTTATTTCTATTTACATTTATAAAATATGAAGCCATTTCGTTAATAAATGGAGGTCCCCAACCCCTTACCTCATCACCAATTTTTGATTCAATTTTTATTACTTCTGCACCATGGTCTGCAAGTATTTGAGTTGCATATGGCCCCCCAAGAACCCTTGTAAGGTCTAAAACTTTTATGCCATTTAAAGCAGAAACGAAAATATTGTTTTGATATGTCATTTATTCACTTTTTTTTAATATGATTTTGGTAATCCGAGCACACGTTCTGAAATATAGTTCAAAATCATTTGAGCGCTTACAGGAGCTAATTTTGGAATTAAAGATTCTCTTAATAATCTTTCCACATGATATTCTTTTGCATAACCCATTCCTCCAAGAGTAATCACTGCTTGAGTGGCAGCCTTAAAACCAGCTTCAGCTGCAAAGAATTTTGCAGCATTTGCCATACCACCCGCATTTTTTCCATTATCGTATTGATGTGCAGCTTTTGAAATAAGTAGTTCTGCCGCTTCTAATTCAATCCAGTTTTCTGCTAATGGATGTTGAATACTTTGATTTTTGCCAATAGGTCTGCCAAAGACAAATCTCTCACTTGCATATTTTACAGCTCTAGATAAAGCATTTTTTCCTATACCTAATGCCTCAGCAGCAATTAATATTCTTTCTGGATTAAGACTATCAAGTATATATTGAAATCCCTTGCCTTCTTCACCTATTCTATCAAAATCAGGGACCTCTAGATTATCAATAAATATTTGGTTACTATCTACAGCTGCTCGGCCCATTTTGGAGATTTCTTTAACCTCAATTTTTTTTCTATCTAATTCAGTATAAAATAAAGTCAGACCATCAGTGTTCTTTTTGCATTCCTCAACGGGAATAGTTCGTGCCAATAAGAGGATTTTATCAGCAATTTTAGCTGTTGATGTCCAAATCTTTTGTCCATTAACCAGATATCCACCATTAATTTTTTTTGCAAATGTTTTTAATTTACCTGTGTCCAATCCGGCGTCTGGTTCGGTTACTCCAAAACAAGTTTTTTCTTTTCCTAAAATCAAAGGGGGTAACCATTTCTTTTTTTGCTCATTATTACCGTAGACCACAATTGGATGTGGCCCAAAAATGTTTATATGTATAGAAGAGGCTGCTGCCATGCCACCACCAGTTTCAGAAACTTTTTGCATAAAAATAGATGCATCACTTACACCTAACGCAGTACCACCAAACTGCTTGGGCATACATATACCTAACCATCCTCCACTAGCTATCTCTTCATAAAATTTATGAGGAAATTTACTTTCTTTATCACATTGAAGCCAGTAATCATCATCAAAGTTTTTCATAATATTTTGAACTGAATCAATAATTGATAACTGTGTTTGGTTTAGATTAAAAGACATTAATTTTATCTTGCTATATTATGATAGTTGTCGTTGGGCTCCATTTCAGTTGCAGAAGCTAATCTATTAGTCATGTTAAAGAAACCAACTATAGCGCTTATATCCCAAATATCTCTATCAGTATATCCTACTTCTCTTAACTTTGTTCTATCGCTTTCAGATATCTCTGATGGATCTTTAGTTAACTTTTTAGCAAAATTAAGCAATTCAAGTTGTTTCTGTGGTAGTTCTGCAGATCTAAAATTTGCAGCTATTCGTTCTCCTAATTGTGGATCATTTGAGAGTTCTCTAACTGCAGATCCATGTGCTACCAAACAGTAGAAACAATGGTTTTCTGACGATACTGTAACTGCAATCATTTCTCTTTCTAATTTTGTTAAACCAGACTCACCTAACATTAAAGAATTATATAATTTAGTAAAACCCTCAAATTGTTTTGGAAATTTTGCAAATGCAGCTAGTACGTTTGGTATAAAACCAATTTTCTCATTAACAATATCCAAATAATTTTTGACTTGGTCTTCACCATCCTTCTTACCTTTATACCCAAGATTTAATTTTGTTAAATTTTGTTTTTGACCTTGCTTTAATATATAAGCCAATTATTTCTCCATTATCCAATTTGGTTTTCTTTTTTCAAAGAATGCACTAATTCCTTCAATAGATTCTGGATTTTCCCATACATCTGCTAGGGCTTCAACTGTAAATTTAATAGTATTTTCGTCAATTTTAGAAGATAAGTTTCTTACAAGATTTTTTGATGCTATTACTGCCGTGGGACCATTGATGAGAATAGAATGTGCTTCTTCGTTGATAATGTTGTCTATACTTTCTTCGTTACAAAAAGATTTGATTAATCCTATATTTTTTGCTTCTGGAGGATAAAAAGTACGGGCACTTGTAAATAAATCTATGCCATTACTTGATCCAATTTTTGAAATAACATAGGGACTAATTGTAGCTGGTATTAATCCAAGCTTCGCTTCTGTTAAAGCTAACTTAATATTTTCTATAGATATAGCAACATCACAAACAGAAATAATACCTATTCCTCCACCAAACGCATTTCCTTCTACTTGTGCTATGAGAGGTTTAGGAAATTGGTACATTTTGTATAATAAATTGGCCAATTTTTGAGCTTCTTCAATTCTTGTTTTTCTGTCTGAAAATATTTGTTCCTTCATCCAGTCTAAATCACCACCAGCGCAAAAAGATTTGCCTTTGGCAGATATAATCAAAACTTTTGTATTGGGGTCTTCTTTCAATTCATCAAAGCCGTCTGAGAGTTCTTTAATCATTATCGGTGATAAAGCATTATGTTTTTCTGGTTGATTTAATATTATTTTAGAAACACCATTGTCATTTTTTCGTAAAATGATTGTTTGTTTTGTGTTTTTATTCATAGCTTCCGTGTTCTTTAAGGTTTAACGCAATCTTATTACATTCTTTAATTTTTGCGATATTAAGATTTGTTTCATATCCCATTGATAGTAATAAATCATTTACTTTTTCTGTAGAAACATTACCTTTCGCACCTGGTGAATACGGACATCCACCTAATCCACCAACTGAAGAATCAAAGGTTTTAATTCCGTATTCTAAAGAAATTTTTATGTTATTTAATGCATTTTGAAATGTATCATGAAAATGACCTGCTAACTTATCTGGTGTTAAAAATTGCAAACATTCTTCAATAGCTTTTGACGTTTGTTCAGAACTTCCTTTTCCAGTTGTGTCTCCAAGAGAAACTTCATAACAACCCATTTTTATTAATTTATTCGCTATTTCTCCAACTTTTTTTGGATCAACATAATTTTCATATGGACAATGAGAAATGCAACTAATGTAACCTCTAACAGGAACTTTGTTTATCAAAGCTTTTTGGATAATTGGCTTAAAACGATTTAGGCTTGTATTAATATCACAATTAGTATTTTTTTTGTTAAATGTCTCTGAAGCGGCGGTAAAAATCGCTACTTCATCTACGTTTGCTTCTAAAGCATTGTCAAATCCTTTCTCATTAGGAGTTAAGGCGGTATACTTTATTTCCTCCACTCTATTGATACCTCTAAAGACTTCTAAAGCATCAGATAATTGAGGAACCCATTTAGGACTAACAAAACTAGATGTTTCAATTTTTTTAAAACCACAACTTGATAGTTTATTTATAAATTTTATTTTATCTTCAGTAGAAATGAAAATCTTTTCATTTTGAAGCCCATCTCGGGGACTCATTTCAAAAATATTAATAAAATTATTCATTTTTCTAACCGTTGAGATATGTTATTTTTTTAAACTTAAAAGTTTCATTTTTTCAGTTACCTGTTGACCATTTTTAACATAAATTTTATTTATAATACCATCACGTGGTGAATTAAGTGAATACTCCATTTTCATTGCTTCTAAATTTAACAAAACGTCACCTTTTTTCACTTTTGAGTTTTCTCTAATTTTTTTAAATTTTATTAGTCCATGCATTGGTGCTATTATATCATCTTCAGAAAATTCATCTTTGTTTTCTTTCGGCGATAAAGCATCTAAAACAATAACTTCATAGGTATTATCTTTAGTGAAGATTGTAAAAAATTTATTATTAGTATGTTTATCTATAGTTAATTTGTAATTAAGGTTTAAATTTCGACCATCCAATTTAGCTTTAAGTGAAGATTTATGTATCTTTACAGAAGTGAATAAATACTTAAAGCTATTTACCTTGATTTCATATTCGTTGATGTTTGTCTGACAAATTTTTAATTGTTGGATGCTATCCTGAATAGTTATATTCAAAGGGTACTCACTTGGTTTCCACATATACCAATTTGATTGTTGTCCGGATATAGTTTCGTTAAAGATAACAATACCAGCTAGAGCCAGATAATATGGATCAAACTCATTATCAACAAAGTCCTTTAAATTATTCTCTACAAATTTAGTACTTATATTTCCTTTAATAAAATGTTTGTTATTAATCAATTTTTTTAGCAAATTTAAATTTGTTCTTATACCTCCAATTTCAACATCAATAAGAAAATTCTCAAGGTATTTTATCGCTTCATTTCTATCTTTCCCAAATGAAATAATTTTTGCAATCATTGGGTCATAAAATGGCGTAATATTATCTCCTTCTTGCGTACCAGTTTCTACAATACAGTTTGGATGTTTTAACAATTTAGGAAAATTAAAATGATGTATTAGGCCGCTTTGAGGTAAAAAATTATTATTTACATTTTCTGCATATAATCTTGCTTCAATGGACCACCCCTTTAAAATTATATCTTTTTGTGATTTAGAGATTTTGTTGCCGTTAGCAATGTCAAGTTGCCATGTAATTAAGTCGGTTGAAGTTACAGCTTCAGTGACTGAGTGTTCAACTTGAATTCTTGTGTTCATCTCCATAAAGTATATTTTATTTTTATCAATGCCGTTTTCAATATCAGCAATAAACTCAATAGTGCCTGCCCCTTCATATCTAATTGATTTTGCTGCTTTCACAGACAAATCACCTAGAAAAGTTCTAATGTCATTATTTAATTCTGGACAAGGGGCTTCTTCTATTATTTTTTGTTGGCGTCTTTGCAATGAGCAATCTCTATCAAATAGATGTATTACATTACCATACTTATCACCGAAAATTTGAATTTCAATGTGACGTGCTTTTCGTATATACTTTTCAAGTAAACATTTTTTATCCTTAAAATTTGTTTTTGCCTCACTAGAAGCTTCTTTTAGTGCAGATAAAAAGTTTGTTGAAGTTTCAGCTATTCTCATGCCTCTACCACCACCACCAGCTCGAGCTTTTATTAGTATTGGATAACCAATTTTTTTAGCAGTTTGCTCTAGAAATTTTTTGTCTTGAATTTTCCCGTGGTACCCTGGAACAACTGGAACTCCTACTTTTTCCATAATTAATTTAGCTTTATCCTTTTCACCCATATTTCTTACAATTTTGCTGCTAGGGCCTATAAAGATAATGTTATTTCTTTCAACCAATTCTACAAAATCAGCATTCTCAGACAGAAGACCATAACCTGGATGAATTGCGTTAATTTTACACTTTTTGCAAATTTTAATGATTACTTCACTATTCATATATGTTTCAGAAACTTGTGATCCTGGTATGTTGATTGCTTGATCTGCAAGCTTTGCGTGTAAACAGTTGATATCTTCATCTGAATAAATTGCAACTGTAGGAATCTTCATTTTTCTTGCACACCGTATAATTTTACAGGCAATTTCACCTCGATTTGCAATTAATAGTTTTTTTATTTTTGGAATAGACATTTTGTTTCTTGCTACATTCTAAAAATACCAAATTTGGTGTCTTCAATATTTTGGTTCATTGTAATGCTAATACTTGCGGATAAAATATCACGTGTTTTGGTAGGATCTATAATCCCATCATCCCACATACGAGCAGAGGCATATAAAGGGTGTGATTGATTATTAAATTGCTCTAATATCGGCCTTTTAAATTTATCCTCAATTTTTTTATTCCATTCACCATTAGTTTTAAGTGTGTTATTCTTTTTTAATTGAGCTAAAACACTTGCAGCTTGCTCCCCGCCCATTACCGATATTCTTGAACAAGGCCACGTCCATAAAAATCTTGGTGCAAAAGCTCTGCCACACATTCCATAATTACCTGCTCCAAAGCTACCTCCTATCAAAAGTGTTATTTTTGGAACTTTAGAAGTTGCAACTGCGTTAACTAATTTTGCACCATTTTTTGCAATTCCTCCATGTTCTGCATTTTCCCCCACCATGAAGCCAGTGATATTTTGCAAAAAAATTAATGGAATTTTTCTTTGACTACATAATGAAATAAAGTGTGTACCTTTCAGAGCGCTGTCAGAAAACAAAACTCCGTTATTAGCTATAACACCGCAGGTTTGCCCTTTTAATTTTGCAAAACCAGTTACTAAAGTTTTACCAAAATTATGTTTAAATTCGTTAAATTCAGATCCATCAAAAATTCTCATTATTATTTCTTTTACGTCATAAGATGTTTTGCTATCTGCGGGTACTATTCCTAGAAGTTCTTGAGGGTCATAAAGTGGTAGTTCAAAATTTGAAAGAGTTTCATTCTTCTTTTTTATATTTAAGTTTTTTACACATTGCCTAGCTATAGCTAGAGCATGTTCATCATTATCAGCAAGATAATCGGCAACACCAGAAATTTTTGTATGAACCTCGCCTCCACCAAGACTTTCTGCATTGGTTAATTCGCCTGTAGCAGCTTTAACTAAAGGTGGGCCTGCTAAAAAAATAGTTCCTTGATTTTTTACAATTATTGTTTCGTCTGACATCGCAGGGACATAGGCTCCACCTGCTGTACAACTTCCCATAACAACTGCAATTTGGGGTATACTTTTTGAGGACATGTTGGCTTGATTAAAAAAAATTCTTCCAAAGTGTTCTCTATCAGCAAAAACTTCATCTTGGTTTGGTAGGTTTGCCCCGCCAGAATCAACCAAGTAAATACAAGGTAATTTATTTTCCAGAGCAACTTCTTGAGCCCGAAGATGTTTTTTTACAGTTATAGGATAGTAGGTTCCGCCCTTTACAGTTGAGTCATTGCATATTATCATTGCGTCTATACCATGAATTTGACCTACTCCAGTTATTATTCCGCCAGCAGGACAAGCATTATCGTACATATTATAACTTGCAGTTAACCCTATTTCTAAAAATGAACTTCCTGGATCCAAAAGCTTTGATACCCTATGTCTAGGTAACATCTTTCCTCGTTTTTGATGACGCTCATTTAATTTTTGACCACCACCGTTCATTGCAAAATCGACAGCTTCTCGAGTTAATTTGAGATCAACTTCGAGTTTTTTTTTATTTTTTTGAAAGTTCGTATCTTTTACGTTTATTTGAGATTTTAGTCTTGTCATTTAATAGTTTCCGAAAACAATTCTCTACCAATCAGCATCCTTCTAATTTCGGAAGTCCCTGCTCCAATTTCGTACAATTTAGCGTCCCTAAGTAATCTTCCAGCTGAAAAGTCATTAGTATATCCATTTCCACCTAGTGCCTGAATTGCTTCAAGAGCGATTTGAGTGGCTTTTTCTGCAGAATACAAAATACAACCAGCAGCATCCTTTCTAGAAGTTTCTCCTCTGTCACATGCTTTAGCAACTTCATAAACGTAAGATCTACAAGCGTTCATAGTCGTATACATGTCAGCTATTTTGCCTTGCATTATTTGAAATTCACCAATTGATTTTCCAAATTGTTTTCTTTCATGAATATATGGAACAACTACATCCATTGCCGCTGCCATAATTCCTAAAGGTCCTGCAGCAAGAACAACCCTTTCATAGTCCAAGCCGCTCATTAAAACAGCTGCGCCATTTCCTTCTTCACCTAGAATATTTTCTTCAGGAACAGGACAGTTTTTAAAAATAAGTTCAGCAGTATTAGAACCCCTCATGCCTAATTTATCTAATTTTTTTCCAGTAGAAAAACCTGCCATTGTTTTTTCTATTATAAAAGCTGTTATACCCTTTGATCCTTTTAAGGGATTAGTTTTTGCATATACCACTAAAGTATCAGCATCAGGTCCATTGGTAATCCACATTTTGGATCCATTAAGTAAATACGTTTTATTACCTTGTTTCTCTGCATGAAGAGACATTGAAACAACGTCAGACCCAGATCCACTCTCACTCATAGCTAAGGCTCCAACCTTTTCGCCAGAACAAAGCTCGGGCAAATACTTTTGTTTTTGTTCCTCATTTCCATTTCTATTAATTTGATTTACACATAAGTTTGAAAAAGCGCCATAAGACAGACCTACTGAAGCACTCGCTCTACTTATTTCTTCTATGGCAATACAATGGGCTAAATAACTCATGTCACTTCCACCATAATTTGATGAAGCAGTAATTCCTAATAAACCAAGGTCACCAAACTTTTTCCACAGATGATTAGGAAAACAGTTTTCTTTATCAATTTGATGTGCAATTGGAGCTATCTCATTTTGTGCAAACTTATGAACAGTATCTCTTAATACTTCATTATCCTTACCTATAGAAAAGTTCATTGAATGAAAAAACATATAAATAAAGCCCCCATAACAAATTCTATTAGATTAAAACATAACTTTATTTTATTCACACGTATAAATTTTATTTAAATTGATTTGATGCTCTTTCTTTTGCTTTAGCACTTTCTACACCAGAAATATATAAAAGACCGTTCATACGACGCATTAGATTGGCTTCAAAATCATCAATAACTCCATCTGACAATATTACTCCCCACATCATTTCGATTACTTCAATTCTTTCATAGTGGTCCATTTCATTTAAAATAACTTTTATTTGAGAAAATATTTCAATTCTTTCATTACTATTGTCTAGAGTTTTTTTTATGTTTTCCTTAGCCTCAATTTGTGTGAAGTTAAATTTATTAATTAATAAATTTGTGATGTAACCGATTTCAACTTTATCAGTCTCTCCGTCAATTTGACACGCTTCTAGTAATAACACTATTACTGCTTGAATATCTTCTCCTTGGTATTCATCCACTTTTGTATCTTTAGAAGTAACTTTTTGAATTGCAGTTTTTAAATTTGAAAACATATTCTTTCCTGACTATTTTGAATTCTATTTAGTTATTTGTATTTTTATACAAGATTTTAAAATGAATAAAATTTAATTTTTTTCAAGTTTAAAATAGCTAAGCCTTACTCCTTTTAACTTTTTTCTTTTTATGTAAAGGTTATTTCTGGGTTTTTATATATTCTTTAAACTTAGTACAGGGGGCAATCCGTAAGGGTTGAAAAAATAATGGCCAGCGATGCATTTTTAAACTCAATTGAAGTTAATTTTAAAAAAGCAAGTCGATATATTCAAAAAATTGATGGTTCAGAAGCTTTTTCTGAAGATTTAGCTAATCAAATAATGCTGGCTAATGCTACTTACTTAGTAAGATTTGGCGTGAGGTTAAGAGGCACTGTTCATACATTCACTGGCTTTCGTTCAGTTCACTCTGATCACTTTGAACCTGTAAAAGGCGGTATAAGATACGACTTAGCTGTAAATCAAGAAGAGGTTGAGGCTTTAGCTGCATTGATGACCTATAAATGCGCTTTAGTTGAAGTTCCCTTTGGTGGTTCTAAAGGTGGCCTTATAATTAACATTAAAAAATGGTCCGAAGAAGAGCTGGAAAGAATAACAAGACGATTCACCCAAGAATTAGCTAAAAGAGATTTAATACACCCATCCCAAAACGTGCCAGCTCCTGATGTTGGTACTGGAGAACGTGAAATGGCGTGGATGGCAGATGAGTATCGTAGACTAAATCCAACTGATCTTAATGCATGGGCTTGTGTTACTGGAAAGCCTGTAAATAAAGGAGGTATTTCTGGAAGAACTGAGGCTACAGGAAGGGGGGTTAAGTTTGCTCTGAAAGCATTTTTCCAAAACGATAATGATGTCAAAAAAACTGGTTTGACCCCCGGATTAAAAGGTAAAAGAATAATTGTACAAGGCCTGGGAAACGTTGGGTATTATGCAGCAAAATTTTTGTCCAATGAGGATGGTGCAAGAGTTACACACGTAATTGAACGCGACGGATCAATTATTAATCATAAAGGAATAGATGTTTCATCTTTAAAAAAACATCTTATTGAAAAAGGTACAATCAAGGGCTTTAATGGTTTCATTGAAGCTGGAGCTGAAATACTAGAGGAACAAGCAGATATTTTAATACCCGCAGCTATGGAATTAGTTATTAATGAAGAAAATGCTAATCGCATCAAAGTACCCCTTATTGTAGAGGCTGCGAATGGCCCCGTATCATCAAGTGCAGATGATATACTTAATAAACGAGGTGTAATAATCATACCAGATTTATACGCTAATGCAGGAGGTGTTACTGTAAGCTATTTTGAATGGATTAAAAATTTAAGCAGAATAAGGTTGGGAAGATTGCAAAGGAGGGCTCAAGAAAATCAAGTTTCTGCGCTTGTCAGTGGAATTGAAAGTATGACAGGAAACAAATTTCCTTCGGAATTTAAATCAAAATCTATTCAGGGCTTATCTGAATTAGATCTAGTTCGATCTGGATTAGAAGATACCATGATAGAAACATATAATGTTATCAGTGATGTATGGAATTCCAATGAAGATATACCAGATTTAAGAACGGCCGCTATGATGGTTTCCATTAGAAGGATAGCACAGAGTTATGGATCGTTGGGAATATAAAAAAGGAGGAACTGCTTCCTCCTTTTTTTATAATATATTGTAATTTTATTTTTTGAAGTCTGGATATGCTTCCATACCAACCTCAGCTAAATCTACACCTTCAAGTTCTTCTTCTTCAGAAACCCGAATACCTATTGTAAGTTTAATAATATACCAAACTATACCTGACGCTATTATTGTAAATGCACCAATTGCAAATATTCCATATAATTGAGCGCCTAAGGTTGCATCTGAGTTTGACAATATTACGGCTATAGTTCCCCAAATACCAGCAAATAGATGAACAGGTATAGCACCTACGACGTCATCTATTTTCAACTTGTCGAGTAATGGGATGGTTAATACAACTATAACGCCACCAACAGCACCAATAAATATAGCCAACATTGGGGATGGAGCTAAAGGCTCTGCTGTTATAGCAACTAAACCACCTAATGCGCCGTTTAACGCCATGGTTAAATCAGTTTTTTTGTAAAACATCATGGTCAGTATAAGAGCAACTACTACACCACCAGCTGCAGCTAAATTAGTGTTTATATAAATATTAGAAATAGCAGCAACATCAGCACCACTACCCATCGCTAGTTGAGAGCCACCGTTAAAACCAAACCAACCGAACCATAAGATAAATGTACCCAATGTAGCTAGTGGTAGGTTGGAACCAGGCATAGGATTGACACTACCATCATCTGAATATTTACCTTTTCTTGCACCTAGTATAATTGCGCCAGTCAATGCAGCCCAACCTCCTACACCATGCACAATTGATGAACCAGCAAAATCAAGAAACCCTGCTTCACTTAAATATCCCCCACCCCAGGACCAAGATCCTTGAATTGGATATATAAATCCGCAGAGAACAACCACAAATATCAAAAATGCTTTTAATTTAACTCTTTCAGCAACAGCACCACTAACTATTGAAGCAGCAGTTGCGCAGAAAACCATTTGAAACCACCAATCTGAACCTGATGAGTATGTTGCATCATTTTCACCACCAAAAGTTTCACCGTCACCTGGACCCCAGACCGCAAATGAACCCATAAAGCCAGATACATCCATATACATAAGGTTATAACCAACAACTGCAAACATAATACCTGCTATTGAATATAAACCTATGTTTTTGGCACATTGTACAACAGCATTTTTAGCTCTAACTAACCCAGTTTCAAGCATGCAGAAACCGGCGGCCATAAGCATTACAAGAAAACCATGGACAAGAAAAGAGAATGAGTTAAAAATATATGCTGTTTCGGCATCTGGAGCTGCTGAAGCAACACCCATGAAACCTAAAATTGTTGCAGGTATTAATAAAAATAACCTGAATATATTAGACATATTAAATCTCCATTTTGTTTTTAATATTTTAATTACACAATTTAAAGCCTGGTAGAAAATTAGGAATAGTAGATAGCAATAGTTACTTACAAAAAAGGATTAAAAAATAAACATATTTTAATGATAATAGGATACGTGCATAAATTTTAGGCATAAAATATTTAATTTATTAAGTTGTAAAACGTAGATTATTTAATTAATTTAGATTCTAAAATTTGATTTAATAATTTAAATATTTCAATTTTACCTTGAATTATCATAGATTTTAACGAGCCTAAATCTTTTACATTAACTTCTTTTATTAATATGTTAATTGCGTCATTAGGTAGGTGACTTTGTTTTTTATCAAAAAAACAAATATTAACTATCTGATCAGTTTTAAAAAAAACATTTTCCATTTTTTTACAAAATAATTTGTTTTTGTCAATTTCATATCTTGGGATTAAATCTGTTTTGTTTCTATAAAAATACATTAAAAATTCTAAATCTCTCTGTCCGCCACCAACGTATTTAGTTTCAAACCAATTGGCGGGACTCTTTTTTTTGAAACCATTTGGTATGCTTTCATTTTCATTTTTCTTAATTCTCATTTTATGTATTTCTTCAGTTATATCGCTATCTGAAATAGGTATTGCCATTAATTTATCTATTAAGTTTTTAACTTTTTTACTAAATGTACCATCATTAATTACTCTTGCTTTTTTGAGAGCAATCTTTTCCCAAGCAAATGATTCTATTTCGTGATATTTTTGGAAGTTTTCATAAGTACATGCTACAGGACCAAATTTACCTGAAGGTTTTAACTTAGTATCAACCTCGTATATATAACCTTCTGTAGTTTTTGTAGATAAAATTTTTATGAGCTGTTTAAAAATACCTATATATATATTCTTCTGAAATTTGCCTCCGTATACAAACACTAAATCAACATCGGAATTAGCAGTCATTGAATTAGTTCCAAATCTACCATATGCAATAATACTAAAGTCTTTACAAACTAGGTTATGCTCAATTAAATTCTTTTTGTTTATTACTTGTAATGAAAAGTCTATGGTAGCTTCTGCTAATAACGAAAACTCTGTAGCAGCTCTTTTGACATCTATGTCATTATTAATTAGAGCAAACAAAATTTGAAACTTTAGTAATCTGTGAGTTCTTCTGAGTGTATCTAGTAAAACTTCTTCATTAAAATTACTTGTTCCTATTTTCTCAAAACTATTTTTATAAAACGTCTTATTACCATTTAGTCTAAAGCCATAATCTGGCTGAAGAATTTCTAAAAGTTTTACGTCTTTAGAAACTACATTGGTTATATGCCCTGAGAAAGATAAAACTTTTGACAAATTTTTATATATAAACATATTAGTTTTTAGAGCATCAATATACGAAAAATTAAAAACTATGTTGTCAACCAATCTTAAAAGTTGATATAATCCTTCCTTTTTATGTCTTGATTGAAAAATAATAGGAATAATATTTTTTAGAAAAAAATTTAAATTATTTTTTATATATTTAGAGGTTTTTTTGCTAAAAAAGTCTTCATACATTATAAAAGTGGATTTTGCTCCGATTTTATTACAGTTTTGAATACTTTTAATAAGGTTTGTGATAGCTTCGTTTACTTCAATCTCATCATTTAAAGTTAATGGAAGGTTAAGAGGTATATGCAGTTTTTTTTGAAGCATTCACAAACCAATTATAATTAACTATCTTTGAATTAACTTACATATAATTTTAGTTTGTTTCAATATTTTAGGATTAGAGTTTAAAAAATTATGAGGGAGTGTTACCAAAATGTTTTTGGACGATTATTTATCAAAAAATTGTAAAGAAAAAGATTTAATATTAGTTTTAAAAAATCTTGCAAAAGCCGCAATACAAATATCAAAAGCTATAAAAAAAGTTAAAAAAAATGGTACTGACTCAGTTATTTTTAAAACTAAAAATTTTCATGGAGACATTCAAAAACCTTTAGATATTTTGTCTGATGAGATACTCGTTAATTTTATGAAAATGTCACCTGTTTCAGCTTATGCCTCTGAAGAACAAGAAGGATATCTTAATTTTAAAAACAAAAATAACTTAATTGTTTTCGCAGATCCGCTGGATGGTTCTAGCAATATCGATGTTAACGTATCCATAGGAACGATTTTCTCAATAATGTCAAAAAATAATTTGCCTTTAGATAGTGCTTTTAACCAAGAAGGCAAAAAACAAAAATCATCTGGATTTTTTGTTTATGGTCCACAAACAACTTTGTTTATAACAGTAGGAAAGGGTACAGCTCTCTTCGCATTAGATGAAAGTAACAAAATTTTTACATTAATAGATGAAAAAATAATAATTCCTAAAACCACTTCTGAGTTTGCTATTAATAGTGCTTATAAAAGATTTTGGGATCCTCGTACGTCAAAATATATTCAAAATTGTCAGGACGGAGATGAAGGCCCAAGAAAAAAGAATTTTGGAATGAGATGGGTGGGATCTTTAGTTGCTGATGCAAGTAGAATTTTAATAAGGGGTGGAATATTTTTATATCCAGCTGATAGACGAATCAAGTACAAAGAAGGTAGGCTTCGTCTAACTTATGAAGCAAACCCAGTAGCTTTTTTAGTCGAACAGGCAGGCGGCAAAGCTATTAATGGCAAAGATAACATTTTAAATGTAAAAGTTAAAAATGTTCATCAGAGATCCCCCTTAATTTTTGGTTCTTCTGAAGAGGTTTTAGAATTTAAAAATTCCTAAAAGATTTTCAATAAATTTTTAAAACTTCTATGTAATCTTTTACATATAAGTGTTAAGAATAATTATTTTTATTTAATCTAGTTTTCCTAGGGGTATATTTAATGCAAGGTCAATTACAATCAAAAGAAAAATTATCTATTCTAATGGCCAACGCAATTCGATTCTTATCTATGGACGCAGTACAAGCAGCAAATTCAGGGCATCCTGGAATGCCTATGGGAATGGCAGATGTTGCTACTGTATTATTTAAAGATTTCATAAATATTTATCCCAAAGAACCAGATTGGCCAGACCGAGATAGGTTTGTTTTATCTGCTGGACATGGATCTATGCTACTATATGCTCTTCATTACCTTTTGGGGTATGATGATATGCCAATAGAGAGTATCAAAAATTTCAGGCAGTTAAATTATAATACTGCCGGTCATCCTGAGTTTGGGCACGCAAGAGGAATAGAAACAACAACTGGACCATTAGGGCAAGGCTTAGCAACTGCCGTAGGTATGGCTTTAAGTGAAAAATTATTATCCTCCAGGTTTGGTTCAAATTTAGTAAATCATTATACATACGTAATTGCTGGAGATGGTTGCCTTCAGGAAGGAATCAGTCATGAAGCAATTGAGTTTTCAGGGCATTTAAAACTTTCAAAGCTAGTTGTGCTTTGGGATGATAATAATATTTCAATTGATGGTTCCACAAACTTATCTAATTCTGCTAATCAAATTTCAAGATTTAAGGCTGCGGGTTGGCATACTCAGGTAATAGATGGTCACAACCATAATGAAATTAAAATAGCTCTTGTTAATGCAAAAAAATCAAGAAAACCATCGTTGATTGCTTGTAAAACAACAATTGGATATGGTGCACCAAGTTTGGCTGGAACCTCCAAAACACACGGAGCACCTCTAGGTGTAGATGAAATCAACGCTACCAGAAAAGCATTAGGGTGGACAAATAAACCGTTTGAAATACCCTCTGAAATTATTAATGAATGGGGAAAAACCACAGTTAGGTCTCATGAGTTATTTAAAACGTGGAAGAGAAAATTTGAAAACAGTCCAAAAAGAAATAGATTTGAGACATTTATAAGTGGAAATATTTCAAAATCTTATGATAAAAAAATCAATTCATTTATAAAACAAATGAAACAAGAAATGCCTAAGTTAGCTACTCGACAATCTAGCCAAAAAACTCTTGAAATTGTAAATCAAGTTATAGGTAATACAATTGGTGGTTCAGCAGATCTTACTGGATCAAATTTGACTAAAACAAGTAAAATGAAAACTGTTACTTCTAGTAAAGTTTATGGTGATTATATTCATTACGGAATTAGAGAGCATGCAATGGGATCAATAATGAATGGTATAGCTCTACATAAAGGATTCATCCCATATGGGGGAACTTTTTTAGTATTTAGTGATTATATGAGATCATCCATTAGGCTTTCTGCATTAATGTCTTTGAAGGTAATTTATGTTTTAACTCATGATTCTATTGGACTTGGTGAAGATGGGCCAACTCATCAACCAATTGAGCATTTAGCTATATTAAGATCTACACCAAATCTAAATTTAATAAGACCAGCTGATACTGTCGAAACTGCTGAAGCTTGGGACATAGCACTAAAAACTAACGGCCCAACAGTTTTGGCTCTTTCAAGGCAAGGTTTAAAAGCTTTTCGTTGTGAAAAATCGTCTGAAAATAAAGTTTCTAGAGGTGGTTATCTAGTAAATGATATTTCTTCAAGAAGAGACTTAACTCTCATAGCTACTGGATCAGAGGTTGAATTAGCTATAGAGGCGTCTAATTTGTTAAAAAAAGACGGTATTAAAGTAGCTGTTGTTTCTCTTCCTTGTTGGGAATTGTTTGATAAGCAAAATGACGATTATAAACGGAAAGTTTTAGGTAGTAGTCCTCGTATTGCTATTGAAGCTGCTTGTGATATGGGATGGAGCAAATATATTGGAGAGAAAGGTATATTTATAGGTATGAGTAGTTTTGGAGCTTCAGGGTCAGCTCCCGATCTCTATAAACACTTTGGTATTACTTCAGAAGCTATAGTAGAACAAGCAAGATCTATTATTCAATAATAAATTTTAACTCAGATTAAAAAATTATAGAGATGACCTTTTTGATAAAAAGTATAATTAATGAAAACGTATTTGGGAAAACAATATTGATTCGAACTGATTTAAATATACCTATTTCTAATGGAGAAATTTTAGATCAGACACGTGTTGAAAGGGTAATACCAACCATCAACTTTTTGAAATCGTCTGGTGCAAAGGTTGTTATATGTAGTCATCTAGGAAGACCAAATGGAAAATATAATAAAAAATATACTTTAAAACCCTTAGTAGAAATTTTATCAAATATTTTAGAAACAAATGTTCGCTTTAGTGATTCCTGTATAGGTCAAGATACTCTAGATTTTAAAACAAGTTTAAAAGAAGGAGAAATTCTTTTACTTGAGAACGTTCGTTTCCATGAAGAAGAAACAAATAACAGTCTTAGCTTTGCAAAAAAATTATCTGAGGGTTGTGATTTATTTGTAAATGATGCTTTTTCTTGTTCTCATAGAGCCCATTCAAGTTTGCATGCAATTACAAATTTTCTACCTTCATATTCAGGCAAATTGATGGATGAAGAAATCAAAGCCTTAACATCTGTCTTAAGTGCTCCAATAAAACCAGTTGCGGCTTTGGTTGGAGGTGCAAAGATTTCTACAAAAATAAATATTATTGAGTACTTAATAACGAAGATGGACTATTTAATAATTGGTGGGGCAATGGCAAATACTTTTTTTGTAGCCGAGGGTTTGAATGTTGGAAAAAGTCTTTTCGAAAAAGATTCTGTATATATTGCGCAATCAATTTTGAACGAAAGTAAAAAAACAAATTGTCAAATAATACTTCCTATTGACGTAGTAGTGTCTAAAACTTTCGAAACAAATGGAAACACTAAAGTCGTATCATCAAATATGATACCTTCTGATATGATGGCACTTGATGTTGGGCCAAAAACAATCAAAAAAATAAGTTTTATTTTTGAAAATATTAAAACCTTATTGTGGAATGGTCCACTTGGGGCTTTTGAATTAGAACCTTTTGGTGAAGGTACTTTTTCATTGGCAAGACTGGCATCGAATTTAACTACAAGTAACAACTTGATTACAGTAGCAGGTGGAGGCGATACATCTTCTGCTTTAAATAAAGCAGGTGTTAGTGATACATTCACATATATTTCATCTGCTGGTGGCGCTTTTCTTGAATGGTTAGAAGGTATAGAGTTGCCAGCTATATCGGTATTGAGTAATAATAAATAATTATATTTTTTGAGAGGAAATAAAATGTCAGTTAGAGTTTCTATTAATGGTTTTGGTAGAATTGGAAGGAATATTTTAAGAGCTATTATAGAATCTGGTAGGGACGATATTAAAGTCGTTGGAATTAACGATTTGGGTCCCATTGAAACTAATGCTCATTTGTTGAGGTACGATACTGTGCATGGAAGGTTCCCGGCTGATGTCAAAGTTAGTGGCGATAATATTGATGTGGGTAAAGGACCAATAAAAGTGACAACTATCAAAAATCCAAGAGATCTTCCATGGAAACAACTTGATGTTGATATTGCTATGGAGTGTACTGGAATTTTTGCTAGCCGTGAAAAAGCTTCAATGCATTTAGAAGCTGGCGCAAAAAGAGTCTTAGTTTCGGCTCCAGCAAATGGAGCAGATTTGACTGTTGTCTATGGTGTAAATCATAACAAGTTAACTAAAGATCACCTTGTAGTGTCTAATGCTTCTTGTACAACGAACTGTTTAGCTCCAATTGCAATGGTTATCAATCAGGGGGTAGGAATTTCTCAAGGATTTATGACCACAATTCATTCTTACACTGGTGATCAGCCAACACTAGACACGGTACATTCTGATATGTATAGAGCAAGAGCCGCTGCAGGTAATATGATACCAACATCAACTGGGGCTGCAAAAGCAGTAGGATTAGTTTTACCAGAATTAAATGGAAAGTTAGATGGTGTCTCAATAAGAGTACCAACTCAAAATGTATCAGTTGTTGACTTTAAATTTAATGCTGGGAAATCAACCTCTGTAGATGAAATCAATAATCTTATTAAAAAAGCTACTAATAATGAACTTAAAAACATTCTTGGATACACAGATGAAACTCTTGTATCAAGTGATTTCAATCATGATTCAAGATCATCAATTTTTCACATGGATCAAACAAAGGTTATGAGTGGATCATTTGTAAGAGTATTAAGCTGGTACGATAATGAATGGGGTTTTTCTAATAGAATGTCAGATACGGCCGTGGCTATGAGCAAAACAATTTAGTTTGGTGTTACTATTCTAATTTTGAAGGAAATAAATTAAATGAAAGAAGTTATTATTGCGCCTTCAATATTATCTGCTGATTTTGGTTCATTAGCAAATGAAGTTAAACTGATTGATGAAGCTGGCGCTGATTGGATACATTTGGATGTAATGGATGGTCATTTTGTACCAAACCTTACTTTTGGTCCTCCAATTATTAAATCAATAAGACCATATTCTAAAAAACCTTTTGATGCACATCTTATGGTTACAAACCCAGATGATTTATTAGAAGAATATGTGGCTGCTGGTGTTGATATGATTACTGTCCATAAGGAAGTTACTCCACATCTTGATAGAACTTTAACTAGAATAAGAAACTTAGGCTGTAAAGCTGGAGTTTCTATAAATCCAGGGACATCTCTTTCCGGATTGGAATTCTTGTTAGAAAAACTTGATTTAATACTTATTATGAGTGTTAATCCTGGATTTGGAGGGCAATCATTTATTAATTCTTCAATAGATAAAATTTCAGCTGTTAGGGACCTAGTTTCGTGTAAACCTATAAACATTCAAGTTGATGGAGGTGTAAACAATGTAATTGCATCCCAAGTAATTAAAGCAGGCGCCAATGTATTAGTAGCTGGATCCGCTATTTTTTCAGGGTCTAATATTAAAAGTTATCAAAAAAATATTGCCTCACTTCGTTGTCATACGTAAATTATGAGCTATCCAAATTATAACATAATTTTCGATTTAGATGGGACTCTAGTTCATTCAGTTCCAGATATGCATTATGCAATAAACAAAACTCTAACTCAATATGGTTTAGCAAATATATCAGAACAGAAACTAAAAACTTTTGTCGGACAAGGTATGTTATCTTTATCAAAAAAAGTTGTAGATTATTGTGGAGGCAATGAAGAGTTGTATGAAACTGTCTTTAAAAGTTATAGACAAAATTATTCGATTGAGCCTTATAAATATAGTACTCTAATGCCCGGCGTAATGAATGCTCTTAATTACTTTTATGACCAAAAAATTCCGATGGGAATATGTACCAATAAAAGGCAATTTGTTACTGAAAAACTTATTAAACAGATGAGTTTAGATAAGTTTTTTGACGTTGTCATTGGAGCACAAGATAATATACCACTTAAGCCAAAACCTGACATGATTCACTTAACAATTAGTCAATTTAATCCAATCAATGGCTCTTTTTTTATGGTAGGTGACACTTTTAATGACATTGCTGCTGCTAAATCTGCAAATATTAAGTCTATTGCCGTCAATGGTGGTTATACACACGTTGATATAAATTCTCTAGGTGCAGATTATACTTTAGATACAATGGAAGAGATTATTGATCTTTTTAGGTCATTTAAATTGGGTCCCAACTAAAGACATCACCACTCCTATCATTAGGTGTCATTGAACTTCTAAGTGAGGGATAAGCTCTCTCAGCTA
Organism: SAR116 cluster bacterium AG-337-N21; assembly: GCA_003282145.1. GTDB lineage: Bacteria > Pseudomonadota > Alphaproteobacteria > Puniceispirillales > Marisalimonadaceae > Marisalimonas. The sequence continues at coordinate 37,294 of QBZZ01000015.1, forward strand.
TTTCATGAGGGGTCCAGCCTGAATCAGAGTGAACACTTTTTATAGGTCTATTTTGATTATATATAAAAAGTTCATTTAATCTTGCACTGAAAATTTGTCCAGTAACTTCTTTTGCAGCAGCGGATGCTAAGAAAACAGCTAAAGGAGCATTCTTTTCAGGAGTCATTTTTTTTAGTCTTTCGACTCTTTCTTTTTCGGACACTGTAGTTGAAGGAATTGAGTTTGTCATTCTGCTCCAAGCAAAAGGAGCAATACAATTAGATCTGACGTTGTATCTACTCATATCTAATGCAATAGATTTTGATAACCCAGCAATACCTAGTTTAGCAGCTGAATAATTAGCTTGGCCAAAATTACCAATTAAGCCAGATGTACTAGTCATATGAACATATGAGCCTGAATTTTGCTCACGGAAATAAGGTGCAGCCGCTCGGCTAACGTAAAAACCACCATTTAAATGTACGTTAATAACACTTTCCCAGTCAGATGGTTCCATTTTATGAAAAATTGTATCTCTTAAAATACCTGCATTGTTAATGACAATATCAATTTTGCCAAATGCATCTATTGCTTTTTTAATGATCAATTGAGCACTTTCCCAAGTAGAAACACTCTCGTTACTAATAACTGCTTTACCTCCCTTTTGTGTAATTAACCCAGTAGTCTCTTCTGCAGGAGAATTTGAACCACCCTCACCAGTTAATGAAACTCCTATATCATTTACAACTATAGATGTTCCCTCTGCAGCTAGTGCTAAAGCTATTTCTCGACCGATACCACCACCTGCACCAGTTACAACAGCTACTTTATCCTTAAGTTCTAAATCAATACTCATGAGTTAAATTCCTAAATAGTTCAACATTTACAATATAAATTTTTAGTTATCAAGTCACCAAAATTATTTTGAATAACCTAACTGTTGATAATAAAAATTTATATGATATTAACTAAATTAAATGGCCTCGTAGCTCATCTGGATAGAGCGCAAGATTCCTAATCTTGAGGTAACAGGTTCGAGTCCTGTCGAGGTCACCATCATTCAATAAAATTAATGGGTTAATATTTAGTCTTTCAACAAGCTTATAAATTATCTCATTAAAAATCTATGTTGATTCCATATAAAACAGAGTCTTTTTTAAATTCAAAATATGAAAATGGAGAATTGCTGTAGATAATTTTATCATTAACTTTTGAAGGGTTCATTTGAAACGACTGTCCATTTCCAAAACTATAAATCATTTTATTTTTGGATTTAACTTTAAAAGTATGTTTTAAGCTTTTTGTAACGCTATCAGAATATATATTTTTTGTTACTAATGATTTATTAATTTTTGTATTTCCAAATGAGAAAAATGATTTTAAATATTTATTAATTTTATCATCATATTTATAATGATTAAAAAGTTTGTTAGCAAATTTTTCAATATCATTACCAAAAACGACAGAGGGGTTTGTTAAAAAAATGGCTACTACCATAAATTTGACTAAGCTTGAATTTAATAACATCAAAGCACAATGCCTTAGTTAATATTTATTCCATAAATAGTTTATAATAAATAAATATTAACAAGAGTCAAAATTTAGAAATTTATTAGTCTGTGATTGTATTAAAGTATCTTATGCTTATATCTAAATAGTAATAAAATCACACTTCAGTAATTAATGCTTTTTTTACATTTGTACTAATATTTTGGACAATATATAATTATGGATTTTTTTAATGATTTAAAAATATCTTTTGTAGAAGTTAAAAGAGGTGCAATAAGATTTAGAAGCGGTGGAAGTGGTCCTCCACTATTAATGTTACATGGTAATCCACAAACACATGTAATGTGGCATAAAGTTGCGCCAGCTATTTTAAAGAATTTTACGGTAATTTGTCCAGATATTCCTGGTTATGGTAAATCATTCAAACCTGATTTATCAGAAAGCCATAAAGAGTATTCAAAAGTCAGTATGGCCAATGACTTATTAGAATTTATGAAATTATTAGGTTTTATATCTTTTTACATAATTGCACACGATAGAGGAGCAAGAATAGCTCATCGCTTAGCTTTAGATTTTCCAGATAAAGTTTTAAAAATGATATTACTAGATATTATTCCTACCATTGAGCATTTTGAAAGAATAAACATGGATTTTGCAATGGGTTATTATCACTGGTTTTGGCTTGCACAGAGAAATCCTATCCCTGAATCTGTAATTAATAAAGCACCTGAAGAGTGGTTTTTTGCACATACATCAAGGGAAAATAAGAAAAAAGATTTTTTTTCAAAAAAAGCTTTGAATGATTATATTGAATGTGTAAAAAATCCAGAAACTATAAATGCAATATGTGAAGATTACAGAGCTGCTGCCTCAATTGACTTAATAGATGATAAAATAAGTAGAGAAAATAAAATTAAGATAAGTGTACCTATATTGGTTTTATGGGGAAAAAAAGGTAAGATTGGGCAATGGTATGAACCTTTATCGATATGGAAAGAGTATTGCTCTAACGAAGTAAAAGGGTATGGAATTGACACAGGTCATTATTTAGCTGAAGAAAACCCTGAGGAAATCATTAAAAATATTAAAGAGTTTTTAACATAGATAAGAATGAGGTTTTAAATTTAAAATGAATGAAATTAAAATAAATGAAATGAATAATAAGTTGCCAAGTTGGGACCTTTCAGAAATATATAAGGATATCAAGGACCCAAATATTGCAAAAGATATAAAAGAAATTAGAAAGTTATCTGATGATTTCTTAACAAACTGGAAAGGGAAACTAAATAAATTAAGCGTGTCTGATTTTGTAAATTGTATAGAAAAGTATCAAGCAATAAACGAAGCTATCTACAAAATAGGAACGCACAGCAGCTTAATATTTGCCACAAACATGGAGGATCCTGAAATAACGAGATATAATTCTTCCATTTCAGACCAAATAACTGAGATACTCTCTTCTTTAATTTTTTTCACATTAGAATTATCAAAAATAGACGAAAAGACAATTTACAAATGGATGAAAGATAAAAGTGCCCAAAAATGGCAACCATTTCTAAATATATTAAGGAAAAGAAATCCATATCTCTTAGACCCATTAGTAGAAGAAATTTTAATTGAAAAATCTGCTACTGGAAGATCTGCTTGGGTTAGACTTTTTGATGAAACTTCAGCAGCTCTCCGATTTCCTTTTAGAAAAGATTTACTAAGTGAAGCTGAAATTCTAAATCTTTTATCGGATAAAGATCCAGAAAATAGAAAAATCGCAGGTAAATCTCTTTCAGACGTTTTAGATAAAAATAAGCGTACATTCTCAATGATATTGAATGTCATTTCCCGAGATAGATATATTGAGGATAACAAAAGAGGATTTCACAGGATAATGTCTTCCCGCAATTTGGATAATGATGTTGAAGATGAAGTCGTTGATGCACTTGTAAATACTGTCGATAAAGCAATGCCAAAGCTCACGCATAGATATTATAAATGGAAGGCTAAACAATTTGGTACAAGCAAGTTGGATTGGTGGGATAGGAATGCCCCATTACCTCAAACATCAGACAAAACCATCAAATGGTTAGATGCTAAGAGTATTATTTTAGATTCTTTCTCTTCCTTTCATCCAAAAATTTCTAATTTGGCAGAATTATTTTTCAAAAATAACTGGATAGATGCAAGTGTGAGGCAGGGTAAAGCATCGGGTGCTTTTGCACATCCGTCAGTACCTTCTTTACATCCTTACATTTTAGTTAACTACCAAGGTAAAATAAGAGATGTCATGACTCTGGCCCATGAATTAGGGCATGGTGTCCATCAAATATTAGCATCTAAAAATGGTTTGTTAATGGCTGAAACACCTTTAACACTTGCAGAAACAGCGTCAGTTTTTGGTGAAATGTTAGTATTTAGAAAATTATTGGATGAAAGCTCAATACAACAAAAAAAACAATTATTAGCAGGTAAAATTGAAGATATGTTAAATACTGTTGCCAGACAAATTGGTTTTCATCAATTTGAAGTTAAATTCCATGAAGCGAGAATAAAATCTGAATTAACGCCCGATGAAATAAGTGATATTTGGATGGAAACTCAGAAACATGCCGTTGGACCATATGTAAACCTTAATAATGATTATAGAGTATTATGGGGTTATATCCCGCATTTTGTACACACTCCATTTTACGTTTACGCATACGCATTTGGAGATGGTTTAGTTAATGCTCTTTGGTATGCCTATCAAAAAAGTGATAAAGATGAATTTTCAAAAAAGTATATTGAGATGTTATCTTCAGGCGGAACAAAAAGTCACAATGATTTACTAAGACCATTTAATTTAAGCGCTTATGATGATAGTTTTTGGGATAAAGGTGTTTCCATGATTACTAGTCTAATGGATGAGCTGGAGGCTTTACAAAACTAAATAATAATTTCCGATAGAGTTTTAATAATAATGACAAATAAAAATAATTTTCATGATGAACTTAGTTTCTCAATGACTGGAGGAAGACTTAGGCGTTATGCAAAAGTTACCTCTGCAATGGGAGGGCTAGCAGCTAGGCTGGCGGGTGAAAAATATTTGGGAATAAAAATAGATAGGGAGCAACATGCTTCTGACTTAAGAGCTGCCCTTGGTGGATTAAAAGGACCTTTAATGAAAGTAGCTCAGATTTTAGCTACCATCCCTGATGCACTTCCTAAAGAATATGTTAATGAACTATCGCATCTGCAAGCAGATGCACCATCTATGGGTTGGCTTTTTGTCAAAAGAAGAATGAAAGCCGAACTAGGTGAGAATTGGTTAACTAACTTTAAAGATTTTGATAAACAAGCATCTGCTGCTGCTTCACTTGGTCAAGTTCATTTCGCTGAAAGTATTGATGGAAAGGAACTAGCCTGTAAATTACAATACCCTGATATGGGTTCAGCAGTCCAAGCTGATTTAAAACAGTTGAAACTAATTTTTTCATTATATGAAAAGTATGACTCAGCTATATCAACTGAAGCTATACACGAAGAATTATCCGATCGATTAAAAGAAGAACTTGATTATTCACACGAGATTAAAAATTTAAAATTATACAGGCACATGTTATCAGACCATAGTGAAATCACTTTACCAGATCCTATTGAAAACTTATCTACTAACAGACTTCTTACTATGACGAAGGTTCATGGTGTAAAAATTATGGACTTTATTGCTAATAATTCAGGAATAAAAATGAGAAATCAAGTTGCTATGAATATGTTTAAAGCTTGGTACATACCCTTTTATAAATTTGGTGTTATTCATGGTGATCCGCATCTAGGAAATTACACAATTAGACCTGATGGTGGTGTTAATCTAATGGATTTTGGATGCATAAGAATATTTAGACCAGATTTTGTTACCGGTGTAATCGAGTTATATAAAGCTCTTAGGGATGGAGATGAAGAACAGGCAGTTAACGCTTATAAAAGATGGGGTTTTGAAAATCCTTCAAAAGAACTGATAAGTGTATTAAATATATGGGCTAATTTCATTTATCAACCTTTATTAGAAGATAAAGTGAGATTAATTAATCCAAGTGAATCAGGTCAATATGGAAGAGAGACTGCAGAAAAAGTCCATGAAGAATTAAAAAAGATAGGAGGTGTAAAGCCCCCTAGAGAATTTGTTTTAATGGATAGAGCTGCAGTTGGATTAGGCTCAGTTTTTATGCATTTAAAAGCTGAAGTTAATTGGTATAGAATTTTCCACGATTTAGTCGGTAACTTTAATGAAGCGATATTAACCAAAAGACAACATCAGGCTATAAATAAATCAGGTTTAGATAGTTAATAATTATCAACTAATATTTTGTAATATTGTGTCTAAAGATTTTTTTGCATCACCATAAACCATTCTAGAATTTTCTTTAAAAAACAGAGGATTTTCTATGCCAGAATATCCTTTACCTTGTCCCCTTTTTGAGATAAAAACTTGTTTAGCTTTCCAAACTTCTAAAACGGGCATTCCCGCAATAGGACTATTGGGATCATCTTGGGCGGCTGGATTTACAATATCATTTGCTCCAAGTATCATGACAACGTCAGTTTCAGGAAAATCAGAATTAATCTCATCCATTTCTAATACAATGTCATATGGTACTTTAGCTTCAGCAAGTAGAACATTCATGTGTCCTGGAAGACGACCTGCAACTGGATGAATCCCAAATTGAACTACTTTCTTTTTTGCTCTTAATCTAGATGTTAATTCAGAAACAGCGCTTTGCGCTTGAGCTACAGCCATCCCATAACCTGGAACAATTATTATTTTATTTGCTTCATTTAATGCAGATGCAACAGACTCTGTATCTATTTGTTTCATTTCGCCTTCTATATCCATAGCAGGTCCGCTCGTATCACCCCACCCACCAAGAATAACAGACAGAAAATTTCTATTCATTGCTTTGCACATTATATATGAAAGTATGGCGCCTGAAGACCCAACAAGAGCTCCAGTAACAATTAAAAGGTCATTTCCTAGCATAAAACCAGTGGCAGCAGCAGCCCAACCAGAATATGAATTCAGCATTGAGACCACAACTGGCATGTCTGCGCCACCAATAGCGAGGACGAGATGTGCACCTATAATAAAGGCAATAATTGTCATTATAATTAATGTCCAGTTACCTTCATGATTTAGGAACATATAACCAAGAAATAAACATCCAAACAACATGCCTAAATTTAAAGCATGTCTTCCAGGTAAGACTAGCGCCTTACCTGTAATAATTTCTGATAGTTTTCCGAAAGCTACAATAGATCCTGTAAAAGTAATTGCACCAATAAATACACCAATAAATACCTCAACATTATGTATTGTTAGTTGAGATGAGGACATTTCTATATGTGGCAACATAGCTGAATTTATCCCAATAAATACAGCTGCTAATCCTACAAAAGAATGAAGAGCAGCAACTAGTTGAGGCATACCTGTCATTTGAACTTTTTTAGCTACAATGGCTCCTATGAATGAGCCAATAACTATTGCACCAATTAACCAATGAAGCCATTTTGTTAAAAAAACTTGATTACCAAAGATAGTAGCTACAACAGCAATTACCATTCCTACTATGCCATACCATACAGCCCTTTTTGCCTTTTCTTGGTTGCTTAAGCCTCCTAAAGCAAGAATAAAAAGCACACTAGAAGTAATATATGAAGCAGTTAATATTCCAATAGTCATTTCTAAATCCTTTACTTAGCTTCTTTGAAACATTGCTAACATCCGTTTAGTAACCATAAATCCTCCAACAATATTAATTGTTGCGATAAAAATAGAGACTAATGCTAATATACTAACAATATCATTATCAGTTTTCATCTGCAATAAAGCACCAATTATAATAATACTTGAAATAGCGTTTGTTACTGCCATAAGAGGTGTATGAAGAGAATGTGAGACATTCCAAATGACTTGATAACCTACAAAACATGATAATATAAAAACTATAAAATGTTGCATAAAATCAGCAGGTGCGTAAATGCCTATAAACCAAGTTATTAGAGCTCCAATGATTAAAAGCATGACTTGAAATTTACCAGCTTTTTTTTCGGCATCTATTTTATCTTTTGTAATTTCTTCAACAGTTTTTTGTTTTGTTTCCTTGTTAGTATGTTTTGCTATAGCGGTTATTTTTGGCTTTGGCGGAGGGAAGGTTATCTCTCCATTATAAAGTACAGTTGCGCCTCTAATTACATCATCTTCCATATTAGTAATTGGAACACCATTCTTTTCAGGTGTTAAATCATCAATCATGTGCCGGATATTTGTTGAATATAAATTGGATGATTGTGCAGCCATTCTACTTGGTAAATCTGTATACCCAATCACTCTAACTTTATTTTTTGTTTCCACCATTTTATCTGGCTTGGTTACATCACAGTTCCCACCTTGTTCAGCTGCTAGATCAACCACAACAGAACCTGGTTTCATCAAGTCTATCATTTCCTTAGGCCAAAGTTTTGGTGCAGGCATTCCAGGAATAAGAGCTGTAGTGATTACTATGTCAATCTCAGGAGCCTGTTCTCTAAATAACTCCATTTCTTTTTTAATAAATTCTTTGGAGGCTGGCTTTGCATAACCACCATCGCCAGTACCGTCGGATTTAAAATCAAGCATTAGGAATTCTGCTCCCATTGATTCGATTTGTTCAGCGACTTCTGGTCTTACATCAAATGCTCTAACGATAGCACCCATGGACTGAGCGGTACCAATTGCTGCAAGTCCTGCAACTCCAGCACCTATTACAAGTATTTTAGCAGGAGGAACCTTTCCAGCAGCAGTAATTTGTCCAGTGAAAAATCTTCCAAATTGGTTTCCAGCTTCAATAATAGCTCTGTATCCCGCAATATTCGCCATTGAAGATAAGGCATCCATTTTTTGAGCCCTACTTATTCGGGGTATCATATCCATTGCTTGAACTGTTACCTTTTTCTTTTTTAAATTTTCAAGTAAAGGTTTGTTTTGTCCAGGCCAAATAAAACTTATAATATGTTGATTTACTTTGACCTTTGTAAGCTCTGTCTTTTCAGGACCTCTTACTTTTAATATAATGTCTGACTCTTTCCAAAGTTGGCCAGCATTTTTAACAATCTTGACCCCGGCGTCTTTATAATCTTTATCTGAAAAATTAGCATTTATACCTGCGTTAGATTCTAAAAGGCATTGATAACCTAATTTTTGAAGTTGCTTTGCACTTTCAGGTGTCATTGCAACTCTATTTTCACCTTTATAAATTTCTTTTGGACTTCCAATGATCATATATAATGTCCTCATTATATGGGTTGAATAATATGTTAATATCAAATAACAAAATATTGATAAAGTTTTACAAAAAAAAACCGCAATTATTATTTATGCGGTTTCGTTATGCCAAAGTATTACTTTGCTCTTAGTAACCTTCTCTCTCTAACCTCTTCCTCATAAGTTTCCTTACTCTTCTAGTACTTTCGGCCATTTCTCTCGCTCTTCTTTCAGAAGGTTTTTCATAAGCTCTTCTGTTTTTCATTTCTCTGAACATACCTTCTCTTTGCATTTTCTTTTTTAATACTCTTAGAGCTTGGTCAACATTATTGTCACGCACAGAAACATACATACTGCAACTTTCAACTATTATAATTAAGAAATAGCCAAATAACATATTTTATAAGGTTATGGCAAGTGTTTTAATATTATTAATCATTATATTTATATTCAATTGGTGCGATATATGCGATAAGTAAATATATATTTATTAAATTAATTAATAATGTGAATGATGAAAAAACAAACAGATAATAATCAAGTCAAATTTGACTTAGTCAAAGCAATGCTTCCACACGTTCCCTTTGATGGATGGAGTTTTGAAGCTCTAGAACATGGAGCTATCGAGATAGACTTTGAACAAGATAAAAATATTGATGTTCGTATGGATATTTTTAAAGATTTATTCAAGAATGGTTCTATTGATTTTATAGATGTTTTTTCAGATATGATAGATATGGAGGTAAAAAACAATTATTTAATGATAGATCCTAAACCTGAAAGGGTCCCAGAAAAAGTAAAAAAAATTATTTTGATGAGACTTTCACTTTGCCAAAAATATAAAGAGGCTGTTAGATCGTCGTTACCACTAACTGCACTTCCTAAAAATTCCAAAAAATCAATAAATATACTTTATAGGACTTGCAACAGTATCTGGAGAATGATTGGAGATAAGTCTACAGACTTTTCTTTTTATACCAAAAGGTTTTCATTAGCAGCTGTATATTCATCTACTTTACTTTTTTGGTTAAATGATACTTCTAGTGATCAAGAAGAGACGTCGTTTTTTTTAGATAGAAGGTTAAATGATATAAGTAAAATACCCAACTTAAAAAAATCTTTTTCGTTAATTAAAAAAGTTTCAGCTAATGTTAATAAAACAAAAAGTACTCTGAAAATAAAATCTGTTTTTGATGTTTTAAAGAAATTAAACCAAATAAAAAATTCTAGTTTTAGTTAAATAATATAATGCCAATCAAAATACATGATAATTTACCTGCTAGAGAATTACTTCTAAATGAAGTTGTTGATGTAATAAATAGTAGCAGCGCTGAAAAGCAAGATATCAGACCTTTAAAGTTTCTATTGTTAAACTTGATGCCAAAAAAACTTCAAACTGAAGTTCAATTTGCACGACTTCTTGGGGCATCTCCATTACAAATAGAACTCACATTAATGACCACAGAATCTTATATCCCTAAAAATACAAAAAAAGAGCATTTAATTGAATTTTATAAGACTTTGGATGACATTAAACATAATTTTTATGATGTATTAATAATCACTGGTGCACCAGTTGAGACTGTTCCATTCGAGAAAGTAAAGTATTGGCAAGAATTAAAAAAAATTATTTTATGGTCGTCAACCAACGTTTTTAGAAAAATCGGAATTTGTTGGGGCGCTCAAGCTTTATTAAAAATACTTCACAATATTGATAAACACTCAATGAAAGAAAAACTATTTGGAGTATTTGATCATAATTTAAATCAGGAAAATCAATATAGGCTTTTGCAAGGTTTTATAAATAGATTTCCAATGCCAGTGTCGCGTTATACTGAAAATAAAGAAAATGAAATTGTTAACTCTGGCCTAGAAATTTTAGCTTTTTCTCAAAATTCAGGAATAGGCATGGTTAGATGTCCCAAAACAAAGGATTTATTTATCCTAAACCATCTAGAGTATGACGCTGTTACGCTTAAAGAAGAGTTTTTAAGAGATAAACTTGAGAATTTGCAGACAGAAATACCTGCAAATTATTTTCCTAATGATGATACAACTAAGGAACCAATAAATAGGTGGAGACCTTATGCATTCTTATTATTCAATAACTTTATAAATGAGGTTTATCAGGATGTGCCTTTTGATTATGTTACAAAAAATATTACATAATTTTTATATTATAATGTCCCATTTTTCTACCTGGCTTTGTTTGTTTTTTATTATATAAATGTAATATATAATCCTGGTTATTGATTATATCTTCAATATTATTAACTTCCTCTCCAATCAAATTTGTCATTTCCCATATTCCACTACATTCAACATCTTTTACAGGTAAACCACATATCGTTCTAATCAAAATATCAAATTGACTATTATCACATCCGTCAATAGTCCAGTGAAATGAGTTATGAGGTCTTGGTGCTATTTCATTGAACAGGATACTGCCATCTAAAAGTTCAAAGAGTTCAATAGCCAAGACGCCATAAAAATTTAGATTATGTGATAATACTTTTGTTTTTTGTCTTAAATCTTTTACAATGATATTATCTATTATTGCTGGTGCAATGGTTTTATTTAAAATACCTTGTCTGTGGTAATTTTCCGATATTGGAAAAAAACCATCAGTATTATCAAGGCTTTTAAAATACATTATAGAAATTTCTCTTTTGAATTCTAGTTCTTCTTCTAAAACACACTCAACAGATCCTAAGCTTTCCCACAATTCAAACAAATTTGAATTTTCGCTAATTCTTACTTGTCCTTTACCGTCATAACCTAGGGAGTTAGTTTTTAATATACCTTTATTACCCAGAGATTTAGAGGCTGTTATTAAATCGTTAGAGTTCTTAATCAAATACCATTTAGGTGTTTTAAAACCAGATTTAACAGCCATTTCCTTTTCTTTTGATCGAATTTGCGCACATCTGAATACAATACTGCTGGGCATTACTTTTGTTTTATTAGATAATAATTCCAGGGATTTGGAGGGAATATTTTCAAATTCTGAAGTTGCACATGTGACTTTATTTGAAAACTCTACTAGCTTGTCAAAGTCGTTCCACTCACCGTAAGTAACTTTACTAACAACTGTCTCAGCA
>QBZZ01000016.1 GCA_003282145.1 SAR116 cluster bacterium AG-337-N21
TATGTACGAAAAAATTGAAAATCAAAATAAGTTAATTGATCCTTTTGGTAGAGATGTAAATTATTTGCGAGTGTCAGTTACTGATAGATGTGACTTCAGATGTACATACTGCATGGCTGAAGATATGCAATTTCTTCCAAAAAAAGATATTTTAAGTCTTGAGGAAATTGAAGAAGTTTGTAGAACTTTTATGAAACTTGGAACAAGGAAAATTAGATTAACGGGAGGTGAACCTTTAGTTAGAAAAGGTATTATGCAAGTAATTAATAATTTAGGCAAAGAGGTTGGCACCTTACTCGATGAATTAACAATTACAACAAACGGCAGTCAGCTGGAATCAAAAGCTGAAGAATTATATAAAGCTGGTGTTAGACGTATTAATGTATCTTTAGATCATTTAGACCCAATAAAATTTAAAAAAATAACAAGATGGGGAGATCTAGAGAAAGTTAAAAGAGGATTAAAAAAAGCCCGTGAAGTTGGTCTAAAAATAAAGATAAACACAGTAGCAATCAGTAACTTTAATGAACATCACCTTTCTGAAATACTTAAATGGTGTGGTAAAGAAAATTATGACATGACTATAATTGAAGTTATGCCAATGGGCGATATCGGTGGAGATACAAGATATGGACAATACTTACCATTATCACAAGTCAGAACCGAGCTAGAAAAAGAATTCACTCTAAAAGACCTTCAAAAAAGAACAAGCGGCCCAGCAAGATATGTGTCAGTTAAAGAAACAAGTAACAAGCTTGGTTTTATAACACCATTAACGCATAATTTTTGTGAAAGTTGTAATAGGGTAAGACTTACCTGCACTGGTGTCTTATATATGTGCTTAGGACAGGACGATAATGCCGATTTAAAAACTGTCCTAAGAGAAGAAGGATCTACTGCTCTAGAAGAAGCGATAAGAATGGCAATAGGGAGAAAACCTAAAGGACATGACTTTGAGATTTCACGTCAATCTCCAAACGTATCTGTAAACCGACACATGTCTCTTACAGGGGGCTGATTAGTATCTCGCTTTAATCCTTCCCCCATCAGGTTTGATTATAATTATGCTCATAAACAAGATAATAATTGGTATTGATGTATAAAACATCATTATTTCCCAGCCAAGATTGCTGTGAAGTACACCTGCTAAAAATGATCCTGAAGCTACAAAAATAAAAATAATAAAATCAGTTACGCCTTGAACCTTAGCCCTCTCTTCTGGAAGTGCAGATTTTGCAATAATATCGCTGCCTCCAACATAAAGAAAATTCCAACCTAAACCACATAAGAATAAAGCTATCCAAAAATGTTCAATTGTCTGACCAATAATTGTAAAAATTATAGAAAAAGCATAAAGAAATAATCCTATCATCATTACTTTACGGTTACCAAGTGAGTTAATAATTGTGCCAGTGAAAAAAGAGGGTGCAAACATAGCAATAACATGCCATTGAATTACAGTTGCACTAGCGCTATCACCCAATTTACATACATTTACAATTTGTAATGGAGTTGCTGTCATAATAAAACTCATAAGGGAATAACCAATTGCAGCTGCTAAAATAGCTATTATAAGATTTTTCTGAAGTAAAACATCACCTAAAGGCCTATTTATTTTTTTGGATGGAATTGGTTTTTTTATGTTTATGAAAATTAAAATTAGAAAATTTATTATTTGTATTATTGCTGCAAATAAGTATGTGGCTAAATAGATATAATTAGGGAAAAAATCAAAAGAGTATCTAGAAACTTCAGGGCCTAAAATAGCAGCGATGAGCCCACCAGCCAAAACTAATGAGATAGCTTTACTTTTTAAACTAATTGAAACATTGTCAGCAGCAGCATAACGATAAAATTGTTGATTAGCTTGCGAAAAACCCAGCAATATTGAACCAAGAATAAATAAAGAAAAAAGTTTGTAATAGATTGCACAAGCTATGATTAAACATCCAACAAAAGCTGACATGGCACCTATAAGAAACATAGGCCTTCTTCCAAATTTGCCCATCAATAAAGAAACAGGAATTAGCGTTAATGCTATCGTTAAAAACTGAAGAGATAACGGGATAGTTGCGTAAGATGGATGAGTAGCTAGAATAGTACCAACTAATCCAGTGTTTATCATGTTAATATTTGTAGTTGTAACAGATAGACCTTGAGCGATTGATAGTATTAAAGTATTTCTCTTCTCCAGTTCCAACTACTTGTTGTCTTTACATAGAGATAATATTAACTTCATTACACAATCATTCTTTTAAATTATGGAGATAGATTTGAATACGTATTCTGGCCCCGGTCCAAAGAACCTTATAACAGATGTTATTGGAGTTCAAGTAGGTCACGCGCAAGATAAAAAAATTTGTACAGGAGTAACTGTTGTTTCGGGAAATAGTCCATTCTCTGCATCCGTAGATGTGAGGGGTGGTGGCCCAGGAACAAGAGAAACTGACATGCTAAGTTTAGAAAATTCAATAGGTCGCGCTGATGCTATAGTACTTTCTGGTGGATCAGCATACGGACTTGATGCGTGTTCAGAAATTCAAGATTTATTGAGAGAAGACCAAAAAGGATATCAATTAGGCAAATCAATCATACCACTAGTACCGGGAGCTGTAATTTTTGACCTTAATATTAATGATAACCCTCATGTAAATGAATTAGGTAAAAGATCACCATGGAGAATTTTAGCAAATAAAGCATATAAGTCACTAAACAGCGATTTATTATTAGGTTCTTATGGTGCAGGTTGTGGTGCAACTACAGCAACATTAAAAGGAGGACAAGGATCCTCCTCATGGACACAAGCATTTTCTAATGGAAAGGCATATACAGTTGGAGCTATTGTAATAAATAATGCAGTTGGGAACCCATTACTTAATGATGGACCTTATTTTTTATCAGGTCACTTAGAGTTGGATAAAGAGTTTGGAGGATATGGGCCATCTAATAAAAGATACGATAATATATTGAGAGCAAAAAGAATACCTCCATCACTTGGGATAACAGACGCCTCAAATGATATTTGTAGTAATACAGTCATCGGTGTTGTTGCTACAGATGCACCCTTAACTCGTGCAAACTTAAAAAGAATAGCTATTATGGCTCATGACGGTATAGCTAAATCATTGAACCCTGCTCACACACCTATGGATGGAGACACAATTTTTTCTATTTCAACTAATCAAGATTACAGAGAACAAGTTTTAGAAAATGTAGATATCTTAGCTCTTGGTTCTAGAGCAAGTGATTGTGTTGCAAGAGCTTGCAATAGAGCCGTTTATGAGGCGATTTCCGTAGGTAATTCAAAACCTGGATGGAAAAGTTTGTTCTCCTAAATAAATTCGATATATTTTAACTCTTGAGGTTTAAAGCTTCTGCTTTCTTTTTCAAACGCCAATAAAACAGAGATGCAAAAGGCAAGCTGAAAATATAAACTAAAACCAATATTACAAATCCTTTTATAGGATTACTAATAATAGCATTACTAAGAAGAGCTAGAATTATGAGCAAAGGTATGACATATGATTTTGGAATTTGAAATACCTTGCCCGAAAAAGTAGGTAAGTTACTTACCATAGCTATTGAAATGAAACCGATCCAAATTCCAATATTTTCAAAAGATTTTAAATTTTGTGCTTCTAAATATCCATCTATGGCAATCGGAAATAGCATTAAAAATGCCGCAGCTGGAGTAGGAACACCATTAAAATAATTTTTAGCATAGCTAGGTCTTTCAGATAATTCTGAATTAAATCTTGCAAGTCTGAGTGCAGAACAAATTACATATAGAACTATTATTATCCAGAATAAATTACCTTGTGGTTTGTCCATCCACAAATATATTGCAAATGCTGGAACGGCCCCAAAAACTACAAAATCTGATAAAGAATCAAGATGCATACCAAATTCACTAGTAGATTTTAATAATCGAGCAACCCTTCCATCCAACATGTCAAAAACTGAAGCAATAATTATCATTATAATCACATTATCCCAATTATTAAAAAGAGCTTGATACATTGCTTGCAAACCAAAGATTAAAGCACATATCGTAAGAAAGTTTGGAAGCATCCAAACTACTGAAAAACGCCTAGGTCTAGATTGAAAAGCTTTTTTTGCTAATTTAATGCCCTTACTTTTCATCTAGATTTTCCTTAACTGATTTACTAGATTTAGTAAAATCTCCAATAATAGTTTCACCTGCAATCATTTTTTGTCCTTGTAAAACCATTACGGCAACATCGGATGGAAAATAAATATCAACTCTACTTCCAAATCTGATAAGACCAAATATTTCTCCTGCCTTTAAAGACGAACCTATGTCAACATCGCAAATAATTCTTCTTGCAACTAATCCTGCAATTTGGACAAAAGCTATTTTTTTTCCATTTTCTGAATCCATTCCAAGTATCAGTCTTTCATTTTCAGAAGAAGCTTTATCTAAACTAGCATTAAAAAAAGATCCTGGAATGTAATTTTTATATGTAATTTGACCTAACATTGGTGATCTATTTACGTGAACATCAAAGACATTCATAAAAACACAGACTCTAGTCCAGTTTCCTTCAGGTAACCCAATTTCTTCAGTTGGATTTATTTTAGAAATTTCTATAACCCTACCATCTGCTGGTGAAATAATAAGATTATTCTTATTTGATCCTGACAAAACAGGGGTAACTCTCGAGGGATTTCTAAAAAAATATATACACCAGACTGTCAAAACTATACCAACAAAATAAAGTGGGGCCCACAACCAACCTATAATGACTGTCAATATAAAAAAAATCGCTATAAATGGGATACCTGCAGGATGAATTGGAGTAAAAATTGAGGCTTTGATAGAATCTAGAATATTCATTTTTTTTCCTATAAAAATTACTTATGAGTAATTGTTTAACTTATATATAGCATCTATGATAAAAAATGCTATTATACAATAAAATAGAAATTTAATAATTGAGTAAAAATTGAGTACAGCTAAAGAAAAACAGTTAAAAGAAATAAAGTCTGAGATTCTAGAAATAACTAATTTTGTTACTTCAAATAAAAAAGATGAATACGCTGATATTAATACTGACAAAGAAATTAAGATTAATTCTAATGACACTTTTACTTTAACAAATATTGTGAATGGTAAACAAAAAGTTAAAACTAAAGATGACTTAACTGATATAAAGAATGAATTATTGACATTAAAGTCAATGTTGACCAAGCAGGAAATAGCACTTAAAGAAATTTTATCAAAAATAAAATGAATGCTAATTTTTATTTTAATTTTTGAATTTTAAATAACCAGTAAATTTTTCAAAATAGATTTTTAATTTAAAAAAACTGTATCTTTTTTAGTTGTGTGTTATATATTGGTTGCTAGTTATTAAGTTAGTGGAGGTTTAAATGCGTTTTTTAAAAGTTAATCTCTTGCTTTTAACGATTTGTTTAATTGCAAGTGTAACAACGCTTGATTCCAAAATAGTTTTAGCTGGTGGTGATCCATCGATTAAAGATAGTAAAATTGTCAAAAAAAAGAGTAATATTACTCAACACGATCACAAAAAAACCTATCTAAAGGATCAAAAAAAACTTTCCACTAAAGATACTAAAAATGACGGAAAAATTTCACAAAAACCCTCTAATGGCACTAATAAAGATGAGAATGTTGAGACGGCTGGTTTTGCAGCCATTGAAGATGTCCCATTAATTATTGATTTGTCTTCTGTTACAGACTCAGATGGTATGGGTTCAGTGAGTGTTCAATGGCAAATTTCCCCTGATAATAGTAAATGGACAAATATTAGTGGAGCTACTAACCAATCATTTACACCCAGAGAAATTCATGTTGGTAGTAGACTACGTGTTGCTATATCCTATGTTGATGGACAAGGAAATTTAGAACCACTTATCAGTCCTCCTTCGACTCCTGTCAGAAATGTAAATGACAAACCGACAGGTTCAGCTCGTCTTATTGGATCCTCTGTTGAAGACAGTGCCTTAGTAGTTGATACATCAAGCATAGCTGATGAAGATGGTATTGGTGGATTTGATATTACATGGCAAAGGTCTTCTTCAAAATCTTCATGGGAAGCTTATCCAACAGGTCAAAATGAAGTGCTTAGATTAACTCAAAGCCAAGTCGGTTATTCTTATAGAGCAGTTGTTTCATATATTGATTCTCACGGTACAAGAGAGGTACTATACACAAGCCCCTCCGAAACAATTGATAATTTAGACGATCCAGTTCAAGGCGAGGTAACTATTATTGGGGAACCAAAGGAAGGCGTTACGCTTCGGGCCCTCTCAAATTCTTTATCGGACGAAGATGGTATTGCATCCATTTCTATTAGTTGGGAAACTTCAAAAGATGGAAGAAATTGGATTGGTGTAAATAGTTTAAGTGGTCCAGTTTTATCTCTCGGTCAATCTTTAGTTGGTTCCCAAGTTAGAGCAAGAGTTGCTGTAGTAGATAACTTTGGTATTGAAACTAACTTATACAGCCAAGCAACTAGAACAGTTGAAAACGTTAATAACAAACCATCTGGTAGAATTGTAATTAGACGAGTTGGGCAATAATATTTTAATTACTAAATCACATTATTATAAATTTAATAAAATTCTTAACGGAGCATAGTTAATGAAGAAAACGTCTGATATTAATAATTCAGCATCAAATATAATTTCTTTTAAAAAATATAAAGATAAAAAGCCAGACGAAGTAACATCTACAATAGCAGCAATAATAGCGATTAAAATAGATCATCCAAGTAATATTACACCAGAAGAATTTTTTGCCAACCAACTTGATAGTGTTGAAAATATAGATGTTCTAGCTTTTGAAGATGCTTTAGATAATGAAAGCATAGGATTAACAACAAAAGATGCACAGAATGAAGCCTCAAACGACGCTTGATCTTTTTATACAAAATTGTTTTAATATTATATTAGCTAAATTAATAAACTAATTTTTTTTTACTAACTTCCATATCTGCGGCAACAATAATGCCGCAAGTAAAAGCTTATAAAAATCACCAATTATAAATGGCTTTAATCCATTTATTATAGCAAAGTCAAAACCTTTTATAGCACTTAATTGTGCTATTCCAAAAAAATAAATCATGAACATACCTATTAACATTGCGAAAATAGATTTAAATAAAAATTTCCCCCATCCTCTATCAGCAAGTTCGCCGACAATTATAGAAGCGATTAGAAAACCAAATAAAAAACCTCCAGTTGGCCCCATTAAGTACATTAAACCACCACCATACGCAAAAACTGGTAATCCAATAATTCCTTGAAATAGATAAAGACTTACTGAAGCCACAGCAATATTTCTGCCACATAACATCGCAATCATTAACACGGCTAAAGGCTGTAAAGTCATCGGAACCGGATACAAATCAACTTTAGTTTTTGCAGATAAAATTAATAAAATACTACAAATTACAATTGTAAAAAAGGTTGTGACAACAGAGAATTTTTCCATACTTTTATCTTTTAAAATAAGACTTTCTATCCATGTGCTTTTTGATATTTTGTCCTCAATCATAAATAAATTCCTTTGATTAAATTAATTTAAATTATTAATATAATATTTCAGATTTATAACATAAATTACGTCTATATAAAATTATATTTTATTGGTGTCAACAATGACTGAAGTAGATGACATATTAACTCCTATGAGTGTTTGGTTAAAAGAAAAGAGGAAAGTTGCTCTTGCTACAGTGATCTCAACATGGGGAAGTGCTCCCAGACCTGTAGGTGGACAAATGGCAATTGACAGTAACGGAGAAATAATAGGATCAGTTTCAGGTGGATGCGTAGAAGGCGCTGTAATAAATGAAGGTATTAATTCAATCAATGATGGCAAATTGAGAATTAAGGATTACGGAATTTCAAATGATATGGCTTGGGAAGTTGGACTAGCTTGTGGGGGCGAGTTAAAAATTCTTATACAACCTCTTAATCTTGAAGATGAAATGGTTTATTCAATAGTAGAAAATATAAAAAACCGAGAACCAACAAAACTTATAATAAATTGTTTAACAGGCTCTAGACATATTGATAACTCTATGATCAATCAAGTAAGTACCTATGATAAAACAAAGGAAGAATTTATTCATGTCATAGATCCTAAACCACGATTATTTATTGTTGGCGCTGTTCATATTGCTCAAGCTCTAATTTCTTTAGCTAAAATAGCTGATTTTGAAATAATATTAATTGACCCCAGAGACCATTTTGCGACAGAAGACAGATTTCCTAATTGCAAAATTATAAATGAATGGCCAGATACTGCTTTATCAAATTTTATTTTTGATGAGGCAACACATTTAGTTACTTTAACCCATGATCCTAAAATTGACGATCCTGCTTTAATTTATGCTCTAAAAAAAGATATGGGTTACATTGGATCTTTAGGTAGTAAAAAAACTCACAATAAAAGATGTGAGAGATTAATCGATATAGGCTTTGGTCAAAGTGATTTATCCAAAATTCATGGGCCTATTGGCCTTAATATAAAAGCTAAAACTCCAGCAGAAATAGCTGTCTCTATAATGGCTGAAATAATAAATTTTAGACGGTCTAAAAATGAAAAAATACAATAATATATTTATAAAAAAAATATTATTGGCAGCGGGTAGTAGCAAACGTTATGGGAACAAAAACAAACTTACAGAAAAATTTAAAGGTAAATATTTAATACAACACATAATAGACACTTTGTTAAAAGTTTTTGATCCTTGTGAATTACTAGTAGTATTAGGATATGATGCTAAGGTAATTAGGGATTTAATTAATAATAAAGATATAAGAATAATTAATAATAAAAAATATAAGAATGGTATTGGAACATCCATAGCGTTAAGTATCCAACATTTAGACATTAATATTTTAGGTGTAATGATAATCCCTGCAGACATGCCTCTTATATCAGCTGAGGACTTAATTAGATTAGAAAAAGAATTTATAGCACATAACTGTAAAAAAGTTGTTTTGCCAAAATATAAATACACAATTGGAAATCCAGTTATACTGCCCAAAAGTTATTTCACCACATTAAAAAATCTCAAAGAAGACTTTGGAGCTAAATCTCAAATCAAAGAAAATGACATAGTAGAAGTAGATTGTGACATTGGTACTGTTTTTGATATAGATACATCTAAAGCATTAGCAAAGGCCAATATATTGGTAAAATATTAAGAAGCTGCTCTAGCAGCCTTCTTTCTCTCGTGCTCTTTCAAAAATTTCTTTCTAATCCTAATACTTTTAGGCGTAACTTCAACCAACTCATCATCATTGATAAATTCTAATGCAAATTCAAGTGTGACTTGTACAGGTGTAGTTAGAGTAACTGCTTCGTCATTTCCTGATGCTCTAACATTCGTAAGTTGTTTACCTTTTAGAGGGTTTACAACCAAGTCGTTATTTCTACTATGTATTCCGACTATCATACCCTCATAAACCTCAATACCATTTTCAATAATCATTTTACCTCTTTCTTGAAGATTAAATAATGCATATGGTAGGGCTTTACCTTGACCAATGGAAATAAGGGCACCGTTTCTTCTTCCTGTACGAAGCCCTTGAACTATTGGTCCATATTTATCAAAAGTATGATATAATAGGCCAGAACCAGAAGTTAGAGTTAAGAATTCTGATCTAAAGCCTATCAACCCTCTACTTGTCATATTATAATCTAAGCGAACTCTTCCTTTACCATCAGGTATCATGTCTGATAATTGAGCTTTCCTTTCTCCCATTTTTTCCATTACTTTACCCTGATGAACCTCTTCAACATCTATGGTAACGTTTTCATATGGTTCTTTTTTCTCATTATCAATTTTTTTAGTAATTACCTCTGGAGAGGATACGCCCATTTCGAAACCTTCTCTTCTCATATTTTCGATTAAAATAGATAGATGTAATTCGCCCCGACCAGAAACTCTGAATTTGTCTGGATTGTCTGTGTCTTCAACCCTGAGGGCAACATTTGTTTTTAATTCTTGATGTAAACGGTCTCTAATAGATCTGCTTGTAACTAATTTACCTTCTTGTCCTGCAAAAGGGCTATCATTAACTTGTATGATCATACTTAAAGTAGGTTCATCAACTGAAAGTTTTTCTATACCCACAAATTTTCCAAATTCACATATAGTATCTGATATTTTTAATTCACCTAAACCACTAATTGCTACAATATCACCAGCATTGGCCTCATTAACTTCTTGCTTTTCAAGGCCATGGAAATTCATAATTTGTAATACCTTGGCTTGACGAATTTCACCATTGACACTACCAACCGATACCTGTTGTCCTTTTTTTAAGTTACCTCTCCTTATTCTACCTGTACCTATCAGTCCAACATAACTTGAATAACTTAATGCAGAGACCTGTATTTGAAGATCTCCATTAGGATCAACCTTAGGATAGGGAACATTTTTTATGATAGTTTCAAATATAGTATCCATATTATCTGTTTTATTAGACAAATCATCAGTAGCCCAGCCTTGAATTGCAGAAGCGTATACCACAGGGAAATCTAGTTGATGTTCATCAGCTCCCAACCTATCAAAAAGATCAAATGTTTGATCAAGAACCCAATCAGGTCTAGCACCGTCTCTGTCAACTTTATTTATAACTACGATAGGTCTAAGTCCTGCTTGAAGAGCTTTTTTAGTAACAAATCCAGTTTGTGGCATGGGTCCATCAACTGCATCAACTAGCAATAACACAGAATCTACCATAGAAAGAACTCGTTCAACTTCTCCGCCAAAATCTGCATGACCTGGAGTGTCTACAATGTTAATTCTGTATTCTTTCCATCTCAAACCGGTGTTCTTAGATAAGATTGTAATTCCTCGTTCTTTTTCAAGATCATTGGAATCCATAATTCTTTCAATTGTTTCAGCATGAGCAGCAAATGTTCCTGATTGATGCAATAAAGTATCAACTAAAGTAGTTTTGCCATGATCAACATGGGCAACTATTGCTATATTTCGAATTAATTTTATTTTTTCTTCAGCAGATAATTTATTAATCATTTTATCTCATTTTTTTAAGTTAATTTTTCAAGTGTGATTATATAGCTCTTTATCAGACCTATTGTCACTAAATTAAATCAATTAAGTAAAATCAATCTAAATAATTTGTTTTATATTATATAAATGAATCTTCTTTGACTTCCAAAATAGGCTTCAATTTTTCAGTTTTTAGAGCTAAAGCAAGTAATGGAGGTACCATTAACAAAGTTAAAATAGCAGATGTTGCTAAACCACCAAACACAACTGTGCCAATCCCACGATATAATTCGGAACCTGAACCAGGAAAGATAACTAATGGGATCAACCCAAAAAGACTTGTCAAGGTAGACATAAATATTGGCCTAATTCTGTTTCTAGTTGCCTCAGTTATAGCTTCTGAAATTATCATACTTTCATGTCTTATATGCCATAAGGTTTGCTCTACCATTAGAATAGAATTATTTACAACAATTCCTGCCAAAATTATAAATCCTAACATTGTCAACATATCCAGAGGTTGAGCTGAAAATTGATTTAAAAAAACTAAACCTAGAACCCCTCCTGCGCCTGCAACTGGAACAGTTATCATTATCACAAGTGGAAGAACAAAAGATTTCATAAGTACTGTAAGCAATAAAAATATTACTAAAAGTGCAATCATCACATTATTTTTCATTGCTATCCAAGTTCGCTCTAACTCACTTGCCGCACCAGAAAGATTTATAGATACACCTTCAGGAATATTTTTAATAGTAGGGTTTATAACTGAATTTTGAAGTTTCAAAACAGCATTTTCTAAAGAGATACTTTCGTGAGGACGTAACTGTAAAGTTATTACTCTCCTACCAGACAATCTTTTTATCTGCTTTGGAACACCGATCAAGTTTATATCAGCAACTTGAGATAATCTTACTATTTCGCCTGTTTTTAAAATTAAAGGTAAATTTTTTATATCATCAATCTTATTATTATTAGCCTTGTCAGAGGTTAATATAAGTTCTATAAGCCTACCTTCAAATGGTATTTCAATAACCCTAATTCCGTCATTATAAACATCTAAGGACTGAGCGAATTCTTTGGCAGTCATGCCGATATTGGCAAGTTGTTCTGGAATAGGTTTAATTATTACTTGAGGAGACCCACTTCCCATTTGAGGAACTGAACGAACTTGATGTCCATCCTTAGTGGGAAATTGATTTCTAATTAACCTAATAATTTTTTGAGCAGTTGGTTGTATTAATTCTAGAGAGGATCCTGTAATTTCAACCTTTATTACTCTTGAACCTCCTACAGACCTTCCAAATAATGATGCTTGTTGAGCAAAGGCTCTTGCTCCTGGTTGTAATCTAATAGGCTTCGTAAGCACAGGTAAAATTTCTTTAACTCTTTCTGGATTATCAGTAGCTGCGCCTGCGAATGCGCCTCCAGAATATGCAACAAAGAAAAAACGTGCAATTTTAGGTTTCCCATATGGACCATCATTTTCAGCCTCCCAAAGGGGTTGAGCAGCTCTTTCCATAGCCCGCGATATTTCTAAAGTTGCTTCTTTATTATAACCTGAAGGTACCATTATACGTGCAAAAACAAAATTTCTGTTCCCATCAGGTAAATAATCAAGTGGAGGAAGAAAAGATGAAATAATAACACCTGCAGTTAAAACTAGACCAAAAACAAATGTAAGGCCAAATTTAAGAGAGCTTGCAGAGTAAGAAGCATATTTTTCCATTAATTTAGAAAATTTAGAGGCAAAGGCATCTAAAAAAATAATTGAAAAGTTTTTTGTTTCTTTTGATTCAGAATTTTTCAATATTTTAGCTGCAATTGTTGGTATTAATGTAACAGAAATCATTACTGATATTAATACTGATACAGAAATTGCAATACCAATATCTCTGAATAATTGGCCAATAGGTAAGTCTAAGAGTAAAATTGGAATAAACACTACAACAGTGGTAAGTGCTGAGCCAAGTATTGGGGCCCAAACTTGACGTGACCCGTTATATGCTGCCGAAATAGGAGCTATGCCTGATTGTTTCAACCTAAATATATTTTCCTGACTAACAATAGATGCATCAACCACCATTCCAACTGCAAAAGCTAATCCTGCTAATGAAATGACATTTACAGACAGACCTAACCAAGAAATAACTACAAACGTACCTATGACAGAGACTGGAATGGCTAACATAATTATAAATGTGGGACGAAGACTCCTTAAAAAGAGCATGAGTATACAAATTGCTAAAATTCCACCAATAATAATATTTTGCTGAACTAATTTAATAGCCGCATTTATATAAACAGTTTCGTCATAAACATTATTTAGAACGAGTCCTTTTGCAGCAAGTGGTCCATTATTTAACTTATCAATTTCTATTTTTAAATTTTTAATGATTTCAACTACATTTGAACTTGGCTCTCTAATCACAGCAAAAGTTATGGCATCTTGTCCGTTCATTCTTCTAAAACTAGTTGGCTTTTTGTAAGACATATAAATCTTTGCAACATCTTTAAGTCTTATATTTATAGATCTACCATCTAGACCTTTTTCAGATCTTAAAATAATATTTTTAGCTGTAGCAGGTGTATATGAAATGACTTCAGCTCTTAAAGAATAAGTCCTTTTTCCTTCAATTATTTCACCTGCAGTTACTTGAGCAGAGCTTGCTTTTAAGGCCTCTAGAACACTTGGTATAGACATTGAATACTCAGCTAATTTTTGAGTGTCCAAGGCTACTTTTAGTTCTCTTTTTTGTCCTCCACGAAATGTTATTTCTGAAATCCCTTCAATACGGGATAATTTTTCTATTATCTCAAACTCAACGAAATCCCCTAAAGTTCCTAAATCGTCAATTTTAGAGCTGGGCAATTTGACCATAGCCAGTCTTGAAATTGGGCTATCATCTGAATTTGATGTTTTAACAGTTGGACGTTTAGACTCGAAAGGCAAACCATCAATTGCTGATACTTTACTTAAAAGTTGTATAAGGGCAATATCCATGTCCTGACCAACAGAATATGTTAAAGTAACCCTAGAAGACCCAAATCTACTATCCGACTCTACATTTTCGACCCCTGTTAGAGACGTAACTGCCAGCTCAAGCCTAGTAGTTACCTCTCTTTCAACATCTTCTGGAGAAGCCCCAGGCCATGATACCCTTACTTGTAACACTGGCTTGTCAATGTCAGGTGTCATTTGAATAGGTATTTTTTGGAGTGCTACTGCACCAAAAGCTATAATTAAAAAAACAAAGGCAGCAACTGCGGTAGGTTGCTTGATTGCAAGTTTAATTATATTATCCATAATTAAATATTTATTCCCTATATTCTTACTATTATTTTTTATTATTTGTTTTTATTTTGATTGTTTGATTTGGCCTTAAATTTTCGTTCCCTTTAACAACAACTAACTGTCCCTCATTTAAACCTTTTAATATTTCTATTTTATTTCCTACTGAAACTCCTGTTTTGATAAAGCTTTGTTTCGCCATTCCTTTATCAAAGATATATACTACTTTTTGTTTTCCTTTCGGTATCAATGCATCTTTTGGTATGAGTAATCTACGCTTACTTTCCCCTACTGGAATGTATAGTGAAAACCTTGTTCCAGAAGTGTTTAAATTTTTTGGCAAAATTTCATTTAAACTTATTCTGAGTTTTCGTGTGCTAGTTCTCATATTTTCTAAATTAACTATACCTCTTACTTTTCCAAAATAACTTGTATTATTATGAATAATTTCTACTTCAGAACCAATTTTTACTATAGATGCTAAATCCGATCTTAAATCAGTTTCTATTTCGTTTGATCCATTCCCAACAATGGATGCTAAAACTTGACCTCTAGAAGTTATAGCTCCAATTTTCGCATCAATACTTATAATATTTCCATTAACTGGGGATTTAATTTTTGATAAACTTAAATCTTCTTTATTTTTTTCTAATAAAATTTTCAATCTTTTTATGTTATATTTTGCTTTAGCAATTTGTTCTTGGTTTTGAAGAAGTCTTATATTTACATTATCTAAATTGTCTTGAGTAATAATATTTTGTTTACGAAGATTTTTTGCGTTAGATAATTTTGATATCCTCAGAGAAAACTGCTTGTTTAAAAAATTTAAAGTTTGCTTTTCATATTTTAGCTCAGCAGATATTTGTTTAATATCTCTAACTATATCTTTTGAGTTAAGTGTGAAAAGTAAATCATTTTTTTTTACATTATCACCAATTTTAAAATGAATTTTTAGGATTTCTTGATTAATTTTTGAAGATATAATAGTTGGATTAATAGCAACTGACCTTCCAATAGTATTAGTTTTTTCAGCAATATTGAAAATTTTAACTTTTTTTACTTCTACTAAAGAAGCTCTCTTACTTTTATTTTTAAGAGCAGATTGAGCGTACAATGGGTAGGATACAAAAACACTTAAGAAAACTATAATAGATATTAAAATTTTCATATTTTTATCCAAATTTTTAGGTGTTTAAAATATCTATATGATATTAAATTTGTGGGCCAGAATCCACGAGTTTTTTGCCATGATCGTCATCGCAGAATTTTTTGAAGTTATTTATAAATAATGTTGCTAGATCCTGCGCTTTTTTATTCCAGTTATCTAATGAATCCCAAGTTGATCTAGGATCCAACAAATCTGATGGAACATTTTTTACGCTTTTAGGAATTGCAAGATTAAAAATTGGTATGTTGTGTGTTTCAACTTCATTAATTTCATTGCCTAAAATAGAATCTATAATTGCTCTGGTATTTTTTAATGAAATTCTTTCACCTTTTCCATTCCATCCGGTGTTTACTAAAAATACTTTTGCATTTGCTGCTTTCATTTTTGTGGAGAGAACATTTGAATATCTCGTAGGATGAAGCATCAAAAAAGCAGCCCCATAACATGCTGAAAAAGTTGGCTGAGGCTCGGTTATTCCTCTTTCTGTTCCAGCTGTTTTTGCGGTAAATCCTGATAAAAAATGATACTCAGCTTGTTCATAAGATAGTATTGACACAGGAGGAAGAACTCCAAATGCATCAGCAGCTAAAAAAATGATTTTTGAGGCATGTTGGCCCTTAGAAACTGGTTTAACAATATTTTCTATGTGATTGATTGGATAAGAAACTCTGGTATTTTCTGTAACTGAGGTATCAGAGTAATCTACAATACCATTTTCGTTTACACTTACATTTTCTAAAAGAGCATCTCTTCTAATAGCTTTGTATATGTCTGGTTCTTTTTCTTTATCTAAGTCTATAGTTTTAGCATAACATCCACCTTCAAAGTTAAAAACACCTTCTTTGTCCCAACCATGCTCATCATCTCCAATTAATTGTCTTTTTGGATCAGTAGAAAGAGTTGTTTTTCCAGTACCTGACAGACCGAAAAATAATGCAACTGAACCGTCATCACCCTTATTAGCTGAGCAGTGCATTGAAGCTATATTTTTTTGAGGTAATAGGTAATTCATTACAGAAAACATTCCTTTTTTCATCTCACCACCATACCAACTGCCTCCAATTATTTGAATATTGTCTGTTAAGTTAAAAGCTATAAATGTCTCTGAATTTAGCCCTTGCTTTTCAAAGTTTTTGTTTGTTGACTTAGATCCATTCAAAACATAAAAATCAGGAACAAAATTTTTAAGTTCTTCTTCAGTTGGTCTTATGAACATATTTTTAACAAAGTGAGCTTGCCATGCAACTTCCATTACAAACCTCACACTAAGACAAGTATCTTTGTTAGCTCCACAAAATGCATCAACCACATAAAGTTTTTTATTAGAAAGTTGCTTACTGACAATACCATAAAGACTATCCCACGTTTCTTTATCAATTGGTTTATTGTCATTTTTTGAAAATTCTGAAGTCCACCATAAATTATTTTTAGTGGTCTCATCTTTTAAAATATATTTATCTTTAGGAGATCTTCCAGTGTAAATACCTGTCATCACATTAACAGCACCGAATTCGGTATTTTGAACTTTCTCAAAACCCTCTAATTTTGAGGAATTTTCTTCAATATAAAGATGTTCGAAAGACGGATTATAGATAATTTCAGTAATATCTTTTATTCCAATGTCAATTAATTGCTTTTGTACTTTATTATTCATTAAATTATCCAAAATCTGTTTTAACGCGTAGGACTAATCTTTATTATTTTAAAAGAAACTTCAAGTTAATTATATTAAAAATGGTATATAAAAAATTAAAATTAATGATGTAAAATATTATATTTTCTAATATGTTTTGTTAGGATCGAATTAATTTCAATATATTAAGATAAATTAAATAATCTTTTGCATAAATTAAAATAAAGTAAAATTATGGAAAAAAATTTGACTATTATAGGTGGAGGTTTTGCCTCTTGGGTGCTAGCAAGTGTTTTTGCCGAACAAGGTTATTATATCAATTTGTTTGAAGGTAATAGCAAAAACTTTGGATCTCAACAAATATCCCCAAATGGTTGGGTTGCGCTATCTAATCTAATAAGCCTAAAGAAAATAGAACCATATTTTGAACCCTTTCATGATATCTATTTAAAAAAGTTGAATACCAATCAAAACTTGGAATTTTTAACCCAGATCAATTTATTAAATAAAACAAATAATTTTGGTTCAATTGAAAGAGAAAGTATAATTAAGATATTCAAAAACCAAACTCTTAAAAATAAATCTGTTAAGGTTTACAATTCACAGATACAACATATAATTTCTGAAAATAAAACTAATAAGATTATTGATGATAACGGAATAGTTTTTGAAGCAAATCATATAATAGGTGCAGATGGTATAAATGGTGTATCCAGAAGATTTACTGTGGGATCAAATAATAATAATTTAAACTCAAAAAAAATTTATAGGGCTGTTTCTTTTCAAAATAATCCCTACCAATTGACAAAAAAAATTCTTCAAGTTTTATTTCATGACACAGGTTATTTTGTTATTTACCCAACTATAATTAATAAGAAAAAAGCTACTAATTTTATTTTTGTACCTACTAATAATAATTTTAGTCCACCAATGATTGATAACAAAATTGTAAATTATTTAATACCTAATGATTTAGATTGGATTACCACAACAAGTTCATATAAAAGTGGCGAGAAAACTTCTATTTATAAAAATGGTGTATTCTTATTTGGTGATGCCGCATTCACTATACCTCCCCACTTAGCCCAAGCAGGTAATCAAATATTAGAAGATGCAGATTTTATAAGAAAAAAATTAACTGAAAATAGTAATTTTAAAGAGATTGTAAATTCTTTTATTAAAGATAGATATCTCAAAAAAAATATCATTGCTGATAAATCTTCAATGATTGGTAAAGTATTTAGTGCTCAAAAATTAGTTGGAAATTTAAGAAACTTATGTATTAAATCAGATAATATCGATTTTCTTGACTACGTACTCAATCCTATATGGAAAAATAAAAATTATGAATAAGACATTAATATTTTTTTTAATAATAATTGGAATTTCAATGATTAACAAAGTTAGTGCTAATGCATATAAGTATAGTTTCACATCAATTGATGGGAAGGTTATAAATTTGAAAGAGTTTAAGGGAAAACCAATTTTGATAGTGAATACAGCCTCACTTTGTGGTTTTACTAATCAATATAAAGATATTGAATCACTTCATGACGCGTATAAAGAACTTGACTTGATAGTGTTAGGTATACCTTCTAATGATTTTGGCAATCAGGAATTATCTTCAAACGCTAAAGTTAAAGAATTTTGTACAACAAATTTTGACATTAGTTTTTTATTATCCGAAATAACTAAAATAAAAGGGCAAAATGGGCATCCTTTTTTTAAATGGGTAAAAAAGGAAGCTGGTTTTCTAGCTTTCCCAAAATGGAATTTCTATAAATATTTAGTTAATCGTAAAGGCGAATTAGTATCATGGTATTCAAGCACAACAAATCCTATGTCAGAAAAAATTAAAACAGAAGTTAAAAAGTTAATAAACGCAAATAAAAAGCCATCATAAGATGGCTTTTATAAATTTAGAAATTAATTATATTTTATTCCCTGTTACCTAGAAACATTAGTAGGAATTGAAACATTAATATAAAATCTAAGTATAGTGTCAAAGCGCCTAAAACAGACTTTTTACCAGCTGCCTCATTATTATCTCCCGCCAAATACATATTCTTAATCTTTTGCGTATCATAGGCTGTTAGACCTGCAAATATTAAAACACCGATGATTGAAATCATAAAGTCTAATTGCGTAGATGCCATGAATATGTTTACTATTTGAGCAATAATAAGACCAAACACACCCATCATTAAAAAAGATCCTAGCCCTGAAAGGGATTTTTTGGTGGTATAACCGTATATAGATAAAGCAGCAAAAGCTGCAGCAGTGACAAAAAAGGCCCTTACAACTGATGCACCAGTATAAACAAGCAACAATGAAGATAAAGATAATCCCATTAGACCAGCATATATATAAAATAAATTTCTGGCTTTTCCTGATGAGATTCTATTTATTCTTGCTGAAATATAAAAAACCATACCTAAAGGGGCAAGCATTATAACCCATTTTAATGGGCTTAGAAAAAACAACTCACCAATTGGTGTTAACGCACCATTTGAAATAGCAAGAAAGTTTAATCCCAAGGCCATCAATCCAGTCAATGCTAGCGCAGTTGTCATA
This sequence comes from SAR116 cluster bacterium AG-337-N21, assembly GCA_003282145.1. Lineage (GTDB taxonomy): Bacteria > Pseudomonadota > Alphaproteobacteria > Puniceispirillales > Marisalimonadaceae > Marisalimonas. The sequence goes on from QBZZ01000016.1 coordinate 19,686, forward strand.
TGATTATAAACACCAAGCATATATGATCTAAGACCCAAATCTATCTGGGTAGCTTGAGCATTGGAACTTGACATAAAACGATTACTGTTCATTTATTCATTATCCTTTTGAATTATTTGATATTGATTATAATGTAATACTTATTAAGTCCTAAAGCAATAGCTTCACAAAAATTTAATATTTAAAAAGAATGAAGAGGAACAAGCTTGTTTATTTGTGATTTTCTTATTTTCTCAGTATCAGATTTTAATTGACCACACGCCGCGTAAATATCTTGTCCTCTTGGTTTTCTTATTGGGGACGCAAAACCAGCATCCATTAATATTTTTGCGAAATTATCTATTTTATTTTTAGAAGAGGTTTCAAAAAAAGAGCCTGGCCACGGATTAAAAGGAATTAAATTAATTTTAGATGGAATTCCCTTAATAAGTTTAATTAAGTTATTTGCATCTTCTTCAGAATCATTAATATCTTTTAGCATAACGTATTCCCAAGTAATTCTTCGAGAATTAGATAAGTTAGGATAGTTGCGGCAAGAGTTTATCAAATCTTTTAGATTATATTTTTTATTGATAGGAACTAGTGTGTCTCTAAGTTTGTCGTTAACAGCGTGAAGTGAAATTGCTAAGTTAACTCCCAACTCAGCACCGGTCTTATCAATATTAGGTATTATACCTGACGTTGAAAGTGTTATTCTACGCCTAGATAATGAAATACCATCATCTGACATCATAATTTTTATTGCTTTACTTACCTCATCATAATTTAGTAATGGTTCTCCCATACCCATCATAACTACATTCGTAACTTTTCTGTGATTTTTTCCTGATGGCCAATCATTTAAATGATCCATAACAAGCATTAATTGACCAATAATTTCTCCTGAAGTAAGGTTTCTAACTAAAGCTTGTGTGCCTGTATGACAAAACGAACAATTAAGAGTACAACCTACTTGACTTGACAAGCAAACTGTTCCTCGATCTTCTTGGGGTATGTAGACTGTTTCAACTTCAGATCCATCTTTAAGCTTTATTAACCATTTGATAGTTCCATCTTTACTTTCTTTAATTTCTGAAATTTGTGGTCTAGAAATTAAAGATAATTCATTTAAAAAACTCCTAGTTGATTTTGAAATATTATTCATTTCCAAAAATGATTGTAGACCAAAACAATACATCCATCTCCAAATTTGAGTAGCTCTAAATCTTGGAAGGTCATTATTTAAACAAAAAGCTTTTAATTCATCAAAACTAAAATTTAGCAGATCTTGTCTTGACATGTCTTCATTCTTTCGAAATTATTTAATTAAAAGCAACTCTTATCTATTAATCTCAAAGCTTTTGTAAAACCTGATAATGAGTAAGTGTCAACAATTTTATTACCTGGTGTTGATGTCCCTGTAACAATTAATGTCTTGCCTCTTCTCATTGATTGAACTAAAAACCTGTCTATTTTAGAGCTTTCAGACCATGCCCTATCATCGACAGGAAATAGTTTTGTTTTTTTACCGTCAACATCAAAAATTACGTCTTTATTTTTTTTAAAATTAAACCCTGCTTTTATTGAAACCTCGTGATTACTACCACCCTTTGTGTTTGTAACAAAAACATAGGGTTTACCTCGGTTTTTTTTATTGAACTTACCCTTTGTTTCCACAGGCTCTGAGGTTATAAAGCATGTTTTATTTTTATTAATTTTTGTTGTATATGCATTCCAATTTTTTTCAGTTCCTAACAATTTAGTGTCTCCAAAAATTAAATTTGGGAAAAGGGCAGTTGAAAAAAAACATATTAAAAAAGTAAATCTTGTATAACGTATCATTAAAAATCTCATTCAATTTTATTACTTCTAATGCAATTTCTTAACCAATACTTTATAAATTAGTCAAAATGAGAAAAAATAATAAATTCTAAAAAAATAAAAGAAACAATAATTAAAAATAACAATATTTGGCAACACTGACAACCTTTAAATGTAGAAGGTTAAATCGGATAATTATTTTTACAAACAACTGTATTTAACGTAATTATATATGATTAATTTTATACTTGATATTGATTTGTTATTTAAAAATTTTGTAAATTACAATTCTTGAACTTAAGGAAGAAAAATGCTTAAAGGAAAATCTAAAATAAAAAAGATAGTTTTAGCTTACTCTGGAGGCTTAGATACATCAGTTATTTTAAAATGGCTACAAGATAATTATCAATGTGATGTTGTAACTTTTACTGCAGATATTGGCCAAGGTGAAGAGGTTCAGCCTGCGAGAGATAAAGCAAAATTATTAGGTGTCAAAGAGATTTTTATTGATGATTTAAAAGAAGAATTTGTAAAAGATTTCGTTTTTCCTATGTTTAGAGCAAATGCCTTGTATGAAGGGGTGTATTTACTTGGCACCTCTATTGCAAGACCTCTAATTGCCAAAAGACAGATTGAAATTGCAGAATTAACAGGCTCTGATGCTGTTTCGCACGGCGCAACTGGAAAAGGTAATGATCAAGTAAGATTTGAAATTGGTTACTACAGTTTGCGACCAGATATAAAGGTTATTTCACCATGGCGTGAATGGAACCTTTCAAGCAGAACTAATTTAATAAATTATGCAGAAAAAAATCAAATACAAGTCCCTAAAGACAAAAGAGGAGAAGCGCCATTTAGTGTTGACGCAAATTTATTACATATTTCAGCAGAAGGAAAAATTTTAGAAGATCCGTGGGTAGAACCAGAAGAATTTATATTTTCTAGAACTGTGTCCCCATTGGAAGCTCCAGACAAACCAACAGAAATAATATTAGAATTCTTGAATGGTGATCCAGTCGAATTAAATGGTAAAAGCTTATCACCAGCTAAATTGCTTCATCAATTAAATATTTTGGGTGGAAGAAATGGAGTTGGAAGAATTGATTTAGTTGAAAACAGATTTGTAGGAATGAAATCTAGGGGTATATATGAAACTCCTGGTGGCACTATTCTGTTTCATATGAGAAGAGCTATAGAATCAATTACCCTAGATAGAGGTGCCGCACATTTAAAGGATGAATTAATGCCTAAATATGCAGAGTTGATTTATAATGGATTTTGGTTTTCTCCCGAACGAGAAATGTTACAAGCCTCAATAGACATTAGTCAAAAAAATGTTTCAGGAACAGTAAGAGCTAAATTATATAAAGGGAACGTCATAATAACAGGAAGAAAATCACCTTATTCTTTATACAGTGAAAGCTTAGTAACTTTTGAAGAAGGTACAGCAGATTATAACCATTCAGATGCTGAAGGATTTATAAAATTAAACGCACTCAGATTGAGAGTTAAAAAAATAATCGAAAGCACCCATTAAGTCAGGCTATTTAATACAAACTGGTCCAACTGAACCATCTTCAGAAACCTGTTTTAAAACAATTTTTCCGTTTTGAGCCAATGCGTAAGAATTTTTTAATTTACCAGATGAACAGTCTACAGGTTTAACAAAACTATATTTTATGGGACCAGATTTAGATGCTTCATTTAAAAATTCTTTTACATGTGGCTCCTGAAGAGCTAATATTGAATAAATAGTAACAAAAAATATCATAATTTTCTCCTTTAATTATATATATTTCATTATTAAGTGGCTATAATTTGACAAATTTAGACTGAATTTGGGCAATTTGATTTATTTAAGGAATATAATATGGATAAAAAAATATTTGAAATACCAGAAAAAATGCACGCAATAGAGATCAAAGCATTTGGTCCCCCTGAAAATTTAAATCATTGTTTTCGACCAGTTCCAAAGCTTTTAAATAACCAAGTTTTAATTAAGGTATTATTTGCAGGGGTTAATAGGCCAGATTTATTGCAAAGACAAGGTAATTACAAGGTTCCAGATGGCGCGTCAGATTTACCTGGTCTAGAAGTTTCAGGTATTATAGTTGATATAAAAGGTTCAAATTTAACATTTAATATCGGTGATAAGATTTGTGCACTTTGTCATGGAGGCGGATATGCAGAATACGTGTCAGTGGATATAGGTCATTGTATGCCTGTACCGAGAAATTACTCAATGCTTGAAGCTGCATGCATACCTGAAACATTCATTACTGTTTGGAGTAATTTATTTATCCGTGGAAAATTATCAAAAAATGAAAAAGTCCTAATTCATGGTGGAGCAAGTGGTATTGGCACCACAGCAATCCAATTGGCAAAGGAATTTGGCACTACCGTTTATGCAACAGCAGGAAGTAATAAGAAATGTTCAGCAGTAGAAAAAATAGGAGCAAGTAAGTGTATCAACTACAGAAATAGCAAATTTGAAGATGAAATAAATGAACTTACAAATAATAAAGGTGTCGATGTTATTTTAGACATGGTTGCTGGCAATTATATACCAAGGAATTTAAAATGTTTGAACTTTGATGGTAGATTATTAATTATTGCAGTTCAAGGTGGCATTAAAGACGAAGTGAATTTTGCAAATATTATGGTCAAGAGACAAACAATTACTGGATCAACCTTAAGACCACAGTCATCAAACAAGAAATCTGAGTATGTTAAAAGTCTTGTTAAAAATGCTTGGAAATATCTTGAATCAGGTAAGATAAAACCCATTATTGAAAAAGAATTCGACTTAATGGACGCAGTTGAAGCACATAAAGCTCTTGAAAAAGGAGATCATGTTGGAAAATTTATTATGAGAGTCTCAAAATAATTAATAACCAAGCGATTTTAAAGCTTCTTTAATTTCTTCAAAAACTAAAGGATTGTCGACGGTTGCAGGCATTTCCCAATCAACTTTATCTGCTATTTTTCTAATTGTAGCTCTTAAAATTTTTCCTGATCTGGTTTTAGGAAGAGAAGATACGACTGCAACTGATTTAAAAGCCGCTACTGGCCCTATTTCATTACGAACTAAGCCAACAACTTCTTTACATACAACTTCATGAGTTCTATTACATCCATTGTTAAGGGAAATTAGTCCAATTGGAACTTGTCCTTTAATATTATCATAAACTCCAACAACAGCACATTCTGCGACATCAATATGATTAGATAAAACTTCTTCCATAGCACCAGTTGAAAGTCTATGCCCCGCAACATTTATAACATCATCAGTTCTAGACATAATGTACAAATAATCATCTTCATCTTGATAACCAGCGTCACCTGTTTCGTAGTAATTTTTAAATGAAGATAAGTACGATTCTATATATCTATCATCTGCACTCCATAACGTAGGTAGTGAGCCAGGTGGCAGAGGAAGCTTTATAGAAATTGCTCCCAACGTACCTCGTGGCACCTCAATCCCTTCTTCAGACAAAACTTGTACATCATATCCTGGCATTGCTAAAGTTGGTGAACCTGTTTTTATAGGAAGAGCTTCTATCCCAAGTGGATTAGCTGCTACGGGCCAACCTGTTTCTGTCTGCCACCAGTGATCAATAATAGGAACTTTTAGTTTATCTTCTAACCATAAAACTGTATCAGGATCTGCTCTTTCACCAGCAAGAAATAGAGATTGCAAGCTTGATATGTCAAAGTTTTTTATAAAATCACCTTTTGGATCATCTCTCTTAACAGCCCTCAGAGCAGTTGGCGCCGTAAATAAAACTTTAACATTGTACTCAGAGATAATTCTCCAAAAAGTTCCAGCATTAGGCGTTCCAATCGGTTTACCCTCAAATAAAATTGTAGTACAACCATGAAATAACGGGGCATATACTATATAAGAATGCCCTACAACCCAGCCAATGTCGGATGCCGCCCAATATACGTCTCCTGGTTGTACGTCATATATATTATTCATAGACCATTCTAGGGATACTGCATGTCCTCCATTATCTCTGACTACTCCTTTAGGCTTTCCAGTAGTTCCTGAAGTATATAAAATATATAAAGGATCATTTGCATTAACTTCAATCGGCTTAGCCAAGAAAGCATCTTTAATTAACTCATTCCAATCTAAATCTTGGCTTAGTTTGAGTTGAGCTTTAAGTGAGTCTCTTTGAAAAATTATACATTTTTTTACTTGATGCTTTGCAATCTCTATTGCTTTATCAAGTAACGGTTTATATTCAATGATCCTATTAGGCTCGTGACCACAAGATGCAGAAACTATTACCTTAGGTTTACAATCATCAATTCTTACAGCTAATTCATTTGAGGCAAATCCTCCAAAAACTACAGAATGAACTGCTCCAATTCGAGCACAAGCCAACATTGCCACCAAAGCTTCGGGTATCATAGGCATATAAATAATTACCCGGTCCCCTTTAATGACCCCTAATTTTGATAGTGCTCCAGCAAATTGGGAAACTTGATATTGTAATTGTGAATAAGTTATTCTCTTTTTAGTATTGGTTACAGGACTATCATAAATAATAGCATCTTGTTCTCCTCTACCTGATAAAACATGCCTATCTATCGCGTTGTAACATGTATTTAAGGTTCCATCAGGAAACCATTTAAAAAAAGGACTATTCGAATCATCTAAAATTTTTTTAGGTTTTTTCACCCATGCAATAGCTTTAGCCTGTTTACCCCAAAATTTGAGGTGATCATTTTTCCAACTTTTGTAAATATCTCTATAATACCCCAATGATTTCTCCACATATAACTATTTATCTAATTATTCATTCTAGCATTTCTATAATTATGCATTCTCATTAGCTTTTCAGACGCCTTGTTAATTGTTGTTGATGCTGCGTGGGGTATTGAGGTTCCAGGACCAAAAATGGCGGCAACGCCTGCATCATATAAAAATTGATAATCTTGTGCAGGAATAACTCCACCACAAATGACAAGAATGTCGTCTGCCTGTTTTCTTTTAAGTTCTTCTATTAGTTCCGGTATCAAAGTTTTGTGGCCTGCAGCTAATGAAGAAATACCTATCACATGAACCCCAGAATTGATTGCAAGCTCAACTGCCTCTTTTGGTGTCTGAAACAAAGTACCTATTTCAACAGTAAAACCAATATCAGTGAATGCAGACGCAATTACCTTAGCTCCTCTATCATGTCCGTCTTGGCCTAGTTTAGCCATGAAAATTTTAGGGTTCTCGCCTGCTATACTTTTAAAGTTTAATAAAGCATTATCAACCTCTTTGAAATCTTCTTTATTAATGTACGCATTTTTGTAAACATTTTTTATTACATCTTGTTTAACACCATAACGACCATAAACATCTTCTAGTGCCTGAGAAACTTCACCAACTGTTGCTCTTGCTCTGATCGCAACAATAGTTAAATCTAAAAGGTTACCTGTATTTTCTTTTGCTGCCTTTTTTAAATTTTCCAAAGCGACTTTTACACTATTAGGATTTCTTAACTTTTTTATAGCAATAATTTTATTTATTTGTTCTTCACGAACTGCATTATTATCGATATCTAAAATTTCAATAGGGTCTTGTTGATCAGATTTAAATTTATTTACTCCAACAATTACCTGTTCACCTGAGTCAATTTTTGCCTGACGTTTAGTAGCAGATATTTCTATTTCAGACTTCGGGAAACCCTCCATTACAGCTACAGTCATACCCCCCATGCCCTCAATTTTTTCAATAAGTGCATTTGCCTTATCTATTAACTCCTTTGTCATATTTTCAACAAAATAACTACCAGCAAGCGGATCAACAGTGTTTGTAATACCACTTTCATGTTGAAGAATTAATTGTGTGTTTCTTGCTATTTTTGCTGAAAATTCCGTTGGTAATCCTATAGCCTCATCAAATGAGTTTGTATGTAATGATTGTGTACCACCTAGAGTAGCAGCCAATGCCTCAATAGTAGTTCTTATAATATTGTTGTATGGATCTTGCTCCTGCAAACTTGCACCAGAAGTTTGACAATGAGTTCTAAGCATTTGAGATTTTGGGTTTTGACAATTAAATAACTTTTTTGTCCATTCGGACCATAAATACCTGGCCGCTCTTAATTTAGCAGCTTCCATAAAGAAATTCATTCCAATTGCAAAGAAAAAAGATAGCCTAGGTGCAAAATCGTCAACTAACAAGCCTTTTTTTGAAGCAGCTCTAATGTATTCCAAGCCGTCTGCTATGGTAAAAGCTAACTCTTGGACTAAAGTAGCGCCTGCTTCTTGCATGTGATAACCAGAAATAGATATAGAATTAAATTTTGGCATTTGCTTTGAGGTAAAATGAATTATATCTGAAACAATTCTCATAGAGGGCTCTGGTGGATAGATATAAGTGTTCCTAACCATAAATTCTTTCAAAATATCATTCTGAATAGTTCCACTTAATTTTTCAAGACTAACCCCCTGCTCTTCGGCGGCAACTATATACCCCGCTAATACAGGAAGAACTGCTCCATTCATAGTCATAGAGACAGACATTTTATCAAGAGGAATACCATCAAAAAGAATTTTCATATCCTCAACACTATCGATTGCGACTCCAGCTTTACCAACATCGCCATATACTCTTTCATGATCTGAATCATAACCTCTATGTGTTGCTAGATCGAAAGCTACAGAAAGACCTTTTTGACCCGAAGCTAAGTTTTTTTTATAAAATTCGTTTGATTCAGAAGCAGTGGAAAAACCTGCATATTGCCTTATTGTCCACGGTCTTCCTGTATACATTGTTGCTTTTGGGCCCCTGACATAAGGAGCTTCACCTGGATTAGAACCAAGATGTTTAATCTCTTTATTATCCAATTCAGTATAAAGAGGTTTAATATTAATACCTTCTGGGGTTTCAACTATTATTGCCTTAATATCTTGTTTTTTTAGCTCGTTGAGAGCTTTTTCTTTCCAACTTTCTAAGCTATTATTTTTTGTCATATATTTTTTCTCGTAAAGCCTAAATTCTTCATTTAAATATAAATTCCATTATTATTTGATCAACAGATAAAGTAGCACCCTCTTCATGATTAATTTTATTAACCATACATTTTTTAGAGGCTATTAATGTATTTTCCATTTTCATTGCTTCCACAACACATAATGGTTGACCTTCGTCTACAATATCATTTTCTTTAACTAAAACTCTAATTAATTTTCCAGGCATTGGACATAATAAAAAATTTGATTTATCAACAATTTTTATCGGTTTCATATATTTATGATATTCCGCAATATGTCTAGGAAGAACAGTTGCTGAGATTGAAATCCCTCTATAAAGAAGGTCTAGACTTGGGTTCTGATAGTTTATTCTACACTGAATTTTTTCAGGAAAAGATATTTCATTATTATTATCACTGAAAAGTTTGATGGATGCTGAAACTAACTTTGTAATGAAATTTTTTTGTATATCAAAAATTAAATATTCATTTGCTATGCCTAAAATCTTTTTTGACGCTATAGGTTGAATTAGTAATTTTATTTTTTCTCCAACTTGTTTTTTAATTTTAAAATTTAGTTTAGAGGTGTCTGATAGTAATGATTTATAGTTGATGTGAACTTGCCATTCCTCAGAAAAACCCTCTAGACTATCAAAATCTTTTAATATCTCAGTTACATGGTAAGCTAAAATTATAGTGCCCAGTGTCCATTCTTCTTGATTGTTTGGAATAATCCCTTGAAAGCCCTCTTCGTATTCCTCTTGAATGAATGATGTACTTAAATCGGCAGACTTAAATCTTCTACTTCCTAAAATTGCCGACAGGAAAGGTATATTATGATCAATACCCTCAAGCAAAAAATTATCTAGAGCAGATTCCATCCTTTTTATGGAAATATCTCTTGTTTCACCCCATGAGCACAGTTTTGCAATCATTGGATCATAAAACATTGATACTTCGTCGCCCTCTCTAACTCCAGTATCATTTCTTATGATTGAACCGTCAGGATATTTTTTTTCTTTAGGTGGATTATATTTTGTTAATCTCCCTATAGAAGGTAAGAAATTTTTATATGGATTTTCAGCGTAGATTCTAGTTTCTATAGCTGAACCATTTAATTTGACATCTTTTTGCGTAATATCTAATTTTTTACCAAATGCAATGTTAATCATCTGTTCAACAAGGTCGATTTCAGTAATTAATTCAGTAACAGGATGCTCGACTTGCAGGCGAGTATTCATTTCTAAAAAATAGAAATTTTTTTCTTTGTCTACTATAAATTCAACAGTCCCTGCACTTGAATAACTAACTTTTCTAGATAATTGTACAGCTTGATCACCCATTTTCTTTCTAGTTTGTTCGTCTAGAAAAGGTGATGGCGCTTCTTCAATAACTTTTTGATTTCTTCTTTGAATAGAGCATTCTCTTTCACCCAAATATACTATATTACCATAATTATCAGCTAAAATTTGAATTTCAATATGTCTTGGTTGGGTTATAAATTTTTCAATGAAAATACGTTTATCTCCAAAACTATTTAAAGCCTCACTTTCTGCTCTTTCAAAACTGTCTGACACCTCATCCTTTGAAAAAGCAACTCTCATACCTTTGCCACCACCTCCTGCACTTGCCTTTATCATAACCGGATAGCCTATTTCGTGAGCAATTTTAATCGCTTCAGTCTTATCTTTAATTATACCTGTATGCCCTGGAACAGTATTTACATTGGCAGATTGTGCAATTTTTTTTGACTCGATTTTATCGCCCATTGACGCTATAGCTGACTTTGAAGGGCCAATAAAAATAATTCCAGCTTTATTTAAATCTCCAACAAAATTGGCATTTTCTGATAAAAACCCATATCCAGGATGCAAGGCTTCACAATTTGTCTCCTTACACGCTTTAATAATTAAATCTGATCTTAAATAACTTTCTGACGCAGAGGAGACCCCCAAGTAAAAGGCTTCATCAGCCAGACGAACATGTTCAGAATATCTATCCGCATCTGAAAAAACAGCAACAGTTTTAATATTCATTTTCCTTGCTGTTTTGATTACTCTACAAGCTATTTCCCCACGATTTGCAATTAATATTTTTTTAAACATTTTTACTTCTATAATTATTAAAGGGGAATATTTCCAAATTTTTTATCTGGATTAGTTTGTGTTTTATTTTTTAATTTTGAAAAAGCTTGTATAAGCCTGTATCTAGAATTACTAGGTATAATAACATCGTCAAGGAAACCTCTCTCGGCAGCTATAAAAGGATTGGCAAATGTTTCTTCATAATCCAAAGTTCTTTTTTGAATTTTTGTTGGGTCGTCGAGTTCATCTCTGAATAAAATTTCAACTGCACCTTTAGCGCCCATAACTGCTATTTCTGCAGTTGGCCATGCATAGTTTGCATCTCCTCTTAAATGCTTTGAACTCATAACGTCATACGCGCCACCATAAGCTTTTCTTGTAATTAGAGTAACTTTGGGAGTAGTAGCTTCTGCGTAAGCAAATAAAAGTTTTGCACCATGCTTAATAATACCACCGTACTCTTGAGTAGTACCCGGCATAAACCCTGGAACGTCAACTAATGTTAATATAGGAATATTGAAAGCATCACAAAACCTTACAAATCTTGCCGCTTTTCTGCTGGAATCTATGTCTAAACAACCTGCTAAAACCATTGGCTGGTTAGCTACAACACCTATGGTTTGACCGTCTAATCTTATAAAGCCAATCAAAATATTTTTTGCAAAGTTTTCTTGTAGTTCAAAAAAATCAAACTGATCTGAAACAGATGTAATAAGTTCTTTCATATCATATGGTAAGTTAGGGTTTTCAGGTATTAGAGTATCTAAAGAAAGAGATAATCTTTTTTTTGAGTCTTCAGTTTTTCTCGTTTTTGATTTTTCTAAATTATTTGAAGGTAAAAAGCTTAGAAACCTTCTTAAACCAGTTAGAGCCTCAATATCATTATTATATGAACCATCTGCAACAGATGAAATTGTTGTATGTGTTTCAGCTCCACCCAACTCTTCTGCAGTTACCTCCTCTGATGTTACGGTTTTTACCACATCTGGTCCAGTAACAAACATATAACTTGTTCCTTTAACCATAAATGTGAAATCTGTCATAGCTGGTGAATAAACTGCTCCTCCGGCACAAGGTCCCATAATCATTGATATTTGTGGAACTACCCCAGAGGCAAGAGCATTTTGAAGAAATACATCTGCATAACCTCCCAATGATTCTACTCCTTCTTGAATTCTAGCCCCACCACTGTCATTCAAACCAATAATAGGCGCTTTATTTTGAACAGCTAACTTCATGATCTTAACTATTTTTTTTGCATGATCTGAAGATAATGAGCCTCCGAAAACCGTGAAATCTTGGGCATAGACGTAAATTAATTTTCCATTTACTTTACCAGAGCCAGTTATAACACCATCACCCGGTATGGTTTTTCCATCCATTCCAAAATCTCTAATACGATGGATTACAAACATATCTGTTTCTTCGAAAGAACCCTCGTCTAAAAGAGTATTAATTCTTTCTCTTGCAGTTAGTTTTCCAAGTGAGTGCTGTTTTTCAATTCTTTTCTTACCACCCCCGAGACGAGCTTTTTCTCTTCTAGATTGCAACTCTGAGATTATTTCTCTACTTGATTTTTTAATAATATTTCTCCCCTAGAGAACTCTATAACACATATTATTTAACAAAATTTAGTAAATTTAACTAGAAATAATGAATATATGTTAATTGAAATATTAATTAATGTAATTAATTATGATCTATAAAGATAAATAATAAGAATATTTTCTTGGAGAACCTAATGAAGGAAATAATTTCTAGTGTAGGAAAACTAAATCATATCGCTATTGCAGTACCTAATATCCAAATAGCATCAGATATGTGGAAAAGGGCATTGGGAGCTAATGTAAGCACACCTCAAACATTATATGAACACGGCGTAAAGGTAGTCTTTATTGAAGCACCCAACACAAAAGTTGAGCTACTTGAACCTTTAAATGAAAATAGTCCAATAAGTAAATTTCTTAAAAAAAATCCTAATGGTGGAATGCATCATATTTGTTATGAAGTTGATAATATTAAATCAGCTTCCAAAAAACTTGAAGCAGTTGGTGCCAAAATTTTGGGGGATGGACTGCCTAAAATTGGAGCGCATGGAAATCCAGTAATATTTTTAGATCCTAAAGGTTTTTCAGGAACACTTATTGAATTAGAAGAAGTTATATAAAATTATATATTTTTTTATAAATAACAGATGCTCCACATTTTTTACAAACTAAGTTTGGCTTTCTCCTATGGATTTTTTGTTCCCAGCAATGATTTGCACAAAACCTAACCCACTTATATTCTGAAAACTCCAAATTATGACAACGTTTGGCCGAACATCCAAGTTTATTAGCCATGTTTTTCCAAACCTTGTCGTGACCATGCCCAGGACCTACTAAAGCATGTGCAATTTCGTGAAGTATGGTGTCATTAATATCTAATTCATTTGCATGTTTAACAAAATTTCTTGAGAAAGAAATTTTTTTCTCTGTGAAATGACAAGCACCAGCTCTAACCTTAGCATAATCAAGCTCTAATTTCCAATCACAAAGACCAAATCTATCCATTTCCGATCTTGCTAAATTAAAAAAATCTTTAAAGAAACCTAGATCTTTTTGTTGTTTTTTTCTAGGAAGTGAATAACTTCTTTTTAAATTAAATAATTTTTTTATTTTAGAAAAATATTTTATCATATTTAATATTTATAAGAATTCTAGAGACCATAAATTTTTAAATCTGGATAAACAGACTTGCTTGAACTAGAAAACATAACATTGAAATGGAATTCTCCAAAAGGAAAAATATTTATAAAAAATCTCAATCTTAAAATTAAAAATGGCGAAATTTTATGTGTTTTTGGAGCAAGTGGTGTAGGTAAATCTTCATTAATAAATGTCATAGCTGGTGTATACGAAAATGACTTACTATTTGAAGGAGACATAATATTAAATGGAAAAAAATTAAATCAAGTTCCAACTGAAAAACGAAAAATTGGTCTTTTACTACAAGACGGAACATTATTTCCTCATTTGACTGTAGAACAAAATATATTATTTGGGATGAATAAAAAACTGTCTTACAAGGAAAAATCTTTATTAATTGCTGAAAATCTTAAAAAATCAGATATGGCAGGTTTTGAAGATAGATATCCTCACACTTTGTCCGGAGGGCAAAAAGCAAGAGTTGCTTGTCTTAGAGCAATTTTATCAGAGCCTGAAGCTTTATTATTGGACGAACCATTTTCATCACTAGACCCAGATCAAAAAAATAGCTTTCGAGAATTTGTAGTTAACAATGTTAGAAATAATAAAATCCCATGTTTATTAGTTACTCATGATAAAAATGATAAAATGGTAAGTGATAATAAGCCACTAAACTTAAATAATTTTCAAAATTAAAAATTGATTGTTTTTTTAAAATTAATAATCCTTTTCTTAAATAATATAATTTGTTAGACATTTATTAGATAATTAAAAGGTGTATAATGGGTTCATCTATAAATGCTTCAAAATTAATATTGGATAATCAAGATAATAAGATTGTTTCCCAAGAAGAAGCTGAACAAGCTGTCAAAACATTGATTCAATACATAGGTGAAGATCCTGAAAGAGAAGGACTAATAGAAACACCTAAAAGAGTAATAAAATCATTCAATGAGTTCTATGCAGGTTATAGTCAAGATCCTGAAAAATTATTGTCAAAAACATTTGAAGAAATTGAAGGCTATGACGATATAGTACTCCTTAAAAATATTAATTTTGAAAGCCATTGTGAGCATCATATGGTTCCAATAATTGGAAAAGCTTCAATTGGCTATTATCCAAACAAAAGAGTTGTTGGTATATCAAAATTAGCCAGAGTTTTAGACGTGTTTGCTAAAAGATTGCAAACACAAGAAACTATGACTGCACAAATTTTAAATTGTATAGATAAAGCTCTATTACCCAAAGGTACAGCTGTTTTCATAGATGCTGAACATCACTGCATGAGTACAAGAGGTGTTTTAAAAAATGATGTGACAATGACCACTAATCAATTTAGTGGCTGTTTTTTAGAAGATGTAAATTTGCAAGATAGATTTTTGAAAATGGTAACTTAATTATATTTAATATATTAGTTTTTAAGATAAAATTTATAGAAAAATAATCATGAAATTTTCACCAATAATTTATCTGATAGGGATGTTGTTATGCATTCTTTCTCTTTTTATGATGATACCTGCTTTTGTAGATTGGTTGTATGGAAATAGTGATTGGCCTGCATTTGTTGGTGCATCACTTTTAACTCTATTTGTAGGTGCTATTCTTTATCTTTCTAATAGAGAAAGTACAACTGAACATTTAGAATTAAGACAGGCATTTTTATTAACAAATAGCGCATGGATATCAATCGCTTTATTTGGATCTTTACCTTTTTTATTATCTGAAATTGATATGGGTTTTACTGACGCTATTTTTGAGTCAACTTCTGGAATAACAACCACAGGCGCTACCGTTATCAATAATTTAGAAGCAACTTCCCATGGAATTTTAATATGGAGAGCACTACTTCAATGGCTAGGAGGTGTTGGTATTATTGTAATGGCTCTAGCTGTTTTACCCATGCTATCTATAGGAGGTATGCAACTTTTCAAAACTGAATCTTACGAAACTCCTGACAAAGTTGTTCCTAAAGCTGCAAGTTTTGCAGCTGGTATCAGTATTGTATATATTACTTTAACAGTTGTATGGGCATTAATGTTATGGGTTGCTGGAATGCCTCTATTTGACTCAATAGCTCATGCAATGACCACTCTTGCAACAGGAGGTTATTCAACCAGATCTGATTCTTTGGCAGCATTTAATTCATCTTCTATTGAAATAATTGTAATTTTTGGAATGATAGTTGGCTCGCTACCTTTTGTTCATTATTTAGCTATAACAAAAAAAGGATTAAAAAACTTATTTAAAGACGACCAAGTAAAATTGTTTTTAACCTTAATAGTTTTTGTTGTTTTGATTGTTTCAATATATTTAAACTTAAATGATATACCATTTCTTGAAGCGCTAAGATTGGCTTCATTTAATGTTATATCAATCATTACTGGAACAGGTTTTGGTACATCTGACTTTAACAATTGGGGTGGGTTTCCTACAACAATTCTTCTTATTCTTATGTTTATAGGAGGATGTGCTGGGTCAACTACTTGTGGTTTAAGAATGGCTAGAATACAAGTTTTAGTCGCAAACGCAAAAGCTCAAATTTCTAAACTTATTAGACCTCACGCTGTAGTTGTTTCATATTATAATCAAAAACCAATACCAGAAAATGTTGCTGAATCTGTTATGGGCTTCTTTTTTTTATATATAATCTCCTTTGCAGTAATAGCCTGCCTTTTAGGGGGATTAGGATTAGATTTAATAACTGCAATCTCAGGAGCCGCATCAGCAATTGGAAACGTCGGTCCTGGCTTAGGAGACATTATTGGACCATCTGGAACTTATCAATCAATACCTGAACTTGGTAAATTATTTTTATGTGCTGGTATGATTTTAGGTAGATTAGAAATTTTTGCTATTTTAGTTATGTTTTCTCCATTGTTTTGGAAAAATTAAATAGAACCTAATTAAAACTGGAAAAAATTCTCTCAGTTTTACAGAATTCACATACGACTTTAATATTCCCATTTTCATCTGAAATATCTATTAATTCCTTTTTACTTAAATTTTTTATTGCAAACTCTACCTTTGCTTGTGAACATCTACAATGATCTTTAATTATAATTTCGTCATATGTGGTTACATCTACTTCATTAAATAATCTAAATAAAATATCTTGAGAACTAAGATTAACTGACAAAAATTCTTCTTTTTGTAAAGTTGATAAAAAATTAAGTGAATTTTCCCAAATCTGTTCATTTTCCTCAGTTTCAATATCATCTTTAATGGGCATTTTTTGAAGCATAATGAGACCCGATGACATTAACTTTTCTCGGTTTTTTTTATGAATTGAGTAATAATTAAAATTTGAGAATCTAGTTTCTAATTGCTCTGAATTATTAAAATATGATTCTGCAGATTTAGAAATAGATTTTTCTTCAAGCGCCACAATTCCCTGGTATCGTTTTGAATATTTTCCCTGATCTAGTGTAAAAGAAATGTGACCAGAGCCCATTAATTCATTTAAATTAAGATCTTTTTTTGAGAAACCGTCTTCTAAACCAACATAACCTCTTAAAGAACCACTATTTGTTATATCAGAAAATAAAGTATGGACTTCACTAGAACCTTTTGCTTGAATTGTAAAAATACCTTCATGTTTCATCCTTGATCCCAAGCAAGCTGTGATAGTTAATGTGTCTGCAAGTAAGCTTTCAATATTACTAGGATAATTATGTCGTTTGATTATTTCAGATACAGTTGTTTCAAGTCTAACTATAGAACCCCTGACTTGATTTTTACCTAACTGAAAGGGAATAATATGGTTGGTAAATGTCATTTAAAAAATTTGAATTCCATTAAAATTTTCGATTTATACAAAAGTGCATAATTGCTTTTTGTGCATGAAGTCTGTTTTCTGCTTCGTCAAATACAACAGAATAGTCTCCTTCAAGCACTTCTGAACTTACTTCTTTGTCACGATAAGCAGGTAAACAATGCATAAAAATTGCTTTTTTATCTGCTACTTTCATAATTTTATTATTAACTTGAAAAGGAACAAAAATATTTTCCGGATTTGGATTTGTATCCCCCATCGAACGCCACGTGTCTGTGATAATACAATTTGCTCCATCAGCGGCTTGAATTGGATTATGGGTAATAGAAATATTTTTATTTCTTTCAATTGCCCATGACATAGTCTTAGCGTTAGGCTTTATACCCTCAGGACATGCAATATTTAATTCAAAATTTAATAAAGCCGCTGCTTCAATCCAACTTTGCAAAACATTATTACAGTCTCCGAACCAAGCAATTTTCTTATTATCAAAGTTATGCGCATGCTCTATAAAAGTAACTAAGTCTGCTAATACTTGGCAAGGATGACTAAAATCAGTTAATGCATTTATTACGGGAACACTTGAGGCCCTAGCATATTTGATTAATTGGCCATGTCCAAAGCACCTTATAATTACCATATCAGCGTACCTTTCTAAAACATTAGCCGTGTCTTCAATTGTTTCTCTTTCGCCCAATTGCATCTCTTTTTCATTTAGAAGGTAACTTTGTCCACCTAATTGATTTATTCCTACTTCAAATGACACACGGGTTCTTAATGAGGGTTTTTCGAAAATTAAAACCACCTGTTTATCTGCCATGAACTTTGGATGAGCTTCTTTTTTCCATTTAAGAGATAATGAAATTAAATCTAAAAGTTGGTCTCTTGAAAGATCCTTTAAATCAATGAAATTAGACATGTCTTTCTATATTTTCTTTAATTCTAAAACTATATCATTAAGTATATCAAAGGCATTATCCACCTCTTCTTTCGATGTGTTTAATGGAGGAAGCAATCTAATTGTATTTTCTGCAGCACCGACTAATAACAAATTTTTTTCTCTGGCAATTTTGCTAAAGTCTACCGCAGTTACATCTTCAATCAATTGAAATCCTCTTAACATTCCAGAGCCTTTTTTTGCAAAAATTATAGGATTATTTTGCATGTCATTTTTTATAAGTTCGTCCATTTTCTTGTCAAAATAAACAATCATTTTTCTTAAATTACTCAAAAAATCATTTTCTAACAGAAGTTCTAAAACAGCATTTGCGGAACGCATTGCTAATGGATTACCTCCAAAAGTACTACCATGGGTTCCAGGCACCATTGCGTCACCTACTTCTGCTTTTGCCATTACTGCTCCAACAGGAAATCCACCTCCAAGGCCCTTAGCCAATGCAATTATATCAGGCTCTATGTCCTCTTTTTGATAGGCGAATAAAGTACCTGATCTGCCCATACCTATTTGCACTTCATCTGAAATCAACAAAGATCCATTTTCCTTAGCTATATCATTCAGTAATTTTAAATATCCTTCAGGAGCTTTCCTCGCACCGCCTTCTCCCTGAACAGGTTCAACCAAAATAGCTGCAACATGTTTTCCTATAACTTGTTTTAAACTTTCTATATCACCCCATTCCACGTGAGTGAAACCTTGAGCGGATGGTCCAAAACCTTCTCTAAATAATGGTCTGTCATTTGCAGCTAACATAGCTAATGTACGACCATGAAAAGCACCTGTTGCACATATAATTTCTGTTCTCTCTTTTTCACCATTAGCCCAGGCATATCTTCTTGCGACTTTTACTGCACCCTCAGTTGCTTCTGCACCAGAGTTGCAAAAGAAAACTCTATCTGCACATGAATTAGCCACAAGTTTTTCTGCAACTGTTTCCTGCTCTAGTATTCTATAAAGATTAGAAGTATGCCACAACTTAGATGCTTGATCTTGAAGAGCTTCAACTAATTTAGGATGACAATGCCCAAAGGCATTTACAGCTATACCACTAGCATAGTCTAAATATCTTTTTCCATCTTCGGCAATTAAAAAGCTTCCTTGACCATGAGTAAATGCAATATCAATTCTACCATATGTTGTCATTATTGATGGACTAATAGTCATGTTTAAACTCTTTTAAAAATTTTTGAATAGAATATACAAACGATAATAAATAAAAAGGAATAAATAAGAAAGTCTAAATAAAATGTTTGGCTAACTTTAATCCTTGAGCTTGGTAATTATTAGTACTACCTGCCTCTCCATATAAAAATGCAGGAATGTTTGCCATTGGTTCGTATACTAATCTGCAAACTGTTTGACCTTGTTCAATTAGAAAAGGGACGTCATGAGATCTGACCTCTAATACAGCTCTAGTTTTAGAGGCTCCTAAATCAGTTAAACCAAAGCCTGGATCAAAAAATCCAGCATAATGAGCTCTAAATTCTCCAACCCTTGTATCGTATGCTCTCATTTCAGCTGCGTAATTTGATGGAACAGAAACATATTCTTTACTAGCTAATATATAAAAAGCGTCTGGACTAAGAATTAAGCTACCAAAATTATTGTAACTTTCATTGTTGTTGGATTGATAGACTAAATCTTCAGTAGTTATTTTTTCCCAATAAAGCTCTCGTTTATAAAAATTTGGTTTATCAATATCTATAAGGTTTGAATGTTTTCTAGCCTTATATCCTATCAACCCATTTTCTCCAATTAAATCTACTGATAAAGGAACACCATCTTTAATTTTATCAGATAGATCCACTTTGTCTTGGCTTCTGACTAATCCTACATGCTCTTGTAAGATCTCCATTTCTTTGTCTGATGTGAAAGATTGTCCTCTTCTGATTCTCAGTTGATTTAATCTAGACCCAGTTCTTACTAAAACAGAAAATGTTCGAGGAGATATTTCTACATATAGTGGCCCTTCATAGCCAGCTGGAACATCTTCAAATTCTAGTGCGCCATCAACTATTAATCTTGTAAAAACATCTAATCTACCAGTTGAACTTTTTGGGTTTGCAGTGCCAGTTAGATCATCTGTTAAAGAAACTCTTTCTAAAAGCTTTACAATGTAAACGCATCCACATTCTAAGACTGCACCATCTATAAGACTAAACTCGTGCATGGCAAGATCTTTTAATCTACTTGAAACTTTGTTACCTTTACCTGGAAGGAAGGACGCAGGAACGCGCCATGCTTTTATTCCCAGCCTTAAATCAATAGAAGCTGGTTGAATTATGTCTTTTTCAATCTTGTGATCACTAATAATAATATTTTTATTAATTAATTCTAGAAGTTCTTGACTTGATAAAATACCAGGTATTTTTTGAACTTTGTTCATTTTGAAAATTTCCATTAAAAATTATTATTATTCTATGCACGAAGTCTGTAGCCTGTTTTTAGTATATACCAAGCAAAACAACTTAGTCCTAAATTACAAAAAAGTAAAATGATACTTCCTGTAATAGGAGAAGCGTCACTCAATCCTAAAAAACTATATCTTAATCCATCAATCGCATAGAAAATTGGATTACAATAAGCTACTACTTTAAGAGAATCTGGAAGTCTTTCAATAGAATAGAAAGTCCCGGATAGAAACGCTAATGGTTGAATAACAAAGTTTGAAATAATAGCCAACTGATCAAATTTTTGTGCCCAGATACCTGCTAACATTCCTATTATTGCTAAAAAAAATGCTCCTTGTAATAAAAATAATATCATCCAGATAAAATGATTAGGAAAATTTAAAATGCCCAATCCCCAGAGCAGAATAAAAGACGCAATAAAAACACATAAACCTCTTGTCACACCAGCCATAGCATGTGCAATTAATATTTCTATTGGTCCCAATGGAGACATTAACAGATCTACTATTGAGCCTTGAACTTTTGCTGTCATAAATGCTGAGGAAACATTTGCAAATGAATTTTGTAAGACACTCATCATTATCAAACCAGGAACTAAGAATGTAATAAAAGAAATTCCTTTAAATCCCGCACTTCTGTCAATAGCAATAGAAAAAACAATTACGAAAAGCAAAGTGGTTACCATTGGAGCGGTAATAGTTTGTAAAAAAACATTTGAGAATCTCTTTACCTCTTTCATATAAAGAGTAAACAAACCAGTCCAGTTAACTGTTCCAATTTCACGTTTTACTCCCAGGTGAAAATTTGTCTTTGTCAAACTTTTACTCCTACAACTTAAATATTTATAATTTTTTTAATATATATTGTATAGTCATAACTAGTCAGCTTTAATAAACATAAATGATTCACTTAATGAGAAACGAAGAGAAAATTATTAAAAAATTAAGAAATTCAGCTATGTCATATTTAGCACGTTATGAGGTTTCAATACATCAATTTGAAAATACTATGAAGAGAAAATTATCTAATTTTCAACATGATTTAAGTGAAACGGAATCAATTAAATTTATTGATTTAATTAAAAAAGAAATGGTCTCTGCTAAATTTATTGATGATAAACGATTTGCTGAAGTTAAAGTACGTTCAATGAGACGACAAGGAAATTCACAAAAATTAATTTACGCCAAATTAAAAGTAAAAGGACTATCAAATAATGTGATACAATCTGCAATTGACATAGTAGATGAAGGGCATGAAGACGCAGAAATGATTGCTGCTTTAAAATTTATTAAGAAAAAAAATATAGGTATTTATTATAAAAATGAAAAAATAAATGATGAAACTAATGAGTACACTCTAAGAGAAAAATGGTTTGGGGCTCTCTTAAGAAAAGGATTTACGTTAGAAGTAATTCGAAAAGTAATAAATATAAAAGATATTGATAATGCAGATTTAATATAAGAAGATAATACATAAAAAGCGGAGTAGAAGATGACAGATAAGGATTTATATAAACCAGCATTAGACATTGTAAAAAACTCCCATGCCAATGAAAAAATTTATGAAAAAATGTATAGTGAATCTATTAACTCTCCAGAAGAGTTTTGGAAAGAACATGGTCAGCGGATTGATTGGATAAAGCCGTATACAAAAGTTAAGGATGTATCATATAAAAAAGAAAATCTTCATATTAGTTGGTATGAAGATGGGACTCTAAATGCAAGTTTTAACTGCTTAGATAGACACCTGAAAACAAAAGGTAAAAATACTGCTATTATTTGGGAGGGTGATAATCCAAACGAATCTAAACATATAAGTTACAATGACCTCTACACAGATGTTTGTAAATTTTCTAATGTCTTAAAGGATGCTGGCGCCAAAAAAGGAGATCGTATAACTATTTATATGCCTATGATTCCTGAAGCAACAATTGCAATGTTAGCTTGTACTAGAATTGGAGCAATTCACTCTGTAGTTTTTGGTGGATTTTCTCCAGATGCACTTGCTGGAAGAATAGAAGATTGTAATTCTTCAATTATTATAACCGCTGACGAAGGTATACGGGGTGGCAAAGTAATACCTCTCAAGTCTAATACTGACGAGGCTATATCTAAGGCAAAAATGTGTAAAACTACAATTGTTGTTAAAAGAACAGGATCAGAAATTAATTGGATTGAAGGCCAAGATATTTGGTATCACAAAGAAATGGAAAAGGCCTCTCCTGATTGTCCTCCAACTGAAATGGGTGCTGAAGACCCAATGTTCATTTTATATACCTCTGGATCTACTGGTAAACCAAAGGGGGTTCTTCATTCTACTGGTGGTTATATGGTTTATGCTTCTATGACACATCATTATGTTTTTGATTATCAGGAAAACGAAATTTATTGGTGTACTGCTGATGTTGGCTGGGTTACAGGTCACTCTTATATAGTCTACGGACCACTTTCTAATGGTGCCACAACTCTTATGTTTGAAGGTGTTCCTAATTATCCGACTGTAAGTCGATTTTGGGAAATTGTTGATAAACACCAAGTAAATATTTTTTATACTGCGCCAACAGCAATAAGAGCATTGATGGCTGAAGGAGATGATCCAGTTAAGAAAACAAAACGAAACAGCTTAAGGATATTAGGTAGTGTTGGTGAACCGATTAATCCAGAGGCATGGAATTGGTACAATAATGTTGTTGGAAATAATAAGTGTCCAATAGTTGATACTTGGTGGCAAACTGAAACTGGCGGAATATTGATCACACCTTTACCTGGCGCAACTACAACAAAGCCTGGCTCTGCTACCAAACCTTTTTTTGGTATTTTGCCAGTTCTTGTCGATGCTGAAAATAATGAGTTAGAAGGAGCTGCTGAAGGTAATTTATGTATAAATATGTCCTGGCCAGGACAAATGAGAACAGTATATGGTGACCATCAACGTTTTATTGATACATATTTTTCGACTTTTCCTGGAAGATACTTCTCTGGAGATGGTTGTAGAAGAGACAAAGATGGATACTTTTGGATTACTGGAAGAGTTGATGACGTAATTAATGTGTCTGGCCATAGAATGGGAACAGCAGAAGTTGAATCTGCACTTGTTGCTCATTCTGATGTTGCTGAAGCTGCAGTTGTTGGTTACCCGCACGATATTAAAGGTCAAGGTATCTACGCGTATGTTACAGTAAACATTAATATTGAAAGCTCAGAGGAATTGTTATTAGAACTTAAAAAGTGGGTTAGAAAGGAGATAGGACCTATTGCTACACCTGACTTAATTCAATTCGCACCAGGGCTTCCTAAAACAAGATCTGGTAAAATAATGAGGCGTATTTTAAGAAAAATTGCGGCAAACGAGCATGACGAACTTGGAGATGTATCTACTTTAGCTGACCCATTAGTTGTAGAAAACTTAGTGGAAAACAGAAAGAATATTTAATATTTTATTTTTTTTCTCGTATTAAAATAACTCATAAACCATTTAGTCAAAAAAGGAAATACAGCTATTAGAGTAAAGCTCAGTAAGAGTGAGAAAGACATAATATCATTGATATTATTTACCTTTGATATTTCTGAACCTGCATTCACATAAACTATTGTGGCTGGCAACATACCTAATTGGCTTATATAATAAAATTTTTTAAGGCTAATGGGCAAGACACCCATTACTAAGTTAATTAATATAAATGAAATAGTTGGAATTAACCTTAAACTTAATAGATACAAAGACCCGTCTTCATTAAATTTTTTTATTATTACAGATTTTTTTTTTAAAAATTTGTCATTAACAAAATCAGACAAGAAATATCTAGATATTAAGAAACACAAACAAGCTCCAATTGTTGAAGCAAAGGATACTATTACCACACCTTCCAAAACACCAAATAAAGCCCCAGCAGCAATAGTTAATACACTAGGTAATAATGGAAAGGATAAACCTGCAAAAATAATATAAGAAATGAAAAAAACTAATCTTGATAATAAAAACTCTTCGTTAGCCCATATTATCAACCACTTAATATTTTGTTTTAAACTATCTAAATTCAAAATTTCTTGAAGATAAAAATATGAAATTGAAACAGCTAAAATTAACATAAATATAAGAAAAATTAGCTTTTTCATTATGAGTTAAATACCCCAGATCTTGTTTGCGAACTCTGGATAAAATTCTGAAACCATGGGTGCAATCTTATCTCTCAAAATATTTAGTCTATTAGTGTCAGGATTAGACATTTGAGAAATTTTATTATCTACATCAAAATCAAAACCTGTCACTTTAATTAAATTTTTAACTGTTTCTTTTTCATTAATTTTATGTAAAGAAAACTTTTTTAAATTTTTATTAAACTTAAATAAAGCTCTGTTCGTTAGTAAATATTTGGGTCCTCCTGGCCTATAAACTCCTCTTTCAGAGACCCCAGGCGCAGATATAAAATCAACTTTTTTTACTAAAGTCCGTGGAGAATGTTCTTCTCTAAATAAAATTATTTGTGGAACCACAAAGTACATCAGTGCTGAACCAAATGAACCTGGAAATCTTTTTTTTATTTTTGGATACTCCCCAGTTCCTACTAAATTAATGTTTGCTTGACCATCAATTTGAACACCTCCTAAGAAAAAAGTGTCTATTCGTCCCTGAGCGGCACAGTCAAAAAGTTCTCTCGCCCCGTCTGTAAAATTGTTATATTTATTTGAATGAAGAATAGTTACTCTTAACCTTTTATTCAAAAACTTTGCTTCTTCTTTAGCAAGCAAAGCCGCAGCGCCTGGTATAGGAGAGGCAGCACCAACGGCTACGTGTTTATTGTTTTTTAATAAATCAGCTAATTGACTTATTAAAAGTTCTTCCCTTTGAATGTCTAAGTTCACTTTTATTACCTTGAAACTATTTTTACAGAAAATATCTCATATATTCTCCAAAACCTTCTTTAGTCTTAGCTGCTAAAGAATATTTTTTTATTTCTTCATTATCTGAGCTATATACGCCAGGAAGCGCGCATGGCCAAGCACCATTTTTAACAATTGAAATACCATTTACATATAGAGCAGGAAGACAAGTAGCTGCAGATAATTCATCTTCAAAAAAATCTATATTTAGAACTTTTTCTACAGTTACAAATACTTTTTTTGAAGCATGTGCTAAAGTAGCCAATTCTCTTCTTCGTCCAATTTGTATATTTCCGTTTCTATCAGAACAGGGGGCATGAAAAACTAAAATATCTAACTGAACAGCAGGAAGTAATAATACAGGCTCTTCTCTAACTCCTGATGATCTCATGGGGTTTTCGATAACATGCCAATCTTTTCTATGTTTTTGAATATCAGATCCAATTACTCCCCTCAAAGGCATGAATGGAACAGATTTTTCAGTTGCTTGAAGTTGAGCATGTAATGCCGGACAGGTTGAGTCTTTAATTAAAATTTTACCATTTTCAACAGCTTCGGAAAATCTAGGAGCCATTCCAAATTCGCCTAACGTTACAGCTGCAGCTTCAATTTCAGATACACATCCACTTCCAATTAACATGTCACCTTGAATTGTAGTCAATGGAAGACAGTATAATTTTAAATTTTTGACACCTTTTTTTATTAGTTCCTTTGTAAATTTCATAGGAACGCCTGAATAATCAGCTGGTATTCCTAATATAAATCCGTCTTGAACTTCATCAACAATTTCTTTCAAGGATAATTCATCAAATGACTTCATTTTTAAATTCCATTCTAATTTGTGATGTTAACTAATAATTACTCTTTTTCCCTTTTTTGTATTTTGAGATAGATGCTTTTAACATTTTTTCTTCTTCACAACCAAGAAAACAAATTTTTTCTAATTTTTTCAAATTCGATTCTGCTTTTTGTAACTGTCCTAATGTTAAAAACATTTCTCCCTGATATTCAAGTGCACCTTTATGCTTAGGAGATATAGTTAATGCCTTGTTATAATACATTGCCGCTTTTTCTAAGTCTCCAGTTTTCCTAAACGAAAAACCGAGGTAATTGTATATATCTGGATCAGTTTTATTATTTTGTTCAGCTTTCAAGAGGTTTTCAATTGCAAGATTATAAGAATTTTTCTTTATTAATTTAACTGCCTTATAATAGTAGGCTGATTTGACAGATGTGTCTTTATTATCATCATCACCTCCACCTGCTGAAAGCGCTGAAAAACTAAATAAGAAAAAAATTACAAAAGTATTAATTTTATTGATGATTAAATATGGTTTTATTTTTTTTAACAATTTTCACTCCATTTACAAACAGTATTATAATGTATATATATGGATCAAAAATATTTATACTAGGTAACTCATGAAATATATACTTTTAATTACAATATCTTTGTTTTTTCTTAAAAATGATAAAGCTTTTAGTAACGTTTTGCCCAATGACATCTTTTCTTCTGTTGAGGTTATTGAATTACAAATGAACTCTTTGCAAACAAACTCGAAAGTAAATAACGCGGGCATTTATCAATGCTGGCTTTTTGCTCATCCAGAAAATAAAAAATATACTGGTCCTTTTTCAAATTTTAAAAGAATGATTGCTGACACTTCATATAAAGTTTTATTAAATTCTCTCAAATTTAAAACTAATTTGATTTCAAAAAATAAAAAAATTGCCAAATATTCAGTAGATATAGACGCATATGACAATAAACGTTACAACTTAATTTGGGTTTTAGAGAAAGCTGCGCTTGATCAAAATTGCAAAAATTGTTGGATGACTACTTCTGTAACCCAACCCCAATTCATAGGGCTATTAAATTAAACTTTAACAAAGAGGAAATTATGAAAACAGCTAAAGATTATCTTAAGGAAGCAAACGAAGTGGTCCCAAAGATAGATGTTAATGAGGCCATTGAAAAACATAAGTCTGGGTCTTCCATTTTTATAGATGTCCGAGACAGTTCAGATATAAAAAAAACTGGAACGATCCTAAATGGATTAGAAATACCTAGAGGATTAATTGAGTTCGTAGCAGACGAAGCCACGCCACTTTATAATAAAACTCTTAAGAAAGATTCCGAAATTATATTAGTGTGCGGAGTAGGTGGTCAAGCAGCATTGACTGGAAAAACTCTTTTAGAAATGGGCTATAAGAATGTTCTGAATGTAGGAGGCATACCTGAATGGGAAAAAAATGGTGGCCCTATGAAGAAGTAGTTTTTTCAATTCTATTATGGTGAAATAATGTCCAAGAAGACAATTGGTATTTTAATGCCTGGCGACATGGGCCACGGGTGTGGCAAAGTATTTATAGAAAATAACTTCAGGGTCATTACATCTCTCAATGGTAGAAGTGATAGAACAAAAAATTTATCTAATAATGCCGGGATAGAAGATGTTGAAACAATTGAAAATGTAGTGAACTTTTCTGACATCATCCTTTCTATTTTGCCTCCCGAAGTCGCACCTAAACAGGCAAGTATTGTTAACAGAATAATTTTAGAGAAAAAAAAATATATTACTTACGTTGATTGTAATGCTGTTTCTCCAAAAACAGCAGAAAAGATAAACAACACAATTTCTAGTAAATATTGCAACTTTATTGATGCTGGCATTATTGGCTTTAACCCGGTTTTAGAAAAGAGTCAAACAAGATTATATGTTTCAGGACTTAATACTGAACCAGTAAAAATTCTTCACAATAAGGGTTTTGTAATAAAGGATTTAGGAAAGAAAGTTGGAAAAGCCTCAGCTATGAAAATGGTTTATGCTAGTGCAACAAAAGGTACTTTTGCACTTCACGCTGCTGTCTTAATAACTGCACATAAGCTAGGTTTATCTTCTGAATATTTTGACGAATTAAAATATAGTAAACCTGACATTTTATCCGCCATGGAAAAAATGATCCCAAGAATTCCCTTAGATGCAGCAAGATGGGAAGGTGAAATGCATGAAATTGCTAATACATTTTTTGATGCTGGAGTTACACCAAAATTCCATCAAGGATCTGCAGATATTATGTCTTTGGCAAACAAAACTCCAATTGCGAACGAAACACGAGAAACTGTCAATCAAAACCGTTCGCTTAGAGAGGCACTTGACATGTATGTAAAGGCTTTAAATCATAAATAAGCAAATATTATAATGATTAACATATTAATTTATTATATTATCCTAAGATGTTTTATATAAACAAACTGATCTACAATAAAGTTAATCAAAAATTTTTTTATGGTTGGACAATTGTTGGGATTGGAAGCCTCGGTATTTTTACTAGTGGTGCCGGTCAATCACATACATTCAGCCCTTTTATTCCAGTAATATCTAAAGATTTACAAATTTCTAGTACATCTATTACAACTGCCTACATGATTGCAACCTTATTTGCCGCTTTTTTACTTCCACAAATAGGAAAATTAGTTGACAGGTATGGGCCTAGGATAATCTTAATTTATACAACAATATTTCTTGGTATTGGCTGTTTAGCATTTGGTGCGGCATCAAACTTTTTAATGTTAGCCGTCGCATTTGGTTTTTTAAGATTTTTTGGTCAAGGAACTTTAATGTTAGGTTCAGCAAATATTATTACCCAGTGGTTTGATAAAAAACGTGGTATCGCACTTGGTTTGATGGGATTAGGTTTTGCTT
>QBZZ01000017.1 GCA_003282145.1 SAR116 cluster bacterium AG-337-N21
ATTTGGTTGCCAGGAGGTTATCCAGAACTTTATTGCAAAGAACTTTCAGAAGCAAATTTAACTAGAGAATCTCTTATAAAGATGTCAAAAATTAAAAAGATACACGGTGAATGTGGTGGTTATATGAGTTTAGGAAAAGCTCTAATTAATAAAAATGGTGATACTTTTAAAATGTTTGGCTTACTTGGTCTGATCACTTCATATGAAAAAAGAAAATTACATTTAGGTTATCGGCTCGCTAAAATAAAAAATAACCTAAATCATTATAGTAAATTTAAAACAATTAGAGGGCATGAGTTTCACTACTCTTCTATAATTAGTCAACCAGATGAAGAACTTTACCAAGTTTTTGATGCTAATAATAATAAAGTTAGTGAAACAGGTTCTATAAAAGACAATGTAACTGGAACGTTTTTTCATGCAATCTCTGGAGTGGAATAATGAAGAGTTTTGTTAGTTTTGTAGGGTCTGGTCCAGGTGATCCAGAATTATTGACCTTAAAAGCAATCAATAGACTAAAAAATGCTGATGTGGTTCTATATGATGATTTGTCTTCAGGCAAAATTTTAAATTATGCAAACGAAAAAGCAGATCTAATAAGTGTAGGAAAAAGAGCTGGTTTATCCTCACCAAAACAAAGCGAGGTAAGCAGATTATTAATTGACTATACGAAAACAAAATTAAAAATAGTAAGGCTTAAGTCAGGTGATTGTGGACTTTTTGGAAGGTTAGAAGAAGAAATTATTGAATTAACAAAAAAGAATATTCCCTATGAAATAATACCTGGTGTATCCTCAGCTATGGCTGCGTCAGCGTCAGCAGGTATTCCTCTTACAAGAAGAATGTTGTCTAGAAGAGTGCAATTTATTACAGGGCATGACATTAAAGGCAAACTACCAGAAGACCTAAACATGGAAGCTCTGACTGATCCTAAGTCAACCACAGTTGTTTTTATGGGAAGTCGAACCTTTGTAGATTTAGCCAAACAATTAATCAAAGCAGGTCTTTCTAAAAAAACTTTAACAATTTATGCTGAAGCTGTTTCCACACCTAAAGAAAAAAAAATGCAAACGAGTATTGAATCATTAATAATTTTTCTTGAAAAGAAGAAAACTGTTTCGCAATTACCAGTAATTATAATATATGGTCAACTAATGGAAATTTCAGATTTAGAAAAAAATTTTTAATATGAAAATTTTTTTAATCGGTATTGGAACTGGAAACTTAAATCATCTAACTTTAGAAGCTGTTAATACTCTAAATAATGTTGATCTGATACTTATTCCTAAAAAGAACTCCGAAACCTTAGATCTCTTAAATATAAGATTGGAAATTTGCAAAGCATTAATTACTAATACAAAATATAATATAATTGAATTTGGACTTCCTCTAAGAGACACTAAAAAAGAATATTCTTTATCAGTAAAACAATGGCATTCTGAAGTTGCAGCAGTATGGAAAAAAACAATAGTGAGTTTTAAAGGTAAGAAAGATAAAGTTGGATTATTAATATGGGGAGATCCAAGTTTGTATGACAGTTCAATTAAAATAGCAGAAACAATCATAAACAAATATAATATCAATGTAATACCAGGAATTACCTCTATTCAAGCTTTAATGGCTGCACATAAAATTAATATGAATAAAATAGGAAAACCATTTTTTGTTACAACAGGAAGATTTTTAAAACAAGAAGGACTATTTTTTAATAAGGATAGATCATTTGTAATGCTTGATGGTGAATGTTCCTTTCAATATATAAATACTAAAATGTATTATATGTGGTGGGGAGCCTACTTGGGGATGAATAAAGAAATCATTTTTAAGGGGCATTTAGATGAAATTTATCAAGACGTTATTTCAAACAGAAAAATAGCAAAATTAAAATATGGTTGGATTATGGATACTTATCTACTTCAAAAAAAAGATTAAGATAAGTATATAAAAACAAACCACCCCACTGTCTCAGTTAACTGTTGGCTTGCTCCGCAAATGTCTCCTGTTTGTCCACCAATATTTTTCCATGAAATATACCCTACAACCAATAAAGTGAAGGTCATAAAAATTATTATATATAATCCTAAAATATTGCTTAGTGATAAAATTATAAGTGTAATCAAACAACCAATTATCAAGGATTTACTGTTAGAAACTTTTGCATCAAAACCTAAACCATTTTTCCTAACAGGAGGTAAATAAAATAGAATAAATAGCATTCCAAGCCTACTTATGGCTGCAATGGAAATAAAAGACAGGAATGAAGAAAAATTGATATCAAACTCACTTAATATAAAAACTCGTAAAGAAAAAATAATTATTAATGAAAGCGTCCCATAAGTACCGATATTACTATCTCTCATAATAGATAATTTTGTTTTTTTATTTTTGCCTCCAAAAATTCCGTCACAACTGTCAGCCAAACCATCTTCATGCATTCCACCTGTTATTAGAATACTTATCAAAAGTGCTATAATTGCTGAGATGAATAAAGATACATCAAGGTATAAAGCAAGATAAAAGGATAAGTAAGTAATAGAACCTATTATCATTCCACAAATTGGAAAGGCCCAGCAAGCGTTACTAATTGAAGGGATAGGATCCTGTAACCTACCAAATGGTAACCTAGATAAAAAAGAAATACAGAGCTGAAACTCTGCTATCATTTTTTTTAAACTATTTAGAATTAGACACTCCTGCACTTTTAAAGCTAGCCATGCCATTATGACAAACGAGAGCAGAACGTACGATATTTAATGCTATCATGGCGCCAGATCCTTCTCCTAAATGCATGTTTAGGTTTAAAAGTGGAGATTTATTCATAGATTTAAGTAAAAGTTCATGACCTTTTTCCATGCTACAATGACCAAAGATACAATGATCTAGTGAAGAATTATCCAATAAAAATAATGGAGCAGCAGATGCAGAACAGATGAAACCATCCATAATGACTGGTATTTTTAACATTCTTGCTGCAAGTGTTGCACCAAAAATTGCAGCCTGTTCTCTTCCTCCTAAAGACATCAAAATTTTAAGAGGTTCTCTTTTTTTGTTAACCTTTAAAGATTTTCTTATTACGGATATTTTTTTTGATAATTTATTATCATTATTTGCAGTGCCCCTTCCAACCCATTTTTTAATACTTCCCCCAAAGCAAGCTGAGGATATTGCTGACGCTATTGTAGAATTACCTATTCCCATTTCTCCTAAAACAATTAAATCTGATTTTTTACTAACTGCTTTAATCCCTTTGTTTATAGAAACTAATAATTCTGTTTCATTCATTGTGGGACCAAAGTAAATATCATTTGTAGGATTATCTAGATCTATAGGAATTACTTGTAAATTAACAGAAGAATGAGTACAGAGTTGGTTAATCGCGGCACCTCCATTCTTAAAATTCAATACCATCTCACTAGTTACTGACTGCGGATATGAATTTACGCCCTGATTACATACTCCATGATTCCCAGCAAAAATTAATGTCTGTATCCTTTTAAGTGATGGTTTTATATTATTTTGCCATCCACAAAAAAAAATAGACAGATCTTCTAAAATTCCAAGAGAACCTTGAGGTTTAGTTAATTGGTTTTGATATTCTTTTGCCTTTTTAATAATTTCTTGATTTGGCTTAGGTAACTGCTCAATCAATAAATAAATTTCTGATAAACATTTAAGTTTTTGCATATCTTTAATCTAACCTTTAATCTTTAAAGAAACTCCTGAAACTACTAATAAAACAGTATCAACATTTTTGGCAATTATACTATTTGTTTCACCAACGATATCAGAAAATTGTCTAGCAAGCTTATTTTCTGGAATTATTCCTGAACCTACTTCATTTGTAACTATAATAATTGGTTGTTTCTGTTTAACCAAACATTTAACTAATTTTGAAACTTCAGATTTCCAATCAATTTTTTCAAATATTAAATTGTTTAACCACATAGTTAAACAATCAACTAACCTTGGTCCTAAATGATCTGTTTTTTTTATTACATCAACTAAATCTGTATAAGCTTCATATTCAATCCACAAATTCTTTCTTCTATTTTTATGTTTTGAGATTCTTTGGGCCATTTCATCGTCAAATATTTTAGCGGTAGCTATATATACTGGTTTATTTTTATAGGTAAGAATTAGATTTTCGGCTACTACACTTTTCCCTGACCTTGTCCCTCCTGTAATCAGTATTTTACTATTCATTAAACATCCATTTTAAGTTACAATGAGTTTATTTTGATTTATAATGATTTAAGTTTAAATGTTAATAATTATTTCAATTTATGGTTTATTAAATTAAAAATTCAAATAAAAAAATTATAATTTTTGGAAATGGTTTTTCAGGTTCTGTTATATCAGAAATGGCATTAAAATATAGTTCAAATATATTTCTAATTTCTAGACTTATAAATAGTATAAAAAATGAAAAAATTAATTTATTAAATTTTAATGACTTTGATGCAGTTTCAAAAGAATTAAATAATTCAATTATTATTTCAACTGCTCCTCCGGACGAGCAAGGTAATGATCCTATACTTTTAAAATATGGTAATGTATTTAAATCAATTAATAGTTTCTTTGGTTATATTTCATCTACCTCAGTGTATGGAGAAGGATTTTTTTTTGAGGAACCTAGCCCAATACCTAATTCTAAAAGAGGTAAAATAAGAATTCTTATTGAGAACAAATGGTTAAGTGTTAGCAAAGATGTTAAAGTTTTTAGATCAGGTGGAATTTATGGACAAAGCAGACACCCGATGATCAAATTTTTAAATGGAAAAGTTGAAGTTGTTACTAAACCTAATCATTATCCAAATAGAATACATGTAAAGGATTTGTCTAGTATTATTCTAGAATCTTTGATTACTAATATCCCTGCAAAATTTATAAATATAACAGACCAGAATTCTATATCTTCATATGAAGCCGTAAAATTTGTAACTGAAACTCTAAACTTATCAAAACCTATTGAAATTAATTATGAAGTGGCAAAAATGTCTGATATGGCAAGGTTATTTTTTAAAAGCTCTAAAATTATTAGAAGTAGTGTAATTAAAGACCAGTTAAAATATAAATATTTATATCCAGATTATAAAAAAGCGTTACTTGAATTAACTAAAGAATTGATTGAAAATCAAAATTAGAATTTGATTAAACATAGCTAAATAAGTAGATATTTTATATATGATATTAAAACTAAAATAAAAATAAATTAGTTATCATATAAAATTACTATAGAGGAAAATTTGTGAATATCAAAGAAAATGAATTAGATAAAAATTTTAACCATAAAAAGAAAATGGTAAAAATTAAACAAGCTCGTGATAAACTAATGAAAAATAAGAATCAAGAGAAAGGCCTTATTATTGTTCACACTGGTTTAGGTAAAGGTAAATCATCTTCAGCATTTGGAATGATAATGAGATGTATAGCGCACAAAATGCCATGTGCTGTAGTTCAGTTTATCAAAGGCACATGGAAAACGGGTGAAAAAGATTTTTTAATTAAAAAGTTTAGCAAAGAATGTAATTTTTTTGTTTCTGGTGATGGTTTTACTTGGGATACACAAGATAGAGAAAAAGATATTAATTCTGCTAAAATAGGTTGGGACAAAGCAAAAGAATATATTTTAAATCAAAAAATACGTTTTGTATTATTGGACGAAATTAATATTGCATTGAGATATAAATATTTAGATATTGATGATGTGACAACATTTCTATTGAAATCTAAACCTTTTATGACACATGTTGTATTAACAGGAAGAAATGCTGACACAAAATTAATTGAAATATCTGATTTAGTTACTGAAATGAATTTAATTAAGCATCCTTTTAAAAAAGGAATTAAAGCGCAGCCAGGGATTGAATTTTAAAGGGTAATTATGTCTTCTATTATGTTTCAGGGTACTGGGTCAAATGTAGGTAAATCTGTATTAGTAGCAGGTCTTTGTAGGGTTGCCAAAAGAAGAGGGATTTTAGTTGCTCCTTTTAAACCTCAAAATATGTCAAATAATGCAGCAGTTACTATAAACAATGGAGAAATCGGAAGATCTCAAGCGTTTCAAGCTTTCGCTTCTGGGGTTGATCCAATTTCTGATATGAATCCAATTCTTTTAAAACCTGAAAGTGATTCAAAAACTCAAGTAATTGTAAATGGAAGTGTTTATAAAACTATAAACTCATATGAATATTCAAATTTAAAAAAGCAACTATTAAATCCTGTTTTACAAAGTTTTAACAGACTTAAAAAAAAATATGATTTAATTCTAGTTGAAGGAGCAGGTTCACCAGCTGAAATAAATTTGAGAAAAAACGATATTGCCAATATGGGTTTTGCTACCGCGGCAAAAGTTCCGGTTATATTGATTGGGGACATTGAAAGAGGTGGAGTGATAGCGCAGATTTTAGGAACTAAAATAATACTTCCAAAAAAAGATTTGAACCAAATTGTTGGCTTTGTAGTTAATAAATTTCGGGGAAATTCAGATTTGTTCATAGATGGTTACAAATATATACAACAAAATACTGGTTGGAATGGTTTAGGGGTGCTGCCATGGTTTGCAAATCATAGAAACTTTCCTCCTGAAGATTCGTATGAAATAAAATCTATTCAAAGACCAAAAAGTTTAAAAATAGTTTGCTTATGTTTACCGAGGATAGCTAATTATGACGATTTAGATCCTCTAACCCAAGAAAAAAATATATCTTTAGTTATGTTAAAGGCAGGGGAAGCAATACCTGGTGATGCTCGCTTGGTTATTATTCCTGGAAGTAAATCTACTATTGAAGATCTTAATTTTATTAAGTCTCAAAAATGGGATATTGATATAAAAGCTCATTATAATAGAGGAAATTATATTTTAGGAATTTGTGCTGGTTATCAAATGCTTGGTAAATTAATTGACAACTCATTGGGTAAAGAGGGTAATCCATCTATAGAAAAAGGATTAGATTTGTTAGACGTCAATACTGTTTTGTCTTCAAACAAAACCTTAAAAAGAATCGTTGCAAATGAATTTAAAACAGGAATATCATTTGAAGGTTATGAAATACACATTGGTCAAACCGAAGGTAATGATTGTAAAAACCCTTTTGCTATGGTCAAAGACAAAAAAGATGGCGCAGTAAGCGATGATGGTTTAGTTATGGGAAGCTATCTTCACGGCATGTTCGTAAATAATGAGTTTAGATCAATGTTTTTAAATAAAATTGGCTTAAAAAGTTCAAATTTGGATTACAAAAAAGAAGTAAACAAATCTTTGGACGATTTTGCGGATCTAATCGAAGATAATATTAATGTATCAGAAGTTTTTGATAAGGCTAATTAATATAGTTTTTTAAAAATTTCACTTACTTTTTTAAAATCTTTTTTTCGGGGAATGCCTAAACGTATCCATTTTTTTGAATAAGTAAAACGCCTTGACCAAACTTTAAAATTTGCCAATTTATTTTGGGCATCACTTGCATTAGGTGTTTCGTATAGTCTATATAAATTTGTCCCCCCCACAAATTTCCAGCGTATTTCTGATGCCAAGCAGTCTAGAAAATAAGATCCTTCCTTAAGGAGGGAAATTGTATTCATAATCCAAACATCATCGATTAATGCTTTGCTGGCTACATTTATTGCAACATTAGAAATTGGCCAAGTGCCAACTAAAAATTGAATTTTTTTATCTATTTCTTTGTTGCTTATTAAAAATCCAAGTCTTATTCCAGCAAGCCCAAAAAACTTTCCAAATGATCTTAAGATTAATATATTTGTTTGATCATCTAGTTTATGTGAAAGAGATTTTCCAGGATATTGATCCATAAAACTTTCGTCTATTATTAAGTACTCTACACTTTTGCTTATTTTTAATAAATCTTCATTAGAATACAATTTTCCATCTGGGTTATTAGGATTACAAATAATAGCTATTTGACTTTTTTTAAGTTCACTTAAATTTTTAACGTTAATAATTTTTTTTAAACTATTAGAAAATACATTTTGATATTCATTATAAGTTGGACTTAAAATCGATACCGTTTTATTAGGAAATAAAAAAGGTAAAATATTAATACCACCTTGCGCTCCAGAAACTGCTCTAACACATGCTTTTGTTTGAAAATATTTTTTTGCTAGTTTGTTTAAGTTATCTAGATCGTTTTTGTATGGCAAATTTTGTAATTCACGAATGTTAATTAATTTATAAGGGTAATGGTTAGGATTAATCCCTGTTGATAAGTCAATCCAATCATCCTTATTACCACCAAATTTTTTGATTGCATTATCTATATCTCCACCATGTTCTCTTATCATTTGATACTCAATTTTAAAATTAAAAAAGAAATAATAAAAAAAATAATTAGTATAATTAATCTTTTATAAAGTTTTATAGCCTTGGTTAAATGTTCTAACGAAGGCTCTAATCCTCTTTCATTTATCCAAGGTTTATTCATTTTCACACCTTCATAAGAACGAGGTCCATATAGCTTTACGTTGAGAGCACCCGATAGAGCAGCTTCAGGATAACCAGCATTAGGAGAAGCATGTTTTTTTGCGTTTTTTAACATGATTGATATCGTAAATAATAACTTTCCTGAAACCATTGCGTATAAAATTCCTGTTATCCTAGATGGTATTATATTAACAAAGTCATCCATTTTTGCAGATGCCCAACCAAAGAAAAAATATTTTTCATTTTTATAACCTATCATGGAGTCTAAGGTATTTATTACTTTGTAAACTGCCAATCC
Organism: SAR116 cluster bacterium AG-337-N21; assembly: GCA_003282145.1. Taxonomy (GTDB): domain Bacteria; phylum Pseudomonadota; class Alphaproteobacteria; order Puniceispirillales; family Marisalimonadaceae; genus Marisalimonas. The sequence goes on from QBZZ01000017.1 coordinate 8,739, forward strand.
AGGTAACCCGAATAATAAACCCCAAAAAATAGGGGCAACAATTCCATCAGAAGTATTTTCAGATAGACTTTCTAGAGAAGATCTAATTAAATTAACCTTGTTGAGTTTTTTAGTATCTCTTCCAACTATTTTAGAAACTGATTTTCTTGCTAAATTTAAATCATTATCTTTTAGATCAAAAAGAATCTTTCTAATGTGCTGATGCATAGAGTTTATTGCTAGAAATGGCCAAGCAACTATTATAGAAAGCACTAAACCAAAAGAAGTATAATTAAAGAATTCTTCTAACAATATGACACAAGTTATAACTGTTAAGATACATATTAAAAGAGTAATTAATCCTCCTAATTTTTTAAAATTATTAGAAAATAATTTTTGATTAAAAATTCTATCAAGGAGGTTTATAAGATTTCCCATCCAAGTAACTGGATGACCAATTAGTTTGAATATAGTATTGGGCCAACCAAATACTATATCAATTAAAATTGCCCCTAAAATGATTACAAAACTTTCCATTTTTCAAAAATTTGTGTTTGTTGAAATGATAGAAAATTGTCCATTTTCCATAGCTCTTAATCTGGTAATTGATAAATGATTAATTTCAAATCGGAGAGCTTGATAGTTAGACTTTAAAGCCAGAGCTATAGCTGCTCGAACTGTACCTGCATGGCAAATCACAATACTACTTTTTGACAATGAAATTTTTGCTATTCTTAAAATAGCTGGTTGGATTCTCTCACACATTTCATGAAAACTTTCACCATTAGGAATTTGGTAGTTTGCTAATTCAGTATCTTTTATATCACCCAAATCGGGTACTTGTGAAAAAGGTAAACCTTCCCAATCACCAAAATTTTGTTCCCAAAGTCTTTTGTCTGTATATAAATGATTTTCAGTTGGCCAAATAGATTTGAATGTTTGTAAACATCTCACTGCAGAACTTGAATAAAAATTATTTATATTGGAAAGTTTTTCTCTAATTTTTATAAGGTCTCTCTTACATACCATTTTGGCTTCTACATCTGTAAAACCAAACAGTTTATGTGGAATTTTTACTGGGGCATGTCTTATAAAAACTATTTCAGATTTAGCGTTACATAAATGCAAGATGGCTCCAAGAAACAGCGATTATTTGAATATCTATTTTAGCACTAATTTAAGACAGTTTTAAGTGTTAATTTAAAAATTTATTTATTACAGTTATTTAAAATATAATTTTCTTGACCTAAAACACTCCACCCTTTAATTATCAGATGTCCTATTAATGGGGGTGTAGCTCAGTTGGTTAGAGCGCCGGCCTGTCACGCCGGAGGTCGCGAGTTCGAGTCTCGTCACTCTCGCCATTATATTCCTAGCAATATCAATGGATTTACTTCACTAATTTTTTTCAAATTTTTTTAATAAGCTTTGTACACAGTTTTGTGTGCACAATTTTTATTTTAATGTTTTTAAGAATTTTTTATAAATTATACTATTAAAATTATACGCAGCGTATTTTTTTATTTGACACTGCATATAATTTATTATAAAAAATAACAGTTAATCAAAAATATGGAGTTTGCGATGGATGAATTTATAAATAATAGTAATCAAACGATTGATATTCAGGACATGATCGATGGTAGTAGTCCAGATAGTTCAGGAAAAAATTTTTATGTTTTTTTTCATTTTAATTTAGGTCAACCAACTATAACTTTTAATATGTCTATGCGCGATTTAATTCAATTTACTAAAGTTAAAAATAAAACAAATGTATCAATTGATCCTTTTCTTGGTGATGAATATGTTGCTCAAAGGGAAGAAGTAAGAAATCACACTAAGAAATTAGCATTGTATACTTTACAAGGGCTAGTAAACTCAAGAATTATAGAAATGAAAAAAAATGGTGATGATATAAATGATGAACTTGAGAAATTGATTTCAGAACTTAATATACCACCTTACACATCTTTTCCTCCATTAGTTGCGACATTAAAAGTAAATAAATCAAATAACAAAACAAATATTCAATTGACACGAGTAGAAGACAGAGCTGGCAATCCAACAAACTGTTTTATTGCTACATTAGCACCTAGTAATCCAATTTATTTAATAGATGGACAGCATAGAAAAAGAGCGCTTGAGGAAGTATCAAATTTTTTAACAAAGACATTAGAATTAAATAATTATCCAAAAAAAGGGTTATTAGAACCGGCTTATCATAATAAAGATTATTTATCTGATTATATGCTTGATTTTTGGAGTTCCATTCAAAATCTTGCTTTTACAAAATGTCATGTGGCTGTAGAATGTCATCTAAAATTAGACGAGTTTTGTGAGCAACAGTTATTCTATGATTTAAATACGCATAGTAGAAGAGTTCAAGTTAGTGATGGTTGGCAGTTTGACCATGCAAATAAGATTAATCAGTACGTCAAGGACAATCTAATTAACAAAATCCTTCCATTTGAACCAAGTCAAAAAGATCAAAACAATTGGAATTTAGATGATGGTCGGTTGAGCAGGAAAGATGTAAATAACTTAACGTCAATAATGTGTATAGGTTCTACAATTTCTACAAAAGTAACACCAAAATTATTGGAAGAAAGAGCTAAATATTTAGATATTTTTTGGAAGTCTATATTAGAAATTCCTGGAATTGGAAAACCAAATGCTAAACAAAACACAGTCGCTGGTCAAACTGTTGTTTTGAAAGGTTTGTGTCAATTAGGTTATGAGTTAGTTCATGGACATCAAAATATAAAGGATTTAGATGGATGGAAAAAACTATTGAATGCATTACAGACAAAACAAATCGATTTTTCTCATAAAAATGAGCTTTGGGCGAGTTTATTTTTAGCTTCTAATGAAAGAAATAAAAAATTTCCAGGAATTGAAAATTTTGTATATATCAACGAGGATAGAGTGATTTCATATGGTAATTATGATCCTAAAAATGAATGGGTTATTTTTGGTAGTAGATCATCCTTTATTCAACCAAGAATCGGCGATTTAATTCGTTACAATCTTAATTTAAATCCTAGGCCCTCTGTAACGAAACAAATAAATAAATTGAAAGATCAGTAATCGTACGACTTTTAAATAAAATAGTTATAATTATGAGACAAAAATGAATGATAAAAATGAAATTTTAAAAAGATATGTAGCTGGTGAAATTAATCTTTTGGAAGCACAGGAAAATTTTTTATCAATAGGTATATGTAAAAAACTTTCAAAAAATATCTTAATAAATACCAAAAGAGATAATATCTACTCTTTATCAAAAAAAATAATTAATGAAGATAGTAATAACATTGAAGAAGAATATTTTTTTGAAATTGAGTTTGAGTAAAAAATTTCTTTGTACACATTTTGTTAACACTTTTTCGAGGGAATCGGTGGGAACTCTATAGCCGTATTTCCCTGAATACCTACCTCTTTACACCCCACGCATAGGTTTTTTACGAACTGTCACGCCGGAGGACGCGAGTTCGAGGCTCGTCACTCTCGCTTATCCAAAAATTTTACTAGAGCTTCTTTTAACTTGTTAATATGATAAAATTAATATTCAATAAGAATTGAAATTAGTTTGAGAGTTAGAATGAAAATTGAATTGCATCACATTAACTTATCTTCTGATAAAGTTGATGAAATGAATGATTTCTACTTAAAAGTTATGAAACTTAAAACTGAAACCCAAGGGTTACCAATTTTAGAGAAAAAAAAAGGATACTCAGGCGATGTTGCTTTTGTTTCAGATGGAAAAATACAAACTCATTTAGCTGAAAAAGATTTAGATGTTTGCTTTAAGACTGGACATTCTATAAATCCTTTAGAAAAAGGACATATAGCTTATCGAACTGATGATCTGGAAGCTTTTAAAAAACATCTTGATAAATTAAGTATTAATTATTCAGATTGGGGTGAAACTGCAGTTGCAGGCTGGAAACAAATATTTTTTTATGATCCAGATGGTAATGTAATCGAAGTCCACGAAGTTGAAAACAATTAAACTCTAAATTTAACAATAACCATCTACTTAGCAAGATTGGCGATAATTTGATAAAGCCGAATATTAATTTGTTGGCAGTAATAGTTGCCGTTCCTGTGATAGGTATGACTATTATCTCACCAGCATTAACCCTTATTAAAGAAGATTTAAATATTTCATTTTCTGACACTCAGCTTGTTTTGACCTTATATTTTATTTTTTTAGCTCTTGGACAAATTTTATCTGGACCACTTTCAGATAAATATGGAAGGAAACCAATTTTAATATTAGGGGCTTCAATATACTCAATCTCCGCCTTTGTAGCTTCTTTTTCCTCTAATATTGAAATCTTATTAATACTTAGATGTATCCAGGGTTTTGGTGCTGCTGCTTGCTTATCTGTAGGAAGAACTATTTTAAGTGATTGCTTTGAGATAAGTGAAGCAGCAAAACAAATGTCCAAAATGACAGCTATAATGGCGATTATCCCTATTTCTTGTTTTATCTTTGGAGGATTTTTAGCCGAATATTTAGGATGGCGAACTAACTTAATTGCTTTAGGTATAATTAGCCTAACATTAATAATTTTAATGTCACTTATATTACAAGAAACACTAATTAATAAAGCTAAAAGTGTAAGCTTTAAAAATGTATTTTTGGTTTATAAGGGATTAGTTAAAAATTTTTCTTTTAATTTTTTTACAATTACAACGGCAATGCAAACTTCAATGTTTTTTGCAATGAATGGTTTTATGCCATATGAGTTTGAAAGAAAAGGAGTTAGCATATCTGAATTTGGGATATGGTTTTCTCTTACTTCAGTAGGTTATATTTTAGGTAACATAATAAACAGTAAATTAACCCCTAAAGTTGGCCTAGAGAAAATGTGTTTTGTAGGAACAGTATGCTCTTTTTGTACTGTATTTATATTCTTTTTAAATAATAATTTAGGAGAAAATGGTTCTTTAACTTTATCATTAATATGCGTTCTATTTGGTTGCTCTAATGGTTTTGCAGTAGCCAACAGTATGACGGGAGCTATAAATTCTTCTAAATTAAATAAAGGTGCTGCTAGTGGTTTGATGGGAGCATTTCAAGTTGGCTCAGGAGGCTTGGCAGGCTTTTTAATTATTTTCTTTGGTGGTGCTGAAAATTTTAATATATGTTTATTTGCACTTTTTATTATGTCAGGAATTTCTATAATATCTTCTTATTTGGTATTAAATAAAAAGAATATAATTACGTGAGATATTTAGTTGAGTGAAGACATTGAAATTATAGATGCTCATCGTCACTTCTGGGACTTAAACAAAAATTATTACCCTTTTTTGAGTGATAAAATAGATCCTGATTTTTTTTTAGGAAACTATAAATCAATTAGAAAAAATTACCTTCCAGTTGACTATATTAAAGATATAAAAAGTCATAATGTAATTGGTACTGTTCACTGTGAGGCAGAGTGGGACAGACAAGATCAAGTTGGTGAAACTAAATGGTTAGAAAATGTGTCAAAAAAGAATAAATTTCCAAATGCTATTGTTGGCCATGCATGGTTTCATAAAAAAAATGCTGAAGCAGTTATAGCTGAACAGGCAAGTTTTGATATTGTCAAGGGTATAAGATCAAAGCCAATTGTAAAGTTTTCAAGAAATACCCTGGAATGTATTAAAGATGGTTCTATGCAGGATGAAAAATGGAAGTCAGGCTTAAAGTTATTAGAAAAATATAATTTGAATTATGACTTAAGGGTTCCTTGTTGGCACCTAAAAGAGGCTGTTGAAATAGTTAGGTTAATACCAAATACTAAGGTAATAATAAATCACGCTGGGTTTCCTTGGGATAGATCTAAGGAAGGTATGGGTTTTTGGAGAAAAGGCATTAGGTTGATGTCTTTAGAACCAAATACTTTTATAAAACTGTCTGAATTTGGAGTAAATGGGCAAAACTGGAATTATGCTGAAAATGCAAATATAATTTATGAGCTAATTGATTTATTTAGTCCTGATAGATGCATGTTTGCAAGCAATTTTCCAGTTTCAAAATTAAAAATTACTTTTAATGATTTATTCAATAACTATAAAAAAATTGTTGAAAAATTCTCAACAGATGAAAAAAAAGCTCTTTTTTCTAAAACAGCTATTAAAACATATAATATTGAGCACAAGCTTCTTCATAAGCAATGAATTACCCAAAAGGATATAAAGTCAATGATTTGAATAATTTATAAGTCATGCTAATTAATTTATGTATAAAACATGGAGTAAATATTGAGTATTCAATATACAAAAATAGTTGAAAATCTTCCTTCTTCAGTTCCATTTGTTGGGCCTGAAGCTCATGAAAGAAACTTTAAACAAATTTTTAAAGCTCGTATTGGGGCTAATGAAAGTGTTTTTGGTCCTTCATTAAAAGCTACTTTAGCTATGCAAAATGAAATAATAAAAACATGGAAATATGGAGACCCTGAAAATTTTGATCTTAAGCATGCGCTTGCAAATAAGCATAAGGTTGAACCTGAAAATATTGTTGTCGGTGAGGGTATTGATGGCCTGCTTGGTTACCTAGTTAGATTATTAGTTGAAAAAGGTGATAATGTTGTAACTACCGATGGAGCCTACCCAACATTTAATTATCATGTTGAAGGTTTTGGTGGTCAATTACATAAAGTTCCTTTTAAAAATGATACTGAAGATTTAGAAAATTTATTAGTAAAAGTTAGAGCAACATCAGCAAAAATCTTATATGTATCAAATCCAAATAATCCTATGGGTACAATTAATAAACCATTAGATATAGAAACCCTGGTTCAAAATCTTCCTGAAAATACTATTTTGTGTTTAGATGAGGCATATATAGATTTTGTTGATCCAGCATTAATTCCTAATATATCAACAAACATAAAAAACATCATTAGAATGAGAACTTTTTCCAAAGCTTATGGAATGGCAGGATTGAGAGTAGGTTATGCTATAGGTGAAAAAGATTTAATTTTAAATTTCGAAAAGATAAGAAATCATTTTGGGATCTCAAGAGTTTCTCAAGTGGGTGCTTTAGCTGCACTTGAAGATAATGAATTTATAAGTGAAGTCATCAAAAAGGTATCACTTGCTCGAAACAGAATAAGTGACATAGCCATAAGAAATAATTGTAAGTTTATTCCCTCACACACAAATTTTATAGCAATAGATTGTCTTAAGAATGCATCATTTGCTAAAAGCGTATTAGAAAACCTTATTAAAAAAGGTATATTCGTTAGAATGCCGTATTCTTATCCGCAAAACAGATGTATCAGAGTAACAGTTGGATTAGATAGTGACATAGATTTATTTGAACAAAATTTTCCAATTGCACTCGCAGAAAGTTAGTGTATTCCATTAATTAATTCTATAAAGTATTAATCATTAAAATTATTTAAAAAATTAGGGGAGTTTATATATGTCAACCAATTATCCAGATACCCATCTTTTTCTAAATGGAGAATGGACAGAGGCTGCAGCAAAAGAAAGTCTCGAAATTATTAACCCAGCAACTGAAGAAGTTATTGGAAAAGTTTCTCATGCCAGAAAAGAAGATTTAGATATTGCTTTAAATGCAGCTGAAAGTGCTTTTAATAGTTGGAAAAATGTTTCTGCATATGAGAGATCAAAAATACTACGTAAAGCAGCTGATATTGTTCGTAGTAAAGCTGATAAAATTTCTATTTTGATGACTATGGAACAAGGCAAACCTCTAATCGAAGCAAAGATGGAGACAATGGGAGCGGCTGATTCAATTGACTGGTATGCTGAAGAAGGTAGGAGAGCCTATGGTAGAATAATTCCTTCTAGAGCTCCTCAAGGTGTATATCAATTCGTATTTAAAGAACCAGTTGGTGTTGTTGCTGCTTTTACACCATGGAATTTTCCTCTTAATCAAGTTGTTAAAAAAGTAGCGGCAGCTTTTGCAGCGGGTTGTACAGCTATTGTAAAGGGACCTGAAGAGACGCCAGCTAGTGTGGCAGAATTAATAAAAGCCTTTGATGAGGCAGGAATGCCAAAAGGATCGATTAATTTGGTTTATGGTATACCAGCCGAAATTTCAGAATATTTAATAGCACATCCAATTGTAAGAAAAGTTACTTTTACAGGATCTACAGCTGTTGGAAAATTATTGGCTTCACAAGCAGGCACTTACATGAAAAGAGTAACTATGGAGCTCGGTGGTCATTCACCTGCCATTGTCTGTGAGGATGCTGATGTTAAAGCAGCAGTAAAAATTTTAAGTGCTAATAAATTTAGAAATGCAGGACAAGTTTGTATTTCTCCAACAAGATTTCTAGTACACGACTCAGTGTATGAAGAATTTGTTGATGGTTTTGTTAAACAAGCTGAATCCTTAAACGTAGGGAATGGTCTAGATGACGGAGTTAAAATGGGTCCGCTTGCCCACGATAGAAGACTTACAGCAATTGAAGGTTTTGTTGCAGATGCAGTTGAAAATGGAGCAAAAGTTTTAACAGGTGGTAAGAGAAAGGGTAATAAAGGTTACTTCTTTGAACCGACTGTTATGACAAATGTCAGCAATGAGGCAAGAATTATGAATGAAGAACCATTTGGTCCTTTAGCTCCTATTAATTCTTTCAGTTCCATTGATGAAGTTGTCGAGGAATCTAATCGTCTAAATTATGGCTTAGCTGCATATGCTTACACAAATTCTGCAAAAACAGCCCAAGACTTGGGTCAATCCATAGAAAGTGGACAAGTGTCTATTAACCATCATGGTTTAGGGCTCGTGGATACACCTTTTGGAGGGGTTAAAGACTCTGGATATGGATCAGAAGGAGGCCCTGAAGGTTTAGATGCTTATATGACAACAAAACTAGTTTCTCAAACTGGTTTATAATTAAACTTACTTGTTACTTTAAAAGCAGCCATCATTGGCTGCTTTTGTTTTTTATTTAAGAATTTTTTGTTTAAATAAGTTTTAAAATAAATTATCATAGTAACTAATTTTATAGTTAAGGAAATTTTAAATGGAATGGGTACCCGCACCAACACCAATAAATGAAAAAAGAAGAGCTCATGCCACTGAGAAAACTGGAATAATAGGGACTGACCAAGTCTATTTGTTCGACATTTATTTGGAAATAGCAAAAGATATTAGTGGTTATGAAGGTGGAAGTTTTAGTCTATATGATTCTAAAAATCAGTGTAGTATCTCGGCTATTGGCTATGAAAAAGAACTTCATCAAAAAAATGACAAAGCAGATAGTATATGCTCATACGTTTTACTTGAAAAAAATCCTTTAGTTGTATTTGATCTAAAAAAACATGACATTTTTAAATATCATCCAGCTGCAACATCTGGAATGTGCCACAGTTATTGTGGTTTTCCAGTAAGGAATAAAGATGGATACGCATTAGGTACATTCTGCTTGCTTAATTTTACTGAAGTTAAAGAAATGACTTCAGAGAAAATTGAATTAATTGAAAAATTAGTATCTCGATTAGCGCTTCAGATTGATACCCAAACAGAACAAAAAGAGATAACATCTCAAAAAATCTCTAAATCAATTGATATCTTTATGGATAATTATAAAGACTTTACTCTTTCAGATTATAAAAACTTTATTGATATTTGTAGTGGCCTCAATTTACCAGAAAAAAATGCTACTAATTTAATTAATTCTGATTTATGTGAAGTTAAAAATACAATAGTTTCATTATCTGCAAAAGGAAATGAGTTACAAGAAAAGATGAACATAGTTACTAGAATTCATAATCAAGTTAAAGTTGAAGGTAATGAAGCGAACTCGTTAATAGATAATGCACTTGATAAATTAGGTGAATTATAATGTTTGCTAAGGTTTACCAATATAAATTTGGAACTGTTGCTGAAGCAAAGGTTGCTGCCTCCTTTTGTTCAGACAATTTAGGTAAAAAAATTAGTCAGTATAAATTCCAATCCTTAAATGTCATGATTGGAAAAGATGGAGATTTATCAATATTTATTAAATTTGATACTATTGATAGACTAAAGAAGTATGAAGCAGAATCAGATGCATTCATAAAAGAATTAAAACAAACATTTGTATTTAAAGAAAACCAATATGCTGGTGTTTTTGTTTATAATTATGAGGCAGAGGCTACTTCGTCTGAAATCAAAATTACCACACCTGCAGCTTAAAGCTTATAAAATGTCATTTTATTATAGAGTGTATGATTAATTATAGTATGAGATTAGAATCTTATTGAGGTTATTATGGAAAAAGATGAGAAAAAAAAAGAAAATATTATACTAAAAAAATATATTCCTTTATTGAAAAAGCATTTTAAAGTCCATGAATTAACAAAAGAACACCTTAAACGTGGCAAAGATAATGAAGAATGCTTCATAATTAAAGAAGGTTCCGTTTTAGCAAGAGATTTAGATGGTAAGACATTTAGTTTAGAGGCTGGGCATCCAATTGGATTTGCTGAAGCAATGGTTTCAAGGCCTTACGAATTAGAATATATATTGAAAGAAGATACGTTTGTTTATGCCTTTGAAAGTAGTTCGATAAGGAGGACTGTAGCTACTTCATCTTCTCTTACAAGAGGTATGGCTAAATATTCTTTAGATAGGATTTTCAATACAAAAAAGAGTAAAACCTATCATCTAATTGACGATGGGTTTTTATCTAAGCAAGAAGAACGTTTTCCTATGAAAGAATTTAGTGATGATGAAACTATTTTTATGAGAAATCAAAAACCTAAATTCTTTTTTTATGTCGAATCAGGTAAGGTTGAACTTCATTCAAGAACGGATAAAATAGTTGCAACCTATTTACCAGGTGACTCGTTTGGAGAAATGGCTTTATTCACAGATAGCTTTAGATCTGCAACAGCGAAAGCAGTCGGTAACACGACATTACAAATGGTCAGTAGAGAATATATTAAAGAATATTTTGAAAATGAAGATATTCTAGTTAAATTTAGTTTGGTTTGCATATTGGAAAGACTAAGAGCTATGAACAGTTTACGAAATTTAATATCGTAAATACATGTTTATCTCTTTACATTCATAATTTAAATTATTTCCAACCATAAAGGTAATATTTTGGATAGATGGATTGCTGTTGACTGGGGAACAAGTTCTTTTCGTGCCTATTTAATAAAAGAAAATGTTGTATCTGATACCATTGAAACTAATGATGGTATGAAGTTTGTAAAAGATAACAATTTTGAAAATACTTTTATAAATTTAATTGAAAAATGGTTAATTAAAGATCAAAAAATTGATGTTTTGGCAAGTGGCATGTTGGGCGCACGTCAAGGCTGGATTGAAGCTCCATACGAAAAAGCTCCATGTAAGTTAAATAATATTAGTTATATTTCACCTATTTTATTTGATGATAGAATTTCTTTAAAAATATTTTCTGGAATTTCACAGAATGATCCCCCCGACGTTATGCGTGGAGAAGAAACCCAAGTCGCCGGATTTCTAACCGATAATAATAACTTCAAAGGATCAATTTGTCTGCCAGGAACTCACAGCAAATGGATTAAGATTAATAAAAATATTTTAAAAAAATTTAGAACTTTTATGACAGGGGAGTTGTTTGAAATAATCTCTAAGAATTCTGTATTAAGCCATAGTATGAAATCTGATAATTTAGACACAGCAGAGATTTTAAATTCCGTCCATAAAATAATGAATAAACCAGAACTTTTTGCTAATGCATTATTTCAACTTAGAGCAGATGATCTGCTTAACTCCAAAGGAGCAATTATTTATAGATCTAGACTATCCGGATATTTGCTGGCTATGGAATTGATAGGTAGTTTAGAGTTTTGGAAAAATAATGATATAGTTTTAATAGGCAATATCGATTTGATTGAGTTATATGAGAACGTATTAATAAAAAGAGTTTCTTCAATACAAAAATTTAACTCTGAAGACATGGTATTAAAAGGTCTGCAGCACTTTAAAGATAAACTTAATTAAGAGAAAATTTTGAGTAATAGAGAAAACATTTTTAAATCTAGAAGACCGCTAATTGCTATTTTAAGAGGTATATCTCCTCTTGAAGCTGAAAGTGTTTCAGATGTATTAATTGAAGCTGGAATAAGTATGATAGAAGTTCCTCTTAATTCACCAAAACCTTTCGAAACAATAGAAAGAATGGTAAAATTCCATGGGGAAAATGGTATTTTTGGAGCAGGAACAGTCTTAAAGGAAAATGAGGTTTATCGAGTTGCTGAAATAGGAGGAAAAATTATAGTTTCTCCTAATTTAAATACTTTAGTTATACGAAAAACAAAACAACTAAACATGCTAAGTTTCCCTGGAGTTTTCACAGCATCAGAATGTTTTGATGCTTTGGATGCTGGTGCTGATGGGTTAAAGTTTTTTCCAGCCTCATTATTAAAAGAAGATAATTTTAGAGCTTTATCTGCAGTTCTTCCAAAAAATATTGTTTCAATTGCTGTTGGTGGCATTGATGAAAGTAAATTCAAAAGTTGGTTGCAAGTGAATATTACAGCTTTTGGTTTAGGTTCAAACCTCTATAAACCAGGTATGTTAATTGAAGAAGTAAAGTTGAAGGCACAACAGATTGTAAGATCCTATGATCAGTGTATTATAGATATTTCTTAGGTTAATTAATAAATGAAAAAAAATAAATCAAACAATTTCCATAAAGATAAAGATTTATCAAAAGATATTTCATTTCTTAAGAATTTATTATCTCCATTAGAATTAAGGCGAGACTTATTAATTGAACATTTGCATCTAATTCAAGACCACTTTGGATTTTTATCAGAAAAAAACCTTATTTCACTCGCTAAATTACTAAACATAAGTAGTGTTGAAGTTTATGAAGTAGCTTCATTTTACGCACATTTTGACATAGTTAAAGATGGAGAATTAACTCCACCTAAAACTACCATAAGAGTTTGTAACTCCCTTTCTTGTGAGTTATTTGGTTCTAAAAAATTAGAAAATGACTTAACCAAAAAATACCAAGGACAAGATTTGAGAGTTCTTAGAGCTCCATGTATGGGAAGATGTAGTTCTGCTCCAGTTTTAGAAATTGGTCATTATCATATTGAAAATGCAAATTTAGAAAAAGTTGATCAAGCTTTAAAAAACAATAGAAGTAAACCAGACATACCTAATTATGAAACGTTTGAAAACTATATCAAAAAAGGTGGATACGAACATACTATCAAGATCAAAGCTGGTAAAGAAAATTGGTGTGAAAATATAGTAGAGGCAGATTTAAGAGGTTTAGGAGGAGCAGGGTTTAGAACTGCAAAAAAATGGGAGCTTGTTTCAAAAGAACCTGGTCCAAGATATTTAGCAGTTAATGGTGACGAGGGTGAACCAGGAACTTTTAAAGACAAGTATTATCTAGAAACAGAACCTCACATGTTTTTAGAAGGTGCTTTAATGGCATCAATTGCAGTATCGGCTGAAAAATGTTTCATTTATATAAGAGATGAATATCCAGCAATTTTATATATTTTGAAAAAAGAAATTATAAAACTTGAAAAAGCCAAAATTATTTCATTTGGGTTCTTTGATCTTAGAAGGGGTGCTGGAGCTTACATTTGTGGTGAAGAAAGCGCTATGATAGAGAGCATAGAAGGTAAAAGAGGTTTACCTAGGCACAGACCACCTTATGTAGGACAGTCAGGGATATTTGGTAAACCTACTTTAGTTCATAATGTTGAAACACTTTATTGGGTGGCAAGAATAATAAGGGAAGGGCCCCAGATTTTTACAGAAGTTAAAAAAAATAATAGAATGGGACTAAGAAGTTTTTCTGTATCTGGTCGAGTAAAAAACCCTGGATTATATTTGTTACCCTCTGGTTCCACAATATTAGATATAATAGAAGCTTCAGGTGGAATGGTTGAAGGACACAAATTTAAAGCTTATCAACCTGGAGGAGCATCCTCAGGCCTTTTACCAGCTTCTATATGTAACGTCCCATTAGATTTTGACACATTAAATGAATTTAATACTTTCATAGGCTCTGCTGCTGTAGTTGTTTTATCTGACAAAGACAAAATTAGGGATGTTGCTTTAAATATGATTGAATTTTTTAAATCAGAAAGTTGCGGTCAATGTACACCTTGTAGGGTTGGCTGTGAAAAGGCAGCTTCAATTATGGAAACAAGTGATTGGGATATTTCTCTTTTAGAAGATCTGTGCGAGGTTATGGAAAGTTCTTCTATATGTGGTTTGGGTCAGGCGGCAACTAATCCAATAAAGTCAAGTATCATGTATTTTAGTGAAGAGATTAAAAGTAATGGCTGAAAAAGTATCTTTTTTTCTCAATGGTAAGCTTGTGATTGCTAATAACAATGAGACAATCTGGGACGTTTCTAAAAGAAACGGTAAAATTATTCCTCATCTTTGTCATAGTGGAAAAACTGGATATAAACCCGATGGTAATTGTAGAGCCTGTGTTGTAGAAGTTAAGGGAGAAAAAGCATTAACCGCATCTTGTATAAGAAAGCCTATAGATGGAATGGAAGTTTTTACTAACAACCCAAAAGTAGAAAAATCCCAAAAATTAGTTTTAGAATTACTTTTAACTGATCAACCTAAAATAAAACAGAAAACATATCAAGAGGATCACTTTTGGAATATACTTAATATAAAACAAATTACCTCCTCTAGATTTACTCCTAAAAAATCTGACACAGTCCCTAAGACTGATAACAGTCATCCTGCCATGACAGTTGCCTTAGACGCGTGTATACAGTGCGGTTTGTGTATCAGGGCATGTAGAGATATTCAAGTAAATGATGTGTTAGGCATGTCTGGAAGAGGAGCAAATAGTTATCCCGTATTTGATACAAATTCTTTAATGGGAGAAAGTAGTTGTGTAGGCTGTGGAGAATGTGTCCAAGCCTGTCCAACGGGTGCCCTTATTGAAACTTCTTTAATTAATGACGATAATAATCAAACAGTCTATCCTGACAAAAAAATTAAGAGTTTGTGTCCATTTTGCGGCGTTGGGTGTCAAACATTGGTAAGTGTTAAAGATAATTCCATAATGTCCGTCGATGGCTACGAAGGCCCAGCAAATGAAAACCGATTGTGTATTAAAGGTCGTTTTGGATATGACTATATAAGCAGTCCAGTTAGACTAAAAGAACCACTTATTAGAATAAGTCAAAAAACAAAGTCATGGGATTTATCTATTGACGATGAAAATATTTATAAATATTTTAGAAAAGCTTCATGGGATGAAGCTCTCAACAAAGCATCACATAATTTTACTAAAATTTTAAAAAATAATGAAAATGCATTAGCTGGTTTTGGTTCTGCAAAAGGATCGAATGAAGAAGCTTATATATTTCAAAAATTAATAAGAACAGGTTTCCAAACCAACAATGTAGATCATTGTACTCGTCTTTGTCATGCATCATCTGTCGCTGCATTACTACAATCAGTAGGTTCTGCTGCTGTAACGGCACCATTCACTGCTGTTAAGGATACTGAATGCATAATTTTAATAGGTGCAAGACCAGAACAGAACCACCCTGTTGCAGCCTCTTATTTTAAACAAGCTGTTAAAAATGGTTCAAAATTAATTATTATGGATCCTAGAAGACAAAACTTATCTAGATATGCAACTCATCATTTACAATTTAATCCAGGACAGGATTTAGCATTACTAAATGCTATTATACATACAATAATAAAAGAAAATTTAATTAATGAAGATTATATCAAATATTATACTGAGGGATTTACTCTTTTAGAAAAAGAAATTGAGAAATTCAATCCTTTAATAATGCAGGATTTATGTGGGATAAATCAGGATATAATTAGAGATGTTGCAAGAATATATGCAAAATCAAAATCTTCTATAATTTTCTGGGGTATGGGGATTTCACAACACGTTCATGGAACGCAGAATGCATTTTCATTGATAAACTTAGCTTTAATAACAGGACATCTTGGTAAACCAGGAACAGGGCTTCACCCATTGAGAGGACAAAATAATGTCCAGGGAGCGTCAGATGCAGGCCTTATACCCATGGCTTATCCTGATTATTATTCTGTAAATAAACAAACAAATAAATCAAAAATGGAAAGTTTTTGGGATACTAACTTAGATCTTAATGAAGGTAAAACAGTAGTTGAAATTATTGAAGAGATTTCTTCAGGAAAAATTAAAGGATTATACGTTCAAGGTGAAAATCCTGCTATGTCAGATCCAGATCAAATCCATTCAAGAAAAGCACTAGCAAAATTAGAACACTTAGTTGTTCAAGATATTTTTATGACTGAAACTGCTTGGAATGCAGATGTGATATTACCCGCATCAGCACATGCTGAGAAAACTGGAACATATACTAACACTAACAGACAAGTTCAAATAGGTAGAGCAGTTGTAGACCCACCAAATGGAGTTAAACAAGATTGGTGGATTATTCAAGAAATTGCAAAAAGAATGGGATTGGCTTGGAGTTATAAATCTCCTGTAGATATTTTTAATGAAATGAAATTAGTTATGCCATCATTAAACAATATTTCTTGGGAACGATTGGAAAAAGATAATCATGTTACGTATCCTGTTAAGAGTGAATTATTTCCGGGAGAAGATATTATATTTAATGACGGTTTTCCAACCTCTAATAATTTAGCTAAAATCATCCCCGTAAATTTAAGTAAGCCAAATGAAGAATTGAATAGTGATTTCCCATTAATTTTGTCTACTGGAAGATTATTAGAACATTGGCATACGGGAACAATGACAAGAAGAGCTGTCATATTAAACGAACTTGAGCCAGATCCCATCATTTTTATGAATCAGGTTGATAGTAATTTTTATAATCTTGATTTAAATAAAGCAGTTATAATCGAAACTAGGCGAGGTAAAATTAGTATTAAAATAAGACATGATGATGATCTTCTCCCTGGTATGATATTTTTACCTTTTTGTTTTAAAGAGGCTGCCGCAAATATTTTAACTAATTCAGATTTAGATCCTGTAGGAAAAATACCTGAGTTAAAATTTAGTGCGGCTAGGGTATATCAAAACTAAATATTTATTTACTTATGATTCAAATATATTTTAAATAATAAAAGTAGATTTGACTTATTGAGTTAAGAAAGGGTTAAAAATGAGCTGGCAAAATAATCTTTTCAAAATATTAAAAAGTGAAGAAATTAAAATATTTAGTTATGTACCAGATGCTGGTCATAAAATATTAATAAATAATGCTATTAAAGATAACTCGATTATTGCAGTTCCTCTTACTTCTGAAGAAGAAGGAATTGGTATTGCAGCAGGATCTTATCTTGGTGGTTTGAAGTCAGTGTTGTTGATGCAAAGTAGTGGAGTTGGAAATTGTATTAATCAACTGTCATTAATTAATAATGGACAATTCCCTTTTTTAACAATTGTAACAATGAGGGGAGAGTTTGGGGAAGGTAACCCTTGGCAATATGCTATGGGCCAGGCTGTAATACCAGCTCTAAATTCAATAGGAATAAATTGTTTAAAAATTGAAAGTGAATATGATGTTGAAAGAACTATAAAAGCTTCTTTGACTATGGTTTTTAAGTCAGAAAGATCTGTTGCAGTTTTGCTCTCTCAAAAATTAATTGGAGCCAAAGCTTTTTAGGAATAAAATTAAAATGTATTCATTAGATAGAAAAAAGGTAATTCCGCGACTGTTAGGTGACACTGATAGATTCCTTATAATTTCAGGGTTAGCTGGGCCTGCAAAAGATATTGGATTTTTAACTAAAGAAAGCCCTAATACGTTCTTGTTCGGAGGAGCGATGGGAGGCGCTATTCCAACTTCCTTAGGTTTAGCTCTGGCAAGGCCTAATGACACAATTCTTTGTGTCTCAGGCGATGGTGATGTTCTAATGTCTATGGGCTCTTTAGCAACCGTTGCTACAATGAAACCAAATAATCTCATTATAATTTGTGTAGACAATGCATTATATTTAGAGACGGGTGGTCAAAAGTCACATACTGGATTGGGTGTTGATTTAGATGTTGTTGCACAAGGATGTGGTTTTTCTAATACTTTAACTATAAATGATGAGGACGACTTGTTAAAAGGAACAACTTTAGTTAATGATGATTTTAATGGACCTACTTTTATACTCCTAAAGGTTAATCAATCAAGACCTCCTCAATATTCTAGAAATTGGAATGCATCTCAAGCCAAAATAAAATTTAGACAAAACATATTAAAATAAATTTTGCCTTTTTTTATATTAGTAAATATGTTAACTAAATGGTTTACTAGGAAACTAGATTTTAAAAGGTTAGGTTTTGAAAGAAATATTTGAAGAAAATATTGGTTTGTTAATTCATGATGTTGCTCGATTACTTAGAGTTCTGTATGACCGTCAAATGGCTTCAATTGGACTTACTAGGTCTCAGTGGTGGTTGTTAACTTACTTATTTTTTAAAGATGGTATCAATCAATCAGAACTTGGAATTCTTATGGATATTGAAAAGGCACCATTAAGTAGACTTTTAGACCGCATGGAAAAAAAAGGGTGGGTAATAAGAAAAAATGAAAGCAAAGACCGCCGCACAAAAAATATTTATTTATCTGAAAGTATTAAACCACTTATATCTTCTATGAGACACAAAGCTGCAGAATACAGAAGTGAATCATTATCTATATTGTCGGATAAAGAGCGCAATAAATTAAAAGACATCCTTCAAATTTTAAAACAAGATTTAACTTCTAAGATTTAAATTAAGGAAAAAAGCCTAAATGGAAAATAAAATAGAAAACGAAAATAATTCTAAAAATACCAATAATATCAAAAGATTTATATTATTAGTTTTGTTTCCTTCATTAATAATTTTATTAACTTTAGGTTATTTTTATTCTTTAGGAAGGTATATTAATACTGAAAATGCATATATAAAAGCACCAATAGTTTCTGTTCAGTCAGAGATTTCTGGAAGAATTGATAAGGTATATATTAAAAATAACCAGAGAATTTCAAAAGGTGAAAAACTATTCAAAATTGATGTTGCAAAATTAAATTTGAATCTTGCTGAACAGAAAGAAATTTTGAGCAATACATTTCAGGAAATAGAAAATATTAAAGCTAAATATAAAGAAGCTCAGCAACAAATAAATTTAGCTAATGAAAAAATTGTTTATTTTTCATCTGAGATTAATCGTATTAAAAATATTTTAAAAGTAGATATTGAATTAGCTCAAGAAAAGGTAAACTTTTATTATACAGATCTAAAACGTCTAAAACGCTCTTATAAAGTTAAAATAAAGTTAGCAGAGGAAAAATTAAAATTTAAAAAGATTGAACTAGATAGAATTAGATTATTAGTAGACAAAGGTGTTGGACTAAAAAGTAAATTACAGGAGGTTAAACATTTATATAATCTGGCCTTTGAGGAGTTAAATTCATCTAAAATTAATACTGACATCGAAAGAACAGAATACTTATATAACACTGCTCTAAAATCTCTAGAAAGTATTAAAATAAACAGTAAAATAGAAGAAGTAACTTATGAATACAACATAGCAAAAAGTGAACTTGAATTAGCAAGACAAAAAGCTAAAACCATATTAACGACATTACTTAATGATAAAAATATTAAAACTAAAGAGCATCCTCTTTACTTAAAGCAATTAAGTAAGTTTAATCAAATAAAGTTTGATATTAACAAATCTATTGTTTTTGCTGAACAAGACGGAATAGTCGCACAAATGAACCTTGAAGAAGGGGAGTATATAGATGCTGGTAAAATTCTTTTTGCTATAATTGACGAAAAAAAAGCTTGGTTAGAAGCTAATTTAAAAGAAACTGATTTAACGAACATAAAAGTTGGTCAATCAGCATTGTTTACACCTGACTCATATCCTAATAGCAAATGGAACGCTCAAGTTGAAAGCATAAGTCCGGCTACTGGTGCAGAGTTTTCAATTCTACCACCACAAAATTCTTCTGGAAACTGGGTTAAAGTTGTTCAAAGAATTCCTGTTAGGTTGTCTATATCTGACTTTGATAAAAGAAAATCAAAAAAATCTAATATTAATAGAAATCTTCGTGTTGGAATGTCAGTTTCTGTGACAATTGATACTAATTACGAGGGTAAAGTACCTATATTAATTAGACCCTTTTCTAGTATTTTTAAAATGTTTTGAGGTTTAATTGAAACCTTTAATATCAGAAACAAATTCATCATTTAAATGGTTCATTTTAGCCACTGCGACCTTTGTGACTATGCTATATGCCATGAACGTAACAATAGCGTCAATTGCATTATCTGATATGAGAGGAGCAATGGGAGCCACTCAAGATCAAATTTCTTGGGTTGTTACTGGTAATATTGTTGCCACAGCTATCTTTACTCCCTTTGCTGGATGGCTTTCGTCTAGAATACAAATTCGGACCATACTTATTTTTAGTGTTCTTGGTTTTATAATATCCTCGATATTCTGTGGAATATCTAATTCCCTTGAAGAAATAGTTTTTTTTAGAGTTGCACAAGGAGTTTTTGGGGCTCCTCTACCTCCTCTATCACAAACTTTAGTTCTAGCAGCATTTCCAAAAAGACAAATTTCGCTTGCAATGGCTGTTTGGGGAATGGGTACTATTTTGGGACCAGTAATTGCTCCAACTATTGGAGGTTATTTAGGAGAATTACTTAATTGGCGATGGATTTTTTACACCTTAGTCCCATTTGGTTTTTGTGCTTTATTTGCAGTTATGATTACTGTTCCTAAAAAATCTGTTCAAGGAGGACTTTCTTTAGATTGGATAGGTTTTTTAGCTTTGGCATGTAGCGTGGCCGCTTTGCAAATAATGTTTGATAGAGGAGAACGAAACAGTTGGTTTGATAGTACTGAGACCATAATTGAATTTGGAGTAGCAATTATTGGCTTTTATATTTTTATTACTCATAGCCTAACAACAAAAAAGCCATTTATAAATTTAAGTATATTTAAAGACAGAAATTATACCGTAGGATTAATTCTAATATTTTTCTTTGGTATGTTAAACTTTGTACCAATGGTAATTTTTCCACCTTTACTTCAAGAATTGAGGGGTTATCCACAATCGGTTATAGGAATTATACTAGGTATTAGAGGCATAGGAACCTTCATTGGCTTTGCGATAATAGCTTTAACTAGTCGCATAGATCCTAGGATAATTATATTTTTTGGTTTTGGTATACAAGCAGTTTCAGGTCTGTACATGTCCACATTTGACATTAATATGACTTTTTCAAATATTGCTTGGGCCAGTTTAGTGCAAGGTCTTGGTGTAGGGCTGACTTGGCCGCCAGTAAGCGTTATATGTTTTGCCACTTTATCAAATAAATTTCATGGTGAGGCAACTGCTATGTTTCATCTTATAAGAAATATAGGATCTAGTTTTTTTATTTCGGTTAGTGTTGCTGTAGTACTTCATATGGGTCAAATTAACTTTGAAGAAATGGGAGCTATGGTATCATTATGGAATCAAGCGATAAATTTTAACGGTATAATAGACAAACTTGATAATTTTAATATTGCAAAGTTAACTAACGAATTAAATAGACAAAGTTTAATGATTGGATATATAGATGCATTTAAGCTTTATGCTTGGATTGGCTTTTTATCAATTCCATTGATTTTTTTAATAAAAGTAAAAAAGGAAGAAAATAAATAGGAGAGTTATGAATAAAAATAATATTTTTTTAATAGATGGTGGTATGGGACAAGAATTAATTCATAGATCTAAGACCAAACCTGATGGTCTTTGGTCAGCAAAGGTCATGTTAGAAAACTATGATTTGGTAGTTGATCTTCATAAAGATTTTATACAATCAGGTGCTGAAGCAATAACAATAAATTCTTACAGCATTACACCTCAAAAACTAAAAAGACACAATTTAGAAGATATGTTTGTAACTCTACAAAATAGTGCTATTAGGGCTGCTACCGAAGCAGTTATTTCATCTAAATCAGATAAGAAAATAAAACTATTAGGTTGTCTTCCTCCTTTAGTTATGAGTTACAAAACATCTATAGGACTTGAAAAGGAAGATGCAAAAGACACTTATAAAAGGATTGTTGACCTTCAAGAACCATTTGTTGATGTTTTTTGTTGTGAAACTGTTTGCTCTATAGAAGAAGCAAGTATAGTTACTGAAATTGCGCTAAATTCTGATAAAAAAGTTTGGTTAAGTTTTTGCGTAAAAGAAGAGGATGGTGGATTGTTGAGATCTGGAGAAACACTAGAAGATGCCTTAAAAGAATTTGATAATTCGTCAGTTGACTCTTTTCTTATAAATTGTGCTCCACCAGAAGCTATTCATAAATCAATCGAAATAATGAGAAAATTTTCAAAACCCTTTGGTGCATTGCCAAATGGCTTTGAAACTGTAAACTTTTTAAACGAAACAAATGATGTCTCAATACTAAACAAAAGAAAAGATTTTAGTTTAGACAAGTTTGTTGAAGATATATTGAGCTTTATTAAAAATAATGCTTCAATAATTGGAGGTTGTTGTGAAGTCAGTCCCGAATACATAAAAGCTGTGAAAAATAAAATTTAATGCTTGAATAAAGCTTTAGGAGATTTTAATTCTATGAAATTTGAAGGAACAAGAAACTATATATCTACTGATGATTTAAACATAGCTGTTAATGCAGCAATTACACTTGAAAAGCCTCTTTTGATAAAAGGGGAACCTGGTACAGGTAAAACAGAACTAGCTAGACAAATTTCTGAAAGTCTTGGTTTAAGTATCATAGAGTGGAATATTAAATCAACTACTAGAGCTCAGCAAGGATTATATGAGTATGACGCTGTAAGTAGATTAAGAGATAGTCAACTTGGCGATATGAAAATTGAAGATATTGGAAATTATATTAAAAAAGGTAAAATTTGGAATGCTTTTGAATCTAGTGAAAGATCTGTCCTTCTAATAGATGAAATTGACAAGGCTGACATTGAATTTCCAAATGATCTTTTACAAGAATTAGATAAAATGGAATTTTATGTTTATGAAACAAATCAAATTATTAAAGCCAATAAAAGACCGATAGTAATTATTACTTCTAATAATGAAAAAGAATTACCAGAGGCATTTCTTCGAAGATGTTTTTTTCATTATATTCAATTTCCTGATATAGAAACACTAGATAAAATTGTGAACGTTCACTTTCCTGAAATTAAAAAATCATTATTACAGAGCGCTTTAAATAGATTTTTTGAAATTAGAGATGTCCCTGGATTAAAAAAGAAACCTTCGACTTCAGAGGCTCTTGACTGGATAAAACTTCTGTTGATTGAGGATATTAACCCTTTGGATTTAAAAAGCGATGGAAAAGATTTACTACCAAAACTTCATGGTGCTCTGATAAAAAATGAACAGGACATCCATTTGTTCGAAAGACTTGCCTTTATGGCTAGAGGAAATCGTTAAAAACATGTTTTTGGAATTTTTTTTCAAATTAAAAAACGCCAGAATACCAGTCTCTCTTAATGAATTTTTCACATTTTTAGAATCTATAAAATTAGACTTTATCGAGTATGATATTAATAAATTTTATTATTTAGCACGAACTAGTCTAATCAAAGATGAGAGATTGATAGATAGATTTGATGTAATATTTGGCCAATATTTTAAAGGGATAGAGTCTATTAAATTAGATGATATTCTTGATCACTTAAATGTGCCCAAAGAATGGGTACAAAAGATGTTGGATAAGCATTTTTCAAAACAAGAAATGGAAGATATAAAGGCTTTGGGTGGCTTTGATGAATTGATGAAAACTCTTGAACAAAGACTGAAAGAACAGGAAAAACGCCATCAAGGTGGAAATAAATGGATAGGCACTGCTGGAAAATCACCTTTTGGGGCATATGGTTATAATCCTGAAGGAATAAGAATTGGTCAAGATAGAAGGGGGCAAGGAAAAGCTGTTAAGGTATGGGATAAGCGTATATTTAGGGATTTTGATGACACAAGAGAATTAGATACAAGAGGAATGCAAGTTGCTTTAAAAAGATTAAGACAGTGGGCTAGAACAGGCGTTGAAGAAGAACTGGATCTTGATGAAACCATAACACATTCTGCCAAAAATGGTTACCTAGATGTTAAAACAAGACAAGAAAGAGAAAATTCTATAAAAATACTACTTTTTTTAGATGTTGGTGGGTCAATGGATGATTATGTAAGGCAAGTAGAAAATTTATTTTCAGCAGCAAAAAATGTATTTAAAAACCTGAAATTCTTCTATTTTCATAATTGTCTTTATGAGGGTGTTTGGAAAAATAATTCTAGAAGATGGAAAGAACAATTTTCTACAAGAGAAATTTTTAGAACTTATGGAAAAGAGTATAAATGTATCTTTGTTGGTGATGCTTCTATGAGCCCATATGAGATTTTAGTTGAAGGGGGAGCAAATGAACATTTTAATCAAGAAGCAGGACAAGTTTGGTTAGAAAGAGCTATTGCACAGTGGCCTTCAAATGTTTGGATAAACCCAGCCCAAGAACAACATTGGAATTACTCTCAATCAACAAATATTATAAAAGAAATTTTCTCTAACAAGATGGTTCCATTAAGTTTAAAGGGAATTGAAGAGGCAACAAAGATCTTGTCTAAAAAATAGCTTAAAGAATATTATAAATTGGTTAAAAAAATAATAAATAATAGAGGATATGACGGTCCATATGATACTCCAATAATTCTCCCTGAAAAACAAGTTATTGAGGATTGGATAGATTACAATGGACATATGAATGTTGCTTTTTATACTTTAGCTTTTGATAAATCTTTAGATATTTTTCTTGAAGATACTCTTGGTATTGGAGAAACGAATGCACTGTTAAACAAACAAGGACCTTTTGTTCTTCAAGCACATTATCATTACCTTAATGAAATGAGTTTAGATGAAAAATTTAATGTAAGGTTATTAGTCGTAGACTGTGACGAAAAGAGAATGCATTTATGCCTAGATATCTTTTCTCAAAATAAAGATAAGGTTATTGCCGTAGCTGAGAAAGTTTTAATAAATGTTAATCTCAAGATCCGAAAGACTGAAAATTATCCATCTTGGGCTTATAAAAGGCTCTTAAAATTAAAAAATACCCACAAAAACGGTTCATTTCCGAGTGTTCTTGGAAAAGAAATTACTCTTAAGAAATAAATAATTTATGATAATAAAATTGATTTTAACAATTTTTTGTTGGTTAGCTGTTTTACCAATTGTCTACGGTTTCAACTTTGGAATAAATTATAATTTTTTTATAATAGTAGTATATGCATTACTATTGTTAATAATGTTCACTTTTTCTAGGTTCACTACAAAGATAATCATATGTGTTTTATTTTCTGCAACATATTTAATTTTACAAGACCTACCAAGTGAAGAAAGTTTTTGGAAGGCAGGTAATTTTTTTATAATTTTTTCAGCTTTTCTACCTAGCTTATGGTTACTTAGATCAACCGCAATAACGATGCCTTCTGTAGCGAAAACACAAAACCTTCTTTCTAATTTAGTTTCAACTAAAATTTTATCTGGTATTCAGGTCACATCTCATGTTCTTGGTGGTGTAATAAATATTGGTACATTTCCTCTCTTATCTGCAGTAATTCCTAAAAATGCAAAATATAAAATGAGACAATCATCAGGAGAAGCAGCTATCAGAGGAATGAATACAGCAGTTTTATGGTCACCCTTTTTCGTTAGTTTTGCTATTGGACAACTATATCTACCTAGTCAATCTGCATGGTTGGGAATTATTTTCGGTTTGCTAGTAGCATTGTTATTTAATTTAATAAGCATGAGGTTTTTAATTGGTAAGTTTACCTTAAATTATCTTATTGAAGCTATTTCCTGTGTAAAGCCAATTTTCCCTAGACTTTTAATCTTATCTATATCTGTATTAGCAGTTGGTCAAATTTTCGATAAGACAGCGTTAAACGCAATAGTGATCGTTATACCAATTTTAGTTATCGTTCAGATGTTGAGAAGACCTGAAACTGTTAAATCAATAATAAGTAATTTGAATAACTTAATATTAAAATCTGGTGATGAAATGTTATTGATATCAGTTTCAATGTTTTTAGGATCTATTTTGAGCGGTTCTGCTGAGATTCAAAATTTTATGACAAATAATATAGGAAATAATTTTCCTTTTTGGGCAATGATAATTCTTCTTCCCCTAATAGTATGGATCTTTGGTTTAATAGGTATACATCCTATAATTACTTCTGCTCCAATTTTATCTTTATTTGGACCACTATTATCATTATGGGAAGCTGCATTTTTGATGCAGGCTCATTTGATTGGGTGGTGTGCTGGTACAGCTACTAGTTTTACATCATTATCTGTACTGACTACTGCAGAAAATTTTAGACTACATATTTCAAAATTAGTTTTAGGGCCAAATCTTTTTGCAACTGGTTGTTTAACATTTATAGGAGCGATACTATTAATTACGCTAAATTACCTTTTCTAGAGCATCACTAGTTATTTTTTTACCCAATTTATGTTCTCTGTAAGACACATAACAAACACATATCATAATTATAGTTCCACCGAGAATTACAAAGGGGTCAAATTTTTCACTGAATATAAACAAACCAACAATTGAAGCCCAAACAAGTTGGAGAAATAAAATAGGTTGTGTAACTACCATAGGAGCCGCTTTTATTGCTTTTGTCATTGTTATATGGCCAAGAGTAGCAATTAAAGCAGTAAATGTTAAAATTAAAATGGCTTTAAGTGACAGAGGTTCCCAACTGTAAATAGCCGTAGGTATTAAAAAAATAGTAGTAAATAAAGATAACATAGCAACAATTTCAGATGAGGAGCGCTCCTTAGAAACCACCTTTGCTATTAAATAAGAAGCTGTAAATACTACAGTTGCCATTAGCATTCCTATCTGACCATTTTCAATTATTTTAAAACCGGGTCTTAATATAATCATAGCTCCAACAAAAGAAAATAAAATGGCAGTTAATCTATGTTTATGCAGCCTTTCTTTTAAAAAAATACATGCACCAATTGAAACAAAAATATAAGTTAAAAAACCAATTGCAGTTACTTCTGCTACTGGCATTACAGACATAGCGTAAAACCATAAAGTTACACCTATTGAGTGAACCAAACCTCTCAAAACAAACTTTTGAAGCAGTGGTTTTCCAGGTCTAAATTTAGCAAGGGATATAAGCGAAGGTGTTAAAAGTAGTGTCCCAATTGCATATCTAAGGAATGCTGCTTGAGGAGCAGGTACTTCACCTTCTAAATATCTCACAGTAGCAGTTACTCCTACAAATAAAATTGTAGTTACTACCATCCACAAAATACCTACGATTGACTGGTTCAAAACAAACACCCCGAATTACTTATCATGTTAACTTAAAGTGCTTATTTGTGTCTAATAAAATAATTTTGATAAAATTACATACCCTGGTAATTAGGTCCGCCACCACCCTGAGGAGTGACCCAATTAATATTTTGAGTTGGGTCTTTGATATCACAAGTCTTGCAGTGAACACAATTTTGAGCATTAATTTGTAATTTAGGCTTATTACCACTTGTAACAATTTCATAAACACCTGCTGGACAATATCTTGTCTCAGGGTTGTCATAAAGTTCTAGATTTATGTTTATGGGAACCGCTTCATTTTTGAGAGTAAGATGACATGGTTGATTTTCTTCGTGGTTAGTTCCTGAAAAAGATACATTGGTTAATCTATCAAAACTAATAACATTATCGGGTTTTGGGTAATTGATTTTTTCATGTTTGCTTTTGTTCTCAAGACTTTGATGATCTGTTCCATGATGATCTAAAGTCCAAGGAGCTTTACCTCTAAATATATATGTGTCTATGGCACTATAAACTATTGCTTTCCAGAATCCCCACTTGAATGACGGCCTAATGTTTCTAACACTGTATAATTCGGACCATAACCAACTTTTCTTAATTAAGTTTTGGTAATTGTCTACTTCCTCTTTTTTTCCGATATTTTCAAATATTGCATCAGCGGCAATCATTCCAGATTTCATAGCAAGGTGAGTTCCTTTAATTTTAGGAACATTAAGAAACCCAGCTTCACATCCAGTTAGCATTCCCCCTGGGAAAGTTAATTTTGGTAAAGATTGAATACCGCCTTCATTAAGAGCTCTTGCTCCGTAATTTATTCTTCTTCCACCCTCAAGGATTTTTTTTATTTCAGGATGATGCTTAAAACGTTGAAATTCCATATATGGAGATAGATAAGGATTTTTGTAATCTAAGCCAATTACAAAACCAATTGACACTTTGTTATTATCTAAATGATATAGAAATGAACCTCCATAGGTGTCTGTTTTTAAGGGCCACCCAGTTGTGTGCATAATACTTCCAGGTTTACTATTCTCTGGTGAAACTTCCCAAAGTTCTTTTATTCCAATTCCATAAGTTTGAGGTAAATTATCTTTATTAAGGTCAAATTTTTTCATTAAAATTTTTCCTAAATGCCCTCTACACCCCTCTGAGAATATTGTTTGTGTGGCATGTAACTCTATACCTTGTTCAAAGTTAGGACCTTCCGTTCCATCCTTTAATCTACCCATATCACAAGTGGCAACACCAATTACTTTATCTTGTTCGTTGAACAAAATCTCCGATGCAGAAAAACCTGGATAAATCTCAACTTCAAGAGCTTCTGCTTGTTCAGCTAACCACTTCGTAAAGTCGCTTAAACTAATAATATAATTACCTTTATTATGCATCTGCGGAGGTGTAGGTAACTTGTATGATTTTGTCTCTGTTAAGTATAAAAATTTATCGTTAGTAGCTTTTATTTTAAGAGGAGAGTTTTTTGTTTGCCAATCAGGTATAAGTTCGTCTAGAGCTTTTGTTTCAATTACTGCACCCGATACAATATGAGCGCCAACTTCTGAACCTTTTTCAATAACGCAAACTGATAAATCCTTATTGTTTTCCTTGCTTAACTGTTTGAGTTTAATGGCTGCACTTAGTCCAGATGGACCTGCTCCTACTATAACTACATCATATTCCATTACTTCTCTATTATTCATTAATAAGGCCTTCAGATTTATAATTGATTTAATATTAAATATTAATAGTTGTTATTTCTACATAATATATTATTAATATAGTACAACAATTCAAATTATAAAGGCTTATTAAATGAATCCAGATGTAGGTGTTATATTATTAATATTATATCCAATTGTTTTAGTTGGAGCTATAATATGGTTTGGAAAACATTCAGTCTCACCTGACTAAATTCTATTTATTTTTTTACTGACTTTACGGTGGCCTCAAAAGGCATTGTTATACATTTATGTCTGTTTTTAATCTCTTTAATAGGTCTAAAAACGTCCATTTCTATTGGCAGTGTTTTTGGAATTTCTTGATCAGAACTATTTAGCCAACTCTGAAATTCTTCTGATAAATTTTCGCTTGGCATTTCTTTATTTTTGAATAACTTCACAACCAATCCTGCAGATGCCTCACAAAGAGCACATCCTCTAACAATTGCTGATATATCTTCTATTTGGTTATTTATAAGTTTTAAACGTACTTTAACCTCATCACCGCACATAGGGTTTTTGACTTCAAAGGATCGATTATAATCCTCTATTGGATTACTTTTTTTATTTTCAGCAGCAAGACTTAATATTTTTTCTTGATATATTGATAGGTCGTTCAATTATTGATTTACCAGTAATAAAATTACACTGGCTACAGCAATGGCATAGAAAACATACAGTAAAATGTGGGTATTCTCATATACATTTTCCTCTGGAACGCCAGCAGGTAAATCTCTTTTATTTTTTTTCATTTAATTTCCTTTTGTTTATTTAACAAAATAAATAATTAACTATTTTATTTCTTAATTATAAAGATTTAATCTAGCGAGAATTATAATTAAATAGAACGCTAAATTGAAGATTAATTTAATTATTATTTATAAAAAAACTGACCTATAAAAATTAAAATTAAGAAAACGGTAAATATTTGAATAACGATTAATGTATCTGAACCAACTTCTCTGTCAAAAACTTTATTTTTTAACATAGTATTTGATAACAAAATTTTTGTTTTAGAAAATGAAATCATTATAACTTCCTCAAACTTTTGGTTCATTCTCTCTACTAATTTTAACAGTGGTATTAAAACTCCAGGCATCATTTTTCTATAAACCCAGTCACTATTTAAAACTGTAGAGTTTAACTCTGGTGGATATATTTTGAAATGCCATAAACATATGAAAGCAAAAGCCGCAAACGTTAGGAGTTGCAACTGTCCTACAACATGACTGAAATCATACGGCTGATAATTAATCTCATATGGTAAAATTTGATAAAAAGTGGAAGGAAATATTCCTATTAAAATGCATAATGCAGAAGCTATTACCATCGCAATAATCATATTAAGAGGTGCTTCTTTAGTTTTAATACCGCTTTCATGAGCAAAAAAAGCGAAAAATGGTATTTTAATTCCCGAATGGTGTAGTACTCCTGCAGAAGCAAAAAGAAGCATAAAGTAAACTAAAACCAAGCCTTCTTTTCCAAGTGCAGACATTATTAAAGACTTTGCAACAAAGCCACTGAACAATGGAAAGGCAGATATGGAAATTGCTCCTATTATAGTGCACACTGCGGTTATTGGCATATATTTAAACAATCCTCCTAGCTCTGAAGCTTTACATGTACCTACTCTTAAAAGAACGGCTCCCATACCCATAAAAAGAAGTCCTTTATATAATATATGGGCAAAAGCGTGTGCCACAGCACCGTTTATTGCTAATTCAGTTCCTATTCCAATTGCAACTATCATAAAACCGAGTTGGTTGTTTAGGCTATATGTTAATACTCTTCTTAAATCATTTTCGATTACAGCAAAGAATATCGGATAAAAAGTCATAATAGCGCCTATTACAATTAAAAGCTCAGTTCCTGCAAAACATTTTGCAAAACAAAAAATTGCTAACTTAGTTGTAAAAGTGGAAAGGGCAACTGTGCCTATTTCAGATGCCTCAGGATAAGAATCCTGTAACCAACCATTTAAAAGTGGAAATGCTGCTTTTATTCCAAAAGCAATAAAAATCAATTGTCCGTATAAAGAGTTAATATCAAATTTGGTGAGTAGCGCACTTCCATCGTTAATTAGCAATATAATAGCTCCAGCAAGTAAAAACATACCGGATGTAACTTGAATTAATATATATCTAAATGCTGATCGGTAAGATCTATAAGTATTACCAGCTAAAATTAAAAAAACAGATGTAAAAGCTGTTGCTTCCCACCAGACAAACAGTGTAAACAAGTCTCCTGCGTGCACTGCTGCTATTGCTGCGCCACTATAGCTCATAATAGAAACGTGTTGTTTCCATTGTTTTTCATGGGCACCATATATCACGTTAAGTGCAGCTGCTATATGAAAAATTATAGCAAATGGTAGTGTAAGTGAATCTGATTGAAACAAAATAAAATCAAAATCCATTAAATTTATAGTGGAATGGATTCCAAAACCAAGGGTTAATGAATATGCAGAAATCAATACTAATATCATCATATAAATTTGTCTGATTATATGAGGTAAAAAAGGTATCAATAATGCCCCAATAATCATTATAAATCCTGGAGGGAAATTACTTATCATAATAATCCTCATCTTTCATTAAAAACGACCTCAAGCTCACACCGATTTTAAAGATTATTATGCACGATAAAAAACCAAAAAAAGCTGGAAAAAATGTAAAATCTTCTATTGATGTCTCACCATGTCTATGACCAATTAGCTCTAAAACTAAAAATATAATACATAATAATAAAACACTGGAATTTATTTTTCCAAATTTTTTAATTAAACCCTTCATAATTTACTCACCATAATGGAAGTTAAATTTTCAAATGGTTCTATAAAAAAGAAAAGTAAAATAGTTAAAAAACAAGTAATTAATGTAGGTATTGTTATTAATATTGGTATTTTTATTTTAACTTCTCTTTCCTTTTTAAAAAAGAAAGCCCTAGCAGGAATTTCCATTAAGTAATATGCATTAAGAATTGTTGAAATACAAAAAACTGCTATCACTGTTATGTATCCACTTTCAGCTGCACCTAGCATTAAAAAAAACTTACTCCAGGAACCGCCCATTGGAGGCACTCCAATAATAGACAAAGATCCTACGAAAAAGGCTAAAAAGATTAAGGGCATAGATTTACCATGACCATTTAACTCAGAAATTTTTGACATTTTCGCTCCTACATAAATGGCACCTGCTACAAAGAATAAAGTAATTTTACCTGCTGCATGCGTAATGATATGTAAAGTCGCCCCTTGAGTGGCCATCGAGGAAGCTAGAGCTCCTCCTAATGTTATGTATGACAGTTGACTTATAGTTGAATAGGCTAATCTTGCTTTTATATCATCTTTATAAATTGCAATTATACTTGTTGTAAGTAGTGTAAAAGAGGCTAACCAAACTAACCAGTTGGATGCTCCTGTTTTTGACAAAAAATCGATTCCAAATACATTTGTCAGTATTAATAACATGGTAAAAACACCAGCTTTTACAACTGCTACAGCATGTAAAAGAGCAGACACAGGTGTCGGTGCTACCATTGCAGCAGGCAACCATTTATGAATTGGCATTAGGGCGGCTTTACCTATTCCAAAAACAAACATAGCTAGTAAATATGGGGCATACTTAGGGTTCATTTTTCCATCTAAAACACCATTTTGAGACATTTCTAGAGATCCAGTAACTACCCAAACCCAAATTATTGCTGGAAGAAGTAGAATAACAGAAGTACCCACTAGAATAGACATGTAAAGACGTCCAGCTTTCTGCGCCATTTCATTTTGTTTATGCGTAACTAATGGATAGGTTGAAAATGTTAGTACTTCATAAAAAATAAATAACGTTAGTAAATCGCCTGCATAGGCAATACATAAAGCTGCATGAACAGCCATAGCATAAAATATATAAAATCTTGTTTGATTTTTTTCTTTATTTCCTCTCATATAACCAACAGAATATATTGCTGCAAAAATCCAAAGTACAGAAGCGACAAGTCCAAATATTGCACCCAAGGGTGTAACTACGAAACTTATAGAGATCCCTTCAGCTATCTGTAACAATTCTAACCTTGGTTGCTCTCCATTTAAAATAGAAGCCATCAATTGGATAGATCCCCAAGAGCTTATTATACCCCCAAAAGGACCAAGAATATCTCTCAAGATAGGTTTGGATGATAACAAAGGTGTCAATAGACACACTAGCAGAGGAGATAAAAGTGTAATTAAAATTAAATTTTCGAAGGAGATCATTTTGACACTCCTACTAATTTTTCAGCTGCCTCAATACTACTATCTACAACAAAAGAAGCATCTAAACCAAAATAAATATTTAAGAATGTTATTATTAACAAAGAGATATAAATTGTAGGGTTTTCCTTAATAATTATTTCTTTTCTTGGTTGTTGTAACCATAAAGCCTCAATCATTTTCCATAAATAAATAACTGACAATGCTGAACTAAATAATATAAGTATAGCTATCCATAAACCATCTGCACCTATAGAGGCTTTTATAAGGTATAGCTTGGAAATAAAACCAGCAGTTAGCGGAAGTCCTGCAAGGCTAAGTGAGCAAATTACAAAACAAAAAAAAGTTATTGGCATAGCCCTTCCAAGACCAGATAAGTTACTGAGAGTTACTCTTTTTTGGATATAAAAACTAATTGAAGTTATTGCCATGAATAGCGCGCCTTTAATAAGTGCGTGATTAAACATATGAATAAAACCAGCAGCAACACTTGCCTTAGTTCCGATTGCAAATGCCAATGTTATATAACCTATTTGTGCAACTGAAGAATGCGCTAAAAGGCGTTTAATATCTTTTTCATAGACAGCCATTATTGTACCAGCAAACATAGCTATTATTGAAAGAGGAAGAATTATATATGAGAGTGTGTTAATGATCAAATTATCTGCAATATCAAAAACAGAAAATAAAATGCGAGCAAGAATATATAAAGATGCTTTTGTAGCAGTAGCAGCTAGTAAAACAGAAACGGCAGATGGTGCATAAGCGTATGCCCTTGGCAACCAAATATGCATTGGAAAAACAGCTGCTTTAACCATAATTCCAACTATCATAAAACCAAATCCAGCTATTAATGCTTTATTATTTTTTAGATCTACAACACGTTCTGAGAGATCTGCCATATTAAGAGTTCCTGTTATTCCATATAACAACCCAACTCCTATTACGTAAAGTGTGGCACCTACAGCACCAATAATTAGATAATTATAAGCTGCTACCAGAGCTTGTTTATCCTTTTGCGCTCCCATTGCTACCAAAGCAACAGAAGCTAAAGAAGATATCTCTAAGAATACAAAAAGGTTAAATGCATCTCCGGTAGTGACTAATCCAATTAACCCTGCAATTGCTAGAAGCCATAAACTATAAACTTTAGAAATTGAGGTTTCATTAATTTCGTCAGGCATCATTTTAGATGAAAAAATAGTTGTTAAAAAACCAATCAAAGTAATAATGATAATTGGGAATATTGAAACTTTATCAATTACATACTCTATGCCAAGAGGGGGAGCCCAATTTCCTAAGGCGTATGAAATAGTCGAATGAATTTGGACTTCTTGATATAATAAAATTGAAAATATGAAAGCTACAAAAGTGCTAGCAAAAGTCAGCAGCCAGCTAAAAAAAATATTTGGTATTAATACCACTATCAGAGACATCATTAACGGACATAGAACGACTAATATAGGCAGATTTTTAATTAAAATATCTGTCATTGTATAAATTTCGTATCAATTTTTTTACTTGTTTCAATTTGGTCATGATAATCAACCAGATCCTGAGCAGATATCTCATCTTCTTCAATACTACCGTATTCTGAATTTATTCTTAATACCAATGACAAACCTAATGCAGTAGTTGCAACTCCTACAACAATTGCTGTAAGTATTAAAACATGCGGAAGTGGATTGGAATAAACAGTATCAATTGCATTATTTAGAATTGGAGGAGTACCACCTTTAATTTTACCAAAAGTAATATATAGAAGAAAAACTGATGTCTGAAAAATTGTTAATCCTACTATCTTCTTTAAAAAATTTTTTCTTCCAATAACTAGAAACAATCCTATCATCATAAGTAGGAAAACAATCCAATAATTCCAAATGCCAATAGTAGAAGATATCATTTTACTTATCTTTTCCTGATTTAAAACTTACGAAAGCATTGAACAAAGCAATCATTACATTTGATACGGTAAGACCTACACCAAATTCAATTAACAAAATACCAATATGCTGTCCTGATTGTGGAGAAGATCCTAAAATGTTATACGATAAAAATTCCTCTCCAAGCAACATTGAAGCAATGCCAACTCCACCATATAGCAAGCCACCTAGAGCTAATAAAAATAAATTAATATTTGATGGGAAAAGTTTTTTGCCTTCATCAACGCCAAATACAACTGAATAAAGTATAAAAGCACTTGCAACTATTACCCCAGCCTGAAATCCACCACCAGGACCAAAATCTCCATGAAATTGTACATATAAGCCAAATAAAATTATTGGTGCAAAAAGTATTTTTGTAGAAACTCTTAAGATTGGGTTTTCATTCATATCAACTAACTTTTCTTTTAGAATTTTTGTTTTTTTGTTTACTGGTTTGCGTGTTATTCTTTAATAATACTAAAACTGCAACTCCAGCTGTAAACACAACTATTGTTTCACCAAAAGTATCATAACCTCTATAACTTGCTAGCACTGACGTAACTATATTTGGAATACCAATGTCATCTCGTGATCCTAAAATATAGTCTGGAACAATATGTTGATGTACTGGAGAGGACAATAGTCCAATTTCAGGCAAGTCATAACTACACCAGATCAAAATTCCACCCAGAAGTATGCATGTAAGGGCTGGTAGAGTTTGACTATTTATATTTTCTTCTTCCTCTTTTGGTAGGTAAGCCATAGCAGCTAAAAATAATATTGTAGAAATTCCAGCTCCTACAGAGGCTTCAGTAAAGGCAACATCAACAGCATCAAGAGTTATGAACATTAACGCAGCTACTAACGAATAAGCACTAGTTAAAACTACAGTAAAAATTAAAGTTCTTGTTCTGAGTAGTGCAATGCCAATAGCAAGCATAACTGTGACCAAAAATGCATTTATAATTAATTCAGATATCATAAAAGCTTTCCGATCTTCTTACCTACAGGCATTAAATTCTTTTTGCGAGCCAAATTAGCAGTAACGTGGCTGGTAACCGGACTAGTAAAAAATACAAAAACACCTATTAAAATCAATTTAACTGTAATTAAAGACCAGCCTGTTTGTAAGATCATACCTAGAAGAAAAAAAGCTGTGCCACCAGTATCAATCATACCCGCAGCGTGAATTCTTGAAAACACATCTGGTAGTTTAATGAGTCCGCACGCACCAATTATAATAGATAAAGAACCTATAAAAAAACATAAGCCTGTAATGATGTCTATAAACAAGTCCATTATTTTTTTTGTTCCCCTAATGAGCCTGTACTAAAAAGTTTTAACACAGCAACTGTTCCTATGAAATTAATTAAAGCGTAAACAATTGCGATGTCCAAAAACTCTGGTCTATTTGTATAAAAACCATGAAGAGCAATTCCAATTACAATGATAGTTCCAAGACTGTTAACAGCTAAAACTCTGTCAAAAGTTGTCTGACCTAAAATGATTCTAATTAATATTAGTATACCTGAAAATGCGCATGCGATTAAAGCGGCTAAAAACATTATTGATCTCCTTCTAACCACTTTACTTTTTTATCCATTACATTACTTCTAACGTCATTCCCAAAATCAGAGTTAAGAGCATGTACCTCAAACATATTATCTTTAATCTTTGTAGTAACAGTTCCTGGAGTCAAAGTAATAGAATTTGCGTATGTTACTTTAGCAACATCAGTTGATTGTGAGGCTTTTACAGTAAAAGTTTCAGGATCAATTTTTCCAGATATTATAACTTTTGCAGTATTTAGGTTTGAGATAAATATTTCTTTAAACAACCAAATTAAATAGTTAAAAAGTCTAGGAAAGAAAAATAAAGGTAATCCTTCTTTATCAATAAGTTTTGCTCTTCTGGCAACATACACACAAAAAGCGCAAGATAGTACTCCAAGACTTGTTATAAGGAAACTATAATGCCCAGACATTAAAAGCCATAATCCTAGTAAAATAACAAAGAGTGATATTGATTTCATTAAACTAAACCCCTATTCATATTAACGCTAATTTTTAGCTAATGTTAGGTTTAATTTCAATAAAAGTTTTTATCTACCTAAGGTTTAGCAAATGTTTCTACTTTTGTTATTTTTTTAATAATTCCTTTTTCCTTGAGAAAATTACTAAAATTTTTGTAAGTATTTAAATCATGAGCTTGTGGTCTTAATGTGAATCTTGGTAAAGTATCTTTAAAAGCACGTTTGTTCAACTCATCATCAAGACCCTTTCTATAAGTAGAAAAATCTTTCCATGTCGACTTTGGATCGTTAACAATAGTAAGTGTTGCTTTTTGGATAGCTTTGAAAAATTTATTAAAAACAGGATTATTTCTGTTTTTAGCATTTGCTATATAAATAAGTTCTTCATAGGAAGGAACTCCGTGTTCTTCAGGGTAAAAAGCTTTACCAGGGTGATTTACTATATCCATTTGATTAAGTTCAAAATTTCTAAATGCGCCTATTACTGCATCAACTTTTTTTGCAATTAAAGATGGCGATAAAGAAAAATTTATGTTTATTAATTCAACATCTGACATTTTAAGGTTGTACTTTTGTAGCATCCCTGACAGCAGAGCTTCTTCAAAGCCCCCAACAGAAAAACCAACTTTTTTACCTTTTAGATCTGCAATTGATTTAATAGGTCCATCTTTTAAAACCACAAGGGAATTTAAAGGTACACTAACTAAGGTTCCAACTCTTACTACTGGTAAGCCTTGATCTACTTGAATATGAAGTTGTGGTTGATAGGAAATAGCTAGGTCTAATTTACCGGCAGCAACTAGTTTTGGAGGGTCATTAGGATCAGCTGGTTCAATCAATTCAACTTCTAATCCAACATCCTTAAAAAAATTTCTTTTTTGAGCTATAATTAAAGGAGCATGATCAGGGTTAATAAACCAATCAAGCCCTATAGTAAGTTTGTCTGTTTTAGCGTTAACAACACTGGTTATGACTGATAACAAAATTATAGTGAGTATCTTAAATATATTATGCATTCTGCATCTCCCTCCGCTGGTTCTAACCAGATCAGGTTATAAGGGTTAATTTCTCAGCAAGACAAATGTCAAGCACCCCTGGCAAATAAATTTTTTACATATTTTAAAAAATAATCAATAACTTTTTTATTTCCACCACACATATCTACTCAAAATTATATCAGTAATTCTGTATAAGGTTATTGTCATGAATATTAAAATTATTAAAGCTGCAAACATATTATCTGTTTGAAGACGTGCGTTGCTATAAATCATAAATGAACCAAGTCCGGTACTGCCGCCAATCCATTCACCAACTACAGCTCCAATAGGTGCGAAGCAGGCAGCAACTCTAATTCCAGAACATAATCCGGGAAGAGAAGAGGGGATTTTAATTTTCCAAAATAATTGAGTTTTTGAGAAATTTAATGTTTTACCAGCGTCAATTAATTCTTGAGGTACTTTATTCAATGCATCAGTAAAATTTGAGGTAATTGGAAAAAAAACAATTAAAACACCAATTACAATTTTGCTACTTATTCCATAGCCAAGCCATAAAATTAATAACGGAGCTAAAGCAAATACTGGGATTGACTGACTTGCCAGTAAGATAGGCATAACCCATATCTTCAATCGTGGTGATGAAGAAATTGCTAGAGCTGTAGTAATGCCTATTAGCGTTCCTATTATAATAGAAGCTAGAATTTCAACAAGAGTATATGATGAGTGAATTAAAAGTTGTTCCCAATTATTAAAA
>QBZZ01000018.1 GCA_003282145.1 SAR116 cluster bacterium AG-337-N21
AAATATTTTGGAGGATAGGGGAGGGATTGCTATTAAATATTCACCTGGTCAAAAAGGTAAACATATTCGATTTGGAATTAAAATCTTTGATAATTTAGGTAATGTAGGTGAATATATTCCACCTAGGGGGCGTGCAAAAGTAATAATGACTGCCACAGAAGCTCTTTCTTATTATATCTTAGATAAAAGTCCATTTTTTAGAGATAATATATATAGACAATTAAGAGGTTTAACAAAACATATTGGTGAGGTAGGAATTGGAGCAATAGACATAGCCATATATGATTTAATCTGCAAATATTTAAATATTTCAATTTCAGATTTTCTTGGTGGAAACACAAAAAAAATTAGAGCATATGCTAGTACAATGGCTGGTGATCGTGAAAAAAATGGTCTTTCATCACCAGAAGCATACGCAGACTTTGCAGAGGAGTGTTATGAACTTGGTTATAAAGCATTTAAAATGCATGGCTGGACAAAAGGTGATGTTGAAGAAGAATCAAAAATGATTAAAGCGGTAGCTAAAAGAGTAGATGGAAGAATGAAAATTATGTATGACGCTGCATGTCACTTAAAAACTCTAACAGATGCCCTTGAGGTCGGTAAAGTTTGTGATGAACATAACTTATATTGGTATGAAGATCCATACAAAGATGGAGGTGTATCAATTAACGGAAATGAAGTTTTATCAAAAAAATTATCCACTCCAATTTTAGTTGGTGAACATATGAGAAATTTTGAAACATCAACTGATATGTTAGTAAACGGAGCTTCTTTTTTTTCAAGAGCAGATCCTGACTATGATGGTGGTATAACAGGATCTCATAAGCTGGCTGTAGCCTCGGAAGGATTGGGTATTGATTGTGAAATTCATTCATGCGGACCAGCTATGAGACATTTAATTTCAGCAATAAGAAATTCCAACTTTTATGAGGTGAATCTTGTTCATCCAAATTGTAAAAACGCATGGTCACTACCAATATATTTAGATGGATATTCTGATGAAATTGATTGTATAGACCAAAACGGAAATGTAACAGTGTCAGATAAACCAGGTTTAGGTGTTTCATATGATTGGAATTATATTAAAAATCATACTTTAGAGAAATTAATCATAGACTAAATAAAATTTGTAATTCCATAATGAAAATAAATCTTAAACGATACAAACCTTCACCAATACCATCTATATTCCCAATACCAGAGTATTTAGCAGATGAAGAATTAAAACAAATTTATAATGAAACAAAACAACATCTCCAAGTTCCATGGATGGGTGTAGTAACAATGGCATTTGCTCATTATCCCTTGTTCTTTAAAACTCTTTGGAATGGCATCAAAGAAATTATCTCTTCTCAAGAATTTGTATTTGCATGTAGAGAGTTGAGGGATTTTACTGAAGAATTAGTAAAAGAATTAGAACCTAAAATTATTTTAAATGAATTAGAAACAAAAGGTTACGCTAAGAAAGAGATTGAAAGTATTTTAGAAATAAATGAAATTTTTTCTCATGGTAATATGCCATATATAATTATAGCCTCTATTGCCAGATTACTTTTAGAAGGAAATGAAATAAGCATGAAATCAAATTACAAGAAATTCAAAGGATGGCACGGCCCATCAAAAGAAAAAAAATTGATTTTATTGGAGCAACATCATGTTGATGAAGAAACTTTTAATACTTTTGAGTCAATCAAGACTACAATTAATTTACCATTTTTAAATACTGATTATAGAGCGTTTGCTAGATGGCCTACTTATTTTAATCATGCTTGGACTGACCTTAAAAATAAAATTCAAACTACTTTGTATGAAAAACAGATTTCTTTGGTTCATCATTTCGCAATAGAAAAAGCTCTAAGTTTACCTAATCCAGCTAGTTTAACATCTGCAAAACTTATAGTCGCTTGTAAAAATACAAATCAATATGAAGAAATTAAAGAAGTGGTTTCTTTGTTTCAATGGCTTTTACCAGGTTTAGCTACAAATGTATCTTATTTGCGGGCACAACTTAATGGACTTAAATTGAAAAGGTAGTAGATTAAATAAAATTAAGTCAATCGTCGCCGATACTTTCTAAACCTGTTGAAATTAATTTTATAAAATATCCATAAAAAATTGGAAGAAACGCTACTGAAATTGCAGGTCCTATTTTTTCTGACTCCGCGTGGTGATTGCCAATCATAATAAAACCTATTATTAATCCAATCCAACCCATATACACTGACCCGTCACCAAAATTCTTAATAAAATGTTTTGATTTGCCTTTAGCTAATACGTAACCTAGTGCGCCTCCTATAACAATCAGCATTGAAGGTAAGTCCAAAAACTTAGTATGATCTATTGATACAGTAGCACCTCCAACCATTCCAATAATAATAATTATTCCTATTATACGCATCTATCTCTCCATCAATTTATACAAATAATTGATACATTGCTTTGTTCTTATTTAGATATATAACATTAGATATATTACCTAAATGTTATCAAGCTAAAAAATTTTTTTAAAGAGAAATAGGTTTGAAAAATTATAGATTTGAAGACTTAAATATAAAAGCCCCATTTTTAAAAGCTTTGAACGAAGGGGGGTATGTTTCACCTACACCTATTCAGAAAGAAACAATTCCTTTAGTACTGAAAGGACTAGATCTAATGGGTATGGCTCAGACTGGAACAGGAAAAACGGCTGCCTTCACATTACCAATTTTACAAAAACTTAATGCTAAACAATCAACCGGGAAAAAAAGAGATCCAAGAGCTCTTATTTTAGCTCCAACAAGAGAACTTGCAATACAAATAAATGAATCAATAAGAAAATATGGTCAGTATATTGCTATAAAACACACAGTTATTTTTGGAGGTGTAAAAGAAGGCCCTCAAGTCAAAACTTTGGCACGTGGGGTAGATATAATAGTTGCTACTCCAGGAAGATTGCTTGATCTTATTAATCAAGGTGTCTGTTCATTGAGCAAAATACAATTCTTTGTGTTAGATGAAGCAGATAGAATGCTGGATATGGGATTTATTAAGGACATTGAAAAAGTAATAAAATTACTCCCTGAGCGCAGACAAACACTATTTTTTTCAGCCACGATGCCTGAAACCGTTGTTAAATTCTCTGAAACTATTTTGCAGTCACCAGTAAAAGTAAAAGTTAAGTCAACTTTAACTCCAGTTGAAAGAATATCCCAATCAGTTATAGTTATAGAGCCTCAAGACAAAGTTCTTCAATTAATAACATTATTGAAAGACAAGGTGTTTGAGACAGTAATTGTTTTTACTAGAACCAAGCACAAAGCTAATCGATTATGTCAAAAATTAATCAACGTTGGTATTCTAACAGAAGCAATTCACAGCAACAAATCACAGGCAGCTCGTCAACGAGCTTTAAATTCTTTTAAAGATGGTGAAATTAAAGTTTTAATTGCAACAGATATTGCTGCCAGAGGTATAGATATAGAATCTATATCTCATATTGTAAATTTTGACATACCATCAACTCCTGAAGATTATGTCCATAGAATTGGAAGGACAGCAAGAGCTGGAGCTTCTGGAATAGCTATAACATTTTGTGAGCCAAGTGAACGACTTAAATTATTTAGAATTGAAAAACTAATAAATTTAAAATTAGAGGTTATAAAGAGCTATCTCTTAAATCCTGAAAATTTAATTGGGTTTAATGAAG
Organism: SAR116 cluster bacterium AG-337-N21; assembly: GCA_003282145.1. Lineage (GTDB taxonomy): Bacteria > Pseudomonadota > Alphaproteobacteria > Puniceispirillales > Marisalimonadaceae > Marisalimonas. The sequence goes on from QBZZ01000018.1 coordinate 3,689, forward strand.
AAGTTGGTGATAAATCAAGCGATAATAAAAAAAACTTCAATCAATTCAAAAGTAAAAAAAATAAGTCTTCAAAACTATCTAATACAAAGGGTAAATCAGAACTGAAAAGAAATGCGAAGAAAATTAAATTAAAAGAAAAAAGAAAAAAATCCAAAAAGAAGTAATTTTCTCTATATTTTAAAAATTAATATATTCAATATGATTTAAATAAATAAGGATTTAACTTAATGAGTTTAATAGGGACTTCTGTATTAGTAAATTGGGGTGGTGTTCTTGAAGAAAAGGAGATTGACTATAATCAATGGCATAGTATGGAGCATATGCCAGAAAGAATTTCGTTACCTGGATTTTTGAGAGGTTTTAGAGCCCAAGGAGAGCCTGGTACTCTTGTAGAAGACAAGTATTTCATGATGTATGAAGCTGAAAAAAAGGAAATATTTGTCTCCAAAAACTATTTAGAAAGACTTAATAATCCTACAAAATGGACAAAAGAAATTTTGTCTTCCTATATATCACCATCAAGAACAGTTTGTAGCGTAATTGCTAGTAAATCGAGAGGTTTTTCAAGTTTTTTAGCAACTATAAGATTTTTAGACCCTGATATTGACAATAAATTTAATGTTGAAAAATTAAAGCTGTCTATTCCTCAAATAATAAAATTAGTTGGTATCACTGGTATGCACGTTCTATTAGGAGATAATACTTTTGGACAAATGAAGACAGAAGAAAAAAAATATAGGTCTTCTCAAGGATTAGATGACCAAGTTGTATCACAGGCAATTATCATAGAGGGTCTAAATTATTCAGCATTAAGAAAAGCAGTTGAGAGTTTTGTTGTTGAAAATTCTATAAATGTTAAAATAAATATCAAAATAAATTATTATTGTTGCCAACATATTTTAACCAAACAAGATGTACTAGGTGTATGAAAAATATTTTAATTATTGGGGCAGGCATCGTTGGAATTTGTACTAGTATTGAATTAATTAAAAAAGGATATTCTGTTACTCTAATGGATCCTAACGAACCAGGTTCTCAAACTTCGTACGGCAATGCAGGAGTTATAACAGATTCTTCGTTGATGATTATAAATAACCCTCTATTATTAAAATCATTATTTCAATTAATTTTTAAAAATCATACTTCATTTAGGTATTCTAAATCTTTTGTTTTTTCAAGATTAATATGGGTTCTCCATTTTCTAACTTTTAGTCATAAAAACCATATGAAATTTGCTGCTAAGGCATTAAGAGAGTTACAAGTTTTATCATTAAACACTCATCAAAAATTAATTAAAATAACTAATTCAAATAATATTATCTCAAAACCTGGTTGGTTAAAACTTTTCAAAACAAGTAAGAGTTATAAAAATTATTCTCTTGAACTTGAAATTTTGAATAAACATAAAGCTAAATATGTAATCCTAAATACAATGCAAATTGAAAAGCAGTTTCCAGATTTAGAAGAGAAATTTTTTAAAGGTATTTTATTTAAAAATTCAGTAAGGGTTAAATCTCCATTAAAATTATCCCAAAAATACTTTGATTATTTTATAAACTCTGGTGGTAAGTTTGTTCAGGAAGCCTGTAAAGACTTAAGATATATGGAAAATAAATGGCATGTTTTATCTGATAAAAATAAATCTCTCTTTGATCAAGTTGTTGTCTCGACTGGACCTTGGTCTCAAAATATACTTTTAAATTTAGGTTATAATATTCCATTAGCTTGGGAAAGGGGATATCATCATCATTTTTCCACAATTAATAAAATTTCAATAAATCCAGCAATCCATGATGTAGAAGGAGGATTTGTTTATAGCTCAAATGGTAGTGATGTCAGAGTTACTTCAGGAGTAGAATTAACTTTTTTAGATGCCATTGAAAATGAAATTCAAATAAATGAATCAATTCAAAAATTACGCAAAATTATTCCCTTAAATAAGAAATTAATTAATAAACCTTGGTTAGGATCAAGACCAACTATTATTGACAGTTTACCTATGATTGGTAAAGCGCCTAAGCATAAAAATTTATGGTTTAACTTTGGTCATAATCACATTGGATTATCTACGTCTGCAGGATCAGCAGTTATCCTAAGTGAAATGATACAAAATAAGAAGACTAGTATCAATGCTGATCCATTTTCTCCTAAAAGATTCAGTTTATAATTTTTAAATAAGTGACAAGCCACCATCAATATTTATTATTTGTCCAGTAATATATGAAGCTTTTTTTGATAATAAAAATGAAATTAAATTCGCAACTTCCTCAGGTTTGGCAAGTCTAGAAATTGGAATTTTGTTTATTATTTGGTCCCATTCTAATGACGATAATGCAGAATGACTTCCATCTTTTTTCGTATATCCTGGTGATATTGAATTGACTGTTACATTATGTTTAGCGAGTTGAAATGCCAAAGTTTTTGTTAGTCCCTCAAGAGCTCCTTTTGCGGCAGCGGTAACAGGAAAAATATTATTATTTAATCCAATATTTTTGTTCACAAATGAGCTAATAGTAATAATTCTTCCATTATTTGATCTTTTAAAATCTTCTATACATAAATTTATTATTGTTGAAAAAGATGTTGCCATTGTTTGAATAGATTGATCGATTTCATCATTATTAAATTCACCAAATTTTTGTTTATTAGCATAGCCAGCATTCGCAACAAATTGGTCTATGTTACCTGTTTCCTTCCTTCCTAAATTTACTAAATCTTTTAGAAATTTTTTATTAGCTAAATCTCCATATAAAGAAATAACGCTAGCCCCCCTTTTTTTTGCATACTCTGAAACTGATCGTAAACCCTGCTCATTTGATTTGGTTGTTAAAGTAAAGGATATATTTTTAGATGCTATTTTTTTTACAGTGGCGGCTCCTATTCCTGACGCTGCCCCTGTAATAAGTATAGATTTCATAAGTGATTTCATAATAAATTAAAATTATATATATTATTCTATTATTAATATATAATTACAACTATCAGTTTTGTTCTAAATTTTATGAGCTTTATATAAAGCTTCCATAATACAATTATAAACTTCCGGAATTAAATTATTTTTGGGCTCTTTTTTTGTTGCTAAATACACATCAGCCCTGACCCATTCTGGCAATTTTATTTCTTTGAAAATGACATTTTCTGGAGAGTTTTGTCTTGACGAGCTCGCTAATAAAGCAACACCTAAAGAAGCCTTCACAAGTCCTAAAAAAACACTTGGTTGACTAACATATTGAACAAAATTAGGTTTTACTCCAGTGTTTAAAAATAAAGAAGATAGTAGTTCAAAGCTATATCTTCCAATTATTGCATCATACATAATAAAATCAATATTATGGAGATCATTAACTGTTAAATTCTTTTGAATTGATAGAGGATTCCTAACATTTACCGCTAAAAAATATGGTTCACTTACAACCCTAGAATAATTAAAAGAATTTAGATCTTTAGGTAATCTAGTTAAACCAATATCAAGATTTCCTGCATTTAGGGCTGGAACCTGTTCATAGCTCATATACTCTTTATAAATCACTTTAATTTGTGGAAGTTTTTTACACAGCTGACTTGCAATTAAAGGCAAAATATCATTAGCCATTGATGGCACAAAACCTAAAGAAATAGTTCCACCCAAATTATTTTTACCAATCATCATGACTTTTGAAGCATCTTCAATTCTTGAAAGAATTTCTGTAGCATGTGTTAGAAATAGTGTACCATCTTTCGTTAACTTTACTGAACGGCTATTTCGTTCAAATAATTTTGTTTTAAGATTATATTCTAAGTTTATAATGTGCCGGGTTACTGGTGGTTGAGACATATTTAAAACTTTAGCAGCTTTCCTAAAGTTTAATTCTTTAGAAACAGCTACAAAACACTTTAATTGTTCTATGGAAATCGAAGTGTTCATAAAAATAAAACCATAATAATTGATACTAAAAAACTATCAATTCTAAGTCAAATTAATTGATAATTTGTATTATGTTAGAAATAATAAATTTTAAAATTTTTAATTATAATAAATGAAAACATCATCAATATTCATTACAACAATATTAGCAATATGTGTTTCTTTTTTAGGAGCCATATACGGTATTGTTGTGAGGATATTATCGTCTGATCTTCACCCTTTTTTAATTGTTTTTTATAGAAGTCTATTTGGCTTAATAATTATCATTCCAATTTTTCTGAGAGATAAAAGTGTTTTTATATCCTCTTATCAATATCTACATATTTTCAGAGCTTTTCTAAAAATATTAGCTTTAACTTCTTTTTTTCTTGCCTTTAAGTCTGCTTCGCTTTCAGACGTTGTATCTATCTCTTTTGTTACTCCACTTCTTATTATTCTTGGCTCAATTTTGTTCTTAAATGAGATACCAACAAAAAAGCATGTAATTTTTTCAATAATTGGCTTTATTGGCATATTAGTAATTTTAAAGCCTGGGTTTGATTATATTCCGCCTGCATTATATTGGGCTTTAATAGGGTCTATTTTAAGCGCATGTATACAATTAATTTTAAAAAAAATGTCCAATAAAGACAATCCTGATACACTTACAGTATGGAATCTTTTATGCACAGTTCCTCTAGCATTTATTCCTGCTTTATTCTTTTGGACTACTCCCTCATTTGAAATGTTTCTTCTTTTAACAATACAAGTGTTGATCGGGGTTCTTAATATGATTTTTATTACAAGAGCTATGTCGATGGTTGATATAAGTTATTTAGCTCCTTTCGATTTTCTAAGATTGCCTATAATATCTACTCTTGCTTTTGTTTTTTTTGACGAAATTCCAGATGCTTCAACTCTATTAGGTGCTTTGATTATATTCTTTTCTAGTTTTTTAATATCTAATTTAGGTTCAAATAATAAAAAATGATTTTGATATAATTTTAATATCAATAACTAATATTTAAATATAGACAATTCTTTTCTTAAACATGATAATTTTATTTGGAGGTATAATCTTGTCAGTATTTTTAGGTGATGGTGAATATAGATATAAAGTTGTAGATAATTGGGCCAGACTCCCAGAGAATTGGTCTTTTATGGATGTTGCTGGTGTTGCTGTAAATAGCAAAGATGAGGTATTTGTATTTAATCGTGGACAACATCCAATGATTATTTTTGATATTGACGGTAATTACCTTAGATCTTGGGGAGATGATCTTTTTTCTAGACCTCATGGTATTCATATCGGTCCAGACGATTATATATATTGTACTGATGATGGTGACCATACAGTTAAAAAAATTAGTCCTGAAGGCAAATTAATTTTCCAAATTGGTATTCCAGGAAATCCTGCTGAATTCATGTCAAACCTACCATTTCATAGATGTACCCATACAGCGCTATGTCCAGACAATAATATATTTGTATCTGATGGTTATGGAAATGCATGTGTTCATAAATATTCACCAGATGGAAAATTAATTAAAACCTTTGGGGAACCTGGTTCAGGTCCAGGTCAATTTAATCTGGTTCACAATATTGTTGCAGATGATGATGGCTGGATTTATGTGGCTGACAGAGAAAATCATAGAATTCAGGTCTTTAATACTGAAGGTAAATATGAAACCCAGTGGAATAATCTTCATCGACCTTGTGGTTTATTTATGCCTAGAGGAAAATGTCCAGTTTGTATTGTAGGAGAGCTTGGTCCTGGTCTTTTAGTAAACAGAAATTATCAAAATTTAGGTCCTAGGTTGAGCATATTAGATAATAATGGAAACCTAATCACCCGCTTAGGAGGTGAAAATGGTCCAGGTTTTGAACTAGGTCAATTTTTAGCTCCACACGGTTTAGCAGTTGACACTAAAGGAAGTATTTATGTGGGAGAAGTTTCTTATACGAATTGGCCATATAGTTTTGGTAACGAGCCAAAGCCTAAACATTTAAAAACTCTTCAAAAATTAGAAAGAGCATTTAATTAAAAATGTAACTTTAATTATGTTAAGAAAGGAGGAAAATTTTAAAATTTAACTTTAATAAATAAACTTTGGGAGGAAATAAATTATGAAAATTAAAAGTTTATCACTTGCTATTTCATCTGCTGCTATTATGGCATTTGGTAGCCTGTTTTCTCCAGCTTATTCTGCTGGAAAAGATATAACAATTGTAATAGCTGAAGAGCCAGATATTGTTGATCCTTGTGAAGCAACCCGATCAGTAGTTGGAAAAATTGTTAAACAAAATGTAACTGAGACCCTTACGGAAATAAATCCAGCTGATGGTTCGGTAACTCCTAGATTAGCTACTTCTTGGAAACAGACGGATAATCTCACTTGGGAATTTAATATTCGCAAAGGGATTAAATTTCATGATGGCGAGGATTTGAACGCTAAAGCGGTTGTGAAGTCTATAAATCGTGCTTTAAATCCTAAGTATGATTGTGAGATTAGAACTAAGTTTTTTGGTAACATAAATTTAACAGCGACTGCAATAGGAAGTCATACTATTTCTATTAAAACAGAAACACCCCAACCTATAATGCCAGCTATGATGGGTACAATGACAGTGGTAAGTCCAAATACTCAAGAAGCTAAAGGTGTACGTGATCCTAAAGGCACAGGTCCATATCTTTTTAATACCTGGACACCAGGTCAATCTGTAACTTTAAAAAGATTTGATGGATATTGGGGTGATAAACCAGAGGTTGAAAACGCAACATATGTCTGGAGAAATGAATCTGCAGTCCGAGCTGCAATGGTCAAAACTGGCGAAGCTGATATTGCAGCCAGCATTGGTGTTCAAGATGCGAATGACCCAAAGATGGACTTTAGTTACTTTAACTCAGAAACTTCTAGGTTAAGGATTGATATGACTAGGGCTCCATTGAATGATATTAGGGTTAGAAAGGCAATGAATTTAGCTATTGATTTGGACGGTCTTACTGGTACTATTTTTCCAGAAGGTGTTGTAAAGATGACCCAGATTGTTGTGCCAAGTATTAATGGGCATAATCCAACTTTAAAACCTTGGCCATATAATCCAGCTGAAGCTAAAAAATTAGTAAAGGCAGCTAAAGCAGATGGTGTTCCAGTTGATAAAGAAATTGTTTTGATTGGAAGGCTTGGAATTTATCCTAATTCTACAGAAGCAATGGAAGCTATGCATGCTATGCTTACTGAAGTCGGCTTTAATATTAAAATTAAAATGATGGAAACTGCTGGTTGGTTGAATTTTTTAAGTAGGCCATATGCTGAAGATAGAGGTCCAGCCTTGCAACAAAGCCAACACGATAATAACAATGGTGACGCTGTTTTCTCAATGTTTAATAAGTATGCATGTAAAGGAGCGCAATCTACAACATGTGACAAACAAGTAGATGCCTGGATAACTGAAGCTACTGCTGCAATAGGTGACAAAAGAAGAGATACCTGGCGTAAAGCTCAAAAGAAATTACATGAAGAAATAATTCCAGATGTTCAAATGTTTCATATGGTAGGATTTTCACGTGTAAACCCTAGAATTAAATTTACTCCAACTATTTCAACAAATAGTGAAATTCAGATTTCTCAGGTAAAATTTAATTAAACTCAAAAATATTATTCCAACCAGATAAAATTCTGGTTGGAATTTAAAATCTAATTTAATGTTTTTATATGAGAAAATATTTATCTAAACGAATATTATCAAGTTTGTTGGCCATTACCGGACTTTTTGTAATGGTTTTTTTTCTTGCTCGTCTTACTGGTGATCCAGGACATTTATATTTACCTATTGATGCACCCGTAGAAGTGAGAAAAGAGTTTTCTGAAAAACATGGTTTTAATGATCCTATTTATATTCAATTCGGTAGATTTTTAGAAGATTTGTCAGAGGGTGATCTTGGTTATTCATTAAGAAAAGAAAGACCTGCAATTGATATCGTTTTAGAAGCTATTCCAGTCACTCTATCATTAGCTGCTGTAGCAATGACCATTGCCTTATTAGGTGCTATACTAATTGGCTCATTAGCCGCATATAAACCTAATGGTCTTTTTGATAGGATTTCAAGAGTGGTTTCTCTTACTGCTGCAAGTGCACCGGATTTTTGGATAGCAATAACAGCAATTTTGGTTTTTTCTGTTTCTCTTGGATGGTTGCCAACATCTGGAATAGGAGGATTACCATATTGGATAATGCCAATTGGCATTTTAGTTATAAGACCCTTAGGTCTTTTGGTGCAGGTTGTAAGAGGGTCAATGATTACTGCTCTCAGCTCAGACTTTGTTAAAACAGCAAGAGCTAAAGGTGTTAAAGAAAAAAAAGTTATTTTTAAGCACGCACTTCGAAATGGATTGTTGCCTGTTATAACCGTTGCAGGTGACCAAGCTGCTGCAATTGCCAATGGAGCTGTTATTGTTGAGACTATATTTGGATGGCCTGGAATAGGTAAATTAATGATCGATTCTATTATGCAAAGAGATTTTGCAGTAGTCCAGGCTTCCATTTTAATAACTGCTATAGTTATTTTATCAATTAATATTATTATTGATATTGCTTACGCAATTCTTGATCCAAGAATAAGGCATAAATAGCATGCAATTAATTTTACAAAAAAAAGTATTTTACAATAAATTTAAACAGATCTTTTCAATGTTTCTCAATGATAAATTAGCATTGATTTCAATTATTTTTTTAACTTTTATGGTTTTTTTAGCTTTATTTGGACCCTCTTTAATTAATGATTCTTATATAAAAATGAACTTAAGACTTAGGAATTTAGAACCCTTTTCTTTTGATCATAATTTTATGTATTTTTTTGGTGCAGATGCCCTTGGTAGAAGTATGATTGCTAGGCTAATAATTGCTACTCAAAATACTATGTTTATAGCTGGTAGTGCTGTCATATTATCTATGACTTTGGGAGGTGCCCTAGGGTTAATTTCAGGCTATTTTGGAGGTAAAACTGGAAACTTAATAATGAGAATAGCTGACATTATTATGAGTTTCCCATCACTTTTACTAGCTGTAATCGTATTATATATGTTTGATCCTGGGTTATTAAATTTAGTTTTGGTTCTCGCATTCACAAGAATGCCCATATACATGAGGACAGCAAGAGCTGAGGTTCTCGAAATAAGAGAGAGATTGTTTGTTTCTGCTGCAATATCTATGGGAGCCTCAAATTCAAGAATTATATTCAAACACATAGCGCCATTAACCATTCCAACTTTGATAACTATAGCTACATTGGATTTTGCTTTTGTTATGTTAGGTGAATCTGCTTTAAGTTTTCTTGGTGTTGGAATACAACCTCCAGATGTTACGTGGGGTCTAATGGTTGCACAGGGTAGAAATTATCTCCAATTGGCTTGGTGGCTAGCTTTTTTCCCAGGTTTAATAATAATGTTGGTTGCCCTATCACTAAATTTATTATCTTCGTGGTTAAGAATTGTATTAGACCCTAGGCAGAGATGGCGTTTAGAAAATATCGGAGATTAAAATGAGTAATAATGTAAATTTATTATTAAAGGTTTCTAATTTAGCAGTTTCATTCGATACTGTTGAAGGATCTATAAATGCAGTCCAGGGTATAGATTTTGAACTAAATAAGGGGCAAACATTAGCAATAATTGGAGAAAGTGGTTCTGGAAAAAGCGTTACTGCTTCTGTTATTATGGGTATTTTAACATGTCCGCCAGGTAGAATTAAAAGTGGAGAAATTTTTTTAAATAAACAAGACATTTTAAAACTCTCAGAGACAGATAGAAGAGAATTAATGGGAAACAAAATTGCTATAATTTTTCAAGATACATTATCTCACCTTAATCCAGTTTTTACTGTAGGAGCGCAAATAGCAGAATGTTTTGAGGTTCACAAAAATTATACAAAAAAAGAAAGTTGGGACAAAGCAGTCAAGTTATTAGATAGAGTAAAAATACCCAGCCCTCATAAAAGAGCAAAAGATTATCCGCATCAATTTTCTGGAGGTCAAAGGCAGAGGGTTATGATTGCAATGGCTCTTGCATTAGAACCAGATATAATTATTGCTGACGAGCCTACAACAGCACTTGATGTAACAATTCAGGCAAAAATATTAGAATTGCTAGCGGAACTCCGAGATGAAAGAAATATGGGTTTAATACTCATTACACACGACCTAGGTATTGCTGCAGAAGTGGCAGATAAAGTGATTGTACTAAAGAATGGTAAAATAGTAGAAAGAGGTACTTTGAAAGATGTATTTATAAAGCCGAAGCATAAGTATACAAAAGAATTGATGAATTCTATTCCTGGTAAATTTGATCAAAAATACAAAAGAAATGATAATATCGAAACTAAACCAATATTAGAAGTCAAAAACATTTCTAAGTCTTATGACACTATAGCTTGTGATAATGTAAATTTTAATCTTTTTCGTGATGAGATTATTGGAATTGTTGGTGAATCTGGGTCTGGTAAAACTACAATTTCTAACCTGATATTAAGATTAATTGAGCCTTCAAGTGGTAGTATTCTATATCATGGACGTAATATTTTTGATTTTGATAAAAAAGAATTATTTAATTTCAGAAGAAAAGTTCAAATTGTATTTCAAGACCCATATGCATCCCTTAATCCAACTATGAATGTGTTTGATATTATTTCAGAACCTTGGATAATTCATGCTGATTTTCTTGATAAAAAACTTCATCAGGCAAGGATATCTGAATTATTATATAGTGTAGGGCTACAGCCAAGTGATTCAAAAAAATATCCTCATGAATTTTCAGGTGGTCAAAGACAAAGAATAGCCATTGCTAGAGCTTTGGCTCTTAATCCAGAAATTATTATATGTGATGAAGCTGTTTCTGCGCTTGATGTTTCCATTCAGGCACAGATAATAAAATTATTAAAAGATCTAAGAAATAAGTTTTCACTTTCATACATATTTATTGCTCATGATTTACCAGTTGTAAGAGATTTGGCTGATAGAGTAATTGTAATGAAATCTGGAAAAATTCTAGAAGAAGGTAATGTAGAAGAAGTTTTTAATAACCCGGGCAATCCTTACACGATAGATTTATTAAAATCTAGTCCATCCGTTGAGAAATTATTAAGTAATTAAAAAGTAAAAAATAAGAAAGTAATAAAATGAGTAACCAAGAAGAAATTTGGCAATTAGTGGATGATAAAAAAGAGGAGTATATAAAATTTTCCGATCGTGTGTTTGATACTCCTGAGATTTTGTATAAAGAATTTAAATCAGTTTCAGAGCATACGCAAATGTTACAAAAAGAAGGTTTTAAAATAACAGAGGGCATTTGTAACATGCCTACAGCTGTAATGGGAGAATACGGTAAATCAGGACCAGTTATTGCTATCTTAGGTGAGTTTGATGCTTTACCAGGATTAAGTCAACAAGCAGGCGTTGCAGAACACAAACCTATCAAAAATAGTGAAAATGGTCATGGTTGTGGACATAATTTACTAGGAGCTGCTTCTCTTTTAGCGGCGACTGCTGTCAAGGATTGGTTAGATAACAACAATATAGAAGCTAGGATTAGATATTATGGTTGTCCTGCAGAAGAAGGAGGGGCTGCTAAAACGTATATGTCTAGAGATGGTTGGTTTGATAATATTGATACTGCTATATGTTGGCATCCAGCCACTTTTAATTCGGTTAACAAACCCATATCCCTAGCTAATTCTAGAATTGATTTCACTTTTACAGGTAAAGCCGCTCATGCTGCCACTGCTCCACATCTAGGTAGAAGCGCTTTAGATGCTGTAGAACTAATGAATATAGGTGTTAATTATATGAGAGAGCATATGCCGGACTCAGCTAGAGTACATTACGCATACATGGATGCTGGAGGTAACGCAGCTAATGTAGTTCAGGCTAAGGTTACCATAAGGCATTTGATAAGGGCATCGAATTTAACAGAATTACGTTCTTTAGTTGAGAGAGTTTACAAAATTTCTGACGGTGCTGCACTAATGACTGAAACTAGCGTGGAAAAGAAAGTTTACAGCGGAGTATCGAATTTATTAGGTAATGAACCATTGGAACAAATAATGCAAAATGAATTTGAAAAAATAGGCCCTGTTATATTTGATAAAAAAGATAAAGAATTTGCTAACAAAATAAGATCTACTCTTACAGAGTCTGATATTTTAGATAGTTTTCAAAGAATTGGTATAAAAGCTCCTTTAGATATGCCTTTATGTGATTTTGTAGCTCCTTTGAATAGTTTCAGCAGTGGTGGTATAGGCTCCACTGATGTAGGAGATGTAAGTTGGGTGGTTCCTACTGTTCAAGCAAGAGTGGCAACATGTGCAGTTGGCACACCATTTCATACATGGCAAACTGTAGCTCAAGGCAAAGCACCTGCTGCTCACAAAGGAATGGTTCATGCAGCAAAAATTATGGCATCAACAGCATGCGCCCTAATAAATGATCCTAAAAAATTAAATGATGCTAAAGAAGTTTTTAAAAAACAGATTAAAAAGAATCCTTATCTTTGTCCAATTCCTAATGGTGTTAAGCCTCCAATAATAAAATATGAATAAACCTTTGTAAAATTTAGTTTTTCATATATTTATCTAGTATGTGATTATGCGCTTTTAGCTCAACTGGATAGAGCATTTGACTTCGAATCAAAAGGTTGGGGGTTCGAGTCCCTCAGAGCGCACCACAACTTATTGTTTATTATCAGTTATTTAGAAGAATTGATTTTAAATAATACCCAGAGATTACTCAGTTTTGACACAGATTTGACACAGTAAAAGGAGTCAAAGATGAGTTGTGTACGTAAAAGAGGTAATTCTTGGAATGCTCAAGTAAGAGTATCTGGTTGGAGAAGTTTCACAAAATCATTTAAAAAAAAGAGTGATGCAATTATTTGGAGTTCAAAGTTAGAACATCAATTAAGAAATACTTCACTTCCAGAAGAAAATATTCAGAACTTAAAATTATCATTCTTAATGAATAGATATGCTGAGGAAGTTTCTTCCAAAATAAAGAGTGGGATGACTGAACAATGCCAATTAAGACTAATATCTAAAAGATGGATAGGGGAGAGTAAAGTTATTAACTTAACTAAAAGTCATTTTGAACAATATAGACAAGATAGATTGAAAGAGGTTAAGTCTGGAACTGTAAAGGCGGAGTTAACTTTAATACAAAGAGTGTTTAAAAGTGCAATTAAAGAATGGGGATATGGAATACTCCTAAACCCAGTTGCTAATATTGAATTACCAAAGAGTTCAAAACCAAGAAACAGAAGACTTGTCTCAAATGAATTGTCAGACCTTATCTCTAATGCAGAAAAACAAAGAAACAAGTATATCTCTACAATTATTCAGTTCGCAGTAGAAACTGGAATGAGAAGGTCTGAGATACTTAAACTTAAATGGAATGATGTAAATCTAAATACTGGAATTGCCTCACTCTATGATACTAAAAATGGGGATGATAGACACATACCATTAACAAAAATTGCTATAGAGTTACTATCAAATCTTACTCAGTCATCTGAGTTTGTATTTCCAATATCTGCAAACTGTCTAAGACTTGCATGGGAGAGATGTAGAAAAAAATCCAATATTAAAGGATTAAGATTTCATGATTTAAGACATGAGGCAGTATCAAGATTCTTTGAAATGGGTTTATCAGTTCCAGAGGTTGCATTAATATCTGGTCATAAAGATGTAAGACAATTATTTAGATATACTCATCTCAAACCAGAGAACTTAATTACTAAATATTCTAATTTATTTTGATGTGATAATTTTGTTTAATAATGTTAAAATTGATTTATTCCAATTTCTTTAGAAAGTTTATATGCTTTTTTTACTTCTTGTTTATTTCAAACCATTAGTAAACTTTTATCTGCACAAGAAACCTTGAATGTCGCAACTGGTAAAACTTTATCCGCTGATTTGCGACAAGTCGCGTAGATTGTCGCAACTATGATGAAAGTTTGATTTATATAAATATGATGAAATAAAGAATAGAAAGAAAAAGGGTAAGTCGTTGTGTTTCTAATCTGCGATTTATCGACAGAAAAATGAATACTGCAAAAGAGATTTTACGAAACCACTTGAATGAAAAGTTTGATTACTCGCATAGAATAGATGTTGAACCAACACCATCATACCCACTTCACGAAGATGAGTTGAACCAGATTTTTCGCACAATGTTATTTCGCATCAACAAAAAGTATTTACGAAAAAGATATTGGATGAAATACAAACCAGAAGATAAGTTTTGGATTGTTGGTTGCAAACAAGGTGGTGATGGAAGAGGTGGTGAAAAACACTATCACTTACTATTGCACTCACCAGACAATCAAAAGGTTGATGTATTCCAAGATTTTATAATGGGATTTATACGAAATGCTGGTACTAACCAGTATAATAGAAAACGAAGAAAGATTTGGAAAAACACCAAAGATAGATTCCATATTGGAAATGAAGATTTAGACACAAAGTGTTTGATAAACGTTGAATCAGTAAGAAATCAAACTGGTTCAGTTAGATACAATACTCGCAAACTTAATCCCCAACTTGAAGGTGATGATTTATTTGTTATTGGAGTTCGTGAGTAGATAGATTTGTAAAACCCACGCAATGCGTCTGCTTGATGGTTAGTCTATTTTATTTATTCATTAGTAGTTGAACTGCCCGGTTCTACTGCATCAGATTCCTATACTTAAAATAAAGATTAGAAGTTCTTTTGGTTTATGTGCAGTTCTTCTTTGAGTCCTTAACTCCTATCACAAACGCGTTTTATAAAAGTTTCATAAAAGCGGTTAGGTTCAGGATACCTCCAATTTTTATTATGTGGTTCTTCAGGTTCTCCTACATCGCGACCCATCGGTTCTTTGTGATATACGTACTGCAACACCTTATACCGAAATAAATCACAATCAACCTGGTAATATTTTTTGCTAGACAACAACTTCGCTTCAGTAAACGGTTTCGCGTAATTAGTCAAAGACCATATATAAAAATACCCATCGTGTTTTCTAAGTCTCTCATAATCAACATAGAACCCTGTAGTTGTATTGCCACCTATCTTCAACCACTCAGCAAAACTGGTGAATGAGAATATCAAGGTGAATACGAATGTGAATATGGTGAGTATAGATTTCATCCTTTCATTTTTGCCTTAGTAATAGGATAGGTCAAGAGTAAATACTTGAATGGTAAATTTAAGGAAAAACCAAAGCAAATATGAGAATGATGAACATATAAATAAGAGTATGAATGATTTAGTAGAACAAAGTAGAAGATTCCTAAATGAACAACCAGATGAACAAGAATATGAACTTCTAAATGAGTTTATATCTTTGAGAACTGGTGCAATCGCAGTTGGGTTAGGAAAAGTAAAACAATATGCGAATAAAACCGACCAAGAGGTCAGAAATCTAAAAAGTTATGCAAACAAGTTGTCTGCAACCAAAGACCAAGAGAACGCAAATAAACAACTTGCAGACGCATTAGAGAGGATTGGAAACCTCTTCTACCTACAACGAAAAATGGGAATGTATATCGCACTCACATCTGCTGCTACTGGTGTGGGAATAGAAAAGTCTCCAAAGATACTAAAACGAATGGAGAAACAAAGAAGATGAACTATTACCACTCTTACCCAACAAGAATAGATGCAAAAATATATGATGATTTAGTGAAGATAAAAGATTTGGACAATCGTTCTATCAACTCACTTCTACAAGAAAGTGCACGATTGGTTCGCAACCAATATGTTGAACAGATTGCACAAGAACGAAAGACCAGAACAACATTAGATAATAGACACGCAAATATGAGGTAAATAAGGTAGGGAGTGTTTTTTTATGAATTACTCTCCATACCAAAAACTGATAAGCAAGACCTAATTTATACACCCGATATTATCAAGAGTGAAATATCAATTATTCTTTACTCAACAAATCTATTTTGATTAAACTAAAAGAATGGTTGCAGTCTATAAGAAATTCTTTTTGATGTTGGGAGTAACAATTCTTCTGTTGGTAATTTTATACAAATCAGCAAATGCAGATACAAATAAATGGGTAATTATTCAATCGTCCCAAACTCAAGATAATAAAGTAATTATGAATCATTTTCCAAATTCTAAAATTTTTGCAACAAGAAAAGAATGTGAAAGTGAGTTAGTACTAACAGAATTACCTAAAAATTCTCCACATAGGAAAGCAATTAGTAGAGGTGATGAAATTTTTGTTGTTGAGTATTGGAGCAATGGTTCAATACATACAAGTTTAAGTTGTGAAGTAATTAACAAAATATTAAATTAAGTTTGGAGAAAAAAATGAAAATAAAATCAATTTTCACTTTTGTAATATTTGCCTTTTTTATTTCTAAAAGTTTTGCGGATGATTATATATGTGAAAACATGAAGTTTGCTGATGGTTCTATTGCCCCATCCTTTTTCTTAAATTTAGATGGAAATAAAGCAATTACCAAAAGTAAACATGTAAATATAGATTGGACAGAAGTTTCTGTCGGATACGATTACAAAATCTTTAAAATGACCACAAACACATCACAGGGTTTGATGATTATTGCTATTCAAAAAGACGATAAGAACAAGTTAAACATTACAGAGGTTTATGGAGACTCTTATAGTAAAAGAAATTTGGTAGGTGATGGTAATTGTTCAAAGTTGGGTGGTTGATGCAACTATATATTGACTAAGTAAAATGAAATATTGAGACAGTAATTAAATAAAAAATAATTGTAGGAGGGTTGAAACAAAATTTAAAAATGAGTTATTTTTGTAATAAATGTGAATATCCATTCAAGACTTTGTGGAGATGTAAATATGGACACCATAAAGAATGGGTTTCTATTTGTTATAACTGCATTAAAGAAATCAGATTTGTGAATGTAAGGTTCATAAGTCAGATTGAAAACATTAAAAGAATGATAAGATGTAGGTTGAAATTATCTAATTTAGAATTACGTCTATATCATGTAAGTTAAAGTATGAGGTGATTTAATAATATGAGTAAAGATTTCAAAGTTTTTTTGGGTGTCGCAAGTTTTTTTGTTTTATTAAAGGGTTATATATTTTTTAATATTAACACTTCTATATATCTTAACCCAATGGGATTTTAAACCGTCTAAAATCTAATTATAAAAACTGTTAAATAAAGGTACGAAAATTGCATATTTATAAAAAGTAATTCTCTCCCTTCCTTAAAATAAAAGAGAGTCTTTGGACTCTCTTTTTATTTTAGTTGTCTTTTTTGATTTAGTTAAAAACTGCAGTATATTAGACCTATGAGAGTTAGGACAAAGGATTGTTTTAAATGCAAAGACCAGATAGAGGTTCTTTATCGTTGTAGATATGCAGAACTGAAGGATTGGGTGTTTCTATGTGGAAAGTGTCTAAATGAAGTAAAAACCCTATTTGACAACACTTACCAATATGGTGGAACTTGGAAGAGCAAGAAAAAATAAGTATCCCTCAAAACTGACAACCAAAACCTAATCTATAAACCACGATAGTATCCAGAGAGAAATATCAATCACTCTAATTACATTAATTCTACTGTATGTCTTCTTATAAGATGTTAAATATAATAAATGTTTTACTTGTTATAATATCATTAAAAGAGGATAAGTTAGTTTGTTAAGTTAAGAGTTTATTAATGTCTAAAAAAGTAAAATATAAATTTAGTGATTCATTATGGTCAGAAATTGTGCTTGCAATAATTATAGGATTTCCATTAGGATTTTGCACTCTTGGATTGTACTAATTTAATAAGTTATTTACCTACCGATTAAAACTGACACCCAAAACCTAATCTATAAACTACGGTAGTATCCAGACAGAAATATCAATTACTCTTTACTCAGCAGTTCTATTTTGATTAGATTATCATTATGAAAAATTTAGTTATTATCTTATGTCTTTTAATCTTTAATAGTTCTGCATTTTCAGACAGCACAAGTAATCTTGTTGCAGATAAACATAAAGATAACGAATGGGTAGTTAGTTATATTACAAAAAATTCGATACATGCATCAGTAAATGGTCAAGTTACTCATGGAGATGGGTTGCATGTTAGATTTGTAAAAGGGAAGTGTGATGTTGGTAATATTCTTACCTTTGTTTATTCATATTCTAAAAATCCAGACCTTATGAATTTTAAGAACAAATATGTAACGACTAAATTCATGGGGAAAAAGATAATTGTAAAAGTTTTATTTACTTCTCCATTTTTGATGGGGCATCGCTCAACTGTTGATTTAGGATGGATGCCAAAGAATGATTTAAAAAAATACTTAACAAAAGATAATGTAATATCTATGACTTATTTAGATTCAGAAGAGACAAAAGTTTCACAATATTTTGACATAACACATAATAATTGGGTTAGCGTAGGGTTAGGTGATGCATTAGAAAAAGCATCAACTATGTGCAAAAAACTTTAAAGAATAAGTCAAACAAACACCCTCAGACTTTGACACAGATTTGACACAGTAAGGCACTAAAATGTATGATTATTCAATAATAAATCTGTGAGAAAATAAGGGTTTAAACGGGTTAACTGGATAGAGTATTTGACTTCGAATCAAAAGGTTGGGGGTTCGAGTCCCTCAGAGCGCACCATACACCACTGCTAACCAATTGAACTGTAAGCATATTATGTGTAAAAGCCAACTGGTGTGAAAGATTATGAGAAATAAATGTGTAGCAAATCATGTGATGAAACGTGATGGTAAGTATTATTATGTGCGTCATATACCTAAAGACTTAACTCAACTATTGTTCATATTTTAATCATATTGTTTTTTTGAATTTTTATTGATTCGATTTTAATCATATTACAAAATAAATTTAAGAGAATATGATTATTAACTGGTTAAGCATCAATATGACAACAAATAATTGTTACATCCTCCTATTTAATTTAAAAAAATATCACTCCCCCCGTGTGGTATTTTTTTTTGGATTAGCAATAAATAAATCCGTCTAATCTGCGGATAATTAATACCTACAATATCAAAATTATAATTCTTATAAATAGTATTAATTAAACATAAGAAAAACATAATGCTCTTGTGTTTAAAGTTTACATTGTATGAGACTACAAACCTATTGAGTTACAATTATATATTGGAACGGATCTTAGTGAGGTAACCAGTTTTTATTATGAAACACCCAAGTTGGAATGGTGTTTAAATATACCCAACAGGACAAGGGAGAACTTACCCTTACAGAATATTAAGTTTATCTTCATCAGACTCATATTCTGACCGAAGTTAAAGTTGAGAAAGACCTTACTTGGATTTCTAAAATAGAGTGAAGTAAGAGAATGGGATATTGGACTTCTAACCCAACTAAATGAATTGCAAAGATAATACTATTGGTTCATGTAGTTTCTCAGATGAAGATGTGAACTTGGTCATCAGACTCAAGAAAACCACTTAACCTTTGAGTAGGTTAAGTGTGTCCAAAATCATCTCCTCAAAAAAAATGAGTTTTGGATTAATATATTTAAAAAGGATAATAAAATGGATATGAGAGATGCATTAATTGAAGTTAAAGAATTTTCAAATGATAAGAAAATTAAACCTAAAAAGTATGAGTTTGAAACAATAAAACCAATATCAGTAAAAGCATATAATGAAAATTTTATTAATGTTTTTGAATTTGAAACAAAAAAGCAAAGCGCCTTTTATCAGATGATTACAAATACATTTTATTTTTAGTTACGGATTATGAACAAGGTATGTATTTTTATACCAGAACAACTAAGGTTAATGATTAACTATCTTAATGACAGCACTAGTGACCAAATGGATACTGGAACATTGAAAAACAATAAAAAATAAATGACTAAATATGAGTTATTTTTGCAATAAATGTGAATACCCATACAAGACTTTATGGAGATGTAAATACGGACACCATAAAGAATGGGTGTCTATTTGTTATAATTGTATTAAAGAAATTAGATTTGTGAATGTTAGATTCATAAGTCAGATTGAAAATATCAAAAGAATGATAAGATGTAGTTTGAAATTATCTAATTTAGAATTACCTCTATATCATGCTAATTAAAATATGAGGTGATTTATTAATATGAGTAAAGATTTCAAAGTTTTTTTGGGCGTCGCAAGTTTTTTTGTTTTATTAAAAAGTTATATATTTTTTAATATTAACCCTTCAATATATCTTAACCCAATGGGGTTTTAAACCTGTTAAATTCTGACTATAAAAACTGTAAAAAAAGGGCATGAAAATTGCATATTTATAGAAAGTAATTTTCTCCCTTCCTTAAATAAAAGAGAGTCTTCGGACTCTCTTTTATTTTTGTCCTAATTGATTGCTCTTACTCAATCGTTCAAACAGTGTAACCCACTAATTTTAAATAATATTATTTTGTTAAGTAATGATTTAATATCTAATTAATTCAAGTTGATATGATTAGTTACAAACTCTAGAACACACCCAAGTTATTTTAAAAAAAGTTTTAAAATTATAATCTAGTTAAGTTTATAACTTCCTTTGAATATATTCTTACTTTGTGAAAAACCTTTTTTTGCTGCCTTGATTACAACTCTTGTTACAGTTCCTGATCCAGATATAGATTTATATTTACCAGTGCCTCCAATAAATTCATAAGTTGATGAAGCGTTTTTTCCTACTTCTCCTGAACCAGTATATTTTGTAAAAGCAGTATCTCCGTTAGCAAATAGAAATTTACATATACCTGTTTCATCATCAAATTTACCTTTTGATGTAGTAAATCCACCTACACATTGAACAGATGAATTGTTTCCAAATTTTGTTTCGTTCATAGCAACACCACTGAATAAACCATCGTATGTCACCGAAAGATTACCATTGCCAGCATTCATAAAATTTACAGACCATGCACCAAAACCCTCAAGATGAATCTTACCAGAGTGCCCGTCTGCATAGGTACTAAAATTAACAAATAAAAAACTTAAAATAACTAATATTATTTTCATAAAAACCTCTAAATATAAAATTATTAACGTAGATGTGTAACCTTAACAAAACTTAAATTATTTAAAACTAAATATTTAAAATTTATGGAATTAAATTTTAGCAATTATTTTTTTATTGTTGATTTTTATTTGGATAAGATTTTCTTACGTGATTCATTTTTAGAAAAAATATAATGTTCCAACAATTAACAATACCCAGAAAATAGTTTCAATACTTATGACTTTATAAAAAAATTTAAGTCCATTTCTCATTTAAAATCTTCATTTCTCTATTTTAAAAATTATAAAATATCTTAAATAAAAGGTACGAAAATTGCATAAATTATGGAAGTAATTTTCCTCCCTTGAAGTATAAGAGAGTCTTCGCACTCAAGTTTTTGAATATGACAGCGAGACCTCTTTTAAAAAATGTGAAAATATTTTGAATATTGCTTTCACAACTGATAATTGTCCAACCCTAGCAAAATTTTTTGTAAATATTTAATAATAGAGGAATAGTGGTTTCTGAGTTTAAAAATGATTGAAGTATATAAAAAGTTCATACTTATGCTTGGGCTAACGGTAATATTCATCTACGTACTATACCATTTGTAAAACCGCATCTGCTGCAGAGCCTATGTATATATTACGTAGGTAGATGGGATTGTTCATGCATGTTGTAGGATTATACTTATAGTGCTACAGTTAATTGCTAAACACTAATGTTATTATACTTCAATGATAAATAAATAGAAATGAAGCAGAACCCCTGTACTCAGTAGCTACTTTTTAATTGTGAAAGAAACTGCGAAAGAAAATGTGACTGTTGACACAGATACAGGAACACATAAACTAATTCCATTGCTAAAGTATTGATAGGTTAATTTTGGAAAAAAATACTGAAAATAGAAAGAATAACTATATAGTGATTTATGATTTTCTGTCAGAAAAAAAGTCAGATGAATATAAATCCTCTTTTAACAAATTGTATCCAAAAGGTGTTACTCACGGCAAATGGGCTGAAGATGCAGTTGGAGAATTTGCAACATGCTCTCAAACGTGGCTTGGAAACAATAGTACCTTTTTTTGTTCTCATTATTTAGCTAACTCAAAGGAAAATGTAGAAAAGCAAGTTCAAAGTTGGGGAACAGATAAGTATGCTAGTTTTTTTGTTGTTGAAGTAGAGAGGTTTACATCAAGTTTAAAACCAAAAGATGAAATAATAAACTTAGAAAAGTGGTTTGAAAATAATAAATAAAATCAGACTATAAAATCATTACTAATACAAATTCACACAACCACAAAAACCACACCTGATATTAATTGACTCTGATTACATCAACCCTGTTACATGACACCGTATTAGTCATTAAAATGGTTCACACTTTATTTATTTTATCCCTTTATAAATTCTTTAGAACTAAATTCATGGACTACTACACCCCGGCTTCCTATTACTTTAGTAATAAATGTTTTTACCATTGGGATATAATGCTTTTCTAATAAACTTTGGCATGCAACATATGCTTTTTCATCTCTATACTCAAATAATATACCAACTCTATGAACACCTTCTTTATTCCAAAGTTTTGTCAAAACTCTTCTTAACATTCCCGCTTTCGTAAATTCTTCAACAACTTTTGGTGTAAATATTTCGTTTTGTTTAACTATGTAATGTTCAAGTTCATTGTCTGACATAAATTCTCTTGTGGTATAATTCACTAGTTTTGAAGAAGTCATAAAGGCATCCTATTTAAAAAGTTAAAGTTATTAATAATAGAATATTTCACTGTCTAATTATTGTAAATACCTCAATCTTCTGCAGAGCCTATGTATATATTACGTATAGGGGAGGAGTGATTCATGCGTGGGGTAGGATTACACTTATAGTGGTACACTTAAATGATACATATAAATGTTATTATAGTTATTATAATAATAACACTGAAGGTGACACAGAAGCCCTGTACTTAGTAGCGACTTTTTAAGTGATACACAAACTGATGCACATATCGTGCGTATTGACATTAACAATGTAATAAATAATCTAAAGGTATAGCTTATGTAGCAGTGTGTGTGGTGCATTAGATAGGCATAGAACTTTCTCTCAGAGCGCACCAAAATTATAGTGTAAATCGTTGTAGTTGTTACATTATTTTTTAGTTTCTATTTAACTGTAAAATATTCTGTGAAACATTTTGTGCCTATACGGTAACCACTTCACAAATAAAACCTAGCTTGTTACTGTAATTACATGGATTATGCATTTAAAATGATTGCAGTTTTAACAACTCTAATTTTTTTATTTGGTTTTAGTGTTACTACAGTTGCTGAAAATTGGTTTCCTACTAATAAAACTAATTGTCAAATATGGAATGCTAACCCTCAACCCATAGAAACTGCTTATTGGTCAGGTAAATGTGTCAATGGAAAAGCGCATGGATATGGAACAGTAATCTGGTCTGGTGGAAGTAAGTATACAGGTCAATATAATTTTGGTTATATGGATGGACTTGGAAAACTTACTTGGGGAAATGAAGAAAAAAAATGGGTTGGAGATAGCTATGTTGGCGAGTTTAAACAAGACTTTATGCATGGTGAGGGTATTTATACTTATTTAAATGGAAAAATAGATGAAGGTATTTGGAAAAAAGGAAAATTTGTAAAAAAAAAGAAGGTGACAGATTTACAAAATAAGTTTGAAAAACTAAAAGAATTAAACCCTGAAACATTTTTCAAAGAGTTACTTTATTTATCCAGAACCTCTAGAACTACAAGGTGATAAAGACAGAGTGCTAGTACAGTTTAACTAGGACTATCATTCCTAGTCATATAAGCCTGTCATAGATTTTGATTACACTAAAAGCTCTCAGTAGACTCTGGATTAAATTTAAAATGGTTAACAGTTATTTGAGCACATCTGTTTAAGAGCACAACTATATATATCCCCATGACGTCAAGTCCCATGCCTAGGGTAGGGTCATTTAAATGTTACATATAAGTGTCTTTAACATTTAAATATAATTATCATTTACGTAAGGCTATTCCATTACGGGAACATTTTTTAAAAGAAACTGTGAAAGATTATGTGCCTGTTGACACGGATTCAGGAATACATAAATTGTGGCTATTGCCAAAGTTCAGTTGCAATTAGTGGCATCATGTATGATCATAACTTCACTTAGAGCGCACCATTTCACATCACTATGACGTATTAACACATTGATATGTAAGCATATTTTGTTTACGCATTAATGAGTGATGTGCATGGTAATGCACAAAAATGTTCCTTTTATTATATTTAATTAAATTTAATTTGTTGCCAAATCAATTTTAAGAATTAAAATTAAGTTAACTTTTTTTTGTATTAAATACAAATTAAAGGAGGTTTAAATGAAAATATTTATTATAATTTTAATAACTAGTTTTATTTCAATAAAAACCAGCTTTGCTGTAACTATAAAAAGCGGTGAAGTTCTTGGTGCAGACGGTAAAGTTTATAAAGGTGCTTCACCAGAACAGAAAGAAAAAATAATTTCTTCTTTGTCAAAAAAAGATAAACCTGTTGAAATCATAAATGACAATTTAATGATACTATATGAAAATTATTTGATTTCTATACCTTTAAGTGAAATTAATGGTAAGTCGGACCAAAAAATTGATAAAATTATAGATACTGAATTTGTTAAAGTAGATAAGAAATTATCTAAAATAACTAAATCTAATACCAACCAAACTTTAAGTTCAGATGTTAAGGCTGCTTCTAAAAAACAAACAAAAGCAACTTCTAAAACTGTTACTAAATCTATAGCAAAAAATGTTGCCAAATCTTCAGCAAAATCTGCAGCAAAATCTCTAGCAAAAAATGCTTCTAAGTCTTCTGGTATAGGAGACAAAGGAAGTGGTAAAAAGTAATTTTTAATTAACTAATTCTTGCACACTCTAACTCCATATCTAGCTATACTACCATGTCCCATGCCCGAGGAGTGTTACACTTTAAGTGATACATATAAGTATTATTAAAGACGGGCATATTAATACAACTACATACCCAATTCGCCTATACTAGTAACGGTTAATTTAACTAATGCACATTTTGTATGTATTGACATTAACAATGTAATACATAACCTAAGGGTATGGCTTACGTAGCAGTGTGTGTGGTACATTGGATAGGCATAGAACTTCACTCAGAGCGCACCAAAATTCTAAAACAAGCCATTGTAATTACTTAATTATTTTTTACTATCTATTGAACTTTAAAACAAACTGTGAAACATTTGGCGTAAAACCTATTATAATACTAAGCTGTCATAAGTTAATGAATATTAAATTTAAGGAGTTAAGTGTTGAGTAAATATTTAGGATTATTGATTTGTCTTTTCTTAGTAATGGGTGCCTTATATCAAATTGGTATTTTTTTGTTTGTAGATATTAATAGTATTTTAATTGTTTTTGGAGGAGCGTTTGGTTACTCTCTTGTCCAGAATAAAAAAGAAGTTTATATAACTAATTTTGGAAAAGGAGCTATTTTTTTTGGATGGCTGGGAATGTTAATTGGTTTAATTGCCTTGACCGGAGGTAGGTATGACAATTGGGGTGACATAGATAAAATGGGTGCTGCTCTCAAAGTTTTAATGCTTCCAGTTTTTTATGGTTATATGATAAAACTTGTAACAATGACTTTTAACATCCAAAAATAAGACAGAGCTAGATAGATAATAAAAAGAATGTTTTTATTAATACTATTTGTAATATTATCCAATGAGGTAATTGCATCCGTAGAAGGTGAGACTCTAATCTGTGATAAAGATACAAGAGCATATAATTTTATAACTAAGGATAAGGTTAAAATTTCAAGTATAAATTTAAACAAACTAGATATATTTTCTCTTAATCATTCATATAAAGTTGCAAAAAATGCAATTTTTATTCAACAACCATTTACAGTATTAGACAAAGAAGAAACACCTAAAGTTATTGGTTGAATATTTAGAAGAAACTTAGATTATGTATCATTAGATTATATAAATGGTGACTGGAGTAGAAAGTTTTTATGGAGTTGTGAAATAACTACATCAAAGCAATTAAAAATAAGAATAAAAAATAAGTTAAACGATTTAATTAAAGTTAATGGTAAAAAATTTCAATTAACCAATTCCTGACGCACACAGCCACTATTAACACATATATTACACCATTTTTTCTAATAATATAAATTATGTTGCGCATTTCTTAATGCATTATTATGATGATTTATACTTAATCTAAATAAACACTAATGATTTTAGATAAAATAGAAGACAGTTAAGCTTCAAATACTGCGATACCACGGCTTCCTTCTATTTTTGCCAAAGTCATCAATTCTTTTGTTTTAGGAAGGGTATTGAAATGTTTATCTAAGTACTCAACGTTAGCTTCAAAAGCTTCTTTTGTATCGTATTCAAATAAAATCCCTAATTTAAATGTATCACCTTTGTTCCAAATGCGTGTACATACAAAACGTTTCAAACCACGTTTTTTCATTTCAGGTGCCCATATTTTACTAGTCTGATCAATAAGATTTATCATCTCGTTCATTTCAAATTCAGTTGTAAAGACAATAGTAGTATAATTGATAAGTGCTGACATCGTTATATCCGATTTTGGTAATTTTTAGATTATTTTATAATTCAAGATATTTTGTAGTCAATTATAAAATTTAAAGGTAAACAAATTTAGCCTATCTGCTGCAAACCTTAACTATAAATATCTAGCCATAACTTCATATATGCTTATCAATTGAACAGTCTAATGGTAAAATACGTAAATGCTTTACATGTAAATCAATATAAATGAATATAAACTTTGGTTTTGAGTAAATTAAAAGGAACATACAATGAATAAATTAATAATAAAATTTTTTGGTATATTAGTTATAGCACTATTTGCAAATGTAGCTAATTCAAAACAATTAAAACCACAAGTAACAGTATTACATTCAAGTTCTAAATCTAGTGCAGGTGAAGCTATTTCTTATCCTAAAGGTACTCCAAAAATGACTATTGCGCAGGTAATATTTCCAGTGGGTGGAAAATTACCAAAGCATACTCATCCTGCACCCCTTATCGTACATATAATGTCAGGGGAGGTTACCTCAGAACGTCCTAATGGAAAAAAGGTAGTCTATAAGGCTGGAGACACGTTTGTTGAAGCAACAAATTCACCTCACACCGTTACAAATACAGCTAAAACTCCCACAATAGTGTATGCTGTAATTGCCGGAGCTGAAGGTCTTGGACCACTTACTGTATTCGCCAAATAATTACAAATTAAAATAATTATCTACCCTATAAATTACTCATAGGGTGGATGATTAAACTATGGGTTTCTCAGAATTTGATATAAGCGTTACCATGTCTATCCCTGAGTCATACAGACACATATAGCCACTGTAACCACATCGGATATACAATTTTTGACAATGATTATATTAACATGGCTTTACAATCTCTATGAGTAATTAAAGTGGTTAATATTTGTACGACCCCATCTGTGTAGGAGTATATGTATATATACGTACATACTCCAAGGTTGCTTATACATGGGACAGAGTTACATCAATAGTGTTACACTTAAATGATTCATATAAATGTTATTTTACTGAAATTATAAATAAATATAATTGAAGGAAAATCCCTGCATTCAGTAGCAACTTTTAAATTGATGCACAAACTGATGCACATCTCGCGCGTATTGACATTAATAATGTAATACATAATTTAAGGTATAGCTCATATAGCAGTGTGTGTGGTGCATAGTAAGGTTGTAGAACTTCACTCAGAGATACCAATAATTTTTATAAAATATTGATATATTTACATTATTTTAGGATAAATTATAAATTGTATAACAAACTGTTAAACATTTTGTAAGTGTTTTTACCTTGAATTTTTGACATCTATGTACACCTAATGGTCGTAAATGTTTATAATTATTCCTGTTTGTATATTTTACATTAAATTAAAATTTATTATGGTTGAAGTATGATGTGTCTAATAAAAACATTTATGATATTTTTTATAACTATATTTATTATATCCTGTGATAATTCAGATAATGTTTCAAATGTTATAATAAAAATATATGGATATGCTGAATATGACTGTACAGAAAATGAGTATAGACTTACGAAAGAAACACCAATGATTCCATTTTTAAAAGTTAACAAATGGTATAAGAAAAAACAAGTTCATGAAACTCATTACCAAGATACAATAAAACCATTTAAGGATATGCTAATTAGTGATTATAGTCTAAAAAAAATAACACCTTCCTTAGAATTAAGTAATCAATTTTTAATATGAGTTTACTAGAGGAGTTGATTGCGATAATCCTAAAAATATATTATTTTGTTTTTTCTCACATCAAAGATATAGTAGAAAGAAAGTCAAAGTGTTGATAAACCCTTGAACTACAAGCTTATAAAGACAAGGTTTTAGTAAGTATAACTTGAGACATTATAACTACTTCACAAATAAAACATGATTTATTATTATAATTATATTAACTAGGATTTATAATGATAAAAGTTCAATTAATAATTGATAACTAATGTATAGTTTAAATTTACATCTTATTGTTTTTATAATTATTGCTTTAGTATCAACGATAAGCATTGCTAAAGATAACAGGTCTACAGTCCCTAATCTTCAAAATCCTTCTATAGCACAGATTAAGCAAAATTCCACAACAGGCCTTATGGTTAGAAAAAATAGTGACAATTGGGATGATTTTGTAAGGGTAGGAACAATTGCTACAAAATCACAAATCTGTGAGGTATTTAGTCATCCTTTCTTTAAGGGTCCTTTGAAGAATCATGAGTTGTTGGATACAATGAATGGTCATTTTCGTTGGGATGGAATTGAAGCATCAACTTTATGGATAAACAAAAAATTTAAAGATGCAAATGCTAAAAAATCTAGAGGTCTTAGCATAAATAAAAATACTTTGACAATTGCGGATCGAAACTTTTCTGATTGCCTAAAACAAATCAAAATAAAAAATCTAAAGTTATTTAATTTTATTAAATATAGTTTTCTACATTATTTAAAAGATGATTATTGTCTTGAACAAAGGTTTAAAATTAAAAAGAAAGTTGATGATAATGGCAATATTACTGAAGAACGTATTCCATTAAAAAAGAAATCTTGTATTCACTTCAATTACAATAGTGGAGATTACTCTTACTGGAACAGTACTACATTTGTACTTATGCTTGTTTGGAAAGAGGCGCATCCAGTACTTTCCAAAATTTTTGAAAATGGTAATGAGGTTATGAATGTTCGTCTTATAAAACGTAACAAATTAATTGAGCAAAAACGACTTGCTGAAGAAAAGAATAAAGGTGAACTTCAAAAACAAAAAAAACTTGATAATACAAAAAACAACTTTGGCTTGCTTACAAATCCCGCAACAAAACGTTAATGGAACAGGTTTACAATTTTTCTACAACTGGAGACTTAGAGGGGACACAATATAATTATTGGGTTGAATTTAAAAAATGTGTACTTTCAAATCGTAGACAGAGTATTGATAACAGGAATATCAATATGACTGCTTTCAGAATATATTCAGAAATTAAAAAAAATCAAAAAATTAAGATGATATCGTCCGATGGGAAATTTTATTTTTCAACATATGCAAATATTCCAATAGACAGATTACAAAAAGCATGGAAATTGGCATTTAATAACTGTCCTGGAAAATCCTCGAGATTTTAGTAATCTTATGAAAAAATATTCAGAAATTTTGATTTTTATATTTACGTTTATCTTTTTAAATTTAAATATCAAGCTAGTTAATTCATCAATCATCAGTGATGAAGGCCCAAATGATATAACTGTTTATAAGGCTTTTGGATTTATACTATTTGGAAATGAAGGCTTCTTAAATAAGGATGTAGAAAACATTACCAGTGATGGATGCATTATTACATTTGAAACCACCTATCCAATGTATAGTCATGCATTTAAACGAATTTATGTTAAATATGATTTGAACAAAGCTATTTGGAAATCTACAGTGTATAAAATGAATCAATTAAAAAAACCTACAGAACTTCACATATATGGAATAAAAGGATTAAAGGAATTAAAATATTCTCATAATTTTAAAACTAAAGAGGAATTAAATATTGCTGCTTCTTTGTTAAGTTTACCAGTAGGGCCACAAAAAAGTATCAAAATAAAATTACCAGATTATGCTACTAAAGAAAGATACGATAGGGCATATTCTGACTTGATAAAAGAATGCCCTGGAATAACCTTAAAATACTAGGGTAGTTAATTAAAAATTATTTTAGTCAAATTATTTAATTTTGATACTTCTTCAAGCTAACAAATACCTGAACTAAAAAGTGATAAAGACAAAGTCCTTGTGAAGTTTAACTAGGTCCATCATTATACAATCATCCAGCCTTAATCATCCTTTTAAATCTAGCTTTATATTTATTTAAGTATTGGTTAATCATATTAATATTCATTTTGATTATATTTGATTTTTCGAGAACCTTCAATCCTAGTATCCTATAGCAACGAATTACCTCTTGATATACCTCTGCAGTCCATTCGGGTTGCATGTAAATTGCGTCTACATTTGATGCTATAATATTTTCAGCTATTACAATATCTTCATTAGAACGATTACCCGATAATCCTTCACCATAAAAAGCTTTTATTGCAAGCTCAAAAGCATCAATAAAATTTTTCTCATTTTCAAGGTCTCTTAACTCTGAGGCTCCATCACCGATTACTACACCAGCACAAGCAGAGATGTTATCCAATTCATTTGAATATGATTGTTTTATAAAAGTTAAAAATACAAAAATAATTGTTAGTATTAACCTTAATTTAGAAAAATAATTAACCATTGTAATAATTTATTTGAATTTAAATTTAGCAAAAAGTTTTACACTTTTTATTAATTCTTCCCCTATTTAGTCATAAATATAGAATGCAAATAAAGTGTAACCATAACCACGAAGGAAAATATCTTTAAATTATCAAACTTTAACCTTGAGATTTTAAACCGTTCATTAATTGCATTTCAAATTGCTTTATAAGTTTTTTATCGGCTGCATTGTTACAGTCAAATTGTTTTTTATTATATGATTGTGAAGTACCATTCCATATAACTTTTTTTTCCATAGCCACTGACTTTGCATCAAAGTAAGAATACAAAAGTCCAAACATCATTTGTCCCATCTCAGGTTGAGTATAAAATAACTGACCAATTTGCTTAAATAAGGTTAATTCTAGATTTTTGGTTTTAAAACACACTTCTGTTAGACCAGCTATACCACCCATTTGTTTATATTGGTCGGCAGCGGCACCTTGTGCATAAACGGTCTTTGATAAAAATAAAACTAAAAATATTATTGCACTAATTTTTAAATAATAAAATTTAAACATGATAACTCCATTAATTTATTAGACTTGGACCTATAATATTACTTAACTAATTATTTTTTCTTCTTTTATCAATCTCTGCTTCTAATTCAGCCATAGCTTTATCAGCATCCTTTTGAGTACTAAGAACTTCATCTTGCTTTATTTGATTTAATAAAGCCTGATTAGCTTCACCTATAGGATATTCAACCAAAACATAAAATTGATACTTACTGCCCATGCTAAACGCGTCAGACTTGGTTTGTTTGTAACCAGTCAATTTTGCTTGAATAGTTGTATTTTTTGTAACAATTTCACTAGCCTGTTTTACTTGTTCATTTGCACCCATACCAGTGGATTTTAAAAAATCTTCCATACGTGAGGATATTTCACTATCAATGCTGTCAGCTAATTGACGTTTTGCATCAAGCACTGCTCTGTTTCTAGCCATATTCATGTTAGCAGATTCACCAGCTCCACATGCTGCTATGGCAAAATCACTAATAGGTGGGTTTAAACACCAATTTGGTATACTACTTACTGTCTTTTCAACCTTTTTCTCAACTTTTTCTATTTGGTCTTTGCGAATTTTTAGAGCAGCCTCTGGTGTTCCAGGTTTTGGTCCGCACGAAGTTAGTGTAAAAATAATTAAACCTGAGAATAAACAAATAATCTTTTTCATCATTTTTTCCTTAAGACTGAATATCCTATTTTTTGCATATACCAATTAGACTTACCCATATCATCTAGCCTAGTTAGTAACTCTATTACTTTTATCATGCTAAGTATTGCAAATTTTCTTTTAGTTGCAAGAACAATTATAAATTCTTGAGTTTCGTCTTTTTTAAGCTCTTCTGGAAATCCAATTGAAAGTGAATATTTATCGGAATTTTCTTTTGAAGGAATATTAAAATCATTTTGCAATAAATTCTCTTTGTCATAAAAATTTGGGTATAACCTAATATAATTTTCTTTATCTATATCTGGATACCATCCAAGAACATTAACATAAGCCTTTTGGGATAATTCTGCATTTATAATTAAATTTGTACCTTCAAAAAAACGTCTGCTATTACCAATTTCAGCATTAACTATGAAGTCGGGGTCATGTTTACCATCAAACTTGATTGCCTCAGCTATTAATTTAACAACACAAAATTTATCATCCTTACCGCCACGACCTTTTTTAAGAACTTCAAAATTCTTTATAAACCCACCACTAATTGTGTTAAATGTACTCTGATATAGTTCACAATTAGCTTTGTCACCTGAATCTGTGCATGCTTCAATCTGGTTAGACCTTAAACTTTCTAAGCCAAGCTTTCTTAAAACATCATTTTTAGCTTCTAGTTCAGCTTTATCACAAGCCTCTTTTTTGGATGTTCTATCATCCCAATATGACATTCCTTCTCCTTTTTTAGATTGGGCAACATCAGCAAAGGATGTAATTGAAAACAATATTAAAAGAATTGAAGTACTACTGACAAACAATAAATACGACAGAAGGTCGCATATGCTCATAAATTTGAGATGCATCATATTTTCCATATTCATTTATATTTGCTTTTATTGGCATATTAAGAAAATTTCTGACTACTTGACCAGATATTCCAACATTTACATCTTCAGGAATAAAGCCGTCAGTTTTTAAAATTTCACTTTTATCTAATTTTCCTACTGAAATTCCAATAATTTGACCTTTATCATTAAAAATCGGACCACCACTATTTCCTTTGTTCATTTTAGCAGTTATTTGAAATTGCCCTGTTATCTCTCCGAAACCAGATGTTTTACTTACTATACCCTGAGATATTGAAGGATTATATCTGCCTAGTATAGATGACATAGGATAACCCATCATATAGATTTGTTCTCCTGGTTTTGGCTTTTTAATATCATCTGTAGATAAACTATAATTAGATGGAAATGGCTTTTTCAGCTTTAATAAAGCTAAATCTATGTTTTCATCTGCTGGAACTTCAACAGACTCTACTTCTCTTACTTTTCCTAAGCCATTACGAACAACAATATATTTAGAATCTTCAATCACATGTCTATTTGTCACAATCCATTTTCCATCATTTAAAATAACTCCACTACCTGTATAAGTTGGTTTATTCTTATCAACAAATATTTCCTCTGGTCTTGTTTCTGGTTTTAAAGTTGCTCTTTTGGGTAATGCTAATTTAGGTTGGGGTGAATTTGGTTTGTTCTCAATTTTCTTTTTTTCTATTTTTTCTTTTTCAATACGTTCACTTTTTCTAATGCCATTAACCTTGGGCAAAGCTGCAGTGTTCAACCATGAAACAATTTGTTCTGCTCTAAGAATATTCCCGGATTTGCGAAACATATCTGATGCTTCACTTCTAAGTCTTACTGCTTCTTTTATATTTCCTTCTATCCAAAATATTTTTCCTAGTAAGTCAGTTGTTGCAGCGTCAGACTTTTGTTCTTGTAATGCATTAGTAATAATATTTCTTGCCTCCTTGAGACTTCCTTGTCTTAGTTTGGAACTCGCGTAGGCTCTTACTGACATAAGAGAATTATGACTTGCTAGAATGGCCTTTTTAAAATGCACTTCTGCTTTCTTTATTTGACCGTAATCTGCAAATACTAATCCTAGTGCTAATTTAGCCTCAACTAAATCTGGATTTTCAGTAAGGGCCTTTTCAGCATATTTTTTTGCATCTAATAAATTACCTAGCTTTATAGCTGACATTGACATACCTGCATAAGCTAAATCATCCGTAGATACTGAAGTAAAAGTTGCTTTTTCAAAAAAGGTAAATGCTTTTGCAGGTTGTTCTAGGGCTAAATATATTTTACCGATTAAAATCTGGCTTCTTGCAGAAAGTTTGGCTTCATCATTTTGTATTAACTTCAAATCAGAAAAAGCCTTGTCAATATTTTCATCGTTTATTAATTTATTTATAACTAAATATTGATTTTCTGTAATCGCGTATGCTTTTATACTTGATGATACTAGTATGAGGAATGATATGATTAATTTTAGAAATTTATAATTGGACATATTATGACCTTTAAACAATTTTTTTACAATTTTATCAAAACTATGCTTTTAACTCTCTTATTGAGTTCATGCCAAACTCCAAAATACTCCAAAGTAAAAAGCTTTAGTAAGTCTAAAAATATTCTGCCTGAAGTTCAATATTCACTTTCAGAAAATTTTAACCCAAATAATATTAATTGTATAGCTATTGGGAAAATCAAAGATAATTCTAATGTAAATGAATACAAATCTTTAGATAAAGTTAGTTTAATTAGGCATGCCATCTATGGACATTTATCTCCTAAAAATTATCAGGATATTGAGCTTCATAAAGTAGCTTTTGTTATGAAATCTTCAAATACCAATCAATTAATATTAAAGAATTTAGATTGTGATGCATTATTAGAAGGAACTATAACTGAATTTAAAAATGATTTTTATGTAGCTTATTCTTCTACAAATGTAGGTCTTAGCTTGTTTTTAAAAGATAAAAATAATCAAGTCCTCTGGAAATCAAGTCATACAGCAAAATCTAGAGCAGGTTCCATACCTTTTTCTCCAATAGGATTGGCTACTGGTTTGTTCTCAGCTTCAAGTAATACAGAAGAAGAAGTCGCCTTTCAAATGATTGACACTGTTGTAAGGCGTGTTTTAAAAACACTTCCTGAAACAACTAATGTTGAAAATAAAAACCAATTAAAATATGCGGTCATCCCGGAAACCAAGTCAAGTAAGACATCTTCCAAAAAGGTTATTAAAAAGCAAAAGTCTCCAAGCGTTTTGTTTGCATCTGGTCAATATGGTCAAGCAATAGAGTTAATCAATATAAACTTAAAATCAAACGTTGATAACCATAAACTTATATTCCTTAAAGGTCGTTCGCAATTAATGCTAAATCAACATGAAAAAGCAGTATCAACATTCTTAGATGCACTAGCTATTAAAATGGATAGTGATTACTTGAATGGTCTTGGATATGCCTATTCAAAATTAAAACAACCAAATAAAGCTCTTGCAGCTTATAACAAAGCTATTTTAATAAACAATAAAAATAGCTATGCTTATTTTAATTCAGGTTTGTTATTAGAGAATGAGGGAAATGTAAAAAGAGCTGCAGATTACTTTTATTCTGCTGGTACAAGCTCTCTTCTAAACAAAGATTTTTTAAAAGCTAATAATTCACACGATGCACTTGAGAGATTATCAAAGAGTGAGAGCGTAATCTTAGAAAAGTCTAATAAATTAGGAAGTCTGATAAAAGAGTTAAGTGATGATAAAGATGATGATTTTAAAATTATAAAAATTAATACAAATGGAGATTAAAATGAAAAGAGACCTTCTAAAAATGACTGTAATTTTATCAGCTTTATTAATAACCCAAGGTTGCGTATCAATCTTTTAATTATATGTTGAAATTTTTCTAAATTTATATTTAACTTGTTAACTCAATAAAACTTTAATGAGTTTTTTATGATTATTGTAAAATATATATTTACATCATTTTTATTTGTTTGGTTTAGTTATCAGACATCAGCTAATTCTATTACTAATTGTAGTACTTGTGGTGGCGGTTTTGGTGATAAAATTGGGACAATAGAACCTAAAGATGCTTTTTTTGAGCGAATAGGTGTTGATTTAATATGTCCACGTCAAAATAATTCCACTTATAAAAATGGAGCTACATGGCAAAATACTTTTTCAGGATATCATAATAATAATTATTTATGGGCTTATAAAAAAAGTTACAAAGAAATGAAAATTATAATTGGTTATAAAACTGAAAATGGAAATTTTAGGATTGATGGCAATGAAATTTCTTTTAAAAATAATTGGAGAGCTGGTATTTTTGGGACACGTAAATTTAACGACAACTTTGTTAGTTTGCTTGAAAAGGGTATTGAGGTAACAAGACAAGGGAAAGGAAGTAAGAGCTCCAAAAAATGTTTAATTAGAACCTCATATTATTTACCTAATACAGTAGATGTTAATAAATCTGCGATAGTTGTAAAAAAAAGCAATATTAAACATCATCTGTATATCTTAAAAAAGTTTGAAGAAGACCAGTACAGAGTTATAAACGACTTTTCGCGTAATGGTTTTAAAATGGAAGCTAGATTTAAACTAACAGATGCCATTTCAAAATTAAGTGCAGATTTAGCTATTTTGGATAATAATCCTACTATAGTTGTCCAAGATAAAGAATCAAAAAGGTTAGCAGAACAAGAAAAACAAAAGCGCATAGAATTAGAAAAAAAATTAGCTGCTTTAGAAAAGAAAACTGAAAAGAAAGTCACAGTTGAGGATAAGGTATCTAAACGTTTGGCCGAAGAAGAAAAACAAAAACGAATTAAGTTAGAAAAGAAACTAGCTGCATTAGAAAAACAATCTAAAAATAAAACTAAAGTTGAAGAAATATCTAAGCGTCTTGCTGAAGAAGAAAAGCAGAAGCGACTTAAAGAAGAACAGTTAAGACTAGAGACTGAACAAAAACGTAAAGAGCTTGAACAGAAACTAGCAATATTATCCAAGAAGAATAAAGTTAATGTAGATAAACTAGTTGAAGATAACACAGCCCCAGTAATATCTGCACAATCTAAACAAGATGGGTTTTATACAACCATATCTGGAACTATCACAGATGATGTTAAATTAGCAGAGGTGTTAATAGATAATAAACTTATAACTCCAAATAGTGATGGTTCATTCAATACAAAACTGTATGTTCCACGTAATGGACTTGATGTAAAAATACTCGCCTTTGATATGAAGGGTAATAAAAGTACTAAAACATTGACAGTTGAAAGAGGAGCTATAGAAGAAGCTAGTGGACCTATATTTGCATCATTGGACCCATCAGCTAAAAAGGTTAAATTTAATCCAAATGCATTGGCACTTATTGTTGGTGTAGCAGATTATGAAAAGACAAATGCAGATGCTATCTATGCAGATAAAGACGCTCAACAATTCTACGATTATGCTCGCATGAAACTAGGTATACCTGCAAAGAACATTAAAGAGTTAGTAAACAATAAAGCTGATTTAGGTGAGATAGCTCTTGCTGTTCAGGACTGGATTGCACGTTCAACCAAGCAAGGTAAGACAGATATATATTTATATTTTGCAGGACACGGACTTGCTTCTGATAATGGCAAAGATATGTATCTGTTGCCTTACGATGGAAGACCAAGATTATTAGGTAAAACAGCATTACTCAGAGATGAATTATTCAAAGACATCAAACAAGCCAACCCACGTAGTGTAACAGTTTTCCTAGACACGTGCTACAGTGGCACCACACGTGGTACAGATATGCTAATAGCTTCAAGACCAATAGCTATACGTGCACTAGAACAATCCATACCTGATAACTTCACTGTATTCTCAGCAGCTGCAGGTGACCAAACTAGCAAACCACTAGAAGAAGCTAAACATGGTATGTTCTCATACTTTCTAATGAAGGGCATGGAAGGCGATGCTGACAGTAACAATGACAACAAGATTACAGCACGTGAACTACACGCATATGTAGAACAGAACGTAGTACAACAATCAAGTGGCTCACAAACACCTGAACTAAAGGGTGATAAAGACAGAGTGCTTGTACAGTTTAACTAGAGATACTCTAGCCACTTCACAAATCACTAATTTATTATTATAATTTAATAATGAATCTTTTTAAAAACTTTATGATTGTTTCGTCACTATTCATATTTTTGACGAGTTGTAAATCAGCAAAAGATGTTGTTTCATCTCTGAAATATGAAAAAGGCGATATAGAATGTTTATTTGCAATTTCTGATAATACAGATTGTAAAATTAAAAGATTAAGTTCATCTCAGCTGTGCAATAATCTAAAAAACTGGAAAAATAAGAAAAATATTAATAAAGAAGCCTATAACCTTACCTTGCAAGAATTAAATCTCCGAAATTTTAAATGTAGAAGTGAAAAAGTCATAACAGCTTCTTCAGAAATAAAACCTCAAAATAATAAAACAAACAATAAATTACGAAACTGTCCAGCATCTGGAAGAAAGCATGACTGTTTTGGAACTGTTATTTCTTCAAAAAGAAAATATGTAGGAGACTTTAAAAATAATAAATTTCATGGATATGGCAAATACTATCATTTGGCAAATGATAAATATAAAGATTATTTTTATGAGGGTGAGTGGCAAAATGGAAAAAGACATGGTTTAGGAAGGGTCATTTTTTCAAGCGGTAATAAGTATGTTGGTGAACAAAAAAATAATAAAATTGATGGAGAGGGAACATTTTTTTACCTCGCCGATAATAATTTTAAAGGTGATAAATATACTGGACAATATAAGAACGGGAAAAGACATGGGAAGGGAACATATTTCTACAATAATGGAGACAAATATGAAGGTGAGTATAAAAATGGTTCTCCAAATGGTTATGGAACATACTCCTATTTAGCTAATAATCAATTCAAAGGCTTCGTGCACACAGGTCAATATCTAAATGGCAAAAGGCATGGTTATGGTACTTTTAAATATCCAAACGGTAGTAAATACGAAGGACATTTCAAAAGCGATTTAAAGGATGGTCAAGGTACCATGACTTGGGGTAATGGAAACAAACATACTGGCAGTTATATAAATGGAAAAAGAAATGGTTATGGTTCTTTTATTTTTAAAA
Organism: SAR116 cluster bacterium AG-337-N21; assembly: GCA_003282145.1. Taxonomy (GTDB): domain Bacteria; phylum Pseudomonadota; class Alphaproteobacteria; order Puniceispirillales; family Marisalimonadaceae; genus Marisalimonas. The sequence goes on from QBZZ01000018.1 coordinate 42,684, forward strand.
ATGGTAAAAAGTATATAGGTCATTTTAAAAATGATAAATATAGTGGTGAAGGTACTCTTTATAAAGTTAACGGTCAAATTTTAGAGGGTGTTTGGAAAGAAAATGTTTTTCAATATTCAAAAAAATTAAAAAAACAAAAAAGTAAAATTGCTAGCATATTAGCAAAAAAAGAATCCAATAAATCATCAAAAAATTCATTACCAAAATGTTCTAACCAAAAATACAAACATTTATGTGTTGGAATACATAAATTTTCCAATGGCGCAAAATATAATGGTGAATTTAAAAGCAACAAATTTGATGGTTTTGGAACTCTTGTTTGGAAGGATGGAGCAAAATATGTTGGACAATTTAAATTTGATTTTGCAAATGGTCAGGGCACTATGACCTGGGCAAATGGAAACAAATATGTTGGTGAACATAAAAATGGTAAAGCAAATGGTAAAGGTGTCTTTAATTACGCTAATGGCAACCAATACATTGGAGAACATAAAAATGACCTAGCTCATGGTTATGGAACAATGAAGTGGAAAAATGGCGATAAATATTTTGGTTTACATATCAAAGGTAAAGCTGATGGTAAAGGCACTTTTATATATTCAAATGGAAGCAAGTATACTGGTCTGCACAAAAATGATGTTGCTTATGGGCAAGGTACTATGACGTGGGCCAATGGTGATAAATATATTGGTGAACATAAAAATGATAAAGGCAATGGTGATGGGATTTATGAATGGGCTAATGGTGATAAATATATTGGAGAACATAAAGATGATAAACCTCATGGTAAGGGTGTATTCACATTTGCCAATGGTTCTGTACTTGAAGGTATTTTCAAAAATGGTGAATATATAAAAAATAAGAATAAAAACGATATTAACATAGCTTCAAACTCAAAGGAATTAGACAAAGTTAAGCGTGAAGCGAAGGAATTAAAAAGAAAGTTAGCAGCACTTGAGGCTAAAAAGAAGAAAGAGGAATTAAAAATAAGAAATGACACACAAAAACCTAAAATAAAATCTTCTTACAGAATTTCTGGTGCAAACGCTATAATTTCAGGGAGGGTAACTGACAATACAGAAGTAGTTGAAATATTGGTAGATGGTGAACAGATGCCTTTAACGAAAAAAGGTACTTATAATATTGAGTTATATATTCCACGTGATGGTCTAAATGTTGAGATTGTTGCTTTTGATAAAAAAGGAAATAAGTCTTCAAAAACTTTAATAATTGAACGTCAGAATATTCAACAAGCTTCTGGCCTAAGTTTTGACAGACTTAACCCATCAGACAAAAAAGTTTATACCAATCCTAATTCACTTGCGCTTATTATTGGGGTTGCAGACTATTCAAGAACAAATGCTGATGCTATTTATGCTGACAAAGATGCTCGCCAATTTTACGATTATGCCAAAATGAAATTAGGAGTGCCTGCATCTAACATTAAAGAACTTATTAATCAAAAAGCTGACAGAGTTGAAATTGGTTTAGCAATAAAAGATTGGATTACCCGTTCTACTAAAACTAATAAAACAGATATTTATCTTTTTTTTGCAGGGCATGGCTTAGCATCTGACAACGGCGAGGATATGTTCTTGCTTCCTTACGATGGTTCTCCAAGATTATTAGAGTCTGCTATAAAGCGAAAACAACTTTTTATAGATATTCAACAAGCTAATCCAAGAAGCGTGACAGTATTTCTAGATACCTGCTATAGTGGAGCTACTCGTGGTACAGACATGCTTATAGCTTCAAGGCCAATAGCCATACGTGTATTAGAACAATCTATACCAAATAACTTTACTATATTCTCAGCAGCTGCAGGTGACCAAACAAGCAAACCCCTAGAAGAAGCTAAACATGGAATGTTCTCATACTTCTTAATGAAGGGCATGGAAGGTGATGCTGACAGTAACAAAGACAACAAAATTACAGCACGTGAACTTCATGCATTTGTAGAACAGAATGTTGTGCAACAATCATCTGGCTCACAAACCCCTGAATTACAAGGTGATAAAGAGAGAGTAATTGTACATTTTTACTAACACACCATTCCTGCTCATTAAACGACTATACAAAGCTACTGCTATACACTCAAATTAAAATAGGTTGCGATTACACTGTAACATCTCAGTAGTTATCAAATCTCTATTAAAATGGATGACAATTATTTGATCATATTTGTGTAAGAGCATATGTATTCATATCTAGTCACATTTCTACATCTTATGAATGTAGAGGGTCATCTAAATGATATATAATTATCCTAAAAAGTATTTTAAAATGCTTAAATTATACTCAAAATCAAGATTTATTTAAAATGAAGAATATTTAACTTGTTATATAGTTGTAACAAATAAATTATATTGATTTGGAGAATTTTAACCTTGGAGATATAAAATGAGAAATACAAATTACGTTATATTAACTGTAGCTTCAGTTGATTTTAGTTATCGAGAAACTATGACTAAACTAATGTCTGAACATTCAAAGGATTTGATTACGAATGCAGGAGCTAAAGGAACACGTTTTGGATCTATAGGAACCGGTGAACATGCAGGAAGCCTAATTTTTATTCAATTTTATGATGACTTAAATGGTTATCAAAAAGCAATTGATTTTCAATCTACCTCTCCGATTTTTAAAGAAATAATGAATAGTGGTAAAGCTAATATATATTTAAGAAATATAGCAACTTCCTTACCAACAAAATTTGAAAATAGTACTGAACATCCCAAATACATTGTTATTACAAGAGCTGAGGCTTCAATGTCAGACAAAGACAAATTTTTAAATTGTATAAACGACACTGCTTCTTGTTTTAAAGAAAATGGCGCAATAACTTTAAGATTTGGTAACTTACTCACTGGTTCTAACGTAGGCAATTACTTACTTGGTGTGGGGTATCCATCTATGGAAGCTATTGAGAATACTTATAATGAGTTATTAGCTCATAGTTCTTATAAAGAACTCATGACTTTTGCAAAAGTGAATATGAGAAATATTATAAAGATTCTTTAATTTAGATAAATATTTTAGAGACTTTTTAAGTTTCTAAGAACTGTTATATTATGGTTGAAATTATTGGTATTACATTGTCTTTTTTTGCAATTATTGGTTTAGGAGCATTTACTAAATATATAGGCTTATTTGATGAAAAAAGTAGTAAAATACTTTCCAATTTTGCATTTTATATAGCTTTGCCTCCAATGATTATAACTTCAATATTGGCAAACCCAATTAAGGGTTTCATAAACTTTGATTATATTGTCAGATTTGAAATTGCTACACTAATTGTCTTTCTATTATCTTATATGGTTGCAAAGTTTATAATAAGGCTCCAAAAAAATGAAAATTCAATTTTTGCCCTAAATGCAACTTATTCAAATTATGGATATATTGGTATTCCTCTAGTGATATTACTTTTTGGACAAAAAGCAATTGTTCCTGCTTCATTAATCTTAGTTTTTGACATAGCTTTTGTCTTATCTTTAGTTGCAATCTTCTCTAATAATTTTAAAAATACTTTACTATGGTCAAAGTTAATAATAGCTCTAAAATCAATATCAAAAAATCCTGTAATTATTTCTTGTTTAATAGGGCTATTATTATCATTTTTTGAATTAAACTTGGGAAAGATTCCAAAAAGCATATTAAATATATTATCAGGTGCAGCTGTGCCTTCAGCATTATTCGCTATAGGTATTATAATAGTAAGTAAAAATATAGAAAAAGCTTATTCAGAATTAATGTTCATAAGTTTTGTCAAGTTAATTATACACCCCTTACTAGTCATATCATTATTCTTTTTCTGGTCAACAGATGAACTTAAGGTGCTTGATATAATATGGTTTCAAGTGGCGACTATATTCTCTTGTCTTCCTGTTGCAGCAACCGTGTTTCCAGTATCTCAACATTATCGAGCCTACATTTTAAAAACTTCATCGGCCATAATTATTACTACCCTTATTAGTATTGTAACAATTCCAATAGTATTACTTTTAGTAACAAATAAAATTTTTTATAATTTACTATAGCTTAATTCTATATTTAACTCACCCTGTCTCTTCTCATTCTAACATATTCCAATGACCTATAAATAGTTTTCTTATAGTTAATTATATCATTATAAATACACGGTCAA
>QBZZ01000019.1 GCA_003282145.1 SAR116 cluster bacterium AG-337-N21
AAAAAAAATTTGAAACTATTAAATAATGAAGTTATTAAAATTCCGTATAATAATCCCAAAAAAGGTTTTTCAATAATTTTGGAGAAATATTTTGGTAACTTTTATCTTAAAAATAAAATTAATAACATTCATCCTTCAGCAGTTGTTCACAAAACAGCAAAAATTGGTAATAATGTTTCTATTGGTGCATTTTCTTTGATAGATAAAGGAGCAGTTATAGGGGACGATACTTTTATATCAGAAAGAGTTAGTGTTTCTCGTAACTGTAAAATTGGTAAAGGATGTTTTTTGGGTGTTGGGTCAGTTATTGAATATACAATAATAGATAAAAAAGTAACAATATCGTCTAATACAGTCATTGGTAAGTCTGGTTTTGGATTTATACCTAATAAATCAAAAACATATTTAATTCCTCATATTGGCGGCGTTTTTATTGGTGAGGGCACTAATATAGGTGCAGGTTGTACCATAGATAGAGGTCTAATTGATGATACCTTTATAGGGAAATATGTTATGATAGATAATCAAGTACATGTTGGACATAACTCAACCATCGATGATTTTTGCATTTTAGCTGGTCAGGTTGGTTTGTCTGGATCAGTGGTTTTAAAAAAAAATGTGACTATAGGTGGTGATGTTAGTATCAAAGACAACATTACTATTGGTGAAGATTCAGTTATTGCTGGTGCTTCAAAAGTTTTTAATAGTTTTCCTAAAGGAAGTTATATTGGAGGGAGTCCTGCACAGAATATTCAAGATTGGAAAAGAATAGTTGCATCTCAAAGGTTGAATCTTAAAAAAAGAAAGAATAATTAAAATGGTTCTAAAAAATGATAAGGGAGATCTAATAACTCTTTTACATAATGATATAATCAAACTGATACCACACAGGCATCCTTTTTTATTGATAGACAAAATCACTAATATTAATTTAAATGAAAGTATAACTGGTATAAAAGCAGTTACTTTTAACGAACAATATTTTCCTGGACACTTTCCTGAACATCCAGTTATGCCTGGGGTGCTTATCTTAGAAGGGATGGCTCAAACTGCTGCTTGTTTAATTTCATACGAGAAACAGTCTTTATCAAAAAATAATCTTGTTTTTTTTACTGGCATTGATAAAGCAAAATTTAGGAAACCTGTTACTCCTGGGTGTGAGTTATTTTTTAAAATTTATCTTATTACTAGTAAAAGATCATTATATAAATTTAAAGGAGATGCTTTTGTTGGAGAAAAATTAGTAGCTTCATCAGAATTTTCTGCAATGTTAGTTGATAAGGAAAAAGCTAAATGAGCAAGCACTTTCATCCAACATCTATAATACACAATAGTAGTGAAATTGAGGACAATGTGATAGTTGGTCCATATTCTATTATTGGACCTAATGTAAAAATTAATAAAAACACAAAAATTCATTCTCATGTGATTATAGCAGGTAATACAACTGTTGGCTTTAACAACGAAATTTACCCTTTTTCAGCAATTGGATCGAACCCTCAACATTTGAAATTTGATGGAGAATTAACTGAACTTATAATAGGTAACAATAATATTTTTAGAGAGCATGTTACAATTCATCCTGGAACAAATGTAGGTACAAAAAAGACAATTATAGGTAATAACGGTTTTTTTATGGTCGGTTCTCATGTAGCACATGACTGTATAGTCGGAAATAATGTTGTTTTTGTTAATAATGCGGTTATTGGCGGTCATGTTGAAATTTCAGATTATGTTTATTTAGGAGGACAAAGTGCTGTTCATCAATTTTGTAGAATTGGAAAACACGCCATTATCGGCGCTGGCACCACTATAGATGGTGATGTTATTCCATTTACTTCAGTTGTTGGCAGCAGAGGGTATCTAAGTGGATTAAATTTAGTAGGCTTGAAAAGAAGATCTTTTAAAAAAGAAGAGATAAAAACATTGAGAAATGTTTACAGGCTACTATTTGCTCCTGAAGGCACGTTTCATGAGCGGTTATCTGAAGTTAACGATACATATAGTGATAATTCTTTTGTAAAAGAAATATTAGTGTTTCTTTCAGAAAATTCAAATAGACCCTTAGTTCATCCAAAAATGGATAAATTCTGATGAAAATTGCTATAATTGCAGGCAGTGGTAATTTACCAGTACAAATAGCAACGCAAAATAAAGAAGCTTTTGTGTTGTGTATCAAAGATTATTCTTGTCCTAATTCATTTCAAAATAAGTCCGAAATTGTTTCTTTATTTGATCCTATTAGTTGGTTAACCGTATTAAAAAGTAATAATATAACTCATATTGTAATGGCAGGTAAAATTGAAAGACCGTCTAACTTTGATGAATTTACTAACAAAAAAGCTAATGAATTGATAAAAAAAATTATTTCTGTAGGAGACAATTCAGCTTTGAATTATATACAGGACTTTTTTAATAAAAATGATTTTGAAATACTTCCAATTAATTCAATATTAAAAGACTGCTTTATGCCAAAGGGTTTTTATCAAGAAAAGTTATTTTCTCAAAATTTTAAAGATTTTGTTTATGAAAGTAGTCAGTTTGGTGTTGATCTACTTAATACAATTTCAAAATTTGATGTTGGTCAGTCAGTCGTAGTAAATAATAAACTTGTTTATGCAATTGAGGGATTAGAAGGAACTAACTCTATGATTGATAGAGTTGGAATTTTATATAACCATAATAAAAACAGTTATGACTTTGGACCTGTCCTAATTAAAATACCTAAAACTGGCCAGAATACCAATTTAGATTTACCAGTAATAGGATTAGAGACAGTTGAAAAATGTAAAAAATTACGTTTCAGTTCTATAGTTGTATCCTCAAAGGGTACATTGATTGCAGAGTTAAATAAAGTAATGACATATATTAAAGAGAATAACTTTTGTATTTATGCAATTTAGATTTTTAAATAACCTTTAACAAATTTATGTAAATGGTCAATAATAACAAAATATTTATATTAGCGGGAGAACCTTCAAGTGACTTGATAGGTTCTTTCATAATGAAAGGTTTGAAAAAGAATAGCAAAGAATTAAATTTCTTTGGTGTAGGTGGTTCTAATATGATTAAAGAAGGCTTACGTTCTGTCTATGAAATAAATTCATTTAATATTATTGGATTTTTAAACACTATTTATAATTTTAAAAAGTTAAATAAATATTTAAATGAAATTGTTAAATTGATTTTGAAAGAAAAACCAAAAGTTGTTATCACAATTGATACAAAAGGGTTTTCTCTTGCCTTAGCAAAACAGTTAAAATTAAAATTTTGTGAAACTAAGTTTAAATGTCCTTTGATACATTTTGTACCTCCAACTATATGGGCATATGGGAAATCAAGGATTAAAAAATGGAAAGACATGCACGACGGTTTGTTTTGTCTTTTTAAAAAAGAAGAGGCTATTTTAAATAAACTGAATACTAAATGTAATTATGTTGGCAACCCTGTAATTGAAAAGGTCTTAAATTGTAATAATATAAATCACACTAAACTCATTAATAATAAATCTTACTATAATCCTAAAAATATAAACTGTTTATTGTTACCGGGTAGTAGAAAAAGTGAATTAAAATATTTGCTACCTGTATTTATTTCTTTGATTAAAAGTGAAAATCCGAAATTTACTAACATAAATTGGATTATTCCAACAACAAAGGTTCAATTTGACGAAGTGTGTTCAAAAATTAAAAAGTATAATATTTCAACCAATACTAAAGTGGTTATACTCGAAGAAAATTATGAATTACTTAAATATGCTGATTTAGCAATTGCATGCAGTGGAACAATTACACTTGAATTAGTTTTATTTAAAGTTCCAACTATAGCAATTTACAAATCAGATTTTTTAAGTGCTTTTATAGGAAGGTTATTAGTTGATTTTCAGAATGTGTTACTTCCTAATTTTTTGTTAGGAGATAAGTTAGTACCATTTCTATTTCAAGAAAAGTGTACCTCTTTTCATATTAGCAATTTATTAATTGAATTTATTCAGGATATTAAAAATAAAAGAAAATTATTTAGAAATTATTCACAAATTATTCTTAATAATATGGGCTACAAAGAACCAAAAGGATTGGATTTTTCAACTAGCTCATGTAAGGAGATAATTAAAATCATAAATAATTATAAATATTAATTATCTTTTATCTAAATTCACAAAATCTCTTTTGATTTCCCCAGTATAAAGTTGTCTTGGTCTTCCTATTCTCTGAACCGGGTCAGTTATCATTTCATTCCACTGAGCAACCCACCCAACCGTTCTTGCAACAGCAAATAAAACAGTAAACATATCTGTTGGAAATCCCATTGCTTTAAGTATAATACCTGAATAAAAATCAACATTTGGATAAAGTTTTTTTTCTATAAAGTATTCATCATTAAGAGCAATTTTTTCTAACTCCATTGCTATCTCCAACAAAGGATCATTCTTTACACCTAATAAATCTAATACTTCATGACATGAAACTCTCATAACTGCGGCTCTAGGATCATAATTTTTATACACCCTGTGACCAAATCCAAATAATCTAAACGGGTCATTTTTATCTTTAGCTTTACCTACAAATTCTCCAATTCTATCAACAGTTCCAATTTCTGACAGCATTTTCAATACGGCTTCGTTTGCCCCACCATGAGCAGGACCCCAAAGAGAGGCTATACCTGCTGCAATACACGCAAAAGGGTTTGCACCAGATGAACCAGATATTCTAACTGTTGAAGTTGAAGCATTTTGCTCATGATCAGCATGTAAAATCAAAATTTTGTCCATAGCATTTGCGATGATAGGATTTATATTATATTTCTCGGCAGGAACAGAAAAACACATATGAAGGAAATTTTCTGCATATGATAAGTTATTTTGAGGGTAATTAAATGGTTGTCCAAGAGAGTATTTATAAGCCATAGCTGCAATTGTTGGAATTTTTGCTATTAATCTTCTAGAAGAGACTAATCTTTCATAAGGATCATTAATGTTGGTTGAATCAGGATAAAAAGCTGAAAGAGCACCTACAACACCTACCATAATAGCCATAGGGTGAGCGTCACGCCTAAATCCTCTATAGAAATTAATTAATTGTTCATGAACCATTGTATGAAGAGTGATAGCATTTTCAAATTCATCTTTTTCAGGTTTTTTAGGTAATTCACCATTAAGTAATAAGTAAGCAACTTCTAAAAAACTACTTTTATTGGCTAATTGGTCTATTGGATAACCTCTATGTAATAAAACACCTTTTTCACCATCAATATATGTTATTGCTGACTCGCACGAACCTGTTGATCCATAGCCAGGGTCATAGGTAAATATGCCTAAATTACTATAAAGAGATCTTATATCCACTACAGATGGTCCAACTGATCCAGATAAAGTTTCTAATTCTAATTCTTTACCATTAAAGACAATTTTATTTTTTTCTGAATATGAATTATTTGACATGTATAACCTGCTTAAAAATTTTAAACCAATAATTAATTATGAAATTAGTATTTATAATTTAATCGATTTAATGAAATTGTACAACCTAGTTCATAAATAATTGATACTAAGTCTGGAGCGTTAGTTTTTCCTGTTAGAGCAATTCTAAGAATTGGTCCAACTTCTTTAAATTTTAGAGTGTTATCCTGAAAATATTTTTTTAAACAATAGTCTATAGATATTTTGCTCCATTCACATTTTTTTAATAAATCACCGATACCGTTAATTATTAAATTATTATCTTGCAATAGTTTTACCTTATTTGTTTCTTTACAAAGAAAGTTATCATCAATTATCCATTCAAAGTCATCTTTTAGGTCTATATATACATTAACTCTTTTTAAAAGGTCAGGTAATAGTGCTTTTACTCTTTTTTCCTGATTAATATTTAAAACTAATTCAAACCTTTCAGTTAATAAATTATATATTGTATTAATATCGATTTTATTTAGGTACTTCGAGTTAATGCTGTAAAGTTTTTTAATATCGAATTTAGCAGGAGATTTGTTAATTTTTTTTAGTGAAAATAATTTAACGGCTTTTTCTAATTCATAATCTTCATCGTTATCATTATGAGATGTCCATCCTAATTGCGTCAAATATGATAAGATTGCCTCACTTGTAAAGCCCATATTACGATAATCGATTAAGTTCGTTGCTCCATGTCTTTTAGATAATTTAGAACCGTCTGTTCCATGTATTAATGGAATGTGTGCATAATAAGGTTTTTTCCAGTTTAAAAAATTAATAATTTGTATTTGTCTAAATGCATTGTTGAAGTGATCATCTCCTCTAATTATGTGAGTTATACCCATTTCATAATCGTCAACTACTGAAGATAACATATACGTTGGTGTTTTATCAGATCTAAGAATTATCATGTCATCAAGTATTTCGTTTTTTACCGATACCTCTCCTTGCACATAATCTTTTATAGTAGTTGTACCTTTTAAGGGCATTTTAAGCCTAATAACAAATTCATCTTTTTCACTGTTACATTTATTATCTCTCCATGGAGATTTTATCGGTTTTCCATTAGCTCTACTTTTAATCCTTAAATCATTTAATTCTTCTGAATTTAAGAAGCATTTATAAGCAAAACCCTTGTCTAAAAGCTCATAAGCAACCTTCACGTGCGATTCTAAGTTTTTAGATTGGTATATTATTTTTTCTGAAGAATTAATGCCAAGCCAATTAAGACCATCATATATAGCTTCAACTGCTTCGGTGGTTGATCTTTTTGTGTCTGTATCTTCTATCCTAACTAAATATTTACCGTTGTGTCTTTTGGCAAACAAGTAGTTAAATATTGCGGTTCTAGCTCCGCCTATATGCAAATAACCTGTAGGTGAAGGAGCAAATCTAGTTACAATTTCCAAAATTATTCCCGTTTTTAATGAGTTGTTAACTAGTTACATACATTACAGAAAATATAAAGACTTTTTAATATTTTCTTATAAGCGTACACATCTTACCTTGAATAGTAATTCTATCAGGGCCATAAATTTGGGTTTTATAATGCTTATTAGCAGGTTCAAGAGCTATGCTATCACCTTTTTGTCTGAACTTTTTAAGTGTGGCTTCCTCTTTGTCGATTAAGGCGACAATTATATCGCCATTTTTAATATCTGTTTGTTTATTTATTATAACAGTATCACCATCATAAATACCTTCGTCTATCATTGAGTCTCCCTCAACATGTAGTGCAAAACACTCCTTGGAAGATATATATGAAGAAGGCACTTCAATAAATTCATCATAATTAGATATGGCCTCTATTGGTGTTCCTGCGGCAATCTTCCCCAAAAGTGGAATTTGTTCAGTATTAGAGTTTTTTGGCTCTTTTATTACACTTGACTTTTTATCTAAAAATTTATTAGTAAGATTTATTACATTGGTTATATATGTTTGACCATTAGTATATTTTTTTGGAGCTATTGCTCTAGCTTTATTCTCTAAACGTTCAACGTAACCTCTTTCCTCTAGAGATTTTACAATTCTGTGGATTCCAGATTTAGATTTCAAGGATAATTCTATGCAAATTTCCTCGTAGGAGGGTGAAATACCGTCCTCTTCTATTCGCTTTATGAGAAAAGATAATAATTGGTTTTGTTTTTGTGTTAACATCACAACCTCAAACGTTCATGGTTTGTTCTAACATATTAATAATAAAATACAAGCTTTTAAATATTATTTGGAAATTTTAATATTTTAACTATCTCACCATTACTTTTAATATCATCAAAAGGTTCTCTTGCTATCAAACAGTTTGAATGAGAAAATTTAGTTATCATGGAACTATCTTGTACACTTATTGGAACGGCATAAATATCACCATTTTTATATTTAACATTAGCTCTAACAAAATCAAAACGTTGATCATTTTGTAACAGTTCTCCACGCAAAATAGCTTTTTCAAATATTGGAAATTTATTAGTGTTTCCTAACATTGTCCTAATAGCAATATTAACAAAAATTAGAGAACAAACTCCTGATGAAACTGGATTGCCAGGAAGCCCTATCAAAGGAGTACCATTTACTTTTGAGAATAATAATGGTTTACCAGGTCTCATAGCAATTTTCCAAAATTCAGTTTTGTTTCTTTTAAAATGTTTTAATGCCTTTTGAATGAGGTCATATTTACCAACTGAAACCCCACCTGTAGTTACAATTAAATCACAATCACTAGCTTCTTTTAAAATTTTAAATATATCTAATTCATTATCACCAGCAACAGGCAATATTCTTGGTATTCCACCAAATTCTTGAATCATTGCAGCAAGCATAAGACTATTGCCATTTGGTATTTGGTCTTTTTTTGGTGATTCTCCTACCTTTATAATTTCATTTCCAGTAGATAATATTGAAACAATTGGTTTTCTTGAAACAGATAACCAAGTTTGGCCAGTCATAGCAATGGAACCAATGTGTCGAGACTTAATTACTATACCTTCGTTAAATAGGATTTCATTTTTTTTAAAATCCAAACCTTTTTTTCTAACAAACTGGTTTTTTTTGATATTAATCTTTGTTTCAACATATTTCTTATTTGATGAATTTCTAACATCTTCTTGGATAATTATTGTATCACTTCCTGAAGGTAATTTGGCCCCAGTAAAAATTCTAACTGTTTCTAGTCCTTCAATTTTTTTTGAGAATGAATTTCCAGCAGAAGACTCTCCGATTACTTTTAGCTTCTTCGTGGTTTCTTTATTTATTTTTGTGTAATTATTGTAATTTACGGCATAACCGTCCATGGAAGATACATCATATTTTGGATTGTCTATATTGCTTACAACTGGTTTTGACAAACATCTGCCTAAGGCATTTTGGATAAAAACATCCTCAGTGCTAATTTTATCAAAACTTAATTTAATTTTCTTAATAGCTTCGTCTAATGATAACAAATTAGACTTTTGCATTAAATTCTCCGGACTTACCACCCGATTTATGAATAAGTTTTATGTCGGATATAACCATTTCTCTGTCAATACTTTTACACATATCATAAATAGTTAGTGCAGCAACTGAAACTGCGGTAAAAGCTTCCATTTCAACACCAGTTTTACCTACTAAGGCTGCTTCAGCTTTTATATTTATACATGATTCTATTATTTCAGGTTTCAAATCCACCTTAACATAGGATAAAGGTATCGTATGACATAATGGTATCAGTTGGTCAGTTCTCTTTGCAGCCATTATTCCTGCTATTTTAGCAACATTTAGTACGTCTCCTTTTTTTATTTTTATATCTAGTATTTTTTGAAGAGTTTCTGTTTGCATTGTTATCTTTCCGAATGCAATTGCAACTCTTTCTGTCATTTCTTTTTTGTTGATATCAACCATAGATGGATTTCCATCGTCATCTAAATGGGTTAATTTATTTTTATTCAATTCATTAACCCCAATATTTTTTTTGTTGCCAAAGTCAAATCTTTTTCTTTCATTAAGCTCTCTCCAATCAAAAAGTTTTGTATTCCGTTTTCTTTAAGTAATTGTAAATCTAAATTATTTTTAAGACCACTTTCGGCTACAATAATTTTATCAGGGTTAATAAAACTTTTTAATTTTAAAGTATTATTTATATCAACTTCCATAGTTTTAAGATTTCTATTATTTATACCAACTAATAAGGTATCAAGCTTATTAGCCATTTCTATTTCTTCCTTTGTATGAGTTTCTACTAATACATCCATTCCAAAATTTTTTGCTTCTTGTTCTAACATAATCGCCTCATTTAGGGTTAAAGCTGCCATTATTAACAATATACAGTCTGCTCCTAGTGATCTTGACTCTTTTATTTGCCAAGGGTCGACTATAAAATCTTTTCTTAAGATAGGTAAATCAACTTCTTTTTTTATAATATTTATATATTTATTATTTCCCTGAAAGTATTTTTCATCAGTTAAAACAGACAGGCATGAAGCACTACCATCTCTAAAACATTTCGCTAAATATAAAGGATCAAAATCATTTCTAATAAGTCCTTTACTTGGAGATGCTTTTTTAATTTCTGCAATTAAGTTTAATTTCTTTGGATCATTAAGTTTGTTAATAAAGCCTCTTGGTTTTTTTTGATTGTCTATTATTGAATGCAATTCAAAATCTGTTATCTGACTTTTTCTATAAGAAAACTCTTCTTTTTTGTAGTTTATAATTTCTTGTAATTTTGTAATCATCAGTGTCTTTAAACCTTAACTGTTTGTCATTTCAATTAACTCATTTAATTTGTTTAAAGCCTTTCCATTATCCAACGAATTAATAGACATACTTGCACCTTCTTCTAGGGACTTGGTATGCCCTGTTGCAACCAAAGCTGAAGCTGAATTTAACACAACTACATTTCTAAATGTACTTTTTTTACCATTAAATAATTCAATTATTTCCTTTGCATTTTCTGTTGGTTCTCCTCCAATAATTTCATTGATGTTAGCTACAGGAATATCTATGTCAGATGGATTAATCGTGAACTCTCTAATTGAACCATTTTTTAATTCTGCACAATGCGTTTTACCTGTAATAGTTACCTCATCTAATCCATCACTTCCGTGAACTATCCACGCATGTGTTGACCCAAGTCTTTTTAAAGATTCTGCAAACGGTAAAATTAATGATTTATCATATACACCCAATAATTGCCTTTTCACCAAAGCGGGATTAGACAATGGACCAAGTAAATTGAATATAGTCCTAATTCCAATTTCTTGTCTTATTTTGCCAACATATTTCATTGCAGAATGATGTTTTGGTGCTAACAAAAAACAAATACCTATATTATTTAAGCATTTTTCTACTATATCTATTCCGCAGTCTATATTAACTGATAAAGATTTTAGAACATTAGCGGCACCTGACTTAGAAGTTGCGGAATAATTACCATGTTTTGCAACTGGCACGCCAGTTCCAGCTAATACGAAAGATACTGCAGTAGAAATATTCAACGTTCCTAAATTATCACCACCAGTTCCAACTACATCTATCGTTTCCTCATTTGACGGAACTTTTAAACATTTTTCTCTAAGTATTTCTGCACCTGCAGCGATAACGATTGGGTTATGACTTTGCATTTTTATAGCAGTTAAAAAAGATGAAATTTGAGCGTCAGTAGCTTCTCCGGACATTATTATCTCAAAAGCTAACTTACTTTGTGTGGTGTTTAATTTATTTCCATCTGTAATATTTTTCAAAATATTTTTGAATTTACCATCATTATCCATAAAAAAACTCTTTGTCTTATTAGTTGAAAATTAATTAAATGTAATAAAAAATAAATATAATGTTTTTTATTAAATTAATCTAGGACTCTTTGTTCACATTTTTAATGTGGTATTATGATACTCATCGTTTTAAGCTGTTGAAAATAATAAATAATAATTACAATTTTTGATTGACTGATAAAATTAAAAGGGTTAGATGTTCTTTGTTTAATTAAATGTACTCAAACTTTTTTTAAGGAAATCAAATGGCTTTAAAAGGTACTTATTCGGCTAAGCCTAAAGACATAACCAAAGATTGGTTTATCGTAGACGCGGAAGGTTTGGTTTTAGGTCGTTTAGCAGTAATTATTGCAAATAGATTAAGAGGCAAACATAAGGTTGGTTTTACTCCTCACATGGCATGTGGAGACAATATAATTGTTACAAATTGTGAAAAAGTTGTCTTAACAGGAAATAAGAGATCACAAAAAACATATTATTGGCATACAGGCTATCCAGGAGGTATAAAGGAAAGAAAGGCAGATAAGATTTTAGATGGTAGATTTCCTGATAGAGTTATACGTAAAGCGGTAGAAAGAATGATCCCTCGTGGTCCTTTAGGACGTCAAGTAATGAGACAGCTTTATGTTTATGCTGGTAGCAATCATCCACATGAAGCGCAATCTCCACAATCTTTAGATGTAAAATCTATGAATAGAAAAAATAGTTAAAGGTTTAATTATGACTGAAGAAAAAAAAGAAATTAATGATTTAAGTGATTTATCTAAATTAAAAGAAAATGAAAAAAATCAGGTTATCCAGATTGAACCAAAAATGGACAAACTTGGAAGGTCATATGCTACAGGTAGAAGAAAAGAGTCAACAGCGAGAGTTTGGGTGAAAAGGGGTACTGGAAAAGTTTTAATTAATGGAAAAGAAATGATTAACTACTTTGCTAGGCCTGTCTTACAAATGCAACTTAATTTTGTTTTTGATATAACTGAGCGTAAAGACCAGTTCGATGTCATTGCTACAGTAAAAGGTGGTGGCTTGTCAGGACAAGCTGGCGCAGTCAGGCATGGCTTGAGCAGAGCCCTAAGCTTATTTGAGCCCGAACTAAGAAAACCTCTTAAAACTGCAGGTATGCTTACAAGAGATTCTAGAGTTGTAGAGCGTAAAAAATACGGTAGAGCAAAAGCAAGAAAAAGCTTTCAATTTTCTAAAAGATAGGTTTTATTCAATTTTTTATTCAAAAGGTGTGCTTTGCGCACCTTTTTTTTATTTTAAATTTATCATATAAGTATTTATAAAATAACAAAGGATAAAATTATGAGCCTTTTAAAAATTGGAATTGCAGGTCTTGGGAATGTAGGTGAAGAGGTTGCCTATCAACTTATAAAAGGTTTCAGAGTACAAAAAAATCTTTTTGAATTTGAATTAGTGGCAGTTTCAGCAAAGTCAAAAAATAAAAAAAGAAAAATTGACGTGAGTGGTATTAGATTTTTTGATGATCCGCTCAAAATGGCTTGTTCTAAAGATATTGATGTTATAGTCGAATTAATAGGTGGTGATGAAGGAGTTGCAAAAAAACTATGTTTTACAGCATTAGAAAATAAAAAATCTTTAATCACAGCGAACAAAGCATTAATAGCAAAGTATGGTAAGCAACTTGCTGAATTAGCCGAAAAAAACAATTTATTTTTTTCCTTTGAAGCATCTGTAGCTGGAGGGATTCCTATTTTAAAGCTTATAAGAGAGGGCCTAATTGTAAATGATATTACAGAATTAACTGGAATACTAAATGGTACGGCAAATTATATTTTATCAGAGATGGAAGTGGCTGAAAAAGGATTTGAGGAGGTCTTAGCTGATGCTCAAAAAAAAGGTTATGCGGAGGCTGATCCTTCTTTTGATATAGATGGTATAGACGCAGCTCATAAAACAATAATTTTATCTGCTTTGGCGTATGGGAAAATGCCAAATTTAGAAGATTTATCTATACAAGGAATAAGAGAAATCTCACTTAATGATATAAAGTACTGTAATGATTTGGGTTATAAGATAAAATTATTAGGAAACTCTCTAATATCAAAAGATCTTAACGGTAAAGAAGAACTATTTTGTTCAGTTAAGCCTTGGCTGATTGCAAAGAACTTTGGTCTTTCAAATGTTTCTGGTGTTATTAATGCGGTTCAAATTGAATCAAGCCTAGCTGGCTCTGTTATGATTACAGGAGCTGGAGCAGGGGGAGAACCTACAGCTTCAGCTGTACTGGCAGATATAGTAGACATTGCTAACGGAACTAAATTATTTTCATTTGGCAGAAACTCTTATGATATAAAAGTCAATTTTAAAACAGTTCCTTACAAAGAAAAATTTAAGTTTTACTTGAGGTTAAATGTCGTTGATAAATCTGGTATTCTTGCCGATTTAACATGTATCTTTAAAGATTATAATATATCCATTGAAAGTGTTATCCAAAAATCAAACCAAGAAGATAAAACAGCAGAGTTAGTAATTATTACTCACAAAGCTAATAATTCAGTATTAGAAGATGCATTAAAGTCGATAATAAAATTAGATGGTGTTATTACTAAACCTGTTTGCTTGAGCATTTATTCGTAAAATTTTTAATAAGTTTTTAATTTGTCCAAAACTATATTATACAACTCTAAAAAATCAGTAAGTAATGCTGATTGGAAAATTATTGTTTTAGATGATTTGACTAGAAGATTTGTAGACTATTTATCTCAAAAATATAATTTACCAAATTTTATTTCTCCTTATTTAATGTTTAAAGAAATAAATTTAGATGATTTTGATAATTTTTATACTCCAAAGCTGAAAAACCTTCTCCCAGAACCCTTTTTATTTAAAGATTTAGAAAAAGGTGTTAAAAGGTTGGTAGATGAAGTTCTAAACTCGCGGCCAGTTGGAATTTTTGGAGATTATGATGTAGATGGAGCAACATCTGCTGCTATGATATCAAGTTATCTAGAGCAATGTGGTTGTAAAACATTCATTCATATACCTGATAGATTTTTAGAAGGCTATGGTCCAAATGAAAAAGCTTTAAAAGCTCTTCATGAAAAAGGTTCTGAATTAATTATAACCGTCGATTGTGGTATTTCATCATTTGAACCTTTGCAAGCAATGAATTCTGTTAATATAGATCTAATAGTTATTGATCATCATATTCCAGACATAAGATTACCTCCAGCATACGCAATCATTAATCCTAAAAGAGTTGATAATCATAAAGGATATGAAGATTTGTGTGCGGCCGGTGTGACATTTATTTTTCTTATTGGACTTAATAGAGAACTTAGAAAAAAAGGTTTTTTTAAAAATAAAAAGGAACCTGATTTATTTCAATTTTTAGATCTCGTAGCATTGGGGACTGTTTGTGATGTAGTGCCTCTAATTAATTTAAATAGGGCATTTGTAAAGCAAGGTCTCTCAATAATGAAAAAAAGAGAAAATTTTGGCATCAAAGCTCTTTCAGATATTAGTAAATTAAAAAGTGTACCAAATACTCAAGCTTTAGGGTTTTCATTAGGTCCTAGAATTAATGCTGGGGGACGAATTGGTAATAGTGAACTAGGTGTATATCTTTTAAAAGAGACTGACGAAAATAAAGCTTTTGAAATTGCAATTAAGTTAGATGATTTAAATAAAAAGCGAAAATTTTTAACTAGTGAATTAGAAAGTAAAATTGTAGGACAGATTGAAAAAATAATTTCGGAAAATAATAGTGAGGTTCCAGCTGCATTAGTTGTTTATGGAAATGATTTTCATGAAGGTATTATTGGTATAGTTGCTGGTAGAATGAAGGAATTATATAATAGGCCAGTTTGTATTATTGCTATTAATCAACATGGTGTAGGTAAAGGATCTGGTAGATCAATTCACGGGATTCCTTTAGGACAAATAATTTTAGAAGCTTTAAGTTTAAATATAATTAATTCTGGTGGAGGTCACGATATGGCTGCTGGGTTTACCATTGATCCTAATAAGATAAATAATTTTATTGAATATATAAATAAAAAGGTAAATGACTTAATGAATGCTGAAATTCCTAAAATTTCATATATTGCAACCTCAGTAATACCAATTTCCGCTTGTACTTTAGATTTGGCAGAATGGCTTGATAAATTAGGTCCATGGGGGCCGGGTCTGGAAGAGCCAAAATTTATCATACCTAATTCTAAAATTTCATCTTTTAGAAGGTTTGGTTCAAACAATGAACATGCATCTTTTTATATCAATGATGCGTCGTCAAAAAAATTAAAAGTTAAAAAGTTTAATCTTCTTAATAATGCTTTGAACAAAGTATTTGATAATTATGAAAATGTTAATTTTAATTTCTTAGGCACATTAAACGTTGATACATGGAATAATACAAAATCTATTGAGCTTATGCTGGATGATATTATTTATGCAGATGTTACTTGATTTTTATTAAAATTAGAGTTAATACAATCCTCAAGTGGTCCCTTCGTCTAATGGTTAGGACACCGCCCTTTCACGGCGGCAATACGAGTTCGAATCTCGTAGGGATCACCATCTAAGTGTCTGATATTTTTTGTTAAATTGTTATGTCAATTTGGTGCCAATGGTGTTGACGTAGCCCATCTTTTTTTGGCACCAAGGCAGTTATATCTATTGTCTTTAAAAGTCATGCTCGTTAATTTTTTACATATTCAATATCAAAATTACTAATTTTATCTGTTGATTTTATAATTTTTGAAGTTTTATTTGTGTTATCAATTTCATTTTAGTTATGATGAGTTTTTTTTGGAAAGTAATTATAGTCAATAATTAAATATTAATTTTTTTGGTATACGAATTGCACTTTTAAATTAAATTTAAAATAAAAAAAGTTGTTATTCATGTTAAAGCTCTCAAAAAAAGGTACAGATTTAATTAAATATTACAAAAAAATGGTAAAAGAGGGCTATGACAGAATAGATGGCATAAAAGTTCAAAGTGTTTACAATGATTTTGAACTTCAAAAATTTCGAAATGTTGTTAAACAAAATATGCAACAGGAACAAATAAATACGGTTTTAGATTATGGTGGTGGTGGATCTAACTGGGATGCCATCAACTTTGATCCAATTACTGGAAAGTCCGCAAAAGAATTTTTTGGCCTAGAAGAAGTTAACACATTTGAACCAGCTAGAAGTTTATTAAAAAAGGTTAGATCTGATTGTGTTGTATGTGTAGATGTTTTAGAGCATATTTTTGTTGCTGATATAGCAAGTGTAGTTAAGGATTTATTTAAATTATCCAAAAAATTATTAGTTATCAATGTAGCTTGCTATAAGGCTGCAGCTTTGTTGCCTAATGGTGAAAATGCCCATGTGACAGTAAGAAATCCCCATTGGTGGAAGGGAGTTATTGATACAATTGCTTTGGATTATGAAGATGTTGAAGTAATGTTGATTTGCTCAACTAACTTTTCGTCAGGTATTATTTTTAAAACTTTTAAAGTAAGTGAATGGTATTCAGCATCAAAATTTTCAATAGATATAGAAGGTGCAATGTTTTCACCAACCTGATTTATTGATTACAACCTTACAAAAAATTAATTTAATATGTCTGCTTTACATTAAATATGACGTTTTTAATCATATTATTAATTCTTACAAAAAAAGTTACAAAAGTATTTTGGTGCCAATTTTGTTGCCAAACAAAACTATTTTCAGCTATTGCTAATTATATATAGCTGTGCATAATCTCAATGCTTGAAATAATCAATGATAGTTAGATATAGCTAGATACATTTCCATAGGACTTCTAACCTCATAGGGATCATCACTTTTATAGCATGTTTAATCTACAAAAATTATAGTTTTTCATGTTATGTTTATAAGCTTTTTTACTTCCATATTTGTTTAAAAAATAATAACCAATTTTGTCCTAGTATTTTTTCAATACGTTTTGTTGACCATCTAGCACGCTTCATTGCAGATACAAAATTTTGAAATTGGTCCAGTTTTGAAATTCCCTTTGGCATGGGTGGTACATCTTTGTAAGGAGTTGAAACAAATCTACCTGTTCCTTTGTCTCTTTGTAAGTATTCAAAAAATGCTATTTCTTGATCTTGAACCCAATCTGTACCTATGCCAACACTATCCTCTCCTACAATATTAATCATATATCCCATTGCCTCAACACAATCATCAATGCTGCTATCAGCACCTTTTGATAAAAAAGGTGTGTAGCTTGCAAATCCTATCATTCCACCTTTGTTAGCGATTTCTTTAAGCTGATCATCTGTTTTGTTTCTTGGATGCTTTTTGATAGCTGGGCAACAATGAGTATATGCGACAGGTGACTTTGAGAAACTGATTGTATCTGAACTTGTTTTAGGTCCTACATGTGACAAGTCAATTAACATGCCTAGTCTATTCATCTCACTTACTACATCCCTACCAAAGTCAGATAAACCTCCATCGTTTGTTTCCCAACAACCAGAACCAACTAGATTTTGAGTATTGTATGTTAGTTGGGCTATTCTAACTCCTAAATCATAAAAAATTTGAAGTTTATTTATATCGTCTTCGATAGCACTTGTATTTTGCCATCCAAGAATTATCCCAACTTTTTTATTTGCATGTGCTTTAATTATATCATCTGTAGATTTGACATGACAAATAATATCGCTATTTTTTTTAAAATGATCATTCCAAACAGTTAATTTACTTATCGTTTCATTAAAGTTTTCCCAGACACTGCAGGTACAATTTGCAGCAGTAATTTTTCCGTGTTGCATTTCTTTAAAAACCGATCTGGAGAATTTGGCTATTACAAGTCCCTCAATAGATATATGATCTGAAACATTATTTGAAGCGTTTGGGTTAACACTCATATTATCTTCCTATTAAATTAAGAACTTCTTAATATGTTTAATTAGCTCATTTGTTCGTGTTTCCGTTAGCATATGACCACCTTTATCAAAAGTAACTAATTCTGAGTTGTCACAGAGCTTCTGAAGTTCTTTGACATGATAGACCTTCATTAATTTATCATCAAGAGCATGGATAAACAATTTTGGCTGTTTAAGTTTATGAAGTTCGTCTCCAATATTACAATCCAAAATGGAATTTAATCGCTTTTCTATATTAATGACGTCAATAATGTTATTTTTCTGATTAAGTATATGTTTACTAAATTGTACCTTATATTTGTGAATGTATTCAGCAGAATATAAAAGATTATATTCACTTTTAAGATACATAATAGTTTCTAGATTTTTGGAATTATCTACTCTATTTTTTTGTATTGAAGTAAATTCTTTATCTTTTCTATTCCAAGGGCTAATTAAAATAAGACTTTCACACTCTTCAACATTATTTTTTGCTATAAATGTTCCTAAACCACAACCAGTGGAATGACATATAATATGAAATTTAATCCCTTTCCATTTTTCCAAAGCAATATTTACAGCTAAAGCCTTATTTTTAAGAGAAGTAATATTAGACGTGCTAAAAATACCTAATTTCTCAGTTGCAACGTCATCATATTCGAGTAAGTTGAAATTATCTTTAATTAACTTTTTAAAGTTTTGTATGCCGATTGGTCCTCTTGTTTTTGGTAAAAGCAGCAGGACATTAGGTTGCTTTTTTTTTAATCCAAAGGCACCATGAAAAACTAATTTTTCTGGGATATCACAGAGATGTTTTCCAACTTTCAAAACATACTCCCTAAGTGTTATTTTATTTAATTATTATAATATAATTTAGTAACTAAATACCAAAACTTTTAATTATTTGATAAAATTAAATGATGGGAGTTCTTTAATACTTTTTTTGAGGGATTCCCCCCATCCATTTGAAATTTTCTGAAAATATGGGTCATTCTTTTTTATTCTAATTTGTTTGTTAATTTGATATTCATCTTTTTTTATTGTGCATATGTCTATTGGCATTCCAACAGAAACATTAGCTTTCATAGTACTATCAAATGATACTAATAATAGTTTTATTGAGTCTCCAAAAGTTGCATCTTGTTCTAATGCTCGTACTAAAATAGGTTTCCCATATTTAGTTTCTCCAATTTGAAAAAAAGGTTGATCTTCAGATGCTTCAATAAAATTACCTTCTGGATAAATCAAAAATAACTTATGGCTTTGTCCTTTAAATTGCCCGCCAAGTATAAACGTAGATGAATAGGGATTTTCTCCAGCTTGTCCGTCAGATGCGTATTCACTTGAAATATTTCTTAAAATTTTACCTATAATCCTTGCTACCTGAAACATAGAATTTGCTTTTAGAATGTTATTTTCATTATTTTCGTGGTCTTGAATACCTTCATTGATTAGGTTAATAGTAGCTTGAGATGT
Source organism: SAR116 cluster bacterium AG-337-N21 (assembly GCA_003282145.1). Classification (GTDB taxonomy): domain Bacteria; phylum Pseudomonadota; class Alphaproteobacteria; order Puniceispirillales; family Marisalimonadaceae; genus Marisalimonas. Next base: position 19,526 of record QBZZ01000019.1, read on the forward strand.
TGCTAAATTTCCAGATGTAAGTAAAACAATGCATTTTTCGTTATCTTCGTGCCAATTAAACATCTTTTTATTAGTATTTATATTATCTATACCAGCATTAGTTAGAGTATCTGAGATAAAAACTAAGCCACGATTTAATTTTAGTCCTACACAGTAAGTCATTTATTATCCAACTTATTGATCCAATTTTTCAATACTTAACTCTAGATTTTGATTTTCAACAAATACACCATTAATAACACCTCTAACTGGTGCAATGTTATTATAATCAAAACCTTTTGCTATAACAACGTAACTATCATCAGGAGAAACTCCGTTAGATATATCAAAACCTATCCACCCTAAATCTTCAACAAAAACCTCAGCCCATGCGTGCATAGCAAGATTTTGACTTTTATTTTTTGGTAGGAAAAAACCACTTACATATCTGCATGGTAAGTTATTTAGTCGAAGGATAGATAAAAATATATGAGTGTGATCTTGACAAACACCAACTTTATTCCTGAATGCTTCTTCAGCATTGGTTTTATAATCAGTTTTTCCACTTTTATATTTAATACTAGATTTAACTTTGTAAGATAAATCATGAAGACTTTTAATTAAATTATTGAAATCAATAGGATTTTTTTCATAAAATCTAACTATGTTATTACCTGGCTTCGTAAGTTTAGTGTCAGATGTATAACACCAAAGTGGTAAGTCTTGTTTAAATGTTTTAGTTATCCCACTAGTATTCTTAGTTTCAATCTCTCCAACAACATCATATTTAATTTTTGTAGAATTACTTTCTATGCTCACTAAATCGATCAAGTTACCAAAATGATCCGAAGAGCTAAGTTCCTTTACACCTCCTTCAATGGTAATATCCCAAGATCTAATTGTTTGATTGTGGTCATTCTGTGGGGTTAGAATTAACTTGTTATAGCCAAAATTAACTGTACCGTTAATATCATAATTTATTTTTTGCTTAATTTTTAAAATCATAATTTTTAGTGAAAATTAAATTCTTCCTCTATTTCATTAGCTAATTTCATATTTAATTCTATTAAATCATTTAAAAATGAATAATAATTAGAAAACATTCTTCTTGATTTTATTTTTTTTTGAATATTTTGGGCTGTTTTATAGCATTTGCTCTTATAAATATTCCTATTAAGTATGACTTTAATACATCTTATAGTTTCTTGAATAGAAAACATTAATGACCTAGGCATATCTTTGTCCGATATTAGAAAATTTGATACTTTTTTAGAGTTTATTGTATTTTGATTTTTCCACATAAAGGATCTATATGATGAAATAGATCTTAAAATCATTTCTAATTGAAAATTATTGTAATTTTCTAAACCATATAACTTTTCTTCAACGAGTAAATATTGTCTTGTATTCAATATTCTTGCAGTATTATTAAATTTTTCGATATAAGTCCCTAAACTACAAAAACTCAAGATTTCATCTTTCAACATAGTTTTCTGTAAAAAGCCGTAAATAAGCGCAATTTTTTCTCTAATATTTTTTATAATAGTTTGGACTTTATTTTCAGTCACATTTTTTTTAGTCTGTTCCTTTAAGTATAGCCAGCAAGTATTAACCGACTCCCAAACTTCAAGAGTAATAGCAACTCTGGATCTTCTTGCGTTTTCTCTTGCTTTTGAAATTAACAGGTAAATATTATTAGAGTTTTTTTCATCTTTAAACATAAAATTTATAATTTTTAGACTATCTAGTTGAACATTATTTTTTGTAAAAAATTGCCTAATTGAACTAGTTTTAAGAATAGCATCCCACTCGTTTTTTAAATTTTTTGAAGAAATCAGATGTAGTTGAAAACCACTTTCTATTAAACAAAGAGTATTCTCAGCCCTTTCAATATACCTAAACATCCAAAATAAAGAATCTGCAGTGCTACCTAACATTATTCACCTAATACCCAAGTATCTTTAGTACCACCACCCTGGCTGGAATTAACTACTAAAGAATCTTTCTTTAATGCTACTCTTGTAAGACCACCATTTGTTACAGATACACCGTCATTAGATAATAAAGCAAATGGTCTCAAATCAACATGTCTAGGTGATAAACCTTTTTTGGTAAAGATTGGGCAAGTAGACAAAGATAATGTTGGTTGAGCAATATAATTATTTGGATTTTTTAAGATTTTATTTTTAAATTCAGAAATTTCACTTTTACTGGATAACGGACCAATCAACATTCCATATCCACCAGATCCATGTACCTCCTTTACTACTAAATCACCTATAAAATCTAATACGTATTTTAAATCATTTTGATTACTGCATTTAAAAGTTTTCACATTTTTTAATATAGATTTTTCACCAAGGTAAAAATTTATAATTTCCGGAATATAAGAATATATAGCTTTATCATCAGCTATCCCAGTTCCTGGTGCATTTGCTATTGTGATATTTTTGTTTCTATAGACTTCCATTAAACCAGGCACGCCCAGAAAGCTATCTTCTTTGAATGTTAGAGGATCTAGATACTCGTCATCAACTCTTCTGTATAAAATATCAATTTTTTCCCATCCTCTAATGGTTTTCATTTTTAGAAATTTATCAAGAACTCTTAAATCTTTCCCTTCAACTAATTCTGCGCCTAATTGATCAGCTAAAAAAGCATGTTCAAAAAAAGCAGAATTATGAACGCCTGGTGTAAGAACAGCAATGTTAGGTTCTTTTTTTCGATTCAAAGGTGAACAATTTTTTAAAATTTTGGATAATCTATTAGGATAATCTCTATTATCAGTTACAGCGTATTTAGAAAATAAATCAGGAAACAATTTCATCATAGTATCTCTATTTTCAATCATATAAGAAACACCTGAGGGAACTCTCACATTATCTTCTAAAACATAAAAATCATTTTTCTCAGTTTTTATTAAGTCAATTCCAGATATATGATTGTATATTTTATTAGGAGGAGTAAGACCCATCATTTCAGGAAAAAATGCAGAATTATTTTTCAATAAACTTATAGGTATTATACCTGAATTAACTATTTCTTGATTTGAATATATATCATTTAGAAACAAGTTAATTGCAATAACTCTTTGAGTTATGCCCTTAACAATTTTTTCCCATTCTCTTCTATTTATTATTCTAGGTACAATATCGAATGGTATGAGATTTTCGTCATCATTGTTCTCAGAATAGACTTTGAATGTAATTCCGGTATCTTTAAAAAATTTAAAAGCTTCTGAATTTTTTTTTGCTAAATTAGAAAAGTTTTGATTGTTAAACCAATTATAATACTTTCTATAATTTGTTCTAACTGAGTCATCACTAATAAAAGCTTCATCTATATTTTTAATTTTGTAGACCATGTAGATAGTCTTTATAATTTAAATTTCTAAATTTTATATTACTTTCATTTAAATAATAACTAAAAATCAAAGTTTTGTATTTAATTATAAACCATAGTAATTTTTAAAATAATGCCCAATAATTAAGCTCAAATTTATCTTTATGATAAAATAATTATCTAATTTTTTGTTATGATTTAATTATTTTTACCAGTTTTATATATAAATATCATGGAAATGTTTTTATTTTGGATGGGTGGCGCATTAATTTGCGGACAAGTTTTTAAAATTTTATCTTTACCAATTTTAATTGGTTTTATCTTCTCTGGTTTTTTATTCAAATATTTTAATTTTGCAGATGTTAATGGTTTACTTGATTTTCCTTCAAAAATTGGCGTTGAGTTACTATTGTTTTCTATTGGCCTCAAGGTTAAACCTTCGGCTTTTTTAAATTTTACCTTTTTAAAAGTCTTTTTTATTCACGCGGCAGTAGTAAGTTTTGTTTATTTCTTTTTAATTAACTTAAATGTTAACTTAGAAGTTAAGGTTTTGTTATGTATAGCTTTAACTTTTTCAAGTACAATTATCGCATCTAAATCATTAGAAGATAGACAAGAAATGAATTCATTTCATGGTAGAATTTCTATCTTAATACTTATATTTCAAGATATTTTAGCATTAACTTTATTACTATACACTAGTAGTAATAATTTATCATTTAATACACTATACTTATTTTTTATTCCTTTAATTATCCCTATTTTAAAAAAGTTTTTAATTAAATTAGAAACAAGTGAGGAATTAGAATTATTAGCTTCAGTATTAATTGCGTTATTATTAGGAGGTTATCTTTTTGAAAAATTAGGTTTAACTGGTGAAATAGGAGCCCTTATTTTAGGGATGTTACTCTCTAATTATAAAAGGTCACAAAATTTAGCTGAAAAAATCTGGAGTTTAAGAGAGATTTTATTATTGGCTTTTTTTATTTCACTGGGAATGAAGTTGAATTTAAGCTTTGAAATTGTTTCAGAGTCATTAATAATAATAATGTTTCTAATTATTAAATTAGTTGTGCTTTTTTTCTTATTAATTTTTGTAAATTTAAGAGCTTACTCTTCCTTCTTAATTTCAATTTCACTTTTAACATATTCTGAATTTTCTTTAATTTTGTTAGCACACTGGCTTAAAATTGGAATAGTTGATGATAGTTTATTTGCAGTTTTAGTTTGTTCTGTCAGTCTAAGTTTTATCATTGGGTCTATTTTAAATAAATATATTCATGAGATTTATGTGATCTTAGAAAAATATTTAGTGAAGTTTGAAAGAGAAAAACATCATCCTGACGAACAACCGCACACTTGTGGTGAAGCTCAAGTTATGATTGTCGGTATGGGCCGTATTGGTAATGCAATATTTGAAAATTTATCTAAAAATAACATTAAAGTGGTTGGTTTTGATGCTAATACTGACCTTTCACTAGACCTTTTGAAACAAGGAAAAAGAGTATCCTTTGCAGATGCCGAGGACCCAGGTTTTTGGTCTAAATTAAGGTTTGGTAAATTAACAACTATTATCCTTGCTTTACCTGAATTTCACGCTCAAAATTGGTCGGTAAAACAGGCTAGAAGATATGGTTTTAAAGGAAGAATAATAGTGCCTACAAGATCTCAGGGTAATCCAGATTTATTAAAATCCTCTGGCGCAGACGAAATTTATGATGCATATGATGCGGCTGGTATTGGTGTAACTGAATCTTTTCTGAGACATAATGAATAAATTTTTGCTACAATTTTATCTATTTCCCATTCAAGGACAAACCCATGAAAAATGAATTACCAACAGAAACTATTACTATTGATAATATTGAAAGAATATATGATTTCATTTTTGCTCCCTATGTAAAACAACTTAAATTATCTTTTTTGAAAATAGAAGAGGGAAGGGTAGTAGCTAGGTTAGAAAACTCAAAAGAATATCAGTTTGTTACTGGTGCTCTCTCTGGACAGGTGATAATGTCTGTTATTGATACAACTATGTCAATTGCTATGAACACATCCTTAAAATCACAGAGAGGCACACTTTCACAAAATAATAACTTTATACGTCCTGCATTTGGAGAATATTTTATTATTGAAAGTGTAGTTCAAAGATTTGGGAGTACTATCGCAATTGGAGAAACAAAAGTATATTCTGAAAATAATAAAAATGAAATTTTGTGTCACGCCACCTCAACATTTCCGCTTAAGTAACTCTAATATTGAGATTAATAAGGAATGCAAATGACAATTAGTGTAGCTATTATTGGTTTGGGTATAATGGGCACTCGTATGATGAAGCATATGAGGTTGCACAAAAAATTTAGCCCAGATTATTTATGGGATCCTAGCGCAATTGCTTGTGAAAATGCGATAAAACTAGATTATAAATCTAAAATTATGAAAAGTGCTAATGAGGCGATTGAAAAAGCAGACTTAGTTTATTTAGCATGTCCACCAACTATAAGGGAAATATATGCTATTAAAACTGTTGAAATGGGAAAAGCTCTTTTTTTAGAAAAACCATTTGGTATAAACATTCAAGACAGTAGAAATTTTATTAAAAAACTTCAAAATTATGATGTTCCCATGGCTGTAAATTTTACTCAAGCTGCTGGTATTGCTCTAGCTGATTTATTAGTAAGTAAAAATAGTGGAGAAATGGGAGATATGCTTGGTGTTGATATTATTGTTACCTACTCTTCTTGGCCTCGTGAATGGCAAAAAGAAGCTGATTGGCTTAGATTTAAAAAAGAGGGCGGTATGACTAGAGAAGTAATATCTCACTTTATATTTTTTACCGAACGGGTTTTAGGACCTCTTAAAGTAATTTGGGCTAATACTTCCTACCCAACAGACCCAGAACTATGTGAAACTTCTGTATTTGCTAAATTAGAAAATAAAGATGGTTTGCCAGTTAATATATTTGCTAGTGTCGGTGGTAAGCAACCAGATAGACAGGAATTCACAGTCAAAGGTTCTAAAAAAAGTAGAAAAGTTTCAGAATTTTATAAAGATTCAGTATCTGCTGGTGATAATTTTATTCCTCTAAGGGGAGAACCTAAAGATCCAAGAGCCGTGAGTTTAAAGGCTCAACTTGATAACTTGGTTCTTAAAGTAAATAATAAACCTAATAGTTTAGCTACAATTAATGAGGCGTTTAGAGTACAAAAATTAGTTGAAGATATATTGTCAAAAACTTAAGTTTTTAATTAGGCAAACTTTTTATCCATTCAACCATTTCTTTCCTTGCAAACTCTGTTTGCCCTGGTGATAAAATATCTCCAGCAATCACGTGTGAGTATTTATCATCAAACTCTGACATTTTTACATTTATAGTTTTTGTTTCACCTCCCCAATTTTCAATAAATTCTAAAGTTTTTTTAGGTTCAACAACTTCGTCATCCATTGAAAAGTAAAACAAAGCAGGGTTACTTACATTATTAAAGTTTTTGTTATTAATTTTTTTGACTAATCTAGCCATAGGTATAAGAGCTTTTGTAGGATATGATAATGTCCAAAATTTTTTGTCTAATTCGTTTCTAGGTTTTATAGTTCTTGTTTTTCCTATAAATAAATGCAACCAATATTCAGAATAAGGCCATGAAATCAAATTGGCTAATTTATGATTTATACCAAAATTAGGTGAAATAAATATATATCCTAATATTTTATTTGAAAGATAATCATTTAATGCAGAAATAGCACTCAATGTGCCACCAGTTGAAGTAGAAATCAAAATTACTTTTTGACCAATTCTACTTCCAATTTCAATAGCTTCATGTAGGTCATTAACCCAGTTAGATATAGATGACAAACCCATTGCATCAGAACTTCTTCCGTGGCCTGTTAATCTTGTATAAAAAATATTTGCTCTTATATCTTTTCCGATTAAATCAGGAAGGGGACGTACTTCTTCTGATGAAGCAGAAAAACCATGTATATATACAATTGAAATATTAGTTTTAGTATTTTTTTTTCTAAACCATATTATTTTTTTTTGAACATCTTTTTTCAGATCAGAAAATTGACTTTCTTTGTTTTTTAAATATTGGTCTAAGTCATTTCCAATCAAGTTGATATTAAAACTACTTTTAAAACTTATGTTATTTTTATGCATAGTGAAAATAAGTGTTATAAAAAAAATTAAAGCGACTAAGAAAAATATAAATTTGTTTTTTATGACTGAAACACCTTTCAAAATTATAAAATATTCTAATTAAAAAAACATTTCTATATTAAAAAAACTATTGTTTATTTAATTAAAAATATGATTAAAAATAAATTAATATTATTTAGGTAAATTTAAATGAACACATTAACACATCTTTTTTTTAAAAACTCATTATTGTATCAAAATAAAACATTGTTTGGTTTCAAAAAAGATGGTGAATGGAGTCATATTTCTTGGAACGAAGCTAGTGATCTTGTTCAAGACTTAAGTCTTGGTTTACATGAAATAGGTGTTAGAAAAAATGATAAGATTTCAATTATAGCTGAAAATTCTTACAAATGGTGTGTGGTTGATTTAGCTATAATATCTTTAGGTGCCATTACTGTTCCTGGTTATACCACAAGCAACGAAGATGAGATATTTTATCTCTTATCTCACTCTGAAGCCTCTGTTGTTTTTTTGAACTCAAAATTATTATCAACTATAGAAAATATTTTGCCAAAATTAGATAAAATTAAACATATAGTATGCATTGATGAAGTTAAGAGTACAAAATTAAATAAGACTATTAACAGTTTCGATAATCTCATTGATAAGGGATCTAAAAGTTTAGGTAAATCGAGTTTCAAAGAAGACACTCTTTACAAAGTCAAAGAAGATGATGTGGTTTCTATTATATATACGTCTGGCACTAGCAGTAAACCTAAAGGTGTAATGCTTACTCACAAGTCTATTATATCAAATATCTTAGGTGCAAATGAACTTGTTAAAGAATTAGAAGTTAAAGACCATAAGTTTTTATCTATAATTCCACTTTCACACGCATATGAACACACTGCTGGTTTTTTCCTTCCTATTCTGATTGGAGCAGAAATTTTTTTCAACGAAAACCGTGATCAAATTGTTAATGATTTACTGAGTGTCAAACCTTCTTTAATGACTGCTGTGCCGAGGCTCTATGAGGTATTGCATAAAAAAATAAACAATCAGTTATCTAATCAAAGTAAGATCACTCAAAAACTATTTTCTAAAACAATTGAATTGGGAACAAAAAAATTTGAAAAACATGAATTACTTTTTATAGAAAAACTTCAAGATTTTGCTTTAGACAAATTAGTAAGAAAAAAAATTCAAAAAAAATTTGGTGGTAATTTAAAAGCTTTTATTTCAGGTGGAGCTGCCTTAAATGAGCAGGTAGGTTTGTTTTTTCAATCTCTGGGTATTAATATTTTGCAAGGCTATGGACAAACCGAATGCTCACCACTCATATCATGTAATCCAATTCATAACATAAAAATCAACTCTGTTGGTCCAATTATAAAAGGTATTGACATTAAATTATCTAAACAGAATGAGATACTTGTTAAAGGTAATTCTCTTATGAAAGGATATTGGAAGGATAAAAAAAACACTAATAATACAATAATAGACGGTTGGTTACATACTGGAGATTTGGGATCGATAGATGAAGATGGATACCTATATATATCTGGCCGAATAAATGAGATGATTGTAAACTCAGGTGGAGAAAACATTGCACCTGTACCAATCGAAAATCTCTTAATGTCTTACGATGAAGTTGAACAAGCTCTTGTTTGTGGGCATAATAGACCCTTTCTAATATCTGTACTTATCCCAAATGAAACATTGTTAAAGGCAAATAGAAGCAATGTTAATAAAATGAAAACAGATTTCCAAAATATTATTAACAATGTAAATAAACAGTTATCGCAAAACAAAAAAATAAGAAAATTTATTTTGTCAGACAAACTTTTTAGTATAGAGAATAGTCAATTAACACCAACTCTTAAAATGAAAAGGCGTGTGATTGAAGCTTATTATAAAGATGAGATAGAGAACTTATATAAAAAATCCTATTTTTAAGGTTTGATATGGTTTTAAGGTATTGAAATTTAATTTTTTTAACCCACAGGTAACTGATAATCCTTTTTCCTCCCTTACTATGTTAATCATAGGTGTTATAATTTTATCTTTACAAGATAGTCTAATTAAATACATGGCTAGTGAAACAAGCTTTTGGCAACTTCAATTTATACGTTCAATCGGAAATATTATTTTGTTATTTGGTATTGCTAAGATAACTAATGGGACTGATATTCTATTTCCACTTAAATGGAAACCGGTATATTTGAGAGCATTGACAATGACTACCTGCATGTTTTGTTTTTTTGCAGCGTCACCACAATTAAGTTTTGCTCAAATGGCAGCAGGTCTTTATACATTCCCAATTTTTGTATCTTTATTAGCAATTATATTTCTTAAGGAAAGAATAGGTTTATGGAGATTTTTTGCCCTAATATTAGGAAGTTTTGGAGCTTTGCTTATTTTAGAACCATGGTCTGAAAATTTTAAATTTTTACAAATTTTACCTGTCATGGCAGGCTTTTTCTTTGCTTGTAATATTATTTTAATAAGGAAGTACTGCAGGCAAGAGTCTGTTATGTCTCTTACTTTAGCTGTAGGGGTAATGTTTTTTATTTCAGCATCGCTAGGAATATTGTTATTTGAATTAATATTTCAAAATAATTTTCTTAGGGGGAATAGTCCATTTGTTTTTATAGGTTGGCCATCTTTAACTCTAATTGTTTTTGTATTTTGCTTTTCGTGTTCAATTCTTAATATTTCGGGTAATATTCTATTGGCAAAAGCATACCAGACAGCAGAAAGCAGTTGGTTGGCACCAATGGATTATTCTTATTTAGTATTTGCAGCTATTTGGGGAAAGATATTTTTTGGAGTGTGGCCAACTCTTTTGAATTTAATTGGTATGTTTTTTATAGCTTTTTCTGGTATTTTGATAGCCTTTCGTGAGCAAAGAAAGTTAAAGTCTAATTAGGAAAAGACAAACTTAGGTTATTATTAAAAAGTATATCTGAGATATTTATTGGCCTAGTTAAAAATAATCCCTCTAAAGATGTTACTCTACTCAAAGCCACGTAGGTTTGACCAGGTGCAAAAGAACCTCTATCTAAATCAATTATAACTTTTTCAAAAGTTTGTCCTTGGCTTTTATGAATTGTTACTGCCCAAGCTAATTTGATTGGATATTGGGTAAAAGTTGCCACAACTTCATGTAAAACTTGACCATCTTTTATTAAATAATCAAATTTTTCCCAAGTATCTTGTGTTATTTTATGAACCTTATTTTTTATTTTCAAATGAATGCTATCATGCGTTAAATCAGTAACTATCCCGATAGAACCGTTCACCCATCTCTTAGGAGATTTAATATCATTTTTAATTAACATTACTTGAGCACCAACTTTTAACTCAAGAACTTCGTCAGCGGGTTTTTCTTTAAAGTTGCCTGTTTCTGACGATTGATATGAAAATATTTCATTACTTATACTTTTAAGATTTGCACTATTAATAGCGTCAACCTTACGATTAGTGGGTGATAATATTATAGACTCATATAAATCATTAGATCCTTGATTAATTACTTTGTTATTTAAGGGTATGAGATCTGTTTCAGTTATATTTCCAGATCTAATCTTATTAAGTATGTCAATAAACTCAGTATCTTTTTGTCTATATATTTTTGTGAGTTCATATGTCCTTATATTGCTATTTTCATAACAATTAGCATGAAAGAAATAATGTCCATTAGGATAAAAATTATCAAAGATATCTTTTTCATTTTCTCGTATCACTGGTGGAAGTTGATGAATGTCACCCAAAAGAATAATTTGAACTCCACCAAAAATTTCATCATTATTTCTATTAAGTCTAAGTGACTGATCTATTGCGTCAAGAACGTCACATCTAATCATAGAACATTCATCAATCAAAATAGTATCAACGTTTTTAATTAAATTACCTCTTAATCTTTTAATTTTTTCATTTATTAATATTCTGGGTGGGAATAAGAAAAAGGAATGTATGGTCTTACCTTTGGCTTTAATCGCAGATATTCCTGTTGAAGCAAGTATAACAAAATTTTTTTTGGAATTGATACGAAAGTATTCTAATAATGTTGTTTTACCAGTCCCAGCTTTACCAGTAATAAAAATATTTTGATTAGAATATTCCATCTTATTAAAAATATCTTTGGATTCATGCTCGAGTTCAATTATATTCGATAAATTACTGTTTTTATTTATTTTATTTTCCATACTAAAGCGTGCTATTTTTAAAAATTGACATTAATTGATTGACCATTTTATCTGGTTCTAGGGGTTCATCTAAAGTTATGGCTTTTTCAGGCTCTTCTAAAATTGAAAATTGGCTTTCAACCAAGCTGTTGGGCATAAAATGATTTTGCCTATTACTTATCCTTTTTCCAGCTGTTTCTTTTTTAACCTTTAAATAAACTAAATAATAATTCTTAACATTAAGTATTGACCTATATTTTTCTTTGAGAGCGGAGCAAGTGACAACAAGATTTTCTTTTTTTTCCCTTTTAATAATTTCTTCTCTAATTCTAATAAGCCAATCATGTCTATCCTCGTCATTTAAGGGGATGCCAGAACTCATTTTTTTTATATTATTTTTACTGTGATAGTCGTCTCCTTCTATTAGAAAAGCATTTATTTTTTTACAAAGTTTTTCTGCAATTGTTGTTTTTCCTGAACCAGCAACACCCATAATCAAAAAAGTAACAAATTTTTTATTCATAATTTAGTCCAATAAGGTTTTATGTTTTTGTCATCCTTTTTACTCCTTATAGGATGAAGTCCAAAAAAACTTCTTTGTAATTGGATAGTTTCTCCAATTTTATGATTTGAAAAAATTAAATCGTAATACGCAAGATTTGAAGATAAGACAGGGCAAGGGAGACCAGATCTTATTCCGTTTGAATTAAATTCCCTTATTAATTTGAATTTTTTTGAACATTTTTCTTCAATTAAACTATGTAGAAATTCAAAATTTAAGTTTTTGTAATTTTTATATTTTTGAGATATAGAATTAATATAATCGCCCTGTAATATACATCCTGAACTCCATGCCTGAAAAATATCCTCAATGTTATAATCAAAAAAATCCCAAATATTAGATTTTTTTATAAGATTAAGGCCTTGATATAGGGAGCAGGCAAAATTAAAAAATATGATTTCTTCGAGGGCTATTTCAACATTGTCAATTTTTTCAGAGAGTATTTGGTCATTATTATTAACTTTTGATTTTTGCTTAAAATTATTTGAAAGAGACCTTGTAGAAACAGCTTCATAAATTGATGGAATACTTACTCCAAGTTCTAAAGCTGCCTTTATGGCCCAAATTCCTGTTCCATTTTGCTCTATTTTGTTATCTACTTCGTCAATGAAATATTGGTTATTATTATTTTGAGCACTTATAATTTCCGAGGTAATCTTTAAAAGAAAAGAAGAGGACTGAGTTTTTAATATTTCTTCGAATTTTTTAGCTCGTAAATCATTATCCATATTATAAGCGTGTTCTAAAATATTACTTATTTCTGCTAATCCTTGCATAAGTGCATATTCAATCCCGTTATGAATTAATTTTACAAAGTGACCGGATCCCGCGCTTCCAAAATAACAGCAGGCACTTTTATTATCAATTTTAGCGCTTATATCTTCAAATATACACCTTACATTTTCCCATGCGCTTTTGGAGCCTCCAGCCATTATAGCAGGGCCGTCCTTAGCTCCTCTAGGCCCGCCTGAAATACCAATTCCTAAAAAACTAATATTATGATCCTTTAAAAGTTTTTCTCTTTCAATCGAATGTAAATATAATGAGTTTCCTAGATCTGCAATTATATCTTTTGGGTTTAAATAATTTATTAAATCACTTATACACTCATCAATTTTATTTGCTGGAAGGCTTAGTAATATTATTCTTGGTGAGGGGGTCTTATCAATTAGCTCTTTAGTAGAATTTAATAAACATAAATTTTTGATATTGTCATTATTTATGCTTTCAACAATTAATTTATTTTTTTCATACGCATTTACTTGATAATTTTTAGAAACCATATTTTTAGCTAAATTATAGCCCATTGAACCAAGTCCAATAAGTGCAATATTCATACTATCTATTACCCATTTTATTTAAAAATTATTTTTTTATAACAATATAAAATATTGTTTACTATTAGATTTAACTTAACTTAGATTTTGTTTGACTTACATATAGAATTATTCCTCCAACAATTATTAAAGTCGTTCCAATAATACTGATTTTGTCAGGTAAAATTTGAAAAATAAAGAAATCATAAATACATACAAAAATCAAAGTGAAATAAAAAAAGGGTGCTACAAAATGAGCTTCACTTCTTTTCATTGCTTGAATAAAACATATTTGTGCGCACAGCATGAGTGCGCCAACAAAAAACAAACCTAAAATTTGTTTTATGTTTGGTGAAATCCAGATGAAATATATCGGTATCGATGAAATCATTAATCCAATTCCATTATTTATTAGCAATATTTGTTTAGGTTTTTCTTCTATCGTAAGAATTTTTATAAATATAGACTCTAGTCCTAAAGCTAAAGCTCCAAAAATCAATAATATATAGACAAATTGTATTTCTAGAAGATTATTCTCTGGCCTAATTAAAACAATTGCTCCAATAAAGGTAATAGCCACCGCAAACCATTTTGTAGTTTTAACAGTCTCTCCTAATAATGGTATAGCAAAAATCATTGTAAAAATTGGGTTGATAAATATCAAAGCTGTTGCATCTGAAACAGGTATTAGAATTGAAGTTCCGAATAATATAGTTATCCCAATCCATCCACAAAAAGATCTACTAAAATGAAGTTTATAGTTAGGTTGAATTATTTTTGATTTTGTTTTCAAAAAAAAAAGAAAAATTAAAATAAATGCAAAAAGAAATCTAGAATGGCTAATTTGCATTGGATTTAATGATTTTCCTAATAAGTCTGTGCCCAATAATTTAGCGATCATAGTTGTTCCACCAATAAATAAAGAGGCAAAAATCATATAGCAAATTGAGGAAAGTGTATTATTTTTAATTATCATTTATTTTAATTATTTTAGAGATTGGTGTGTAGAAAATCTCTAATATAACGAAACCAGTTATTACAAATATGGCTATTAATTGATTGATGCTGATATCGTCCTTCAAAATAAAAAAAGCGAGGCAAAGTGCTATTACAGGTTTTAAGAAGAATAAATAATTACCTCGAGCAACATCAGGGATTTTAGAAAGTCCCCACAGCCACAAAATGAAGGCAATGCAAGTGTTCCAAATACCAAGTGAAATTATTGAAAAATATTCAACACTTGATCGATCAAAAAGATCAAGTGGGTTTACCCATATACCCCAGATTATGCCAATAGATGGATATAATGCCAAAAATCCAAGGGTGAAAGTGTATGTTGTCATTCGAACAGATCCGTATAATTGCACATAAGGCTTTACCATTACAAGATAGATTGCGCCAACTAGAGCGCATCCTATTGATAAACATATTCCAGTTAAACTGTTACTTGTTCCACTAAGTTGATCAAGATAACCATCTGTTAACAAAAATATGCATCCTAAGAAAGCTCCAATACCACTGATAATTTTTGGAGGTGTTATTTTTGTTCCTTCAATAACTCTTGCCACAAAAACCACACCTATCGGCATTATTGTTACCATAGTGGCAACTTGTACAACAGATGCAAAATCTAAAGCCCAGTGAAATAAAAATTGACCGAAAGCCATTCCTAAAACAGAAAGAATTACAATAGGATAAGCATTTTCCTTTAGTGGTTTAATTAATTTTCTAGAAGTAGGATTTAACATGCATAGAATTAAGAGTGCAAATCCTCCTAATCCAAATCTCCAAACAGAGACTTCAACACCAGTTATACCAGATAGTTTTACAAAAAATTCTGAACTAGCATGCCCACATACACCTAAAAAAGCAGCTAAATAAGCTAAGATGATAATTGTTTTATTACTTTGCGTCATAAAATTAAAACAAAAATCAAAACTTTAAAACTAGTTACCTTCGATAATTTTCAATACCTTTGGTGGTGACATCGGTAAACTATAAGATCTTTTTCCAATAG
Source organism: SAR116 cluster bacterium AG-337-N21 (assembly GCA_003282145.1). Classification (GTDB taxonomy): domain Bacteria; phylum Pseudomonadota; class Alphaproteobacteria; order Puniceispirillales; family Marisalimonadaceae; genus Marisalimonas. The sequence goes on from QBZZ01000019.1 coordinate 35,067, forward strand.
CTTGATATACAGCATTTGAAATGGCGGCCAAAGGTGGAACCAGTGGAACTTCACCAACCCCTCTAACACCTTGCGGATGTTTTGGGTTTGGAACTTCAATTAAAACTGTATCTAGCATAGGTAAATCAGAACAAACTGGCATTCTATAATCAAGGAACCCTGAGTTATCCAAATGACCTTGTTTGTTATAAATATACTCTTCACTCAAGGCCCATCCAATTCCTTGCGCACACCCACCTTGCAGTTGACCTTCAACATAATCAGGATGAATAGCCTTTCCCACGTCCTGTATAGAAGTATATTTTTTTACTCTTACTATGCCTAAGTCCATATCAACTTCAACATCACAAATATGAGTTGCAAATCCGCCTTCAGCTCCTTCAGTGTTCACTTGATAACCTGCACCAATAGGTCCTCCAGTAGCAGTAGCTTTACCAGCCAATTCTGCTAAAGATAATGGATCAAAATTACCAGCATTGTCTCCTGCTGGACGAGCTTCACCATTTTCCCATTCAATAGCTTCTTCATCAATCCCCCAAATTTTAGCAGCTCTTTGTTTAAGTTGCTTAATTACTATTTTAGCGGACTCAGTTACAACCATTGCAGATGCAAATAAGACTCTACTTCCTCCAGTCAAATTACTATATCCAATGGTTGCTGTGTCACCTATTAACACAGATACTCTATCATGATGGATACCTAATAGTTCTGCGGTAATATTTGCTATAGAAGCTCTAGAACCCCCAATATCAGGGTGACCAGTAGTAACAACTACATTTCCATCTTCTGTAATATTAAGTTGTGCACTAGATTCTCCACCAGCATTAAACCAAAATCCACTTGCAACACCTCTTCCTTGATGCTTCCCTAGTTGGGATTTGTAATGTGGATGGTTTATCGCAGCATCTAAAGTTTCCATGTAACCCATTGTTGGATACGTTGGCCCATGTACAGCTTTGGTGCCTTCTTTTGCAGCATTTAATTTTCTTAACTCAAGCGGACAAATTTTTAAAGCTTCTGCAATTTCATCCAATACGCATTCAACGCCGTAAGCGCCAATTGGAGCTCCAGGCGCTCTATATGCTGCAACCTTGCATCTATTCGATACAACATCGTATCCAAATGTATGCGCATTAGGGATATCATAAGGCGCTAATGAACATCCAACGGCACCTCTAATAGGAGATCCAGGAAATGCACCAGCCTGAAGATAATATGTACCTTGAGCAGCTACAATCTTTCCATCTTTGGTAGCTCCGATTTTAATTTTACTTTTTGAGCCTGACGTAGGTCCAGAAGCTCTCATCGTATCTTCTCTATTCATCACAATTTTAACAGGACGACCTGTTTTTTGGGACAAAACTGTTGCTAGAGGTTCAAGATAAACAATTGTTTTACCACCAAAACCTCCACCAATTTCAGCTGGTATAGCTCTTATATTACTTTGGGGAATACCTGTAAGAAAAGATGTCATGGCCCTTACCATAAATTGACCTTGACTTGAACTCCAAATAGTAGCTCTACCATCGGCTGCTACACTTACAAGGCATGAATGAGTTTCTAAATAACCTTGGTGGACAGCTTCTGTTTTGAAATCGCGTTCTATAATAACATCGGCTTTTGCAAAACCTTCTTCTATATCACCTTTTTTATGCTCTAGAGTACCCGCTATGTTAGACGGTTTATCATTAAATTTAATATGATCGTGTAATATTGGAGCATCTGGTTTAATTGCGTCTTCAATGTCAATTGCCCAAGGTAAAATTTCATAATCTACTTCAATAAGATTACATGCTTCCTCTGCTATTGCTTCTGTGGTAGCAGCCACTGCTGCTAGTGGATGACCATGAAACAATACTTTGTCTCTAGCCATAACATTTCTACACATCCAGCGCATATCTTGTATACCAAGAATTACAGGTTTATCTAACGGAAAATCAACAATATCCTTAGAAGTAATTACAGCTTTAACACCGTCGAGAGCTTCAGCTTTTTTTGTGTTAATAGATTTGATCTTAGCATGAGGGTGAGGGCTTCTTAATACATGTCCCCATATCATTCCAGGCATTGTAGTATCTGAAGAATATTGAGCTCTACCAGTTACTTTTTCTGCACCATCAGGTCTAACAGTGTTTTTGCCGATCCATTTATTACTAATTTCATTCATTAAGCACTCTCCTTCATATCTTCAGCAACTTCAAGAACCGCTTTTACGATTTTATCATAACCAGTACATCTACATAAATTTCCAGCTAACCAAAATCTTACTTCAGTTTCAGTTGGTGATGGATTATGATCTAGCAGAGCTTTTGATGCCATCAGAAAACCAGGTGTACAAATACCGCATTGTAACGCTGCTTTTTCTAAAAACTTTTGTTGTAAGGCATGAAGCTTTCCACCTTCTGACATACCTTCAATCGTCTCTAATTTACTACCTTCGGCTTCAGCGGCTAACATTAAGCATGAGCAGACAAGTTCACCATCTAAAATAATACTGCAGGAACCACAATCACCTGAGCCACAACTTTCTTTAGAACCTGTTAACTCTAATTGGTTTCTTAAAACGTCTAACATAGTGTCATGAGGTTCACATAGATAATCGACATTTTCATTATTAATTTTTGTTGACACTTGAATTTTAGCCATAAGTTAATTTCCTTTAATTCTATCAATTGTAGTTAATGTTGCTCTTTTAAATAAAACACCAGCAACTTTTGTTCTGTAATCTATAGTTCCTCTTTTGTCGTCAATGGGGTCGCATAAATCCATGCATATCTTTGAAACTTTATCCAAAATTTCAGAGTTAAGATCTGAGCCGACCATTATTTTTGATGCTTCTTTTACAAGAAGAGGTGTTGGAGCAACTGCGCCTAAAGAAACCCTAGCGGCAGTACAAACGTTGTTTTCAAAAGTAATGTTAACCCCACAACCTACAACAGCAATGTCCATTTCCGTTCTAGGTGTCATCCTCAAATAGGTGTCAGAAGAGTTTATTTCACGCTTTGGAAATTTTAAGCTTACTAACATTTCTCCATTATCCAACACAGTTTTTCCAGGACCAATATGAAATTCTTCAATTGGTATCTCTCTTTTACCATTTGGCCCAGCTATTAAAGCTATACATCCAGCAGCAATCAATGCTGGCACGCTGTCACCTGCTGGAGATCCATTACAAATATTCCCACCTAACGAAGCTCTTCCTTGTATTTGTTCAGAACCAATAAGTCTAAAAGCTTCAAGAACACCTGGCCAAAGTTTAGAAAACTTCTTATTTCTATTTAAGTTAACACCTGACACAGAGGCACCAACTACAAATTCATTTTCTGATATTTCTTCTATCGAATTTAATTCAACTATTTTTTTTACATCTATAACTAAGTTAGGTTTTCTAATTCCACTCTTAATTTGAACTAATAAATCTGTACCTCCAGCTAAAAATCTAGCCGAACCATTTGCTTTTGAATGAGCATTAACAGCTTCTTCAATTGTTGAGGCTGCTAAGTATTGAGTATCTGACATTTTTACTCCCGAAATTTTAAATTTGTGTATGTGATAAAAGACTTGTAGTAATAAATAACAACTAAATACTTCTTATTCAATAATTAAGTTCCTTTTAAACACTATTTTTGTATGAAAATATTCACTAATGCACATTTTTTATTAACCTTAACTTCTTTGTTTTGGGCTTTTAATACAATTGCAGGCAGGGCAGCAGTAGATGAAGTTTCACCATTGCTTGTCGTAAGCGCCAGATGGTTTTTTGTATCAATTTTATTAACTTTTTTATGTAGAAAAGAGTTATTTGAAACTTGGAAAGTTTTAAAATATAGACTCAAATGGTTAGTCATTATGGGCTTGTTTGGTTTTACTAGTTTCAACTCTTTTTATTATATTGCCGCACATGATACTATAGCTATAAATCTAGGATTAGTTCAAGGTACCATGCCTGCTTTTATAATAATTATATCTAGAATTTGGTTAAAAGAAAAAATAAATATACCCCAACTAATTGGTGTAATCATTACATTTGTTTCTGTTTTGTTAGTTGTAAGTTCAGGAAATCTCTATGCACTTATGAAACTTCAATTAAACAAAGGAGATATTGTGATGATATTTGCTTGTACTTTATATGCTGTTTATGCTGTAGGGCTTAGAAAAAAACCAAAAATTGGAGCTTTAGTTTTACTTACATTCTTTTCGTATGTAGCATTTATTGGATCTTTACCTGGATTATTTTATGAAACTTTCACTAGCAATTTAGTTTTGCCAGGTATGAAAGGTATAATCATTTTAAGTATTATAATTATCTTTCCATCTTTTTTAGCGCAAATATTTTTTATGAAAGGAGTTGAAAAAATTGGACCAGCAAGATCAGGTCTTTATACTAACCTAGTACCTGTGTTTGCTTCTATTTTAGCTGTTCTTCTTCTTGGTGAGTTATTCAAATTGTATCACTTAATTTCTTTAATTTTAATTTTCTTAGGAATTTATATGTTTGAAAAAAAGAGAGATCAGGTTAATTAAGTACATTAATTAAATTTTTTTTTAATAATGTTATTGAATGGTTATAATTTATGTTTTTAGATTTATCATACAGCTCTATACAAGGTTTAATTTTATTGGTTGCACTTATTTTTTCTGGCCGAGCTTTTAGAGAGAATTGGATAAAAAAAGGCAAAAATTGGATTTACAAATCTTGGTTCTTTGGATTAATTTCCTCTTTATCATTTTTAATACTAGCACTTATACCAATGAAAGGATAAAAAGTTAGTTATTTCTTTTGCAATTTAGTTGGTCAATAAGAGGATTATTAGGATCAATATCCTTATTACATATTGAGCACTTATCTGATCCAGAAATTGCATTAAGACCACCACAACTGCCTTTAATGTTTTTACCCATTAACATTACACCAAGTGACATTAATATTATGATTATAGAAAGGAGTATAAATGTTATAAAAAAAATTTCCATATAGCCCTAATACATTATTATGAGATTAAATTCAATTTTTACTTATTTAAATTTTTAAACTGGCTACTTTTAATTTTCAATAATTTATCTTCTACTTCATCCACAAACATAACAGCAATTTTTTCATTTTCTGCAACCTTTAATCCTACTTTACTTCCCATAGCAAGCATTGCTGTTGCCCATCCGTCGGCACTCATTGCATTTTTATATACTACTGTCACTGATTTTGTTGAGTGTGTAATCGGCATCCCATTTTTAGGATTTATAATATGTGAATATTTTGTTCCATTTTTTGAAAAGTAATTTTTATAATCGCCTGAAGTAGCTACTCCTTTATTTGATACAGTAATAATCTCTTTAATCAACTTCTCATCTAATTTTGGATTTTCTATTCCAATTACCCAATCTGTATTATTTTTATTATGCCCTTTTACAAATATATCCCCTCCAATATCAATGATATAATTTTTTATATTTAGATCATCTAATGTTTTAGCAATAATATCTATTCCGTAACCTTTACCTATAGCTGATAAATTTAGTTTAATATTTTCATTTTTTTTTAATAATTGATTTTTCAAATTAATGTGTAGCAGTTTATTTTGATTAACTAAGGTTAGAGTGTCTTTTATTTTATCTTTACTTGGTACTCTCTCAATAGTGTTGTTTTTTGAATAACCAAACCCCCATAATTCTATCAATGGATCTAATGTTAAATCAAAATATCCATTACTTTTATCATTTATAATAATTGCCTCTTTGAAAACATTTATTAAATCATTAGAGATACTGATTGGTTCTGTAGTTCTATTATTATTTAACTGGCTAATCTCTGAAGTTTCATCCCAATTAGACAAAATTTTATTAGCTTTAGTCAAAGAATCTTTAATCTCTAATTGTAATTTTTCTTTCGTTATAGTTTTTGGAATGTCTACTAAGCTTATCAAATAATAAGTACCCATAGTATTGCCTCTAAGGTCAATATTATGGCTTTTATTTTCAGCACATGATGATAATAACAAATAAAGAATTATATAGATAAAAAAATTAAAGTATGACATTACGAGTAATTACTATTTCATAAGATTATCATAAACTAATACATTATAAATTGAATGATTGTTAGTTTAAATTGTGCATTTTTAAAGCATATCAATTTAATATTTAAAAATTAAAAAAAAACTCAAAAAAATCTATATATAACCTTGTTTTTTTTTTAATATATTATATATAAATCTTATTTAATAGATGTATACACAATCCTCATTTTTCAAGTTTCAAAGGCTGAATAATTTTTAATGAAAAAATTCAAATTAAAAAAAGGTTTAGACTTACCGATATTGGGTATTCCGAAGCAAGTTATTAATGATATTGAACATCCTAGGTCAGTTGCTGTATTAGGACCTGAATACAATGGTCTTAAACCTAAAATGCTTATCAATGTTGGTGACAGTGTTGTTAGAGGTACTCCACTTTTTTGCCACAAAGACCATCAAGAAATTTTGTACGTCTCTCCCTGCAAAGGAAAAGTTTCGGAAATTAATAGGGGCGAAAAAAGAGTTCTTTTAAGCGTTGTAATAGAAGTTGAAGATTTTGCTCATAAGGGAATAGCAATAACAAAATTACATTCAAAGATTAAAAATAAGACTGAATTTATTAAAAATTGCTTGTTTGATAGTGGTTTATGGACTTCATTCCTAACAAGGCCTTATTCAAAGGTTCCAGCAAGTGATTCAAAACCTTCTTCAATTTTTGTTACGGCTATGGACACTGAGCCGTTATGCCCAGACGCAGAATTAATCATTAATAATGATTTAAAAGCTTTTAATGAAGGCGTCAAAAAGATTTCTTCCCTTACAGATGGTGAGGTTTTCATTTGTAAAAAAGAAAATAGCAGTATTAAATTTAGTGAATTTGAAACATACGAATTTGCAGGTCCGCACCCTGCTGGTTTGCCAGGAACGCACATGCACTTTCTTGATCCTCCAAACTCTGACAAAACTGTATGGTCAATTGGATATCAAGATGTTATAGCTATAGGTAAACTATTTTCAACAGGCTTTATTAATATAGATCGCATTGTATCCATTGCAGGACCTCTTGCCAACAACCCAAGATTAGTTAAAACAGTTTTAGGTGCATCTTTAGATGATATACTTGAAGGTGAATACCCAAAAACTGAAAATTGTAGAGTAATTTCAGGTTCAGTCTTGTCTGGATTTCATGCTGTTGATGATTTGGCTTTTTTAGGAAAATATTCTCGTCAAATAACAATTATAAAAGAAGATAAAGAAAAACATTTTTTTGGTTGGATTAAACCACAGCCTAGCAAATTTTCTGTAATGCCAGTTTTACTATCAGCGTTTAGTTTTTTTAAGTTATTTAATTTAACATCAAATTTAAATGGTGGTAGAAGGGCAATGGTCCCTACAGGTGTCTTTGAAACTTTAATGCCACAAGACCTTTTACCTACCCAATTATTAAGATCATTGTTGGTTATGGATACTGACGTTGCTCAGTCTTTAGGTGCTTTAGAATTAGACGAAGAAGACGTAGCTTTATGCACTTTTGCTTGTCCTGCTAAATATGAATATGGTGTAGCTTTAAGAGAAAGTCTTCAAAAAATTGAGAAAGAAGGTTAATTAATGTCATTACGTAGTTATTTCAATTCTATTGAACCTCATTTTGTAAGAGGTGGAAAATATGAAAAATATTATCCGATCTTTGAAATGGTTGAAACAATATTTTTTACAAGTAATACTGTAACAAAAGTTGCTCCTCATGCTAGAAGTTTTGTTGATATGAAAAGAGTAATGACTTACGTCGTTATATCAACAATACCCTGCATATTGTGGGCTCTATATAATACTGGCTTTCAAACTAACACAGCTTTAGCTTCTGTCGGTTCAAGTGGTGAAATAGGTTGGAGAATTGCTCTTTTACAATTAACAGGACTTGGACTTGATCCACAAAGCCTATTATCCAATATTTCTCATGGTTTATTATATTTTCTTCCTATTTATCTAACAACTCTAATTGCAGGTGGTATATGTGAAGTCACGTTTGCTACAATAAGAGGACATGAGGTTAATGAAGGTTTTTTAGTTTCTTCTATGCTTTTTGCGCTAACTTTACCTGCATCTACCCCCTTGTGGCAGGTTGCTCTCGGCATAGCCTTTGGAGTAGTTGTTGGAAAAGAAGTGTTTGGGGGGACTGGTAAAAACTTCCTTAATCCTGCCCTTACAGGCCGTGCTTTTTTATATTTTGCTTATCCAGCTTACATGTCAGGTGATTCAATTTGGACACCAGTTGATGGCTACTCTGCTGCAACTTCTTTAAGTATCTCCGCCTCTGAAGGCTATGAAAGTCTTAGTAATTATGGAATAACATGGCTAGACGCATTTTTGGGTAATATTCAAGGATCATTAGGTGAGACTTCAACTCTGGCAATAGGTATGGGGTTAGTTTTTCTTTTGATGACAAAGATAGCTAACTATAGAATGATAGTTGGCTGTTTGTTAGGTATGATAATCTTTTCTTCTTTTTTAAATTGGGTTGGTTCTGATACTAACCCTATGTTTAGCATGCCCTGGTATTGGCATTTAGTGATTGGTAGTTACGCCTTTGGTTTAGTATTTATGGTTACAGAGCCAGTTTCTGCTAGTCATACCAATATGGGTCGTTACATTTACGGAGCTTTAATTGGTTTCATGGTTGTGATGATAAGGGTCCTAAACCCAGCATTTCCAGAGGGAATGATGTTAGCAATTTTATTTGGAAATATTTTTGCTCCATTGATAGACCATTTTGTAGTTATGGCAAACATCAAGAGAAGGGCTAAATTAAGTGTCTGATTCAAATAATATATTTACAAAATTTAAAAACATGCCTGTCGATGGTATAGTTAAAACAGTTATAGTTGCAACTACTTTATGTTTCGTTTGTTCTATGGTTGTTTCTTTTGCTGCTGTAAACCTCAAGTCTATACAAGAAGTTAATAAAGCAATTGATAAGCAAAAAAATATTCTGCAAGTAGCTGGTATTTATCATGAGGGTATTGATGTAAATAAAACATTTTCTTCATTCCAACCATTGGTAGTTGACCTTAACAGTGGAAAGTTTACTGATAAATTTGATCCATTTATTTTTGATGATAAAAAAGCATCTCAGGATCCATTGCTAAGTATATCCCTTGAAAATGATCCTGCATCTATAGGAAGAAGAACTAACTACGCAACTATTTATCTCTTAAAAAAAGATGATGGATCTTTGGATAAAGTTATTCTTCCTATCCATGGATATGGTTTATGGTCTACATTATATGGCTTTATTGCATTAGAGGATAACCTTAATGATATTTTTGGTCTTCAATTTTATCAACACGCTGAAACACCTGGTTTAGGTGCTGAAGTTGATAATCCTAAATGGAAAGCTCAGTGGAAAGGTAAAAAGTTAAATAATGAAAATGGCGAATTAATGATACAAGTTGCTAAAACTCAAAAATATAAAGAACATCATATTGATGCATTAGCAGGGGCCACACTAACTTCTAATGGCGTAGATAATCTGGTAAAGTTTTGGATGGGTAAAGATGGATTTAAAAAATTTCTTAATAATTTAAAAAATGGAGCGGCTTGATGTCTCAGACTAGAAAACAGTTACTAGTCGACCCTCTAGTTGATAATAACCCTATAACTCTTCAAGTTTTAGGCATTTGCTCAGCTTTAGCAGTAACTTCTTCTTTGAATGTAGCTTTTGTTATGTCTTTAGCTGTTATTGCTGTTACTGGATTTTCCTCGTTATTTATCTCCTTTCTTAGAAATTATATTCCAAACTCAATAAGAATAATTGTCCAAATGGTTATAATAGCTTCCCTTGTTATCCTTGTTGATCAAATAATAAAAGCTTATGCTTATGAAATATCAAAAACTTTATCCGTATTTGTTGGATTAATAATAACAAACTGTATTGTTATGGGAAGAGCAGAAGCTTTTGCTATGAAAAACACCCCTTTTAATTCTTTTGTTGATGGAGTTGGAAATGGATTAGGTTATAGCTTGCTATTAATGTGCGTAGGGGTAGTACGAGAACTTTTTGGATCAGGTACTTTATTTGGAATAACAATTTTAGACTCGGTAAACAATGGTGGATGGTATGTTCCAAACGGATTATTATTGTTGCCACCATCCGCTTTTTTTATAATTGGCTTTTTAATTTGGGGTGTGCGTTCTTGGAAAAAATCACAAGTTGAAGCTCGTGAGTATAAAATACAATCTTTAGAGGTCCATTAATGGAAGCCTTAATTTCATTAGCTGTAAAAGCAATATTTGTTGAAAATCTTGCACTCTCATTTTTTCTCGGTATGTGTACATTCATTG
>QBZZ01000020.1 GCA_003282145.1 SAR116 cluster bacterium AG-337-N21
ACCATTTAAGAGATATGTTTAATCCTCGACTTCATTAAAAATAAATAATTGTTTAATCTTGAATTCTGTATGCTAGCCTAACAGCCGTTTTACCTTTGAATAACCTTTTAGTCGGCATTATTAAAATTGTTTCGTCATATGGAGCATAAACAAATTCCTGATCATCTTTACCAATAACAGTCCCTTTTTTTAGAACTTCAAAGCCTTGCCAGTCACTAGAAAATTTAAATTTATCTGTCTTTATAGTGATAATTTCTCCTACTTGATAAACTTCTTTTTGAAATTTTTTAGGCTTTAATTCATTTAGAAACTCTTCACCAAATTTTTTATCCATAGTGCTTGTGCTTCTAAGAAATCTTATCAGAGTTTCGATTGCTATTCTTTCAGACAGTTTTTCCCAATGTTGACCACATTCAACTAGGAGTGCATTTTTATTACTCTCTTTTCTTGAGAAGTCCAAGTAATCTCTCAATCTGATACCCTCTTTATGGCCTGTGTCTGAAATAATAGGCATGCTCATTCCAACAGATTTAGCAAAGTTAATACCTTTTTCTAATGTACCTGCCATCATAAGTGGAACACATGGTTTTTGCATTGAGTGAATATCTAATAAATAATCAGCTTGTGATACTATACTCTTGACTTCATTAGCTCTAAAAAATTCACAAGTCTTTTTTCTGGTAGTATCTTCCAAGACACCATCTGCCCATAATCTGTTAAAATCTTCATCAACCCATCTAGTTCTATTTGGATTTTTAGGATCAAATGCAAAATAAGCTTCAACATTCATGAAACCTAGAGTTAATTTACCTGATTTAGGTCTAAAATTATTTTTTAAAAACCAATCTAAAGCAATAGCTCCACAAGGCTCATTCCCATGTACTATTGAAGATATAAAAACATGAGGACCACTCATACCGCTATCAAGTGATAATATATAATCAACTCCTGTATTTGTTTTTTTATAACTTGATATGTCAGGAGCAGTTAATTCTACCGGGAACTCATTAGCATAATCTAGTCTTGGGTCATTCATAATTCTTATCTCTAAATTACATTGTTAATTAATCATTCCTTCAAACGGTTTAACAAAATGTTCTTCACTCAATTTTACCATTTCTATTTTTTCAGGCTCATAACCATGTGGTTTTAAAAGACTAGGAATTTCGTCGCTCATCAAATTTAACTTTGTTTTTCTTTTACTGGGATCTGCTATTGGCACTGCAGCCATTAACTTTTTTGTATATGGGTGTTGCGGATTTTCAAAAATTTCACTTCTTAGACCAATTTCAACTATCTCACCTAGATACATTACACCTATTCTATGACTAACTCTTTCAACAACTGCCATATCATGACTTATAAAGAGGTAAGACAGGCCAAATTCTTCTTGAAGTTCCATCATTAAGTTAACTACTTGAGCTTGAATAGAGACATCTAGGGCTGAAACAGCTTCATCAGCAATGATTAATTTTGGCTCTAAAGCAAGTGCTCTTGCAATCCCAATTCTCTGCCTCTGCCCCCCCGAAAGTTCGTGTGGAAATCTCAACGCATATTGTTCGTTCAATCCTACACGATTTAACAATTGCATAACTTTTTCAGTTGATCCTAATTTTTCATCTAATCCATGTACTAAAATAGGTTCAGCTATTATCTGTCCAACTGTCATACGAGGATTCAAAGATGCAAAAGGATCTTGAAATATCATTTGCATTTGTTTTCTGTATTGAATCATCTCTTTATTTTTTAAGTTGGTTAATTCTACCCCCTCAAAAACAACACTCCCTCTTGTTGGTGATATTAAACCTATAATACTTCTTCCAGTTGTAGATTTTCCACATCCACTTTCACCAACCAGCCCAAAAGTTTCTCCAGGTTGCAAACTAAGATCAATATTTTCAACAGCATGAATATTACCTTTTTTTGTTCCAAAATCCTGTTTTATAGAAAACCTTGTTGTTAATCCTCTAACCTGAAGTAACGGATTAGAAACTCGATTTACAGTATCTTTTATTTCAATTATTTTATTTTGAGTTGTTGTTTTTAATTGCTGATTGTCTGATGAATTTATATCTACATACATAAATTTAGCGGGTAGTAACTTACCTTTCATACTTCCTAATTTTGGAACGGCTGCAAGCAATGATTTTGTATAAGGGTGTTGTGGATTATTGAAAATTTCTAAAGCAGATCCTTCTTCAACTTTTTTGCCAGCAAACATTACAACAACCCTATCAGCAATTTCTGCAACCACTCCCATATCATGAGTAATAAAAATTACCGACATTCCTATATCACGTTGTAACAATTTAATTAAATCGAGTATTTGAGCTTGTATTGTTACATCAAGCGCAGTTGTAGGTTCGTCAGCAATTAGTAAAGAAGGTTTACAACTTAATGCCATAGCTATCATGACTCTTTGTCTCATACCCCCTGAGAGCTCATGCGGATATTGGTTTAATCTTTTTTCAGGCTCAGGTATTCTAACTAACTTCAACATTTCTAATGCTATTTCGAGAGCTTCCGCCCGAGTTTTTTCCTGATGCTTTAAAATTGTTTCTGTCATTTGCATTCGTATTGTGAATACTGGATTTAACGATGTCATGGGTTCTTGAAAAATCATAGAAACATCGTTACCTCTAATATCTTTCATTATATCTTGGCTCTGTTGGGCTAAATCTAGATTTATTTTATTTTTAGTTTCTAGATTAATTTCTCCAGAAATTATGTTTCCACCTGAAAAATCAACAAGTCTCATTAGTGATAATGCAGTTACAGATTTACCTGAACCAGATTCGCCAACAATAGCAATTGTTTCTCCTTTTTTGATATCGAATGATACTCCATCAACAGCTTTAACCACTTGATCTTTTAAATTAAAATGAACTCTAAGATCTTTTACTTCTATTACAGGTAAGGAGTTATTTTTTTTACTTTGTAAACCTGACTCATTCATAAGTAACCCTCATCAATTTCTTTTTTTATTTTATTAATTAGTTTTTCTAAATCTTTTTTTAAAATTTTGAAGTTGACTGTTTTTTTTCTTGTTTCTTCATTCATATATAATTTTCTATTTACCTCAATTTGAACTGAATTCTTATTTTGCAAAGGATCACTATATGCTTTTACAAGTTCCATACCTTTATATGGATAATTGATATCCACAGAGTAGTTTAAACCCCTCAAAAAATCTACAATTAGATCTGTAAACTTTCTATGACAAGATGTTCCTTCTCTATCTCCTATTACAAAGTCTGGTCTTGTTGTGCCCTGTGATTGATCTGACATTGCTGTAGCTTGATTTTGCATGGAGTGAGCATTTACGTGGTAAAACTTTCCATAATTTTTATAAGTTTCGTTTAGTGTGTGTTTAAGTATTTTATGATATGGTCTATGATATAAATTAACTCTATCCATTAATTGTTTTAGTGTAATTTTATCTTTATACATTGGCTCTCCATTTGGAGGAATTTTTATCCAAACTAAACCAATGCCAAGTTCACTTTTAATAGTGGGATTAAATTTTATTTCGCTAATACTGTTATTTTTTTCATTTAAATCTTCAAATATGAAATCGGTTTCTGATCTATTAGGATCAATATATGACCTTGGAAATTTAGCTTCTATAAAAACTCCACCAATAGATGAAACATATTCATATAGCTCATTAACATGAGTATCTTCAGCTTGTCTTAGTTTTGAAGGTTCTGCTTGATGATTGAAATCTAATGGATATTCAGTGCCACTATGAGGAGAATCAATTATTAAAGGAATAGATTGACCTTCATCTCCTTCAACGTTTAGGATCTTATCAGACATTTGAAGCTCCAAATTTTAAAATAATACCTAATTATTGAGTGTATAAAAAATGAATATCAAGCAAAAAATTGAACAAATAACTCCCGCAATGATTGAATGGCGACATAGTATCCACGAGAAACCTGAAGTAGCGTACCAAGAAAAAGATACTTCTGACTTTATCTCAAAGAAGCTAAATGAATTTGGTATAGAAGTGCATCAGGGTATTGGTAAGACTGGTATTGTTGGAATTATTAAAGGTAAAAATAGTAATTCAAAAAAGACAATAGGAATAAGAGCTGATATGGATGCTCTTCCTATGACAGAAAAGACTAATCTACCCTATGCATCCAAAAATGAAGGATCTATGCATGCGTGCGGTCATGATGGTCATTCAACAATGTTATTGGGTGCAGCAAAATACCTTGCAGAAACACGAAATTTTCATGGAATAGTTTATTGCATTTTTCAGCCAGCAGAAGAAGGTGGCAACGCAGGTGCAAAGGCAATGATTAATGATGGTCTTTTTAAAAAATTTAAGATTGATACTGTCTGGGGAATACATAATTGGCCAGGAATACCTCTAGGCCAAGCTGTCATTCATGAGGGTTTTGTAATGGCTGGGGGAGATATAATTATTTTTACAATTGAAGGAAAAGGAGGACATGCAGCCCAGCCTCAATATTCTAATGATCCAATGGTAGCTGCCGGTTTAACTATTACAGCTCTTCAAAGTTTAATTTCAAGACAATTAGATCCATTTAAAAATGCTGTTTTATCACTTACTAAAATTGAAGGTGGTTCAGCTTTTAATGTAATACCCGATACAGTAACAATTGGTGGAACCCTGAGGTCAACTAATACAATCATAAGAGATGACATGCTAAAGAAGATTAAGAAAGTTGCATTAAACGCATGCGCAATTTCTAACTGCAAAGTTAACATTGAAATTAGGCCGGGATATCCATCAACAATAAACGACAAAAAAAGTGCAAAATTAGCATCAGAAATTTTTAAAAATACTTTTGGTGAAGCTTCAATCAATGTTAAAGAAACTCCAACTATGGGTTCTGAAGATTTTTCATATATGCTTGAAGAGAAACCAGGAGCCTATATCTGGCTAGGAGCAGGTGAGGATGCAGAAAAGCTTCACAGTGCATATTATGATTTCAATGATGCACTATTACCAATTGGTGCTGAATACTGGGCAAACTTAGCTGAAACAATTCTTGTGGAATAATTATAAAAGAATTTCTCCATTAATATATTTTTTTGCCTCTTTAGTTAAAGGGTTTCTAAAAAATACATTTGCATCTGTTTGCTCTAGTATTTTACCCTTATTAAAAAAAATTATATCAGATGCTAGTCTCTTAGCTTGAGTCATATCATGTGTAGTAAGTAAAATTGTAGCCCCTTTTTTACTCTCCTCTAGAATAATTTCTTCTATTAATTTCAATGAAAATGGGTCTAAATTTGCAGTGGGCTCGTCAAGTAGAAGAACTGATGGCTCAATTAATAAAGCTCTTGCTAGAGAAAGTCTTTGTTTTTCTCCTCCAGAAAGTAAGCGTGCAGGTTTATTATCATATCCCTCTAATCCAACTCTTTTTAAAATATTTTTAATAATTAATTTACCATTTTTATTTTTAACATTAGAAACAAAATCCATATTGGATTTTACATTTCTTCTTAACAAAGTTGGAGTTTGAAAAACCATTGCTTGCTTATTTCTAATTTCATCATTGTTGTAGATTTTGTTAAACGTTATTTTCCCATTATCTATATTTGTTAATCCATTTATGGTCTGTAAAAATATACTTTTGCCTGCACCGTTTGGTCCAATTACCGCAGTAATAGAATTGTTTTTAATGCTACAACTAACCTTGTCTAGAATTAGATCTTTTCCTAATGAAACTGATAGATCAATAACTTCAATGGGGGTTAATTTCATTAATTTTTTTTTGTTAGATTTATACATACATTCTTCTTTTAGCCCTAATCTTTAGACGAATTAAAATAAAGTTTGTAGTTAATGCAATTGATAGAAGAATTATTCCCAAAGCTAATGCTAGAGACAAATTACCTTTAGAAGTTTCTAATGCTATTGTTGTCGTCATAACCCTTGTTAAGTGATCAATATTTCCACCTACAATTATAACAGCTCCAACCTCTGATATAGCTCTACCAAATCCAGCTAAAACTACTGTAAGTATCGAATATCTAGCGTCAAAAAGATACGCTATGATCGCTTTATGAGATGGTACTACCAGAGAAGCAAAAAGAGACTTATATTCTTGACTAATTTCTTCTATGATTTGAGAGGTTAACGAAACTATAATTGGAGTTATTAATATCATCTGAGCGATTATCATTGCAGTTGGAGTATATAAAATGCCCAGCCAGCCAAATGGCCCAGACCTTGAAACTAGTAAATAAACAATTAATCCAACAACAACTGGTGGTAACCCCATCATAGTATTGAATAGAACTAAAAATGCGTCCTTACCCCAAAAACTTTTAATGGCTAAAAAAGTTCCTGATGGCAAACCAATTAAACAAGAAAGAAGTAATGAAATACCACTCACTTTTAAAGAAAGTAATAATATTTCAAATAAATCCTCATTAAGAGTAAAAACTAACTCAAATGATTTCGCAAATGCTTCTAGTAAAATATTCATATTATTATTGATTTACTATGTTTTAAATTGCAATATTATGTGAAAATTACAATGATTGCAATTTTTACGTTATATTAGTTAGGTAAAATATGTTTAGAATAAATTTATTTATTCTCTTGTTTTTATTATTTCCAAGGATCTGCTCAGGTGATAATTCATTAATAGTTCAATCAACAACTTCGACCTATAACTCTGGTTTCTATGAGTACATACTCCCAATTATTAAATCAGAGATAAATGTAGTTGCTCATGTTGTATCAGTTGGCACTGGCGCTGCACTGAAAAATGCAGCTAATTGTGACGGAGACGTATTAATAGTACATGCAAAAAAAAGAGAGTTAAAATTTGTTAAAAATGGATTTGGCCTTAAGAGATACAATTTAATGTATAATGATTTTATCATAGTTGGACCAAAAGAAAATCCTGCTAAAATAAATTTAACTGATGACCCTATTACATCTTTTAAAAAAATTTTTACCACATTCTCAATTTTTATATCAAGAGGCGATGACTCTGGAACCCATTTTAAAGAAATAAGTATATGGGACAAAGCTAAATTAAAGCCAATTAAATTCTCTGGAAAATGGTACAGAGAAACAGGTTCTGGGATGGGAACAACTCTTAATTTAGCAAGTGGTATGGATGCATATACATTAAGTGACAGAGCATCATGGATTAATTTTAACAATAAAGATAACTTACGTATTATAGCTGAAAAAAATAAAGCGTTATTTAATCAATATGGGATTACGATGGTTAACCCATCAAATTGTCCAAATGTGAAATTTAAAAACGCTAATAAATTTATTAGTTGGCTCTTATCAAAAAGAGGACAAAAGGTTATTGAAAACTTTAAATTGAAAGGAAAACAACTTTTTTTCCCTAACGCAAGTTAAAGGTTTTCAAGCTATTTTAAGGGTAAGTTATGAGAATTTTTCATTTTACAGAATAATTTTTTAATTTGATCTATAAAGTGGCCGTAATGCCCCCATCAACATAAAGCGTGTGCCCATTAACAAAATTAGATGCATCAGAACTTAAAAAAATACTTGCACCAACCAACTCTTCAACTTTGCCCCACCTACCTGCAGGTGTTCTATTTTCTAACCAAGAGGTAAAATCTTTATCAGACACTAGTGCGGCATTCAAAGGTGTATCAAAATAACCTGGAGCAATAGCATTACATTGAAGTCCATATTTTGCCCAATCTGTTGCCATTCCTTTAGTAAGATTTCCAACAGCACCCTTAGTTGCTGTATAAGGAGCAATACCAGGTCTTGCTAATAAAGTTTGTACACTCGCAATATTTATAATTTTTCCTGAGCCCCTTTTGATCATATGCCTTGCTACTACTTGGCTTACATTAAAAACAGATGAAATATTTGTTTTTAATAATTGTTCAAATATTTCAGGTGGAAAATCTTCAAGTGGTGTTCGATGTTGCATTCCAGCATTATTTACTAATATTTCAATTGGACCTATTTCGTTTTCAAATTTATTAACAACATTATCAATTTCATTTTTGTCAGTAACGTCGAAAGATAATTGATACAAATTATTTTGTGGGGTAAGAGCTTTTGCTGCTTTATCTAATTTTTCTTTATTCCTTCCATTTAAAATAATTTCTGCGCCAGCTTCATCAAGTCCTTTAGCTAAAGCAAAACCTATTCCTTGAGATGAACCTGTTATAAGAGCTCTTTTACCTTTTAGGTTAAATAATTCTGTTCCAGAACTCATTCACTATCTCCAAATTAAATAAAAGTAAAATATATATAAATAATAAAAATATTGCTAATCATCTTTCAAAAATTTAACTTTAAAATCTTAATTTCGAATGCAGGAAAATAGATATGAAATCAATAAAGATTCACGGGGCTATGGACTTAAGAATAGACGATTATCCATTAGGAAAAATGTCTTCTAATCAAGTTGAAATTTCTATTGCAACCGGCGGTATTTGTGGAACTGATCTCCACTATTATAAACATGGTGGATTTGGCCACATTAAGCTAAAGGAACCTATGGTATTAGGACATGAAGTATCTGGCCATGTTACTAAATTAGGATCAAAAGTAACTAACTTATCTATTGGACAACTTGTTTCAGTATCGCCATCTAGGCCGTGTAATAAATGTATGTTCTGTTTAGAAGGCAACCAGAACCATTGCATAAACATGAAATTTTATGGCTCTGCAATGCCCTTTCCTCATATTCAAGGCGCTTTTAGGGAAAGACTAATTACGGAGGATTATCAATGTGTGGCAGCAGACGGTTTATCACCAGAAGAAGCGGCAATGGCAGAACCGCTAGCAGTTTGTCTTCATGCCATAAAACAAGCAGGAGATATTTTTGGAAAAAAAGTCTTAATAATTGGATCTGGTCCTATTGGGACACTTGTTGTTTTATCAGCCCGACGTGCAGGAGCAGAAGAAATATTAGTTACAGATATTTCAGATAAGGCTCTGGAATTTTCAAATTTAGTAGGGGCAGACAAAGTTATAAATACTTCAAAAAACTATCCTCAAATTGAAAAATTTCAAGTTGGGAAAGGTTATTTCGATCTTGCAATTGAATGCTCTGGCTCTGCGTCAGGTATAAATGATGCTATTAAGTGTTTAAAACCAAAAGGTACTCTTATACAACTAGGATTGGGAGGGGATATTCTTATGCCATTAGTTTCCGTGACAAGTAAAGAATTGAATATTAAAGGATCATTTAGATTTCATTCGGAGTTTGAATTAGCTGTCAAGATGATGAAAAAGAAACTAATTGATGTTAAACCTCTTATTACGCACAGTATTCCTTTTCAAAACGCCGAACAAGGTTTCAAAATTGCAATGGATGAAAAAGAAAATAGTATGAAGGTTCAATTAATATTCTAGTTTTATATGGTAAGTTTAATTAATTTGAATGGATAAAATTAATAAGGCTTGACTTATTTATCATTTGAAACGCACCATAAGAGATTAATTTTCATAGGGGAGTTGAAATGAAAAATTTAAAAAAAATAATTTTAGGTGTATCAGCGTTGGCTGTTGCCTCAACCTTATCCATATCTGCTATAGCAGAAGAATGGCGTGGATGGAATATTCATAAACCAGGGTATCCAAATACAGTAGCTATGGACAAGTTTGCCGAATTGTTAAAGGAAAAAACTGGCGGCGAGATTACTTTAAAAATGTTTCATTCAGGCGTATTGGGAAACCAACCTGATGCTATTGAACAAGTTAGAGTAGGAGGACTAGCTATTGGTAACTTCAATCTTGGTCCAATAGGGCCTATGGCTGCAGAGGCAAACGTAGTTTCATTGCCTTTTATATTTAAGGACATGGGTCATATGCATAGAGCTTTAGATGGTGCTGCAGGAGACAAAATTAGTGCTGGGATGGAAAAAATAGGAATAGTTGCGCTTGCTTGGTATGACTCCGGAGCCCGTTCATTCTACAATTCTAAAAAACCAATTATGAAGCCATCAGACGTAAAAGGTTTAAAGGTAAGAGTTATGAATAACGACCTATACTCAGGAATGATTTCTGCTTTAGGAGGAAATCCATCACCGATGGCTTTTTCTGAAGTTTTCCAATCACTAAAAACCGGTGTGGTTGATGGAGCTGAAAATAATTGGCCTTCTTATGAATCAACAGGCCATTTTGAAGTAGCAAAATATTATTCACTTTCTCAACATTTAATTATACCTGAATGTGTATGTATAAATGATAAAGTTTATAATAACTTATCTGCTAAAAGTAAAAAGGCTGTAAAGGAAGCTGCAAGAGAATCAGCAGAATTACAAAGAGCTTTGTGGGAAAAAAGAGCTATTTCTAGCCGTGATAAAGTAATGAAAGCTGGGGTTAAATTTAATGAAATTCCAAATAAGCAAGCTTTCATGGACGCTATGAAGCCTGTTCACACAAAATACTTGTCAGCGAATCCTGATTTAGTTCCATTGGTAAACTTAATTAAAAATACTAAATAAAACTTTAATTTTATTGGCCATATTTAATATGGCCAATAACAAATCTGACAAATATTTATATGGAGATTAATTATCAATAAAAAATCTCTTAAATTATTAGAAATTTATAATAACCTATTAGAAAAAATTGCTTACGTTTGTAATCTTGTAACTGGATTTGCTCTGATTGTGATGACAGTAATTTTCAGCTGGTTAGTTTATGGAAGATATGTTTTAAACTCTACACCAACATGGGTAGAACAAGTTTCTCTTTTGCTTGTAGTCTTAATTGGTTTTTTAGGTGCAGCTATAGGAATTCACAAAGGGACACATTTAGGAGTATCCTACTTTAGAGACAGAATGCCTATTGTATTAAAAATTATTTTTGACTTAACAACTCATTTTATGCTCATGATATTTGGTTATGTTATGATGGTATATAGTTATAAATTAGTTGTTTTCAAATGGAGCACACAAATTCCTTTAATTCATATTCCAGAGGGGCTAAGAGCAGTCCCTATTATGATTTGTGGAGGATTAATTGTACTTTTTTCGATTGGTCATTTGTTAAATTATAAGGGTACCATTACTAAGAATATCAAGCCTAAATGAGGTAGAAAATATGGGCTTATTAATAATGATGGGAATTTTTGCTTTCGGAGTGGTTATTGGAGTTCCTGTAGCCTTTGCTCTCGGCATTGGGGCAGTGTCAGCATTCTACTTTGAGGGATTACCCCTAATTATTGCTTTTCAAAGAATTATATCTGGAATAAATGTTTTTTCTTTACTTGCCATTCCTTTTTTTATTTTCGCAGGCGAATTAATGTTCCATGGAGGTATAGCAGTAAGGTTAGTTAGATTAGCCTCCTCTGCAGTTGGTGCTGTAAGAGGAGGTCTTGGTGTCGTGAACGTTTTTGCATCTATGCTTTTTGGAGGAATTTCAGGATCAGCAGTTGCCGACGTTTCAGCTCTTGGTTCAATATTAATTCCAGTGATGAAAGAAAAAGGATATGACGAAGACTACGCGGTAAATGTAACTGTCACCTCTTCTATTGCAGGCATCATGATACCGCCTAGCCACAATATGATTTTATTTGCTGTTGCGACTGGCGGTGGGGTGTCAATCACTCAACTCTTTTTATCTGGGATAATACCAGGCGTTGTCATGTGTGTTTGTTTGGCTTTAGTTGCTTACTTGGTGGCTGTTCAAAGAGGTTACAAATCAGAAGTTTTTCCGGGATACTATGCTCTGTTTTTACATTTTGTGACTGCACTACCAGGTCTGTTTACTGCAGTTATAATAGTGGGGGGAGTATTATCAGGTATTTTTACAGTAACAGAATCAGGTGCATTTGGGACTCTTTATGCTTTCCTAGTTACAGTTTTTGTTTATAGGGCTTTAACTTGGGAAAATTTTAAAATTGCTGTGATTAATTCTGTTAAGACTACATCTATGGTTATGATACTAGTTGCTAGTGCATCTGCTTTTGGTTACATGTTAACTTTTTATCAAGTTCCATCCCAAATGATAACCTTTATGAATGGTATTTCAAGTAATCCTATTGTTATTTTATTGATGATCAACATAATGTTATTAGTCTTGGGAATGATTATGGACATGGCTGCATTGATCCTAATTTGCACGCCAATTTTTTTACCATTAGCTGTATCTTTAGGGATGGATCCCCTTCAATTTGGTATGGTATTGATGATGAACTTAGGACTTGGTTTATGCACACCTCCAGTAGGTGCCTGTCTTTTTGTCGGCTGTGCAATTGGTAAAGTACCAATTGAACGAGTTGTAAAAACAATTTGGCCATTTTATTTTGCAATCTTTATTGCACTTATGCTTACTACTTTTATACCTGCTATATCCTTAACTTTACCAAATTTAATAAAATAGTTATCTTATTTAAATTTTTGTAATTTTGGAGAAAATAAATTGAACAATATTCACGTAGATTGCGTGTTAGATATAAAAGCAGATTTAGGAGAAGGTCCTATTTGGTCAACTGCAGATCAAAATCTTTACTGGGTTGATATAAATAACTGCCAACTAAACAAGTTCAATCCCATAAATGGTAAAAATAAAACTATAAATGTTGGTAAACCAATTGGATGTTTTGCAATTAAAAAGAACCTTAATATTATATTAGCTCTTACTAGTGGTTTTTTTGAATTAAACCAAAATGATAAAAGTATGAAATTCATAAATAATCCAGAGAATAATATTTTAGATAATAGATTTAATGATGGAACCGTTGACTTAAAGGGAAGGTTCTACGCCGGAACAATGGCAATTAATGGTTCAAATATAGGTGCTGAGCCTAGAGGTAGTCTTTATTGCCTTGATAAGTCTGGTAGAGCAAAAAAAACTATGGAAGGTTTTCATACTATTAATGGCTTGGCTTTTTCACCTGAAGGTAGAACAGCTTACATATCTGATAGTGCTCCTTGGATCAGAACTATATGGGCATATGATTATGATTTAGATGAAGGTATTTGGTCTAACAAACGTATTTTCTTTGATACTAAGGTTACTGCAGGAAGACCAGATGGCGGTTGTATTGACACAGACGGTTGTTATTGGATGGCTGGAGTTTCTGGTTGGGAAATAGTACGACTTACACCAAAGGGCAGTATTGATATGATTATAAAAATGCCAGTAGAGAAACCTACTAAAATTGCCTTTGGGGGGAAAGATCTAGATATTATATATGTCACATCTATTGGAAAAGATATAACTAAAGGAACAGAAGAAAAACAACCTTTAGCAGGTGGAATATTTGCTTTGAAAGTTCCTGGAGTTAAAGGAATGCAATTTCCCTTTTTTGTATAAAACTATTATTCTAAATCTAACTCTATCAAACCGCTTATGTATTCATTTGGTCCCAGAAAGTTACAATCTATATTTTCTTTTTTTCCTTGCGTTAAGTTAAAGCCGTCAGTTGGATGACTTACTGGCTCAATACAAAAATATTTCTCTGCTTTTGGAACATGGACGATTAAATGGTTGAAAATTTTGTCCACTTTCATTGTAATTTTTTTCTTTTTATAAGGCCAAATAATTTGAACCTTTCCACTAAAATTTTCATAACACACTGTTTTTTCATTATTCCACAATGCTTTTCCATTTCTAAAATTAAAGGTATTTTCTACAGGCTTAGTTTTAGTTGGAAAATCTTCCGGTTGTCCTACCCATTCTCTTGAAGCATTGAATCTTAATTTAATCTCATCATTAAAATTAAAAAATGGGTGTATTCCAAATCCAAAAGGCATGATGTTTTTTGAATTATTCAGGAGTTTTAGTTCAATTTTGCATGAGAACGCAGTCAAATAAATTGATTGAGTTATTTCATATGACCAAGGCCAACCGAATTTATCTGCTTCATGTCGATAAATTAAAATAACAGAAGAACTTGATTGTTCTACAATACTCCATTCACTTAAGTATCCATGACCATGAATTGCATGAGGAAAAGCATTTTGATTCAAGTTATATTCTAATCCATTAAATCTAAATTTTGCATTCTTAATTCTATTAGAAAATGGAGCTAATGGAAAACTCCCACCTTTAAACAAATGAATATACTTTAGATCATGGAGAGGTATTGGACGTAAAACATGAAAATCGTCAAAAATTAACCTACTAATTCTTCCACCAATTTCAGGTAAAAGATCTAATTTGATTTTCTTATTTTGTAGGGTAATTACTTTTAAAATTTTCATAAATCATTTTTTGAGGTTTTTCTGATAATCGTATTTGGTGATTTTAAAAGGGAGTCCTGCAATTCTGTACCTAAGCCAATTCCATCCATAGGTAATGCAAACCCTTTTTCAATCTTAGGAAGGTTATTTACTAACTTTTTATAAAAGCCATTATAATAGGACCTTACACTTTCTAGTATCATTGAGCTTGAAAATGCAAGGCTTATATGAAGATTTGCAATCCAGACAATCGGCCCAGTACAATCATGGGGACACATCATTCTGTTATTGGCATGAGCTATACCTGATATTTTTATAGCTTCTGAAATACCTCCAATCCAACCTAAATCATAGTGCATATAATCTATAGCGTCTAAAGCTAAAGCATCACGATACCATATAGCTGTCCCTAAGGCTTCACTGCCTGCAACAGGAGCTATGATGTTTTTTCTAAACTCAGCAAGATCTTTTAAGTGAGCCATATTTATAGGGTCTTCGTGCCAAAAAACATCAAATTCATCTACTTGACGGGCTATTTTTAAAGCTGGCGCTAATTGCCATAATGAATGATATTCAAGCATTATATCAATCTTATTTCCAACAGCTTTACGTATTTTTTCAATTCGATTTATACCTTCCTTTAAATTTTCCAAGGATATCATTTGACCTTTCGTTGGAAATGCAAATTCATCAAATGGCCAAATTTTCATTGCTGAAACACCTTCATCCAATAGACTCTGTGCTAATTCCCCTGGGTTTTGAGCTTGCATTTCTAAATCGTCATAATTATTTTTTTCTTTTTTTACATTAGTTGATCCTACTGTCCGAGACTGCGAATTTGCATTCCAGTTATACCCATCAGCAGCACATGTATTATATATTGGTATGTAATCTCGACTTAGACCTCCTAACATGTCTACTAAACTCAAATTACAAGCTTTAGACTTTAAATCCCAAAGTGCTATATCAACCGCAGAATTTCCTCTATATTCAACTGATCTTGTTGGGTATCCTATATATCTGTTAGCTGTCCAGTTAATTAGGTTATCTGAATGTTCATTTATTCTAAGGGGGTCCCTGCCAATTAGATAGGGCGCACATGTTTCGTGCAAATAAGATATTATAGCTTTAGGGTTCCTAAATGTTTCTCCTAAGCCCGTCAAACCCTCATCAGTATAAAGTTTAATCCAAACAAGATTAGAATATTCAGTATTTTGTATTGTTTCTATTGCAGTAATTTTCATTTAAGACCTTAAACCAAAGAAGTAAAAATAAATGTTTTGGCCCCTAAAAAGAAAAAAAATAGAGCAAGTATTATTGCAATCCCTAACAAACCCTTACCAATTTCTTTAAACATTTTTTTTGCCTATTTATTATTGAAACGTACTGTTCCTAAATCATTAATATTATAACCAAAAAAATTTGAAGCAGTATTTAAAAAATCGTCAGATCTAGAAAAACTCAAAAGTCTTTGAAAAGGTTTTTCAAACCAAGAAATTCTATTTACAACAATATCAAATCTTTCAGTAGCAATATGAAGAAATCCCAGTTGATGCTTTTTAGCCTCAGATGCAAGACCAAGAGTTACGTCTGCATTGTCAGATAAAATAAGTGAAACAGCGTCGTTTTCAGAGTAGGTGACTTCAGTGCCAATAAAATCAGATGATTTAATATTTTCTCTTTTACATATATATCTTAAATAATTGTCTGATCCAGATCCACTTTGCCTAGTAACAAGTCTCTGACCAAGGAATTCATTTATAGATTTCTTTTCACTTTTTTCTTTTGGTTTATAGATTAAACCTCTATCTCTTTTAGCCCATTCCATTAAAACAAAATCTTGTTTTTCTAGACATTTTTTTACTATTGGAACATTCCAAGATTCCAAATCACTATCATAAATATGAAGCCCTGACGCCATACCCTGATTAAGTTTAAATCTTTCTAAACCTTCTGTACTCCCATCAAATGACATTGCAATTCCAGATTTTGACTGTTTGACTGCTAATTCTAGAAGAGGATCATGACTTCCTAATAGTATATTTGGTGGATTTTTTTGATTAGATATATTGTTTTGTCCACCAGAAATCCAATTTGATATTTCAGATTTAGAAAACAATAATTTACCCATTACTCTTGAATAAGGAACTTTGTCTGTAGAAACTAAATCGTAAACTTTTCTTGGTTTAATTCTTAGAAACTCTGCTAATTCATCAGTTGTAAAGTATTCAGACATAAGCTCATTTCCATAATAAATATTTAGTGTATTTTTACATTATACTATATAATTAGTTAATGAAAAATAGATCTGTAAATTTAAAAAATTCTTCCTTACCACCTAGACTAATAAATGAAAATAAAAATGGTGTTAAGATCAAAGTTTATATTAATAGTCATATGATTGGTGCTGGGAAAATGGAGCTGTTTAACTTAGTTGCTAATAAAGGTTCTATCAGATCAGCTGCAAAAGAAATGGGTATGAGTACAAGAAAAGCAACTATGCTTCTTAAAACTATAGAAGAAGCATTCTCAACACCTGTTTTAGAAAAAAAAAGGGGAAATAAAGGTACACATATTACTTCTTTTGGAAAAGAGCTTTTAATAAAATACTTAAATTTATGCGATCATTTATCAAATGAATCTCAAGAATTCATTAATTGGGTGGCATCAAAACAAACTCTTAAATAAAAGGTAAGACTATGGAAAACAACAAAGAGTTTTATATTTCACCTAACTTAGAAAATGATAATCTAACTGAATCAATCGAGTGTTTAAATGAATCTGGTGAAAATATTAAACTGCCTGTCGTTAAAGAAATTCCATTAACAATTTATCTTAACAGACAAGAAATTGTAACCGCCATGACATTAGGTGATATGCCTGACTTATTAGCAGTTGGTTATCTGCTTAACCAAAATATGCTGAAGAGAGATGATGTCATTTCAAGAATTGATTATGATAAAGAACTCCAAGTTGTGATCGTAAGAACTGAACGAAAAACAAACTATGAAAAAAAAATGGAAAAGAAAATCAGAACAAGTGGCTGTGCAGTGGGTACAGTTTATGGAGATATAATGGATGATTTTTCATCAATTAATCTTGATAAAAAAACAAAAATAAAAACTTCTTGGATTTATACGATTTCAAAAAAAGTTAATACAAGACCCAGCTTGTATTTAAAAGCAGGAGCCCTTCATGGTTGCGTATTATGCCAAAAAGATTCACCTCTTATTTATGTTGAAGACGTTGGAAGACATAATGCGGTAGATAAGATTGCTGGTTGGATGTTTTTAAATAAAGAAAATGCAAATGATAAAATTTTTTATACTACTGGAAGACTTACTTCAGAAATGGTCATAAAAACAGTTCAAATGGGAATCCCAATATTAATATCAAGGTCAGGTTTTACCGAATCAGGAGTTAAACTTGCCCGAGAAGCTGGTCTTACATTAATTGGAAGAGCTAAAGGTAAGAGGATGATAATTGCAAATGGTGTAGATAGAGTGAATTTTGATACTGACATCAAGGCAGTTGCGAATGAAGATGTGATGTCTGCACAAAGGTCTTTAATCAACTAAAGGTTGAATAATTTGGAAACATTAAACGAAATAATACCGTGTGTCATTTTAGCAGGAGGCAAAGGTAGAAGAATGGGTGGTAAAGAAAAAGCTTTGATCCATCTTTTGGATAGACCACTTTTATCTTATGTTTTAGAAAAAATATCAGGCAAAGTTGCACCTATTGCATTAAATATAAATACAAATTTTGATAACTTTCAAAAGTTTGGTTATAAGATAATTAAGGATCCTATCAAAGGTCATTTGGGGCCACTAGCTGGAATTTTAGCATCATTAAATTGGGCAAAAGAGATAAATCAAGATTGGGTTTTGACTTTACCGTGCGATACTCCGTTTCTTCCTAAGAACCTAGTGAAATCTATGGTCGAAGCAAAGAATAAAACTCCAGAAGTTGATTTGGTGGTTGCAAAATCAAGAGGGTTTAATCATCCAGTAATTGCTTTATGGAAATCAGATATCAATAACAAATTACAAAATGCTCTAAATGAAGGTGTTAGAAAAATAGATATTTTCACGGATCAACTTAACATTGCTTATGTTGACTTTGATAACATACAAAATTCAGACTTTGATCCTTTTACTAATTTAAATTCACCTCAAGATCTTATACTTGCACAACAAATCCTCGGCAAATTACCACCTTTGTTTGGGCTGGCAGGTTGGTCTGGATCAGGTAAAACAACTTTATCAACAAAATTAATTAGAAATTTTACTAAAATTGGTATTGATGTCGGTACTCTAAAACATGCTCATCACAAGTTTGATATAGATAAACCAGGAAAAGACTCTTACAACTTAAGAAAAGCTGGAGCAAAACCTGTAATTATTTCATCCAAAGAGAGGTTTGCCCTAATTCAAGAAAATGATCAAAATGAAGAAAAAAGCTTGTTCAAAATGTTGGAAATGTTTTCTAAAGAACCTATTAATAAATGCGACATTATTTTTGTAGAGGGCTATAAAAATGAAAACATTCCAAAGCTTGAAGTTCATAGATCTATTATTAATAAACCATTCCTTTTTAAGAATGATAAAAATATATTTGCCATAGCTTCTGACAATGCAAAAGTCACTACAATACCCTCACTTGATTTAAATAATATAAACTCAATAACAAATTTCTTAATTCATAAATATTCTTTAGAGTAATTTTCTAAATTATTTGATTTATATACATCTGTGATCAAATGGATAAAATTTCAATAATTCGCCTTTTTTAACTTCAATACTGTCATAAGGTATTTCAACTAAACCATCCGCTCCAATAAGTGATGAAATAACACCTGCTCCTTTTCTACCGTGTAAAATTATTTCTGATTTAAGTGAACTATTATTTATTTTAGCTCTTAAAAATTCTGTCCTACCTATTTTTTTTTTATGTTCAAATCCAGACGGTAATTTGAAAAAAACTGGATTTAAGTTAATTCCACCTGCTAGTTTATTTATTATAGGGTTGATTAATAATTTAGAGCATACAAATGCAGCAACTGGATTTCCAGGAAGACAAAATATTAGTTTTTTTTGAAGCATCCCAATACCCATTGGTTTGCCTGGTTTAATGGCTAATTGCCAAACTAAACTTTCAGCTCCAATATCTCTCAATGCATTTTGGGCATGATCTTCAATACCTTCTGATGCGCCACCTGTAGATATAACTACGTCACTTTTAGAAAGACAGTCTAGATATTTAGATGCTAAATCTGATCTATTATCTTTAACAATACCCATATCTATAATTTCAGTATTATTTGTTTGAAATAAAGATTTAAGCATTGGTCTATTAGAATCATAAATTTGGCCATTAATAATGTTACTATATCTAGGGTCTATCAACTCATTACCTGTTGATATAATTGAAATTTTAATTTTATCATATACCTCAATTTTATTTATGCCTGATGCTGACAACTGACCAATTTTGGATGAGTTTAAAATTTCACCTTTCTTAACAATTAATTCGCCTTTTTTGAGATTTTCGCCAATAGGCCTTACATTTTGTTGTGCCTTGATATCTCCCTTTATTATAACTTTTGAACCTTTTCTTTTACAATTCTCCTGCATAACCACAGTATCAACACCTTTGGGTAAAATAGATCCAGTATAAATTTCAATAGCTTGATTGATTTTAATTTTATTATTGAAGGGTAAACCCGCTTTTGCCACACCCACTACTTCAAATTCAGTTTTATGGTCTTTTATTAAACTTTTGCATAATATACCATAACCATCAACAGCAGAATTAAGTGTTTCTGGAAGATTTAATGTACTTTTAATTAGATTATAATTTATTCTTTGAGTAGCTTCATTGACTAACACTTTAGTTTTACAATCTTTAGAACTAATCAATTTTATTAATTTATTTTTAGCGGTTTCTAACTTTGTAAGTTTATGCACCATGAAAGCTCTGAGAAGTTTGGTGTTATCACCATAATGGACGAACTTAATCTATCTCCTATTAGTTATTATTACGTATACTTAAAAAAAATAAAGTTATTTTATCACTTTTGTTTTAAGATAGATTTGTGATTTATTAATTTTTTAATATTAAAGTTTGTTATAGGCATCTTATAATGAATGAGATTTGGAAACTACCAGCTTTTAAAATAGCAGAGTTATTCATAAAAAAAGAAATTTCCGCAGTTGAGATTTGTAACGAAACAATTAAGCATATTGAGAATACAAACCCCAAAATAAATGCAATAGTTATAGATACTTTTACTGAGGCCAGAAATACCGCTCTTTCATTAGATAAAAAAATAAATAATGAAGAAAATTTGGGACAACTTGCTGGTGTTCCTGTTACTGTTAAAGTAAATACAGATCAGATAGGTTACGCAAGCACAAATGGTTTAAGGATACAAAAAGATCTCATCGCAAAAAAAGATAGTCCTGTTGTTAATAATCTAAAAAAATCCGATGCACTTATTGTAGGTAAAACAAATACACCTGCATTTAGTATACACTGGTTTACCAGAAATAGTTTACACGGACATACCCTTAACCCACATAACAAGAATATAACACCAGGTGGTTCTTCAGGCGGAGCCGCAGCTGCCACAGCTTCAGGAATGGGGGCAATTGGTCACGGCACTGATATTGCTGGCTCTATTCGTTATCCTGCTTATGCTTGTGGTATACATGGTTTGAGGCCAAGTTTAGGTCGTGTCCCAATGATAAATTATACTACCCCAGACAGACATATTGGTGGACAAATAATGGCTGTATCTGGTCCGCTTGCTAGATCAATCAAAGATCTTGAACTCGGTTTAAAAGCTATGAGTATTGAGAATTATGATGATCCATGGTGGGTTCCTATACCATTTTCATTTGAAGCACCACAAAGAAAATTAGCCTTAATAACAGAAATTAAAGGGTTAAAAATTGATCCAATAATAAAAGACGAATTAAAAAATGTTGCAAAATGTCTAGAAGATATTGGTTGGATAATTGAAGAACCGGATGCTCCAGATTTTCAAGAAGCAGCTAAATTTCAAGCTGCTTTGTGGCTTGGGGAATTTAGGAGAACCGGCGGGGAAGCAATAAAAAAAGAAAATGATCCTGACGCAAATTTTATTTATGATCAAATGTCTAGAAGGTGTCCAGACACTAGCTTAGAAAACTTTATGGATGCTCTTCAAAACAGGGCAAGAATAAGTAGAGACTGGAACAGTTTCTTTGATAATTACCCTTTGATTATGTGTCCTGTGACTGGAGACTTACCTTTCCCAGACTTAAAAGACCTAGAATCACCCAAATCTTTTGATTTAGTTTTTGATTCAATGCTTCCTCAAATTGCACCTCCATATTTAGGACTTCCAGGTTTGACATTTTCAACAAATAAAACCAATTCCGGTATCCCACTTGGTGTTCAATTTATTACAAGAAAATATAGAGAAGATATTTTGTTAAATGTAGGGTATGAGTTAGAAAAGTTTTTTCCTGAAATTACTCCTATATTGCCAAATTCATAGTTAAAAATTTTTATGATCTTTGCTTGAAAATAAATATTGAAAATTGAATTTATAATACTATAGAATCATATTTATTCATTATGAAGTGCAAAATATGTTTAAATCAAATGTAAAAATAACATATGCTGAATCATGGTTACCTATACATCACAGATTCTTAATTCATACCGTAGAACTTTTATCGGCCAGAATTTCTCTTGAAAAAAGATATAGAAATTTTATTTCATTATGCCAAGACAAAAGTGGAACAGATCTTTGGAAACACGCATTAAACTCTATGGGTATTCAAACACCCAAATTAGATCCTATCCCCAAAAGAGCAAAATCAAGAGGATTAATTATAGTAGCAAACCACCCTTTTGGAGTTGTGGATGGAGTTTTTTTATCTTGGTTTGCCTCAACATTAGATGAAAATTTTAAAGTTATTGCTCATGGAGTTCTTAGACAAGAACCTATACTTGCAGACAATATTCTTCCTATTGATTTTAGTAATAGTAAAAATGCAATGAGAAATAATGTTGTGACAAGACAAACAGCAATTAAAATTTTAAAAAATGGTGGGGTTGTTGCAATTTTCCCCGCTGGAGGAGTGGCTTGGTCAAGAAAAAAAGGGTTACCTATTCAAGAGGATGATTGGAAACCTATGCTTGGAAGACTAATCAATTATTCA
This sequence comes from SAR116 cluster bacterium AG-337-N21, assembly GCA_003282145.1. Lineage (GTDB taxonomy): Bacteria > Pseudomonadota > Alphaproteobacteria > Puniceispirillales > Marisalimonadaceae > Marisalimonas. The sequence continues at coordinate 22,353 of QBZZ01000020.1, forward strand.
AATTGTGATGTCATAATGACTAAATTTGACGGGCAAAACTCGAAGGCATTCCAGTTAGCGTCTCGCGTTCATCAAACTATAAAGCAAAGTTTATATTTATATGAAATTAAGAAAAGTTTAGATAAACCAATGCAATTCAAAGTTTTGAAATATTTAAAAAATCAATCCTTACCTAATTTGAATGATAGAGATTTATCCTTATACCTTCAAAAAGAGTTGAATAAATCGCTTTAAGTATTAAACAACTTACCACCTTTTTTTGAAAGTTCAGGTGGTGCTGTTGGTCTCTTTATGAACGTGTCAAGATCGTTAACATCCAAAAACTTATCTCCTGCTTTTATGATTTCATCATTAGTTAATTTTTTTAGAGGAGTATATCTTGGATGATGATGCTCTATAAAAGGATTATTTCTTGCTGCATTATAACAACATAAAAGCGTCCAACGTCTATCTGGAGAATTATTTTTATCTGATCTATGGAGAGTATTACAATGAAAAAACAAAACATCGCCTGGGTCCATTTCACAATAAACCAAATTTAGATGTTTTTTTGCTTCCTCAACTCTTTTGAGATCCACTCCTACTTGTCCACTCTCAAGCAATGCATGGTCAATTCTACCCAAGTTGTTTGAACCTGATAAAACCTGTAAACATCCATTTTCACTAGTACATTTATCCAAAGCAATCATTACAGTTGCCATAAGTGGAAATAAACATCCATTATTATACCAGTAACCATAATCTTGATGCCACTCCCAAGCGCCTCCCTCATAAGGTTCTTTAGCAGTGATTTTGGAGTGATAGTGGTAAACTTCACCTCCTAGTAAACTTTCCATCGTATCAACTATTTTTTCCGATCTTGCCGTGACGCCATAAATACTATCGTCAGGATGGTTCCATGCCATCATTTTTGTTGTTAAGCCTTCAGAATCTTTTCTATCATATAAATGATCCCTTATGGCTGGATCCTGTCTTGAGGCATTCTGCAAAAGTTCCGTTTCTTTTTCATTAAAAAAATTTTTAACTATAACATAACCATTTTTATGGAAGTCAGAAGTTTCAGATTTACTAAGAAATGATCCCATTTAATTTAATCTCCAAGTTATATTTTGTTTATAATACTAAGACATATTTTTTAATTCGTGCCAATTATAATAACTATTTTTAATATCAGCATCATAACCAAATGCCTCTAAAACTCTTTCTAAGTAGATTAAAAGATTTTTACTCAATATTTTTTTGTTCTTTAAATTATATTTATTCTTTAAAACTTCTACCCAAATGGTCATAGCACTATGTACAATTGCTATCGGAATAGGATCTATATTATTAATCGTTCCATTTTTAGTGTCAGTCACTAATACATTTACTAAATTTTTAAAATCTTTTTGTAAATAAGAAAGCTTTTTTAGGATAATTTCAGTAGAGCCATCGGTACTCTCTTTAGAATTTGGTTCTTGCTCCCATTTCCTATCCAGTAAATCTTTTATGGGTGTTGGTATATTTGTAAGTTTTGAGTTAAGTTGTTGAAAATCTGATTCGATTTTATTCAATAAAAGAATATTTTCATCATTGTTATTAATTTTAAATTTTTCACCAGACTTATAATTCTCAAAGATTACATACATTCTTCTAGAAGTTTTTATAAGTTCTGATAATGAGAGTTTGACAAAAACATTTTTTTTTGAACCTTTAATTATAGTTCGTAAATCAAACTCTATTTGTTCTCTTTTCTTCAAAATCAACCTTTATGAAATAAATCTAATTTTTTTGTACAATTATATAATGTATGTTGCATACACATTAGGTGCGTTTCTCTAGCTTTACTATATTGATCTTTGCTCATCTTTTAATTAATTAGATTACATTGTTGGATTCGTAACAAGTTTTTTATGTTGAAGTTTTATTGATACTATTATTTGAACCTTATTTTAAAAAAAATGTATAAATACATCTTAGTTTAATAATGAAGGATGTTTAGTGCAATTCGCTGATATATTAAATAAATTTGTAAGTAAATTCTCAAAACCACTAATCGCAATAAGCCTCATGGTTATATCAGGTTTATTTTTTGTCTTTATGCATAGTGCTGTTAAGTATTTGTCGAATGAAATACATATTTTTGAGATCGCATTTTTTCGTTGTGCTTTGGTAATTTTTGTACTGGCACCAATAATTTTACAACAAGGTAAGAGTGTCTTTATTACTGGACAACCTAAAATTCAGTTTCTACGAATTACAACTAATTCCGTGGCTATGTTGTGTTTTTTTTACGGGATTTCTTCTACTCCGCTAGCTCAATTGACTACATTAGGTTTTACTGTACCAATATTTACAACCATATTGGCTGTTGTTTTTATGAAAGAAAAAATTAGGTTGCGAAGAACAAGTGCTTTAATCATTGGTTTTATTGGAACGTTAATTGTTATGCGACCAGATATTTCAATTGAATTAGGTGCCGTTTTAATTATTTTTTCTTCTTTTTTATGGTCTGTTTGTCTGATTTACATAAAAAAACTTACAGAAACTGACAGTGCAATTACTATTTCTCTTTATTTTGGAATAGGAATGATCCCAGCTACTTTTGTTATGGCGTTTCCTGTTTTTGAAATGATTGATTTAAGACAATTCATAATTTTAATATTCATAGCCATAACCGGAACTTTAGCTCAAACAATAATGAATTTTGCATTTGAAAAAGGGGAATTAGCTTTGCTTCTACCTTTTGATTTTTTAAGATTGATATGGTCAGTTCTTATTGGTTATGCATTATTTGCAGAAGAACCTGAGATTACATTATGGATAGGTGGATTTTTAATAATTGGGTCAACATCATACATTGCATGGCGAGAATCGAAATTAAAATAAATTACAAACGATCTATCCAGATAATGATGAGGCGCCACCATGATCAGCGGACCATTTCATTGGATCATTCAAGAAACTTTCTACCTCTGCAATCTCATTGTTTTCAAAGTAATTAAACTCCTTAGCTACTTTCAAAACATCCCACCAAGTGGCTAGTGAATGCATTTGTAGGCCAATATCTTCTAATGTTTTCCTTGTTTGTGGAAATATATCATAATAAAAAACTACGAAGGTGTGATCAACTTTGGCGCCAGCTTGGCGAAGTGCTTGACAAAACTTTATTTTACTATTTCCATCTGTAGTTAAATCTTCAACCAAAAGTATATGTGAGTTATTTTCAAAATCACCCTCAATTTGAGCATTTCTTCCAAACCCTTTTGCTTTTTTTCTAACATATTGCATAGGTAGCATCATCCTGTCAGCGATCCATGCAGCAAAGGGAATACCTGCCGTTTCTCCTCCAGCGATTGAGTCAATACTTTCAAACCCAATATTACGTGTAATTTCAGATGCTGCAAAATCCATTAATGTATGTCTTACCCGAGGATAAGAAATTAGTTTTCGGCAATCTATATAAACCGGACTTGCCCAACCTGAAGTAAATTTGAACGGGTCTTTAGCACTAAATCTTACTGCTTCAACTTCTATTAGCATTTTAGCAGTTATCCTTGATATAACACTTTTTTCGGGGAAACTAGTTGAAAACATTTTTAATTTTTTCCTTATCTAAACATGTTTATTAAGTGTTTAATATTCATACATTTGAAACATTTACCTACCTAACATTTTCAAAATATAAAGTATTCAGATAAATGATTAAATGAATATTTAAAGATAGAGTCATAAATCACTAAAATATATCATTCATAATCATTTAAAAATTTATTTAATGTTGAAACACTTTTCATAAAATCTTTTATCTCCATTCTTTCATCTGGATTATGAGATCCCTTGTCATTTCTTATAAAAATCATTCCTGTTTTTATACCCTGATTTGAAAATATAGCGGCATCATGAGTTGCGCCACTTGCTACAGAAACCCTTGGAAAACCTAAAGAATCACTTGCATCTAAAAGTTTTTTTATAATTTCTGGATTACATTCAGCTGGGTCTGATTTAATTACATTGTCAAACTCAAAACAAACTCCTTTTTCTCTTTCTATTGTTTTACATTCCGATCTTAATAATCCTTCTAATGCGTCCAAGGTTGAAATATCTTGGCTCCTTGATTCAAAACTAAATAAAATTTCTCCAGGTATTCTAGACATAGCCTGATTATCAACATCTGTATGAAAAATTCCTGAAGTTAAAACAAGATCACCACCATGTTGTTCTATTGTATTCCAATGATCGTCCATACGAGTTATCAAATCGGCACCAGCAAAAACGGCATCTTTTCTTAAATATCTTGGAATAGTACCGGAATGTCCAGCAGTACCCTTGCATCTTATTTTGTGATGACGATAATTACCTCGAATCCCAGTAACGATAGCAATTGGCCAATTTTTATCCACTAGAATAGGTCCTTGTTCAATATGTATTTCTATAAAAGCTTCAATCTCATTTTTATTTATTAAAGTTTTACATTTTCTAATCTGATCTAATTTTACACCAGATTCTGTCATAGCTTTTGATAATTCTTTTCCATTGCTTCTATGAGTAGAATTTAAATCTTCTTGGGATATTAAGCCAAACAATGCTTTAGAACCAATACAATTTTTTCCATACCAAGCGCTTTCTTCACCTCTTAATACTAACAATTTGATGGGCAAAGAAGTTTTGACTTTTTTTTCTTTTAAATAAACTAGAATTAAGAAACCAGCGATGACTCCTGCAAGTCCGTCAAAATTACCTCCCTGAGGAACAGAGTCTATGTGTGATCCAATTAATATATAATTATTTTTTATAGATTGTTCTAATGATAAATAAACATTTGCAGCAGCATCTTTTTGGATATAGAAACCAAATTCTTTTGCTAAATCTATCATATAATTTATGCTTATGGTTTCTCCTTTCCCATAAGATTCTCTAGAAACACCAACTTTATCTTTGGTTAATGCCTCAATTTCATTAAAAATTTTTATAGCTAATTCTTCAATCCATGCTTCCTTATGAAGAGGCATTGTATTTTTTGACATTTTTTAACATCCAATATTCTTTAAATAAATATGATTGATATAACTATTAAATAAATGAATTTAAGATTCACTAAAATTTAGATTAAAATAAATTACCTAATAAAAACAAATTTGTCTTCTTTTGATTTTTCAACATTATACGAATATCCGTCTAAGTTGAATTTTTTCAAATCTTCTTCGTTTACCAGACGATTTTGAATTATGAACCGAGCCATAGCTCCCCGAGCATTTTTAGCGTAGAAACTTATGATTTTTTCTTTACCATTTTTACGTTGCATGAAAACAGGAGTGATAATATTTAAAGAAAGATTTTTAAGATTTATCGCATTAAAATATTCATTTGAAGCACAATTTACTAAAGTATCTGTTCCAATTTTTTTTGCGTGTTTATTCAGAATATTAGAAATTTTATGGTCCCAATATTCATATAATGAATTACCGTGGGATCCTTTTAATTTACTCCCCATTTCTAAACGGTAGGGTTCAATTGAATCAAGTGGTCGCAATAAACCATACAAACCAGACAAAATTCTAAGATGTTTTTGAGCCCATTCAAGGTCATGTTGATCCATCTTTTCTATATCTAAGCCTTTATACGTATCTCCTGCAAAGGCAAAGGCTGCAGCTTTTCTATCTTGCTTACCAAAATCCGTAAATCTTTTCTTATTTAGTTCTGCTAATTGAGTGCTGATTCCCATTAAATCTTTTAAATTATCTGAACTTAATTTTCTGACTTCAGTAATCAACTCATTTACGTTTTCAGCAAAAAATGGTTTGGTTTCTTTAACCTTATTAATAGGGTTCATATTAAGTTTTTTCGCTGGGGAAACGACTACTAACATTTTTTTCTCCGTTATTATTTTAATTAAAATAATGCATATACTTAGAAAAGTCTAGATGATGGATTTTGTTCTAAATAAAAATTACCTACATCTAATTAATATGTTAAAAATCTAACTTATAAATTAGTATTTCTTAATCTTGGTCAATCAATGGAACTACTTTCTTCCAAAAAAACTTTACCTATTGTCCTTTTAATAATTTTAATTCTGGTTTGGACTTCAGTTTGGTCTTTATTTAAAATTGCAATAGAAGTCATTCCACCTCTAAGTTTTAGAGTTATTATTGGAATACCAGCTTTTATTTTATTGTTAATTCTTGGTTTTAAAAAAGTTAAAACAATTAATATTCCTAAAGGTGATTGGAAATCTTTAATATTGATAAGTTTTTTTAATGTCACCTTATGGCAAGTATTAATGTTGTATGGAATAAGTATGCTTGGTGGAGGAAGAGCTGCTGTTTTAACTTATACAATGCCTGTATGGGCAACAATTTTTGCAGCTATTTTTGGTTATGAGAGAATTAATATTTCTATTATATTTTCTTTAGTTTTAGGAATGATGGGTATTTTTTTTCTTTCCATTGAAATAAATATTTTTGAAAATATTTTTGGTTTTCTTATCACCTTATCTGCTGGCTTAAGCTGGGCAGTAGGGACTATGATAGTAAAGTATGGTGGTATTAAATCTGATGGATTAATTGTGGCAGGTTGGCAGCAAATTATTGGAATAATCCCTATCATACCATTTGCTTTATATTTTGACCAAAACAATTTTGGATCTTTAGATTATATACATTTTTTTATTATTTTATACGGTATATTTTTGTCAAGCGCATATACCTATTGGGCTTATTTTACAATTTTACAAAAATTTTCAGTTAACGTAACATCTATATCAGTCATGGCAGTTCCCATTTTAGCCATACTAGTAGATTATATTTTTGTAGATGTTAAATTCTCATGGTTAGATGTTTTAGCCCTAATTTTCATAGTCTCTGGTATATATATTGTTGCAACAAAACCATTCAACAAAACTAAAAAATCAGTCAATTAAAAATTTACTAAACTCCAAATCTTTAGAAATATTAATATCATTTACTTCTCCTTTTGAAATTTCAACTTTTGCTCCAGTGTCTCTTAATTTTTTTAAAACGTCTTCACCAAATAATTTCCATGTTTTTTCTTCAATTTTTTTGTTTGGCCAAACTGTCATAGAATATCTTTGTGTATCAGAAACATCTACAGACATCCTTAAGAGCATTCCTTCTGCAAACCCCTTTGTTTTTCCTATTTGGGATAAAAGATTTGATGCAGCTTCTTTTGAGAAGTCATTCATAAAAGATAATTTCACAATTCTTACATACATTTACATAACCAGATAATATCAACTTAAATCTTAAGTAAAAAATGTTCCAAAATTAGAAAATAATCAAGAAGATCTTTATTAATCAATTTTTCATTGGATTTATGGCCTTCTGATCCTGTTCCAGGTCCAATATTAATAATATTAACATCATCATCTGCAAAATATCTACCATCACTTACACCAATGGAAGATAAAAATCTTGGTTTTTTACCCGTAATAACTTCTTTAGAATTAGATAATTCTTTTAAATAAATATTAGATTTATTTGACTTAAATGGATTTGTGCCAGTAAGGAATTTAATTTTTGCGGATTTTTCAATTTTTAAAATAAAGTTTTTAATTTCAATAAAAGCTTTTTTTACATCTTCTTTATGAGTAATTCGTCTGTCAATAATTATCTCAGTTTTAGAAGGTACAACATTTACGTTTTCTCCACCAGATACAATCCCTATATTGATTGTAGATTTGTGTGTTCCAACATCATATTTTTTTAGTTCTTTTTTAAATTTGGAACTAAGTTCACTTATTATTTTTGCAGATTTTTCAATTGCATTTATCCCTTTATGAGGCTCACCTGCATGAGAAGTTTTACCTGAAATCTTAACCGCTACCCAAAACACACCCCTTTCTTCTATTACAAAATTATTATTAGTTGGAGCACCTAATATTAGGGTGTGTGGCTTTATTTTATTAGATTTTCTAAGATATTCTGTACCATCAGATCCTAAATTTTCTTCATCTGTTACAAAGGTAAAATCTATATTTTCTTTAATATTAGGAAATAAACTTTTAAAATTTTTTGCTAAATACAAATGCACTGCTGCACTTCCTTTGCAATTAACAGCACCTAGACCATATGAGTAATCTTTTTCAATTTTAAGACAATATGGGTCACTTTTCCACTCGCTCAAAATCGGTCTAACAGTATCTATATGTGAGTTAAAAACAATTGATTTTTTTAAACCTTTATAATTTGAAGCTATAACATTTATTTTATCTTCATTAACGCCAAAAGATTTAACCTCTAATCCACTATCTTTAAGATATGAATATACTAATTTACAAAAATCTTTACTACTTCCTGGAGGATAACAAGTATCTATTTTAACAAGTTCTTTTAATAAATTTAATAATTCTTTTTCGATATCTTTATTCATTTTAAATTTTAAAAAGCCTTTTCAATTAAGTTTTGTTGAAAATTTTATATTGTTATCAACCATTCATAATAATTTTTCTTTTTAATAACACTTAAATAACAATCTATATTTAATACTTTAAGGTCCATAGCTTTTAATAACAAATTTCTATAGTTTACATTAAACAAAGATTTACATAGGTTATGAATTATGTTTAAGGAATTTTTAAAATCAAGGTTTATGTCAATAGTTTTTGTATTGGTTATTACTTCTACCAAACAATCATATTCAAATGAATTTGACAACATATCTGCTTGTGCTGGTATAGTTATTGGTGACGGAGCCTCTGAATTAAGAGACCTTGAAAATGAGGAAAATTTTGATGATGCCTTTGAACTTGCAATAAAAGCTTTCTATGGTGAAGGCTTATCAGGAAGTCGTTCTAGTGAAGATATTGTAATAGCTGAAAATATAATAGCATCAAATGTTGACAAAATTTACATGCAACCCGAATGGACTGCAGATGTTTATCAAGAGGTAATTCGTTGCTATAGAATTCTAGGATTAAAGGTTCTCGAAAAATCAGTTATAATCAAGATGAACATTAATATGATTAACGAATACTTAAATAAATATAAAGCTAGATTTAAAAGAATGATAAATGCTGGCTAAGAGTATTGTGAAGTTCTTAATTAAATTTTCAATCCTCTTAAAATTGTATTATTTTTTTATCAAAAGATTTAGCTAATTTTCCTACTATCCCAAATGAAGTAGAGTTAGTTTCTAGAGAACCATCCGCACCAAATGTTGTTTTTCCAATATTAGAGTTAAAAGTATCTCCTGAGCTAGCATTTAAAGTTGCCTTACCTAAGTCTGTGTAAAGGCCTTCAATTGAAATATACTTGTTAATTTTCTTCCCAAGAAAAAAGATTTAGAAGTTGATTCCTCATCAAGTGTTGAACCAGAAACTTCAGTTATACCTGTATCAAAAACTTACTTTTCCTGTTGAAAAACCAATATTAAAACCTTCTGCCATCTCCAGAAAGCTGATAAAAATCATTTTAAACTTACTAATTAGTATTTTCATAATTTCACTTTATTTTTTGTTTATTAAAATCATTTTCATCTAATTCTACAAAGTTTCCTTTTCCACCCTGTTAAATCTATATCTACGTTCTTATCAAGTATGTCGACTATTGTTTTTTTTAATCATCAAAACCATAATACTTTTTTTCTTTATTCCCTCTAAAATGCTTACTTAATCCTACTATTCTAAAATTCTGTTTTTTATCCTTAAATCCTAAAATTAGCTCAATGGAGTCATTTGATTGGTCAAAAGCCCAAAGATATTTTGAATTAAATAACCTGAAAGCCATCGTGAATAATTTTTGCTATTTGCATTGTGTTTAAGGGAGGCAAAACTTTTTACTTTATGTATCTTATAAGGGTCAGGCATGACTTCTTGTAACCCACCATTCCACAAGGCTGCGTTGTCCTTAACATACCATTTCTTTATTTTTGCAAACCCAAAAATTCTAAATAATCTTTGTTGAAGTCTTCGAGCAGTCTCTGTTTTAGATGACCAAATAGGTAACAACAGCTCATGAAGATCATCTGTGTTAATATCAATTAGTGGTTTTTTATCCAAATAAGGTACAGCGTAATTGGTTATGGTATTCCGCCATTGTTGTTCACTTTTTGGGTTTCTCCATTCTTCCTTCATCTTTGCCGTAATATAAAGATTTGCAATGTGAGAAAACTTTTTATTTTGTTGTTTTCTTATGACCTCTTGTTTTCTTTTATCCTCGATAGGGTCTATTTTATTTATAACTAAACGCCTATAATCTTCAGCTTTCTGCCTTGCGTCTACAATTGAGATTTCTGGGAAGGTTCCAAGACCCATTTCTCTTGATTTATTATCTATAAGATAGCGATAGGACCATTTACCCCTTCCTTGGCTTAAAATTGAGATATAAAGCCCTTTTCCATCATGATGCTTACCATTAGTTAGATGTAATAATTGTTTGTATTTTAGTTTGTGCATGTCTTACTCCAGTCTACAACTTGGTCCACAAAGTGGATTGGTTAACGATGAATTACACTGAAATATGAAAAAGAGGTCTGGTCAATATAATCAAGGCATTGCCTAGGTTTGTGACATAGCATGACATAACAAAGTTATATTCATGGCGGAGAGGAAGGGAATCCCTTCTTTACTCCAAAAATTCCTTATATACACTATACATAACAAATATACACTTGTAAACTGGGTACATTCTGGGTACATTTTTAAAAATGAGCAGAAAATACCATAAAACTTTCATATCAAATAATGGTAATAACTTTTACCTTCAATTCCATATTAAAGACTGGATGAGACGATTACCAGATTTTATTAATCTTCCTGCAAATAAGAAGAACTTTAAAGAAACTCTGAGAACATCTGACTATAATCTAGCCTATGAAAGGGCTAATAAAAGATTAAAAGAACTGCAGATTATTGATAGACCAAAGCCTGGACCAGTTCTAGTAGGTGCAGATGCGTATTGGAAAGGCATTCAAGATTTTGAGACAATGACCGATACTGAATTAGATACAATGTATGATTATCTAACTGAGTTAATTTCTAATAGTACAGTTTCTGACCATTTTGAAGAATTAAAAGTAACTGACGAGAAAAGTTATAGTCATGCAGAGAATAGTCTGATGGCAATTGAAAGAGAAAAGGAGAAAAGAAGAACTAAATTTTATGATAAACCTCATCCCTATTCTGTTGGATTAAAAGCTATGTCTGATAGATATATGGAAGAACTAGCAAGTGAAGGAAAGTCTTTTAAAACTCAAAATAAAGTTAAGAATGCATCTAAACGCTTTCTAGAATATAGAGAAATTTCTGATATAGAATTAAGGTTAATTACTCCAAAGATAGTGAGTGATTACATAAAATTTGCTCGTTCAGAAAATAGAGCAGTAAGAACATTTAGAAACGATATTAATTATCTTGGAGCAGTATTTGAGTTTGCTAAAAGAGATGGATATTTAAACAATATTGCTAATCCTTTTAGAGGTCAGAAAATTACTAACTTCAAAGAACCAAATCTCAGAGAACCTTTTACATATGAGATGATACTAATGTTAATTGATTTAGCTTCAAAGGATGAAGAATTAACTCAACTCGTTTATGTGAGTTATTATACTGGGATGAGATTAGATGAAATTTTTACTGCAAAACTAGAAAGAATTGAAAATATTAGAGTGTTTAATGTTGCAGAAAAAGGAGGTAAAACAGAATCAGCTACAAGAATAATTCCCCTTCATTCTGAACTTAAAAAATTCAAATTAACTGAATGGAAATCTCCTTCATCAACTGCACTTGGTAAGAGGTTTGGAAGGTTAAAAAATAAGATGTTGGAGCAACTTAAAATAAAAGAAGAAAACAATAAATTTGTACATCATTCTTTTAGACATGGATTTTCTACTATCTTATTAAATGCTAAATATTCAGAGTTGGAAATTGCTGATTTAACAGGTCATAAAAAATCTAATATCGGAAGAACTCAAGCTGGTAAATCTTACTTCTCAAGACAATCTATGACTAAGCTTATACAAATGATTGAAAGTATCCCAAAACTATAAAAGGCTAGGGAGGACCCACAGCCCCTATACGTTATAATATACTCAAGCTCTTACACAGATGTGTTCAAATAACTGTTAACCATTTTAATGGAGATTCAGAGTCCATACAGAGCTTTTAGTGTAATCAGAATTATGACATATGAGTGTGTATCTTTGACTCTGTAACAGGCTTAAATGAGCAGGAATGGTGGTCCTAGTTAAACTGTACAAGTACTCTGTCTTTATCACCTTGTAGTTCAGGTGTTTGTGAGCCAGATGATTGTTGTACAACATTCTGTTCTACATATGCGTGTAACTCACGTGCTGTAATCTTATTGTCATTGTTACTATCAGCATCACCTTCCATGCCCTTCATAAGGAAGTATGAGAACATTCCATGTTTAGCTTCTTCTAGTGGTTTGCTTGTCTGGTCACCTGCAGCTGCACTAAAGACAGTAAAGTTGTTAGGTATGGATTGTTCTAGTGCACGGATAGCTATAGGTCTTGAGGCTATCAGCATATCTGTGCCACGAGTAGTGCCTGAGTAGCAGGTATCTAGGAATACGGTTACGCTTCTTGGGTTCTCAGAACTTATATCCCTAAATAATTTACTTCTGCTAATTGATGTTTCTTCTAATAATTCTGGCGAGCCATCAAATGGCAATAAAAATAAGTCTTTACCATCATCCGAAGCAAGCCCATGGCCTGCAAAGAATATATATATATCTGTTTTTTCTTTTTTAATTGCTCGTCTTAGCCACTTTTTAACAGATAATAATATTGCTTTTTCATCCGCATTAGAACCACTTAAATATTTAATATTTTTTTCAATTACCCCTAGATTATTGGCAGCGAATTTTCTAAAAACTTTACTATCATTTTCTGCGTAAACAGCTTTACCAATACCAGTTTCATATCGTTCAATGCCAATTACAAGTGCGAGTGCATTAGAATTTTTGCGAATTTTATTTTTATTTGAAATTAATTTTTCAAAATAAATACTGTCTTTATAACCGTCAACTAATCCAACAATTTTCAAAATTTTAGGTTTATTCTTTAAAATTTTCGGTATTTCCCTAGGCCCATTAATAATACAGTGTGCATAATTTTGTTTATCACCCACGACAGCTCCATTTTCTTTTTTTACAGTTAAAACACCGTCTAACTCAGTAAAAACTGCTGTATTTAGATGAAGTTTTGCTTTTAAGTCCACATATAAATATTGTATTTCGTCCATATGTTTCATCATTGGATAAAACTGTTTGCCAATCTCGTCCATGAAAATTCTTAACTTAACTTTACCCTTAATATTTCCATTTACAAATACTCTCCCATCAACATTCAAAAAATTTTTAAATTCAAAAAAAACACTTTGATTCAACATCCTTGTTATCATTCCATTTCTATTCTCTTCTTTAACACCAACAATATCAATTTGGTTTTTTGTATTAAGATTTAACATTTTATTTTTGTAAATTTTTGCGAAAATAGTTTTATTTAGGTTTTGTAAATAACTATACTTATCTTTAGGTTTCCATTCATTCTTAATTTTTTCCATGTTTTCTTTATTAGCTATAAAATAATTTTTCCAATCAGACCTATTTTTGCCTACAGAAAATTTGCTATCAATTCTTGTTCTTACAGAATATGCATTACCATCAAATTTCAAATATGTTGATATACCCTCTTCAATGCACTTTAATTCGTATTGATTTTTATTAAATTCAATACTCAAATTTTTGTCTGCTTGAAAAGAAAAACTATTTGAGGGATAAAATAAAAGGAAAAAAAATATTAATCTATTTAACATTCATCTAAAGACCTAAACTATGGAATCATTTCACTACTTTAACTGGTATAGCCCACCATTCTCCTATTGGGTCCCCATGTGGTTGGAAAAGGTGTTTCTTTCCTTCCCTCTGATTAGGTTTAAAACTACCTTTTATAAGAGTCATAGCTCTTACCCACATTATATCACTTAAGAATCTCTTATCCATCTCATAATTCGCATTAACCAAAAAAGCCATTATTTCGGTATTACAGTGTTTTTTTGCTTCTAAACTACTTCTACTATCCATAACCCAATTTTCATATTTTTCAATTTTGCCCAATGGGACTTGTGGTGCAAAAAATTTATCAAGGCAGTCTTCCAAGTCAACTTTGTAGGGATTATTTTTTGATTTATAACTTGTGCTAGTTGTCTGACAGCTAGACAAAAAAACTGCAATAAGAATTATTATAGAAAACTTAAACATAAAAACCTCCTCAGAAAAATTTAATGAACTTAATTTTCATCTACTACCCACCATTATGTATCTGCACTTTCTGGTCACGACCATAATACCTACGTGCATAATAGGTCATTGTATCTGATAAGTATTCTTTAAGCTCGTTATCACTTACCTTACCATCTTTATTACTATCACCTTCACCACTCATGGCTTTTAAGAAGTATTTGGTAAACAGACTGTGTGAGCTATCTTCTTCCCATGATGCCATCTGGTCTGAAGCTCCTGCTGCTATTACTTTGACATTATCTGGTATCATTGTTTTCTTAGCTCGAATGACTATAGGTGATGCTTTCGATACGAGTGAGCCAGATTGACTGCCACCAGAGAAACAGGCTTCAAGTATTACGGTCACTGACTTTGCGGGAAGTTTGCCTAGGTTTGAATACAAAGTTGATAATTTATATCCAGTGAATTCTATTGTTTGTGAATCAGTATCTGTGGGTACAAGATAGGCGTCACCTTTTCCTCCTGGAGCACCATGACCTGCATAGTAGACATAAACATTAGACTTCTTAGGTTTGATATAATTGAATACCTGACCCTTGTAATTTTCTTTGTTGCCAAATACACCTAAGAGCTGTGAGCCTGTAGCATCTTTGAGGTATATAATATTTCCTTCTTTTATACCTTTAGCTTTCATGAAGTATTGTTTTATGCCTTCTGCATCTGCATAGGCGGGATTAACATTAGGAATGTCTTTACCCATCTTTTTGTAATTAGCATTACCAATGATAACAGCTATGTCGTTAGGGCTTAGTTTAGATTGAGCAAATTTAATGTTTATTGGTTGCTGGATAAACTTAGAAACATTTTTTTGATTTTCAAATTGAGTATCTGGTTTATTTACATTTTCTTGATATTTTTTAATAATTTTCTCAAGCTTTTTTCTTTTTTTTCTTTCTCCAATAAGTATACAGTCCAATCCTCTTCTTTTGGCTTCTTGAACTGCATTTAAATAAATTTTATTAGTTTCCCATTCAACATTGTCATCACCAGTTGTGGCTTCTCTGCAAACAGCCTCATCTTTATAATGCTTAAAAAAGAAAATTGACCTTTCTTTCCTGCATTTTTGAATTTCTTCCTTTACTCCTGGGGCAAAAACAGACTGGCCTGTTAATTTATCACAAATGGATTTACTACTAGCAAATAGACTATTTGACGTAATTATGAACAAACAAATAAAAATTACTAAATTTGACATTTAACAGCTTGATATTATTATTTTCATATATTTTATAAGGATTATTTTAAATTGAAATATTTATTTAGAATTTCTACAATTTTATTTTTGTTATTTCCTGCTGTAGTTTTAGGAAATAATTTAAAAAAATGTAAAATAGAATTTGATAAATATATAGCTCCTACTATTGAAGGTTGTGACATAGTGATTAGTAAGAGGGGTAATACATCAAATTATAATTGTAAGTCTAATTTAAAACCCAAAATTACAGACATGCTATTGGGAATGTTAAGAAATCTACAATCTAATGAATTTCCAACTTACGGTGATGTTTTTTTAAAAATTTCTCAAAATAGTGTGTCCGGAACTATTGAGTCACTTGACCCAAAACAAATTGATAATTTTTCATTTCCATCTCTAAATAAAATTTCAACTGATAAATATTCTGGTATGTTAGATAATGGCATAAAAATGACTATAATAGCTGATGACAAAATCCAAATTACTTTTGCTGGAGGTTATGGCAAAATTTACGTAGATGGCTTTTGCGAAAACTGATTATATTTTTTATTTGTTTGCCAACTCCCTAAGTACCAAAATTACTTTCATCATTTTAAATGCATAGTAATTGTGATTACAATAAAATCACTCGGTAGACACTAGATTAGGTTTATGATTTAAGCAGTTATATATTTTCTAAAATATATTAATTACGAGTGCATGTTCCCCAAACAGGAGATATGTCTCTATATCTTTTAAAGTCTACATCCACTGCAATTTTATTATTGCTTGTAAAATAAGTATATTTCAGTACAACCTCAGTTTTTTCGTTACTTACGTCAACATCCCATCGGTATTTAATACCACTTTTTTTTAGGGGAGCAGAAAATTTCCATAATTTAACTTTATCATCTTCAATAGTAATTTTTTGATTTTCTGGAACCCAAGATTTTGCCATTTTTATTGGGTAAGATGATTGAGAATAATCGTCAAATAAACAATTTAAAGTCTCAGCATTTAAACTTAAAGGAAGTAGTATTATAGATAATAATATTAAATGTAGTTTCATGTTAATCTCCATTTATTTTACAAAAATGTATAT
>QBZZ01000021.1 GCA_003282145.1 SAR116 cluster bacterium AG-337-N21
ATTCAACACTGTTTTGAAGACATTTGTATAAATTAGAAGCCAAAGAAATTTCTTTTTTAGACAAATAATTATTTCTTGAAGATAATGCGATACCATTTTTAGATCTTATAATCGGAGCTTTTAATAAAGATACAGAAGGGTGTAAATTCTCAGCCATTTGTTTTATTAAAATTTGTTGTTGATAATCTTTTGCTCCAAAAATTGCAATATCAGGTTTTATCATTTCAAAAATTTTATTAACTACTGTTAAAACACCGTTGAAATGACCTGATCTTATTTTACCACAGAGTTCATCTCCGAGTTTCCCAGATTTAATTTTTTTTAAATTTTCATTTTCTGGAAATACTTCATTTTTGTTAGTTGGTATAAATAGAATATCACATTTTTCTTTATTTAATTTTTGAATATCTGTTTCTTCAGTTCTTGGATATTTGTTATAGTCTTCGTTTTTTCCAAACTGAAGTGGGTTGACAAAAATTGTTGTAATTGTTTTCTCAGCATTTAATTTAGCTAATCTTATTAATGATAAATGCCCATCATGCAAGTTACCCATAGTGGGTATTAAAGCTAGCTTTCCAGGCTTTTGAGAAAATCGTTGTAAAGTTTTATTCAGATCTTTTCTTGTACGGGCAATAATCATTTTTATAATGGCCTATGTACTTTATTAAGGTCAATAAAATTAATTATATGGTACGAGCGGGGGGACTTGAACCCCCACGTCCTTATCGGACTCTGGATTTTAAGTCCAGTGCGTCTACCATTCCGCCACGCTCGCAAAACCATATATTTGTTGTGTAACTTAGCTTTTTGGCTAAGGCAAGTTTTTTATGGCTTTTAAGATTAATTTTTATATAGTTCAATTTGAAGACTTGGAGAATAAAATGACTGAAAAAAAATTGGGTAGTAAAATCGAGGGAGAAGAATATCTAGTACTTCATGAATTTGCTAAAAAGGCTAGAGAAAAACTTCCTAAAGAAACTTGGGATTATCTCATTGGAGCATCTGAAACAGAAACAACTTTTAAAAGAAATAGGTTTGCTCTGGATAATATTGCCTTTAGACCTAGAGTATTAAGGGATGTTGAAAACGTAGATTTATCGGTTGATCTATTTGGGCATAATCTTAAAATGCCTGTTATTCTTGCACCTATTGGTTCAATGCAAGATTTTGTCGATGGAGCTGGTACTGCTCCTACTTTAGCTGCATCTGAATTTGGAATAATGCATATGATTAGTTCTACATGCATGCCTGGATTGGAAGAGGTTGCTAAAAGTGTTAATTATCCAAAGTTATTCCAACTATATGTTAGAGGGAACAAAGATTGGGTAGATGATAATATTAAGAATGCAATGGACCATAATTATGCTGGAATATGTTTAACTGTAGACTTAGATGCATATGGAAGAAGAGAAAGAGATTTAGCCAAAAGATATAGAACTACCTCTCGACAGTCAGCAAGTGGTTTCGAACATCAAATGAGATTCTCTTGGAAAGATATTGATAGAATTAAATCCTATTGTCATTTACCATTAATAATAAAAGGAATTGCTACTAAAGAGGATGCTTTATTGGCAGTTGAACATGGTGTTGAGGTTGTTTATGTTTCTAATCATGGTGGAAGACAGTTAGATTATGGTTTAGGTGGCTTAAATGTACTTCCAGAAATATCTGAAGCAATAGGGGATAATGCCAAAGTTATTTTTGATGGTGGCATTATGAGAGGTACGGATGTTGTAAAAGCTATTGCTTTAGGAGCTGATTGCGTAGGAATAGGAAGGCTTCAAGGTTTTGCTGCGGCAGCAGGTGGATCAAAAGCAATAGTAAGAATGTTAGAACTACTAGAATTAGAAATTTCAACGGCTCTAAGGTTGTTAGGTGTTAATTCAATTTTTGATTTAGATGATACTTATTTAAGTAAAGATTATTCATTTGGTAAATTAAGTGCTTTAAGTGCATTTCCATTAATCGACGAAGGTTACTAATACATTTCTTAGTTTAGCTCTTCAAATCTATTTAGAAATTTATTTGCAATATCATTAGGAGCTAAAGTAACCATTTTTTTGCTTTTACGTTTTATTCTTGGTTTTTTTAAAATTTGTAATGCTTCACATTCACTATATCCCGCGATCTCAATAGCTTCAAACCAAGCAACAGCCTTATCAATTCTTTTTATTTTAATTTCAATACTTTTAGGAATAATTGCAGGTAATCCAAATCGAATATAGATTGATTTTATTAAATTATCTTCGACAGTTCTATAGCTATTATTGAGTGCATATTTAAAGGGTGTAATTAAATCACCGATGACATATTCAGGTGCATCATGTAAGAGGGCGGCTAAATTCCATTTTTTATTTAAATTTGGATATTCTAAATTAAATATTTCTTCAACTAATAAAGAATGTTGTGCAACTGAATAAGCGTGCTCACCAGTTGTTTGACCGTTCCATCTTGTAACACGAGACAATCCTAAAGCTATGTCTTCTATTTCAATATCAAAAGGTGAGGGAGATAAAATGTCAAGCTTTCTTCCTGAAAGCATCCTTTGCCAGGCTCTTTGATTTTTATTTTTTAAATTCTTAATTTTGTGTTGTTTCCATATTGTTAAGAAATATATTGATTTATTACATATTAAATATAAAAAAGAAAAAAATTTTTTATTCAAGGTCTTATTTTGGATTACTACCAAGCACAAAATAAATATAGACAAAAACAATTAAGATTTGTTTTTAATTTTTGTATAAAACTTTTAATTGTAATATTTACATTTTTTGGTGGATGGTGGTTAGGTAATAGTGACAAACTTATACTTATACAAGAAAATGAAAAAATTATTAATGATTTTAATAATAAAAAAATTGATCTTGAAAGAAAATTAACTGATACAAGGCTTAAATTAAAAGAGGCTAATTTAGCTTTAAATACTCAAAATATTAGTAGTCATAATTCTGATTTTGGTAGGGATGCAAAAAATATCCTTGCTTCCAGTTTAGCAAATGGAGTTAATGAAAAGGATATAATCAACAACTTAAGATTATTGAGCAAAAATAAAATTTGTAATAGTTATCAATATAAAGAACTAGCTGTTTCCACACAATCTTTTATACCCCCTGAAAATACTTTAATTCTTTTATCTGGAAGCTTAAAATTAAAAGTAGAAGGTAATATCACAGACACGATAAATGACAATCCATATTTTGATCCTTCTAAACCTCTAAGAGTAATTTTTATTTATTTAGGAAACAATGACATTGTCGAAGGTAATTTACCAATAAATAAAAATATTCTTGCAGGAAAGTTTTCTGTAAATATAAAAATATTAGAATCAAAAGTAAGAGGTGCAGTTATAGTTCGTTATCAGAATTGTAAAATTTAAGTTAATTGTTTTAATAAAGTAGAAGATTTTTGAATGAAAGAAAATATTGCCATAATTACAGGAGCTAGTGAAGGGATAGGTGCTGCATTAACTAAGTTGCTGATAAAGCATAATTGGAAAGTAATTGGCTTGAGTCGTAATTTAGAAAAATTAAAATTAATGCAAAACAGTCTTTTACACAAAAAAAATTATTTAAAAATTTATGCTTGTGACGTTCAAAACTTCTCTAAATTAAAATCAATAGCCAAAAAAAGTAGTCCAGCCGATTTATTGTTTCTAAATGCAGGAATTTATAACCCAATAGACGCAAGTCAAAATAATATTGAAGATTATAAACAACATCTAAACATTAATTACTTGGGAGTTATAAATAGTTATGAGGCTTTTTTACCTAAAATGATTTCAACAAAAAAAGGCCATATAATCATAATGTCCAGTATATCAGGTTGGATCGGTTTGCCAAAAGCAGCTGCCTACGGACCTACCAAAGCAGCGTTAAGATCATTTGCTCAATCAATTAGATATGATTTAATCTCAAAGGGTATTAAAGTTCAGGTATGTAGTCCTGGCTTTGTGGAAACACCAGCAACTTCTAAAAATGATTTTTACATGCCAGGATTGATGAAAGTGGATGTTGCAGCCAAAATTATTTACAACCAGATGAAATCTAATAAATTTGAATTTTCGTTCCCACTAAATTTTTCAATTTTCATGAAAATCTTTAGCATGTTACCAGATAAGTTAACATCTCTACTTATTAAAAAATTTGTTTGTTAAAAATAAATATATGAAAAAAAATTATATAAATAATTACCTAAATTTATTTTCTAATTTGAATAAAGAAAACATAAAAAAATTCGATGATTTAGTTGTAAAGGATATAATTTTCATTGATCCATTTAATAATATTAAAGGTTTAGATAATTTTAAAAATATTTTTTATCACATGTTTGACAGTGTTGAAGAGCCAAAATTCGACATTGTAGATTATGCTCAAAATAAAGATCATATTTTTTTAAAATGGAAAATGACTTTTTATGCATTTAAAGCTTCGCAAACCATTGAGGGTATGAGCGATATAACACTTAATAAAGAAGGTAAAGTTATATCTCATCTAGATTATTGGGATTCTTTAAATGGTATATTCATAAAATTACCTTTTCTTGGTTTTTTATACAAAATTAGTTTGCGAATGTTTAAAATTAAAAACTAATTAAATTTTAAATTAATTTGTTTTAGGTCTATATTTTTTGATAGAAACCCACCTTCACAATATGAAAGATAATAATTCCACATTCGATTGAACGTTTCATCAAAACCAAGTTTTTCAATATTTTCCCAATTTTTATTAAATTCTTGTTTCCACAAACTTAAAGTTTTTGCATAGTCATTAGCATAACTATTCACGCTCTCTATGTATAATGAGTTATTACTTAAAATATTTTCAAGTATTTTGAATGAGGGTAACATTCCACCAGGAAAAATATATTTTTGAATAAAATCTGGATTTTTTTCATAAACATTATAAATTTTATCGTCGATTGTAATTAGTTGAAGCCCAATATTACCATTAGGTTTTAATATAGTTTTAATTTTATCAAAAAAAACATTCCAGTAATCCTTTCCTACTGCTTCAAACATTTCTATGGATACAATTTTATCAAACTTACCTTCAATGTTACGATAATCACAGAATAAAACTGTTACTTTTTTTGATAAATTGGCTTCTTCAATTCTTTTTTTTGCAAAATTAAATTGCTCTTTGGAAATTGTTATAGCAGTTATTTTGCAATTATAATTATTTCCTAAAAATTCAGAAAAACCTCCCCATCCACATCCAATTTCTAATATTGTATCTCCATTTTTTATATTTGATAACTCAGCTAGTTTTTTATATTTATTTTTTTGAGCAAGTTCGAGTTTATCATATTTATTAGAAAATATTGCAGAAGAGTATGTCATAGATTTATCTAACCAATATCTATAAAATTGATTACCTAAATCATAATGATATGAGATATTTTTCTTTGCTTGGGTTTTAGTGTTTCTATTTTTTAAATGTAAAAATTTATTATGAAGATATTTTAAAAAAGAAATTTTAAATGTTTCCTCGGCTTGATCATTGTTTAGAGCACAATAATGCATAAGTGAAGTCAAATTTTTAGATGATATTCTTTTGTCCATATATAGTTCAGCAAATTTTACTGACCCACCATGAATAATTTCTTTTATAACATTATTATCAGCTATTTTTAAATGTGCATGGGGACCATACTTGTCAGCATCTATTTTATTCGTAATTCCATTTGGCCATTCTATAGAAATAGATCCATAAGGAAATTTTTTTACTCCATTTAAAAATAATTTATTCCAAAATTTCATTTAATATTGATTTCCTTTTATAAATAAAAATAAATTTGTTAATCTTTTGATATTTTGATGCCGAATGAATGTTTAACTTTTTGACTAGAAGGGATCTTATAAAGCCTGATTTTTTTTAACCAAAGAAAAAAAGCTTGTAAATGAATATTTATCCAAATTTTGCCAGGAAACAAATAAAGTTTCATAAAAGCTATTACAATATTAAAATTATTAAATTTTATTTCCTTTAAATCCATGGAAGCAGAAAAAACTTTTTTTTCATTAATTATGTAATCTACAGATGTTAATATCTTATCATTTATTTGATTTGCATATAGATGATAGTAACCTTTTTGGGGATAAAAAGGAGATACGAAAAGTTTTTTTACAGTTTTTTGGACCACATTATTTTTATTTAGATTTTTTAATACGTAATGATGTATGTCTCCAAAAGTGTTTCTTACTTCAAAAACAGAATGTAATAATGACCCTTTGGTATCATAACAAAAATAAATAGATAAAGGATTAAATCCCCAACCAAGTACTTTAGGAAATGTTAATAATTTAATATTACGAACTTTATTTTCATTAGCACCAGATTTTTGAATTAAATATAAGATAAATTGATACAAATCTTGATTTTCTAAGTGATTTAATTGATCTCCATGATTTGATGAATACCACGCTAATAAATTAAACTTATTTATAGAAAATAAAGTTGGGTATTTATATGTCTCTTTACATTTGTCATTTCTTAATTCTATAAAAATTGCATTCATTTTATTTTTAAAAAAATGTTCTTTGCCATCTTTTCTTGAATGATGAATAAATCCATTATAAAATTTAATACTACCTGTATTTAATATCATTAAATAAACTCAATTTCTTTGTTTCCAGGGTACTGCAACATTAAGGGCCTTACTTATATTGACTGCAGACACAATACCATCTTCATGAAAACCATATTTTAACCAAGCCCCTGCATAAAAAATATTATTTTTTCCCTGTATTTTAATCATTTTTCTTTGAGCTTCATTAGTTTTGGAATTAAAAATAGGATGTTCATAAATAATTTTTTTGTAAGTCAAAGATTTTGATGGAATTATATATGGGTTTAAACTAACAAATACATTTAGAGAATTATTAATCTTTTGAAGTAAATTCATCCAATATGTCACTGACGATTTTTCTTCTTTTTTACTAGATATATAATTCCAACTAGACCATGTTTTTTTATTTTTAGGCATCAACTTCTTATCGGAATGTAAATAAACTGTATTTTTATGATATTTAAATTTACTTAAAATATCAGTTGATTTTTTATCTAAGTTTTTAATTAATTTTATCGTTTGATCTGGATGTGTTGCCATAATAACTTTGTCAAATATTTCAGTATTTTTTTCTAAGTTGATTTCAATTTTGTTATTTTTAGAATTAATAGATTTTATTTTTGAATTTAAGACAAATTTATTTTTTTTATTCTTTTTAAGTTTTTCTATAACTTTATTCACATATTGTTTAGAACCACCCTTAACTGTCCTCCATTTTGGTCGAAATATAAAATTGATTAACTGATGATTTTTAAAAAAAGTCAGTAGAGTTTTCGCAGGGAAATTTAATATTTCCTTTTCTGGGCAAGACCATATAGCAGATGACATTGGGATAAGATGGTCATTTACAAACTCTTCACTAAACTTACACCTTTTTACGTATTCACCTAAATTCTCATTTTCCTTAACTTGAAAAGCATATTTGTGTCCAAACATAAAAAAAACAATAATATCTTTAAGCATTTTGTAAAATTTAATATTAAATAAATTTCTTTTCTGAGCAAATATTCCTGTCATAGATCCAGAATACTCTAATTGACCATCTCTTGCTGAAACAGCAAAGGACATATCGGAATTTATTGTTTCTATTTTCAAAAAATCAAAAAAACCTATTAAGTTAGGATAGTTTAACTTGTTATAAACAATAAAGCCTGTATCAACTGAAATTAAATTTTGTTTATGAGTTATATCAACGGTGTTTGCATGGCCTCCAAATCTTTTGTCAATTTCGAATAAAGTAATATTATGTTTTTGTGACAAAAGTAAAGCCGAAGAAAGCCCCGATATACCAGAACCAATTATTGCAATTTTCATTTATTAGGAACTCTATATTAGATTTTTATTGTTTCTTTATTAATCCAGATCTTGGTGTACATTGATCTGAAAACATTTGTTGTAACATTGATTCTTTACAATTTAAATGATCTGGCATTTTCATACCTGATTGTTCTCGATAAATCGAAGCTATGACCAAAACAGAAATTAGTGCCGCTAAAATCCACATATTCTTTGACATATTTGTACCTATAATTTTTACCAATCATAAATATAATCAGGTAAGTTTTTAACTTTTATATTTTTTTCATTAGTTACTCTATTTTTTACACTATTTCCACTCTTTACGATTTCATCTTCATTTCCAGATATAAGAGGATGCCATTTCGGTAATTTTTTTCCTTGATCGATAAGCTTGTATGCGCATGTTTCAGGCATCCATTTCAGGTTTTTTAAATTTTCTGAAGATAAAACTATACAATCTGGTATTATTGATTTTCTATTATTATAGTCTTTGCATAATGCAGTTTTTTCACATAACAATTTGCATGATACATTTGTATAATAAATATCCTGAGTGTCAAAATCTTCCAGTTTTATCACACAACATTTACCACATTTATCACATAATGACTCCCACTCACTTGATGTCATATCTTTTAATTTTTTTGTTTCCCAAAACATATATTATCAAAAATCTCTAGCTTATATAGTGTATAAACTGTTTTAATAAATTTTTATTCATTTATAAAGATCTAAAATGAAAAATAACTTAATAAATCCTAAATTTTCAATTTCATCTAAATTAGGAATTTATTCAAAATCGTATAATGATATATATTTTGATAAATTGAATGGACCAAAAGAGACTGAGCATGTTTATCTCAACACAAACAATTTATCCAAAAAATTTAAAAATAAACAAAAATTTGTCATTGCTGAGATAGGTTTTGGTACAGGTTTAAATTTTCTTTTAACTTGGAAATTGTGGAAAGAAAATAGAAAAACTAATGGATCTTTAACATATATAAGTTTTGAAAATGCTCCTCTGTCTAAAAAAGATATTGAAAGAGTATACAAAAAATTCAAAAAATTGGATGGATATTCAAGTTTGCTTTTAAAAAATATTCCCGAAAGATGTAAATCAACTCATAGAATTTTTATAAAAGATGATAATATAAATTTAATTTTAATTTATGACGATATTACTTCTTTAATCAATTTTAATTTTAAGGCAGATACTTGGTTTTTAGACGGTTTTTCTCCAAAAAAAAATCCATTGGTGTGGACTGATAAACTTTTTAAACAACTTTATAATTTTACTAATTTAGATGGATCTTTAAGTACATTTTCTGTTGCAGGTAATATCAGAAGAGGTTTATTAAATGCTGGTTTTAAAGTTTCAAAAGTTAGTGGGCACGGTAAGAAAAAAGAAATTTCTTATGCTGTTAAAAAGATCCCAATTAGTATTAAACAATATAATTTTAGTTGTGAAAAAAATATAGATCCAGTCGCAATAATTGGGTCAGGTATCTCTGGTGCTTCGATAGCTTATGCTTTAAGGAAAAGAAACATTGAGTGTTTTATAATTGATAAGTCTTATAAAATTGCTAATGGAGCAAGTGGAAATAAATTAGCTCTACAAATGCCAAAATTAACTATGGATGATTCTCCTTATGGTTTGTTATCACTTGAAGCTTTTCTATATTCAAGGAAAATTGCAAAAAATTTAAATGCAATCCCAACATCAGATGGTCTTGTCCTAATCCCTTCTAGATACAGAGATATAATTAAATTTAAAAAACTATTAGAAAATAATTGGCCCTTAAACTTGCTTAATAATAACTATAACAAACTTAATTTTTTAAAATTTATTAATCATATCTATATGAAATCTAGTGGTATAGTAGATAATAGTAAATTCATTCAAAATCTTTTAAAAGATGTAGAATTTATATCGAAATTTGATGTTAAAAAAATATTTTCAAAGGATGGTTTTAATATTATTGTTGATAAATTTGGTAACAGATTGAAAGCGAAAACAGTAATTTGGGCCAATGGATTTGAGATGACTAACCTTAGTCAAAATTTACCAATAAACCCAATTTCAGGCCAGGTTACCTATTTAAAAGCAAATGAGTTAAGTTCAAATTTAAAAATCAATTTTAGCTACGGTCATCATTTCTCCCAAGCTTTTAAGGGGTATCACCAAATAGGAGCTTCATTTAATAGAAATGCCAATACATATTTTAGAGAAATTGACCAAAATGCTAATATAAACTCCATCCCAAAATTTTTAAAAAAAAATATTTTTTATAATATTACTGAAAGTGGCCACAGAGTAAGTGTAAGAGCGAGTACTAAAGATAGAATGCCATTTTTTGGTGATTTAAGCTCGTTAACAGGTAAAAAATCAAATAATATATACATTTTAGGTGGGATGGGTGCTTGGGGATTTGTTTATGCGCCATTTTACGCAGAACTTTTGGTAACCAAAATCATAAATGACCAACAAGTAATTAATAGCAAACTTGAGAAACTATTAACGATTGAAAGATTACTGTAATTACTCAGCAGCATATTTTGTGTAAAGATTAAAATTTTCAAAAGTTTTTTTAAAGATTTTTTGCAATGGCTTTAAATTACTTATTAAAAGCTTTTCTTCATTCATATATAACGATCTATTAACTTCTATTTGAATAGTCTCAACGCCTTTTGTTGGATTACCGTAGTTTCTAGTAATAAACCCACCTGCATAAGGATTATTTAATTGAACGATTAAACCATTATTTTCAAAATTCTTCCGCATATGATCTATTAATTTATTCGAAGAGCTTCTTCCATGATTATTTCCTAAAACAATATCTGGTTTTTTCTTAAACCGTTTTAGAGCATTGGATGGCATGGTATGTAAATCAAAATGATAACAAACCCCAAATATACTTAATAATTTATTTATTTGATTTGATAAAATTTTATGAAAAGGATCATAAAAATTTTCTAAAATAAAATTAGCATATGAAACTGGTAATTTATTCTTAAATATATTTTCACTTAAAATAATTTTTGGGAAAACACCTAGGCCAAATGAAATCATTTTTTTTTCATCTATTTGTTGACTGTTTACCCTATTAATAAACATATCGTTATCTATAGCATTTCTAGATCTATTTAAGTCTACAACTACCCTAGAGCATTTGGCTATAATAACATCTGCACTTTCAAAATCCATTAAATCTAATATTCTATTAGATTGAAAATCTTCAATTTTTCTAACTTTATTTAATTTTAATTTTAAGTTTTGTATAAAAATATTAGGATAAAAATCTCCAGCATGTGGAACAGTTAATAATACTGGGTTTTTGGGATTAGTCCTAATAAATTTATCTAGCATAGTAATTTCTAAATCAATATAATTTGTTTTTATTTATCAATTAAATATATTTACATTATATTAATTTATTTTAAAAACTAATTAATAATTATTGAAAGTTTAATATGAGACATTTTAACATCCCAGATCCGTTACTTGATTCAACCAGACAAATGTTTAAAGATTTAGAAAATGATGCAAGAGACACAAAAATTGACTTGGGTATTGGAATTTATAGGAATGAAAAAGGTGAGGCTCCAGTTTTTAAAGCTGTAAAAAAAGCTGAAGGTATTTTGTATCAAAATGAAAAGTCAAAATCGTATAAAACTCCTGTAGGAAATAGTGAATATTGTAAAAATATTTTACATCTAGTTCTTGGTAAAGATATTCTTTCTGAACGAAAAGACAAAGTTGGCGCTATACAAATACCAGGTGCTGGTTCTGGATTACGTATTGCAGGTGAATTGATAAAAAATAATGTGCGAAATAAACTTATATCTATTCCTGATCCTACTTGGGGACAACAGCCATTCATGTTTAAAAAAGCTGGATTGAAAATTTCCATACATACTTATTATAATGAACAAAATAATTTCTTAGATTTTGACAATATGATTAATGACTTGAATAAACTTAAATCAGGAGATTCATTGTTATTACATGGATGTTGTCATAATCCAACTGGTGCAGATTTATCTTTAGAACAATGGGAACAAGTTGCCAATATTTGTCTTAAAAAGGGGATATTACCATTTATTGATTTAGTCTATCAAGGATTAGGGAAGGATATAATAGATGATGTTCTTGGAATTAGAAAATTAGTCCAAATAGTACCAGAAGTAATTATTACAGTTTCTTCAAGTAAAACATTTGGTGTATATAGAGATCGATGTGGAATGATTGCGGTTATAACTGATGTTGATAAAGTTAAAAGCAAATCTTTAGAAACTATGTTAAGTGAGATAGCGCGAGAGCTTTATTTTCATCCACCTGATCATGCTGCAGAAATAATTAATACCTTATTAAAAGATGAAGTTTTAAAAAAAAATTGGCTTTCAGAAATTAGAGCAATGCAGAACAGAATTGTGTCTCTGAGACATAAACTTGCAAATTCTTTACAAGAAAAGCAACAAACAGATTATTTTAGTTTTTTAAAAGTACAAAATGGTATGTTTTCTCTTTTACCTATATCCCGTGAAGGTATAATGATCTTGAGAAAAGAAAATGGAATATACCTTATGCCTGATGGTCGTGTGAATATTGCTTCTTTGCCTGAAAATAAAATAGAATTTATTTCATCTAAAATATGTTCTCTTAAGGAATTTCGGGCCAAAGGAGTTTAAATTGAAAAAAAAACCCTCAAATAGAAGTGAATATAATTTTTTTTGCAAAATAAGCACAAGGTGGAATGATAATGATATTTATGGCCATATGAATAATATTGTTTATTACGCATTATTTGATACTGCAGTTAATAAATGGCTTATTCAAAACAATTTGATTGATATAAAAAATGGTAAAAATATCGGTTTAATTGTTCAATCAGGCTGCAATTATTTTTCTTCTTTTCAATATCCTGAAGATATTGATGCCGGGATAAGAGTAACCAAAATTGGAACTAGTTCGGTAAGGTATGAAGTAGGTTTATTTCATAAAAAAGATGAAATTTCTTCTGCGGATGGTTTTTTTGTACATGTATATGTAGATAGAGTAAAAAATACTCCAATACCTCTAAATTATGATTTTAAAAAAACATTAGACACTATATTTGTAGAACTATAAATTTAAATTTTTTCTAAAATAACTATCTCATTTTCTTTTATATTTTCGATGTAACTTTTATCAAATTTGCAGTCTGCCCATATATTGCAAGGTGAGATTAGTCTTATTTCGTTACCTTTGGAAATTGGAGTTTTTCCATATCCTATGGCTATAGAAGATCCACTATTCCAAAAAGCAATTTCACCAATATTTACAACTGATTTAGCGTTTTTTTCTAATTCAATGCTTAATCCAGTTTCAAAATAAATTTCTTCTCCCCATTTCTGTATTTTTGATTTTAGTGGTAATGAATTATAAATTATGTCAGCAGTTAAAGTATCTCTTAACTCGAAAACTAATTCTTTTCCCTTACATTTCAAAATAACTTTTCGCATTATTATTTAACTTTACATTTTATCTTTTAACATTATTTATATTAGTAACATATATTGAATAATTTGATAATGGGACTATAGCTCAGCGGGAGAGCACTTCGTTGACATCGAAGGGGTCACTGGTTCAATCCCAGTTAGTCCCACCATTTCCTCTAAAAATTAAATATCTTTAAAATTAACTTGAACTAATTAAAGTATTTAATTGATTTAATATTTTACGACTTTCCCCCAAAGGAATTGTGAGGGACCATAACCAATTCTTGCATCTTCCATTTTCAAGAGACGTGAATAATCGATCATCATATTAATATTTGGGCCATAAATTTCTATATATTTACAAAAAACATCTTGATCATCTGCTTCAACCATAAATTGTGATAATTTTAGAGGGCTAATAATCCTATCAATAATATTCCATCTGTAATTTTCTCTATTCATGTTTTCGGTCAAGCCTTCAGATTCTAATAAGATTTTCCATGAGCCAGCATCTAGAAACTTTTTTGATTGATTAATTAACTTATGAACAAATATAGATTCTTCATTTACTTCGGAGCGAGCAAATGCTACACCGATTTCATTAAGAACTTTAATACCTTTCTTAGAAACTTTTTCAATTAATGTACAAACATCGTCATCATCAATTGATCGCGCAATACTTGATATTTCAATTATATCAATACCTAAATCTTGACATTTATTTATATAATCATCAACTGCTTTTCTACCAGCCATTAAAGCAACGTCCATGACAGGATTGCCAATAGAAACCATAACATTGAATTTTTTACATGTAGTAATGAAATCAATTAAAGATTTTTCATTAATTTGAGCCGCTTGTTTTCCTGAAAGCTTTAATATGTCAATCATGTCCCCATATGCTTCAAGATAGTCTTCTATGGTTCTACCTACCAACACAGGTGATCTCACATAGTTAATACCTGTTTCTCTTGGTTTTTTATCTCTTTTAATAAATGGAAGATAAGAAAATGGTTTTTTGGACATAATATTCCTTTAAATTTTAGTTTAATTCGCCGCCTAACCACCATGGCATATCTATCAACGAACCAATTAGACCATTAGGAAATTGGAGTGTCAACATATGCGATAGAAACCAAAGTACTACTAATAATACAAAAGAAATTATAATTGAGATTTTATAATCTCGTTTATCATGAAAAATAATAAAAGTATTAATAAAAATAACAGACGCTATTGGAAAACCTACAATAAAATTCATTATTAAGTAACCTATAAAGCTTAGGTAATAGAAAAATTGATTATTAAAGCCACTATTTTGTTCATAAATATTTATATTTACAAATTTAACAATCGAATATTTTAATAAACGATGTTTATTATAATCAATAATCTTTACAAAAAATATAACCATCAAAAGTATTATTGAAATAAAACATAGACTAACAGGATATAAACTTGCCCTATAATCCAAAGACGATATTACTGAAATCATCAACAACGGTAAAATTAGTAAAATTAATACGTAGTAAATTTGACTTTTTTTATTTTTCAAGGCACTTGCACTATAATTTTGTTTAAATTTTTGCCTTAAAAGTAATAATATGGTTCCAAAACATAAAACTATAAGAATAATTGATACTGGTCTTGTAAGAAAAGTTAATCCATATACTGCTTGTGTCTGATAACTAAGTAATTCAACTTTAGTAGAAAGAAAGAAACCTATTAATAAAGCAGGTCTAGACCACCCAAATGCCTTAAAAGTTATTCCAATTAGCCCAAAACCAAGCAATCCAATAAAATCATACCAATCTCTATTGATATTAAATGTGGCAAAAAATATTAAAACAATCATTACAGGTGCAAGTATGTAATATCTCACCAGTGTTAATTTAGAAATATGTGATGCAAATCCGATGCACAATCCAGCACCTAGTATATTAGCAATTGCCAAAGACCAAATCATGAGGTAAGTAAGATCTAAGTGAGTGGTTACCATTTCTAAACCTGGTTCAATACCAATCAAAATAAAGCCACCTAGGAGTAAAACCTTATTTCCAGAACCGGGTATACCAAATAGCAATGTAGGAATTAAAGCACCTCCTTCTTTAGCATTGTTTGCAGATTCTGGTGCTATTACACCTCTTATATCTCCTTTTCCTATGTCTGAATTATCCTTTAATGTTTGTTTTAAATGACTGTATGCAATCCAATCAACAACTGTTCCACCTAACCCTGGTAGTGCTCCAACAATACAACCAATTGAAGAACAACGAAGTACAAGAAACCAATTTTTAAAAACGTCTTTGATACCTCTAAACCAACCTTTTTCATTTTTTAATGCTTTTGCTATTGCTCCTTTAGAATCAAGAAGCCCAACAATTTCTGGCAAGGCAAATAAACCTAAACCAACAATTACAATTGGAACTCCCTCAACTAAATAAAGAGTGCCAAATGTAAATCTTAGATCACCTGTAATGGGAGCTGAACCAATAGAACCAATAATTAAACCTAAAATACACGCAGTAATACCCTTAATAAAATTTTCGCCAGTTAAAGCGCCAACCATTAGAAGGGCAAGAATAATAAGTAAAAATTGTTCTCCAAATCCAAAGGCCATTATAATTGGTATGGCATAATAAATAGAAATAGATAATATAAATGCTCCAAAAACACCTCCCATCAGAGAGGAACAAAAGGCAGCACTTAAAGCTCTTGCAGCCATTCCTTTTTTGGATAAAGGGAAGCCATCCATTACAGTCGCTTGAGAACCAGCAGTACCTGGTATCCCCATTAAAACTGCTGGAAATGTATCTGAAGTAGTAGTAGGTGCTAAAACACCTATCATCATTGCTAATGCATAAGATGGTTCTAGACTATACACAAAAGGCAATACAAGTGCTAATCCGGAAGTTCCTCCTAAACCTGGTAATATGCCAACTACAAGACCTAGCAAAGTGCCGCTAAATAAAAATAAAAGGTGTGTTAATTCAAATAATTGAAAAAAAGCAGAGACAAATTGTTCCATATAAAAACATTCATTAACTGCCGTTTATAAACGGCAGTTATTTTTAAAACTTACTTAACTCTATAAGTAAATTTATGTTTCTTTAAAACCTTGTTAAGCTGTTTTTTTGTATTGTCAGAAAAAATAGCTGCCTTTTTTATTATAGCACCAGCTTCTTCGCCAACAGTCAAAGGATATGGTCCTAATACCTTTGTTGCTTTTGCTTTGAAGTCAGGATCATTTACCATTTTTTTTGCGGCATCTCTATACACTACAACAATATCGTCTGGTGTGTTTTCAGGTAATAACATTGATTTTGATGCCTGAGACCATGCAGCTGCAATAGAATAGAAAGCTTCCAAATCATCCCCAGATAGTTTTTTACCATTAACTTTTTCGTACATCTCAGAAAATGTAGGTGCATTTGGAGCCAATGGATTTCTTGAAATATTGCCATTTGCGTCAACAAGCCCAAGTGTCATAATATCTAAAATTTTGCCTTTTTCAATTTGGGGCTTAACATTTTTTATATATTTTGCTGCACCCTGCGAATTAAGATGTATTTCTCCTCTTTGGAATGCTTGCCATGCACCTGACGAGGATAATCCTGGTATAGGCTTAGCTCCTTTGATACCAATTTTATCAAAAACCCAAATATGAAATAGATCAGCAGAAGCAGGAGTTTTTAAACCATATAAAACAAGTTTTCTCTTTTGTAATTTACTAATATCGTGTGCTTCATCTATCAAATCGCTTCTTGTAAACCAATGTGTATTTTGAGGTAACAAAAGTACTGGTTTATAAGAACTTAAGTTATATTTAACTAGAGGATTACCTGTTGCCACATTAACAATTACGGATGTAGAGCAGCCAAAAATATATGTGCCATCTGGCTTAGCATTTTTTTGAAAATAATTTGATCCTTTGATAGCGCCACCACCTGGAATATGCATAATCTTAATTGTAGGATTACCTGGTAGATATTTTGTTAAAAATGGTTCAATAAACCTAGAAAATCTACTGGTACCACCACCTTCCTTAAAAGGGACAACCCAAGTAATAGTTTTACCTGAAAAATCAACTTTAGCGTGGGCATTTAAAGAAAATGCAAATAATCCAGCTAATAAAAGTATAAAAAATCTGAACATAACTCCTCCTTAAGTATTCATTAATAAGTTAAATAATTAAATCATGTTTTCAGATATAATAAAATCAAATAATTACATTGATTTAAAATTATATAAGATTTGAAAAACTTAGAAAATTAATATATTTAATTTAATATGGTCAATAGCATCCCATTAAACACTTTTCCTAGGCTAAAATTACCTAAAAAGCCAAGAAAGCTTAGACAAACGTGGCTTAAAGACGTTGGATTTCACGAAGCTCCTCATTATTTAGAAAGATTGGGATTAAATGAATTAGAAGATTTTTTAGAAGTCGCAGCTGATAGAATTGATTATGTTAAATTTACAACCCCACAAGTTTTATACTCTCCTCATGAATGGTTGAATAAAAAAATAAGATTGTACAAAAAATATGATGTAATACCCTTTTTAGACCATACATACTTCAAGTTTGCTTACAAAAAAAATTGTGTTGAACATGCAATCGAACATGGAAAAGCGCTTGGATTTGATAGTATGGAATTTATGAATACTGGAGGTGAAGTTTCTGAAAAGCAATGGTCAGATTGGAGAAAATTATCAAAAAAAGTTTCAATAAGATTTATGTATGAACATCATCCATTAAGAAATTGGAAACATGGAAGTCCAGATATACCTTCTACATCAGAAGAAATATTAAAAACTGCAGATCCTTTTTTAAATGATGGTGCAGATTTTGTTATATTAGATCACGAGGAGTTTGAATTGCAAAATGATAATGCAAAGAATGTTTTTGATAAAGTTATTAACAACTTGGGATTAGAGAGGCTATGTTTTGAGGTTACCTCACCTCGTGAAGGATTAAAACAATGGCATAAAGACTTATCTGCCTATATTAAATTATTCGGACAAGACTGTAATGTATGTAATATTATGCCAAGTCAGACTCTACAAGTAGAACCATTAAGAGATGAAAACTTATTAAGACAATTCTGATATCTTAGATCTTAATTTAATTTTTTCAGAATAAACAAAATGCCTTAAAGACGTAAGTCATAGGGCTTAACAGGTCTAAAGTGTCTAGTAAGACTAAATAATAATCTTGACAGTAAAAATATACAACAAAATGTCTAATATTGTTTTGAAGTAAAAATAAACTTAATGATTTCAATGGGTTACAGGCTGTATTGCAGATTCAATCCCAGTTAGTTCCACCATTCTACCAAAATCAAATACTATAGAAATAACATGAACTAAGTATTAAGCAATTAAAGCTATTGGGATATTTTTTATTTATTTTGAAAACATACTTATCTTATACTTAATATAGAATCAAAATTCTGCCGAAAGATACTTTTAGAGAATAATCATCCGTAAATTCTTGGAAATAATTGTCAATAAAAATGGATTATTTTGGACTAAAAAAGTTCATTAGGTGCAGGTTCTGCTGCTTGAATTATTCCATCTGAATTAGGAGCGGCACTTCCAATTGTTATCAAAGAAAGTCTATCTTTATGTTTTGAATATTTTTCTAACCATGCAACAGGATCACGTTTTTTTAATTTTTTATTAATTTTATATAAAAAATCTGCAATCAGTTTCTCTAATATTTCAGTTTTGATTGTAGAAACTTTGTGTAAAGCTCTAGCTGTATCAATGTGACGTGCAACCTTCTTTTCTTTATCTCTTCCCTGATAAACTTTCTCATAAAGTTCTGAACCAGGTAATGCCTGAGCAATAAAAACACCAATACTATTTAGATAAATGTTTTCAACAAACTTAAAACCATCTTTGATGTCTTTTACAGTCTCATTCGGCATGCCAACAACTAATGTTGCATGGACTAAAATATTTCTTTTTCCTAGATATTCAGCTAAATCTGGAACTTTTGATAAGTCAACAGGTTTTCTATGTTCTTCTTTAAGGACCTTTTCTGAGCCACTATCAATTGAAAGTGTAATTTGATACATACCAGAATCTATCATTAAATCTATCAAGTCCTTATTTAATGTGTTTATCATTATGCCATTTGGAGTACACCATTGGAGATTTAATTCTTTTAATTTTGTGAATAATTCAATCGACCGTTTTCTATCAAATGTAAGGTTGTCATCAGCAAACTGAATCTCATCAATGTTAAAAAGTTTTTTATAAAGCTTTATTTCATCAATAATATTGTCGGGGCTTCTTGAACGAAATTTTTTATTAAAATTTGTACTAGCACAAAATGTACATCCCACTGGACATCCCCGAGATGTATATACTTGCATAACCCTTTTGCCTCTTGGAAATGGTGAAAAAGGTACGTTAAAGGAAAAGTATTTTTCCATTGGCAATTGAGTATAGTCAGGAAAAGGCATTTTATCCAAATTTTCAATAACTTCTATTTGATGATTAATAAACATATGGCTTTCAGTTATGCCACAAAGTCCATCTGAATTTGTATCAACGAAACCATCGTTTAAATTGTTTAAAAATTCAACTGCTCGTTTTTCTCCTTCACCACGTATTATATAATCTATAATAATACCATTTTCATTGGCCTCTTCAAAAACTTCATTAGGATAAATAGAACTATGAATTCCACCTGCAACAACAATAATTTGGTTGTCAATTTCTTTAACTAATTCTGCAACTTTGTATAACGAAGGAAGATCTGATGAATATACAATAGATAGGAATACAACGTCAGGCATTGTTTTTTCTATTCTGCTCTTTATTTTATCTAGAGGTAATCCGTACGACCAATTTTTATTTGGTAATGGTTCTTCATTTTCAGGGCCTTCAACTACACAATCTAATATTTCGTAAGGTATATTTTCTGATTTCAGTTCTCCAGCTATGTAAGCCAAACCTAGAGGTGGTATAACACGTTTAACAGTACCTTCAGACAAAATTATTGGAGGAAGTATAAGCATTGGAAGTGGAAATTTGCCTTTATTAACTTTTCTAATTTCTGGAACTTTATTTTGTTTTTTTTTATAAATATTACTTGCTCTGTCTAGAGACATTGTTTCTTTTTTATTAGCTAAGTAATCATATAAACCACTTTCTTTTGGAATGTTTTCTTCTAACAATTTAAATTTTATTTTTTTTTCAGAAGTCATTTTTAAACCGTTCAATCTATTATTTAAATATACATTAGAGGCTTTTTATATAATTAAATTTTAAAATAGTCAATTTATGTTACATTTAAACAGCTTAGTATTATTTTGACATTTAATTTCCTTAATAAATATTTAATAATTTATAGATGACATAGTATAAATTTTTGAAATTTTGCTTCTTAATTAAAATTAATAAAGCTTATTTACATTTTGAACTAATAAATTAATGTTAATATAATAAATTTCTTAAAAACATAGATAATAGATATTTCCTAGTTAACTATATAAATATTAATAATTTAATTTTAATTTTGTAGCTCTAATTAACTTATTTGAATAATTTTAAGCGATAATCCAATGGATGAAACCACAATACCATAAATGTTGGTAATGTGAAGATAACATGATCTCAACATGATTATTTAGCGGCTATTTTTCTTATAGATTTGCTAATTATAACTGCCTTGAGAGTTTTGAACTATAATTAATGTTAATATAGCTTTTTTAAAATAATTACAGAAATTTCAGAAAACAGCAGATAAACTATTGAATTATAGAACATAAGGTGCATTAGTTATATATATCTAGAAAAAATAATTTGATCTGTCTTTTAAAACTAAATTATTATATTATCAGAAATACAAAAATAAAAAGGTACGTAGTTCTCCTAATTAAAAAAAATTAAATGGATGATTCAATGGGTTACAGAGCCATACGACCAGTTAGATCAGTTAGTCCAACCATCAACTTAATTAATTATTCTACAACCTCCCTTGTATTACCATATTTGAGGCAGTCTTATACGTTACTTTAGTATCATTAATTCCTGCTTGATTTAATATAGAAAATAATTTTTTTGGACCCGCTTGAGCTCCAAGTGCTAAACCAACTTCTTGAGATTTAGAAGCTGGAATACAAGCAATTGTAGAAAATGAATAGTACATTTGTCCTATTAAGTTAAAATTATTTTCTGGCAGGTCATCAGCTGTAGGTTCGACAAGCATAATTATTCCATTTGCGTTAAGTTTTGTTTTTGCATACTGGATTGCTCCTATTGGATCACCCATATCGTGAAGACAATCAAAAAAAGCTATTATGTCGTATTTTCCATCATAATTCTTAGCATTAGCTACTCTAAATTCTAAATTTTTAAGATTTGTATTATTTTTTTTCGCTTCTGTAATTGAAGGCTCATGTGGATCAATACCTATTACTGTTGAATTACTATATTTTTCAGCTATAAGTGATGTTGAATATCCATGGCCACAACCAATATCTGCAAAAGTAGCACCTTTACTAAGCATTTTGTCTGCTCCATCAAGACTAGGAATCCATTTTTTAATTAAAAAAATAGAATACGATGGTTTAAAAAATCTTGCGGATCCAGATAAACAACATGGATGTAGACTTCCCCAACCTGTTCCTTTACCATTTTTAAAATTGTCTTTTATGATGTCTATATTATAAATTGCCCCTACTAAATTTTCAAAACCTCCAATCATTAGAGAAATGCTATTTTCATCTCCTAAAACTGCAAATTGCTCCTCACTTAGAAAAAATTCTTGACTTTTTTTGTCATAATTAATGTAGCCGGCAGCAGCTAAGGAAAGTAACCATTCTCTTATATATCTCTGATCCATTTTAACTTGAGCACTAAATTTATCTGAGGTACATGGACCTAACCTAAATAAATTTTTAAATAGATTGAGCTCATCTCCAATTCTCATCATGGGTATTAGTGCGCCTGCTGCCATATCCTGCATAATTTTGTATTGTAGCTTTCTTGTTTCTTCAATATTTGTCATACATAAACTCCATAAAACATATAAAAATTGTACTATCTGTTTTTTTAAATACAATTAATAATCTAAATTATTAATCTTTAGAACAGAGTTATGTTATTTTTATTGTTAAAAGTGCTCATCAATTATATTTGGCTTATGTGTATAATACATATGAGAATCTCAAATGGATGAAAAAAAAATACCAATATTAGTTGGTTGTGGTCAAATTACGCAACGTGAGCAAGATCCTTCAGTTGCTCTATCTCCGATGGATCTAACTGCTTCAGCTGGATTTAAAGCAGCCGACGATACTCATATTGGTAAATCTATCTTAAAAAAGTTAGATACAATTGTTGTTATTCGTTCATTTTCAGACACAAGTTGGCGTTTTAAATGCCCATTTGGTGAATACAGTAATCCACCACTTTCATTATCAAAACGTTTGGGTGCAGAAAAAGTAAATCGTTTAATTTACACCTATCCAGGAGGAAATATGCCTCAATGGTGTGTTAATAGAATGTTTGAAATGGTTACTCGAGGAGAGCTAGAAATTGGCATAATTGCAGGTGGTGAGTCATTAGCTACCCAAAAAAGAGCTGAACGTGCTGGTATTTCTCTTGATTGGAATGAAGATCCTAGAGGTGAATACGAAGAATGGGGCGTTGAAAAACGTGGATGGTCAGAAATTGAGGATAGACATCACATGGCTGGAGCTATATTTGCTTACCCAATGATCGAAAATTCAATTCGAGGAAATAAAGGTCGTACAATTAAAGATCATTCCTTAGAAATGGGGAAGCTTTTTTCTGGTTTTGCTTCAGTTGCTACCAATAATTTGTTAGCTGACAGAAGGCAGGGTTTTACCCCAGAACAAATAGCTAATGTTAATCCTAATAATCCATATATAGGTTTTCCATACACAAAATTGATGAATTCCAATGCATTTATAGACCAGTCAGCAGCAATAATATTAACTTCAGTTGCCAAAGCAAAAGAGCTAGGTATACCAAAAAATAAATGGGTGTATTTACATGGATGTGCTGATGCTTATGATCATTGGTACTTAAGTGATAGAGTAAATTATTATTCTTCTCCTGCTATGAGAATTGTTGCTCGTGAGACTTTCGAAATGGCTGGTTGTACAATCAGTGACATTGATGCTCTAGATTTATATAGTTGTTTTCCCTCTGCAGTTCAGATTGCCTGTGATGAAATGGGGATTTCCTTAGACGATCCAAGAGGTTTAACTATTACTGGAGGACTTCCTTATTTTGGTGGTCCAGGAAATAATTATGTAACACATTCTATATCTGAAATGATGAACAAGGTTAGAGCTCGACCTGGTATAAAAGGGTTGGTTACAGCTAATGGAAATTATATAACAAAGCAATCAGCAGGCATTTATTCAACAGAGCCTTTAAAAAAACTGTTTTTTCCAAAAGATCCAAGTGCTTATCAAGTTGAAATTAACACGCAAAAAGGACCTGTTTTTTCAGAGTTTGCTGCAGGAAATGCTATTATTGAAACTTATACAATTATGCATGATCGAGAGGGTCCTTCATTCGGAATTGTATTCGGACGACTTAATAACGGAAACAGATTTATAGCGAATACACCTGAAGATAAGAGCTTAATGAATGCAATGGTTATAGAAGACTACATAGGCAAAAGTGGAAAAGTAAAAAATTCAAAAGGTATTAATATATTTGTTCCAAATTAATTATGTATTTGCTCCAAAAGTTATCATTAGTGACTAAAATTTATCATTTTAGCGGTAGCTTTTAATTACATTCAATTATTTGCTTAAATAATACCCATTTTTTTTAATTTATTACTTAAATGACTATTTTTTAATCATGTGTGTTAGTGTAAATGATTTCAGGTTGTTAATGTCTTATTTAATATATCTTGTAAATTTATACGTTATTATGGGGATACATTTTGTTTGATTTTCGTTTTTTTGAAATATACAGGTCATCAGAATATTTACATTTAATTCTCGATGGTATTTTAATAAGTTCAAGTTTAACGATCGCTTCTGGTTTTTTAGGTTTTATTATTGCCTTTTTTTTAGCAGCAATGATTTATTGGAAATTTTTTCCTTTAAATTTTTTTTCAATTTGTTGGATTGATTTTGTTAGAAATACTCCATTAATTGTTCAACTATTTTTTGTCACTTTTGGTTTGCCGCTAATATTCGAGTATGTATGGCCATTTTGGGCACACGCTTTACTGGCATTAACTATAAATTTTACTGGTTATTTTGGTGAAATTTTGAGATCAGGTTATAATTCAACTCCAACAAATCAGCTAGAAGCTGCTTACTCTTTAAATTTGAATAAAATAACAATTTTTAGGAAAATTGTTCTTCCACATACACTTATTAAAATGTTTCCTTCATTATCAAGTCAATTTATTTTTATATTTTTAACAACAGGAATTATCTCAGAAATAGGAGTTAATGATCTAACTCACGCAGGTCTGTATATAGATAGTAGAACGTTTAGGACATTTGAAATATTTATTATTTTATCAATTTTATATGTAACGCTTTCTTTATTATTTAAGTCTTCATTAGAAATTATTTTCAATAGAACGTTAAAAAAGAGAATGTAATTGCAAGATTTATTAATAAACATATTTGATAAACCATTAGGAATAATTTTAACTCAATTGATATTGGCGACTAGATTTACAATTTATTTATCATTAATTGCTTTTCTGGGAGGGGGATTAATTGCTGTATTTATAACTTTTTTAAGAATATATCCATCTAAAATTCTTAACTATATAAGTTTTTGTTATACATGGTTGTTTCAATCTCTTCCTCTTTTAATGTTGTTATTTATAATTGGGCTTGGTATTCCAAGGTTTATTGGTCAAGACTTCGATCCTTGGTACGCCGCAAGCATATCATTGATAATATTTACTTCAGCTTACTTATCAGAAGTTTGGAGAGGTGCAATTATGGCAATTCCTTCTGGTCAATGGGAGGGAGGAGTAGCTCTTAATCTAAGCTTTACGCAGACATTAAGGTTTATCATTATACCACAAGTTTATAAGTATAGTATTGCTCCTACAGTAAGTTTTCTTATTCAAATTATAAAAGGAACTTCTCTTGCTTATATAATTGGCTTTCAAGATTTAATGTTATTAGGGAAAAGGTGGGCTAACGCTCCTGTCATAGGTTCAGAACCATTTATAATTTTTCCTATAATGGCAGTTTTGTATTTCTGCCTATGTTACCCCCTGGCCATTTACGCCAAATATTTAGAAAAAAAATACATCATTGAAAATTAATTAATTGAAAGGAAAAAAAATGTTTTCAAAAAAAATAATTTATAGTTTTTTATTAAGTCTATTTTTTCTAAGTTTTTCAGCTAATTCTGCTGACCTTAATGGTATATTAAAAAGTGGTGAAGTTAAAATTGCTGTTCCAGAGGCTTTTGCGCCTTTTGGCTCAGTAGGGAAAACTGGCGAACATGAAGGATATGATGTCGACGTCGCAAAACTTATTGCAAAAGACTTGGGTGTCAAACTGAAAATAGTGCCTGTCGTTTCAAAACAAAGAATACCTTTTCTTGAAACAGATAAGGTTGATTTAGTCATATCTACAATGGGAGCTAATCCTTCTAGAGCTAAGTCAATTAATTTTTCTAGTGCCTATGCACCATTCTATTCAGGTGTATTTGCTCCATCTACAATTAAAGTTTCTTCGTACAAAGATTTAGATGGTCTTACAATTGGAGTTACTGGTGGGACTTTAGAGGATTTGGAACTTACTAAAATGGCTCCTAAAGGTGCTAAAATTACTAGATTTGGTGATAAT
This sequence comes from SAR116 cluster bacterium AG-337-N21, assembly GCA_003282145.1. Lineage (GTDB taxonomy): Bacteria > Pseudomonadota > Alphaproteobacteria > Puniceispirillales > Marisalimonadaceae > Marisalimonas. The sequence goes on from QBZZ01000021.1 coordinate 26,181, forward strand.
GCTGCTACATTAAGCGCTATTAAATCAAAGCAAGTCCAAGTGCTCGTCGCAGGTAATACTGTTGCAGCTTCTGTAACCGAAGCAAATCCAAACTTTGATTTAGAGAGGAAGTTTATTATTAAAGATAGTCCTTGTTTTATAGGTGTTAAAAAGGGAAATGAAGATTTATTGAGATGGGTAAACGTTTTTATACTTCATAAAAAGCTAGGAGGGGCTTTAAATAAAATCTCTCAAAAATGGCTTGGTCAGGATCTTCCTGCATTACCATCATTATAAAATTTATTTAAAAGATGTCTGATCAAAATTACATATTCAGGCATCTTTTTATAAAAAGTAGTTAAATCCTGGGATATAAACCAATTCATCTTTTTTAAGCTAAAAGACATGCTTAGTATTATTTTTTTCACGTGTTAATACTTCTATGAAATTGACTATTAAATTTCAAATAGATAAAATTAATAGTAGTATAATATCAATGAGACATTTTAGTAATGTATAAACTCGATACTGATAATAAAGATCACAATTCTATAATATTTTGGTTTAAAACTTGGGAAAATAAAATCCAAAATCAAGATTATGAAACAGCTAAAAATCTTTTTGGAAATCATGTTGTTAGTTTTGGTACTTGGATGAATGTAGTTGAAGGTTTAGAAAAACTTTGTGCTAACCAATGGAAATGTGTTTGGCCAACTATTAATAATTTTAAATTCTTGACTGATACACTTTATATTCAAATTTCACCTGACAGATTACTTGCAAACTGTATTTTGGTTTGGGACTCTACAGGGTATAAAAAAAATGGCAATTCTTTTAAAAGAACTGGAAGGGCTACGGTTAGTTTAAAGAGGATTAAAATAAATGATGCTTGGAAGTGCATACATACACATTTTTCATTGAATCGTGGCATTCCTCAAAAATCTTATGGTGGTGTTTAAATAAAATTATTAAATTTATAGCTTTTAGTATATTTTGCTAATATTGCTAAAAATCGGGCCATAGCGCAGCTTGGTAGCGCGTCCGTCTGGGGGGCGGAAGGTCGTGGGTTCAAATCCCGCTGGCCCGACCATAAATCATCAAAAAAGATTTCGAATGAAAAATACATATGTCACTAGCGAATAATAATTCAAATATTCCTCTTGGAGTTTCCTTTTCCATAACTGAAGTTATATGCACTATAACTATAGCCAGTTTAGTTAAACTGATAGCAGGTGATGTTTCAGTTTTCATGGTTTTATTTTTTAGATATTTGTTTTGTATCCCTTTATTGATAATAACTGCATATTTTCAACGTAAATCATATGCGTTTCAAATAAAATCTAAATCTGGTCTGATGATTAGGACTATAACTGGGTTAGGCTCTTTTGGATGCTTGTTTGCAGCACTTCAATTTATAAATCTAAGTCTAATGACTACTTTATTTCAAACAATGCCAATATTTATTACCTTACTTGCACCTATTGTCATAAAAGAAGTTGTTGGAAGGTTTAGACGAATAATAGCTTTAATTGGATTTATAGGAGTAATCCTAATACTTGATCCTTTTAAAGAAAATTGGTTTAACTTTGGATTAGTATTAGGTATTTTTTCACCTTTTTTTGGAGCACTGATGACGCTATCTGTTAGAAAACTTGGTCAAACAGATCATCCTACAACTACAGCCTTATGGTATAATATATTCGGAGCAATAGTTTTCTTAGTTATTTGTATGTTAATAAAAGTTGAATGGCCTGATTATGGTCAGGTTTTAATTGTACTTATTGTTATTGGAGTAGTTTCTAGCTTACAACAAATTTGTTTAGCATATAGCCTAAAGTTAGCACCAGCAAGCCTATTGGCTCCATTAAGATATATATCAGTTCCAATTGGTATTTTGATAGGTGTTTATTTATTCAATGAATCGTTAACTTCAACTTTTTATATTGGAACTCTAATAATTATTTCTTCTTCATTAATTGTTATAAGAAGAGAAACTCAAAAAAAATCATGAAAAAGTTTGTAGGTTTTAAAATGCCTTGTATTTTAAAGTAATGTACAGACTACTTTTAATATCTATTTTTTGCATTTTATTAGGTACTAACACTCATGCAAGTGAGGCTTATATTTTAATGGATAAATTTAAAAAAGACAGTCACAACAAAATAATTTTTATGAGACATGCTTTAGCACCTGGTAATGGAGATCCTTCAAATTTCAAGATAGATGATTGTTCTACTCAAAGAAATCTTGATGCGAAGGGGATTTACCAAAGTAAGATGTTAGGAGAAATTTTCAAAAAATCTCATATAACATTTACAAAAATTTTTTCAAGTTTTTGGTGTAGGTGTAAAGATACTGCATCATTCTTAAATATAGGTAAATTCTATACTCACAAAGGTCTTAATTCTTTTTACCAAGGATATGTGAATAAAGATGAAACGCTAGCTGAGCTAAATAAATTGATTAGCAAACTTGAAATAACAACAGGTACTTATTTGATGATTACTCATTATGTAGTAATTCAAGCTTTCACCGGCATTTCGTTACCAAGTGGAGGAATGATAGTTTATGATATGGAAACAAAAAAATCATACTATTTAAAATTAAATGATTAATTTTTATTTTTATCATTTTCATTAATAATCTCATAATCTCCATCAATTACTTCATTATTTTGAGATTTAGTTTTAAATCTTTTCATAGTCTGTTGTCTATTAGTATTAGTATACACATTAAAATCATTATCTTTCTTTTCTGTTTTTTTTGTACCCATTTTAAAGTTAAGAATCTGTTTAGGAAAAATAAAAAGAAGACTTGGCAAAGTGAATAAAACAGCAAATATTAGATGCCATTCTAGTACATTTTTAATACCAAAAAAAACACCAATAGTTAAAAGTAAAAAAGTAAACCTATAAAAAATACCAAATAAAATAATCACCCAGGCGAAAAAAGTCCCATATTTATATGGTTCCATAATATATTGTATGCCTAAAAATCCAACAATCACATAAAAACAAAAAAAAGCTATTATTATCCCAATTGTTATTAATCCAAATTTAAGTAAGTTTGTTTGTCTTAATATATACATAATATTCCATTGATTATTTCTTAAATATTAATTTACCATCGTATTTTTTTAAATAGAAAACTTTTTTACCTGCCCAGAAGCACTTTTTTTCATCAGGTTTAGCTTCAACGTAGTCTGTTTTATTTGTTAAGTGAAAGACTTGACCGCAACCTAAAAAGGTTAATATTAACTTACTATTTTCAAACTTTACTTTATCCTCTCTACCTTGTCTTATTGTAATAAAGCTTAAGTTGCTTTGAAAACATTGGCCAATTTTATTTTTTTTACAATTTGTTTCCTGACTATCAATTACTGATATATGTGCCGCAATATTGTTCGAGAAAATGAAACCGTCATTATCTAGCATGTTACAATTATCAGTTGGCTCACTTGTTTTACCAGAGAATTCGCATTCAAACCACGCACCATCTAATTTATCAATAGCAAACACGTTAAAGCTTAAATTTAAAAACAACAAAGTTATTAATAGTAATAATTTATTAGTTTTCACAAAATGCATAAATTTAACTCTTTTGATTTTACAACTTAAAATTTATAATTAATTATACATATATAACCATATATTTATTAAAAAAAAATAAATTTGGAGATTAATATGATTATAGAAACGAGAACTGAATCCCCAGACTTTGTTGGGTTTGTTTCTGGAGTGGATTTAAAAAAAGATTTGGATAACAAAATTGTAAAAGAAATTGATAATGCTATTAATAAATTAACTGTTTTAGTTTTTAGAAATCAAAATATAGACGATAATGAACAAGTTAGATTTACTAAATATTTTGGAAAAATTGAGTCTTCCGGAAATAAATCTAACATTACTAAAGCGCAGGATAGAAGATTATCTACAGATTTAGCAGACGTATCTAACCTTGATAAAAACAATAGACCCTTTACTCAAGATGATCCAAGAAGAATATTTAACTTAGGTAATCGTTTATGGCATACCGATAGCTCCTTTAAAGAAATTCCTGCAAAATATTCTCTTTTGTCAGCTAGAAATATATCTAAAGTAGGAGGTAATACAGAGTTTGCGGATATGAGAAATGCTTATGATAGTTTAGAGAGTAAAACTAAAAACAAAATCGATAAAATGATTTGCGAACATTCTTTAATATATTCCCGACAAAGATTAGGTTTCGATATGGTTAAAGAACTATCATCAGAAGAAATTAAAAATTTCACTCCTGTTGAACAACCGCTTGTTAGAAAAAATAGAGTAACTAACAGGAAAACAATTTTCCTTTCAAGCCATATTGGCAAAATAAAAAATTGGATAAGACCAGATTCAATGTGTTTTATTGATGATTTAATTGAATATGCTACTCAATTAAAATTTAAGTATGTTCATGAATGGTCAAAAAATGATCTAATAATATGGGATAATAGACAAACCATGCATAGAGCGAGGGCTTATGATGATTTAAAAGAAACTAGGGATATGAGAAGAACAACTGTCTTAGGTGAAGAGAAATTGATCTAATTTCTTTAAAGTTTTAAGAATTTTCTTAAAACTTTTATCCCATTTTTGAAGTCATTTAATAAATCAGTTATATTTTCAGAGCCGGTATAAATCCTTAGATAAACACCTTTCGGTACGTAACTTGTTTTAATCTTTCTAGATTCTGAAATATTCATCATTGATACTAAACTTGAGTATCCTCCCCAAGAAGAGCCAATTCCAAAAATTTCAAGACTATTAGCTAATTTATTGACTGCTTCGTCAGATATATTGTCATTAAACTCGATAGCAAAAAGACCAGATGCGCCTTTAAAATCCCTTTTCCAAAATTTATGATCAGGATGTTGAGTTAAAGCAGGATGCATTACATATTTAACTTCTTTAAGACTTTCCAAAAATTTAGCTAATTTCAAACTGTTATAAGATGATTGTTTCAATCTTAAAGGAAGTGTCCTTAAACCTCTAAGAGACATGAAAATATCATCAGGGCTTACATAAACTCCAGCGTTTTTAGTCCACCTTTCGATACCTACGAGATCTTCATTATTCGCAAGAACAACTCCCATCATAATATCAGAATGACCAGAGATATATTTTGTTATGGCTTCAATTACAACATTAACACCAAAATCAAATGGATTAAAATAAATAGCAGTAGCCCAAGTATTATCTATTAAAGATTTTAATTCATATTTTTTACAAATTTCCATAACTTTAATAATGTCAATTACCTCAAAAGTATATGTACCTGGACTTTCTAAATAAATTGCTTTTGTATTTTCTTTGATCAAACTTTCTAAATTTTTTAAATCTCTTGAGTTGTAAAACTCATAATCAATATTTAATCTAGGAAATTCTTCTTTAGCAAATCGTCTAGTTGATCCATATACAGAATCAGGTAACAAAATATGATCGCCAGATTTTATTAATGACATTAATCCAGTTGTTACAGCGTTCATTCCAGAAGAAGCAAGAACACATCCCTCTGCATTATATATTGAAGAAATTGCCTTGATTAATGACTCTGAAGTAGGAGTCCCATTTCTTCCATAAGTATATTTTAAATCTTTATTTCTATAAGACTCCATTGTCTTGTTTAAAATAGTGCTCGTTCTATATACTGGAGGTGAAGGTATACCGTGGTTTTCGTGAGGATTTTTTCCAACATGTGAAGTAATTGTTTCGACACGTAATTTGTTATCTTCTTGCTTCATTGATTATTAACTGAACCTAACTTTTGTCTTCTAAATTAATTTTGATATAATTTTATCCCAAATAATGTATAGACTATAAACATTTAAAAAAAAAATTTTAATTTTTATCTTGAAACTATACTAAATAAGAACCACAGTACTAACAAAATCATGATTATCATGAAAATTTTAATAGTGGAGAAATAAAATGAAAACAAAAATACTTTTAGCAGCAGCGACTGCTGGGGTAATGTTTGCGGGCTCAGTTCTCGCAAGTACATTAGATGATGTCAGAGCAAGAGGTAAATTAAACTGTATTATTAATACTGGTTTGGTTGGTTTTGCAGCACCAGATGACAAAGGTAAATGGCAAGGATTTGACGTAGACTTCTGTAGGGCTGTTGCTGCTGCAACATTAGGCGACGCAGATAAAGTTAATTATACAACGGCTACTGGTAAAACACGTTTTACAAAACTAGCTGCTGGTGAAGGTGAGATACTATCAAGAAATACAACTTGGACTTTTTCAAGAGATGTAGATTTATCTCAAACTTTTATTGGAGTAAATTACTATGATGGCCAAGGTTTTATGGTGCCAAAAGCTCTTGGTGTGAAGTCAGCTAAAGAATTAGATGGTGCATCTGTGTGTATTCAAACAGGTACAACAACAGAATTAAACTTAGCTGAGTATTTTGCTGGAAATGGTATGAAATATAACCCAGTACCAATTGAAACAAATGCTGAAGCACAAGAATTATATAAAGCTGGAAGATGTGATGTTTACACAACTGATGCATCAGGTCTTTTTGCAACTTTGTATAGTTTTGATAATAAAGCAGATCATATGGTATTACCTGAGGTTGTATCAAAAGAGCCTTTAGGACCAGTCGTAAGACATGGTGACGATCAGTGGGCAGATATTGTTTCTTGGGTTTTAAGAGCTATGATGGCAGGAGAAGAAAAAGGAATAACTTCTAAAAATGTTAAAGAATTAGCTGCTAAGGATAATAAAGACAAAGAAATCAATAGGTTACTTGGTAAAGATCCTTTGCAAGGTTTATCAAAACTTGGATTATCCCCTGATTGGGCTGTAAATGTAATTAGCCAAGTAGGTAATTATGCAGAAACTTTTGAAAAGCATTTATATCCTTTAACAATACAAAGAGGAATGAATGCCTTATATAAAGATGGCGGTCTACACTACATTCCACCAATAAAATAAATATTAAAACTGCGTCTATTATGTTTAGGCGCAGTTTTTTTATCCATCAGTAAAGATTGCTAAATGAATTTTTTTGCAAATATTTGGCGTAATGAAAAAAGTAGAGAAATAATAGTTCAAATATTTGTTCTATTATGCGTTGGTTGGTTTTTATCTTGGTTGATCTCAAATGTTGATGCAAATTTCAAAGCTCTAGGTAAAGATTTAAGCTTTGAATTTTTATTTATTCCAGCAGGTTATGATATCAATCAATACTTAATAGAATATAACAATAGAGATAGCCATTTAAGAGCAGGCATTGTTGGTCTTTTAAACACAGGATTGGTAGCATTTTTTGGAATAATTTTAGCAACTTTTTTAGGTATTACTTTAGGGATTATAAGATTATCAAAAAATTGGTTGGCTAGTAAAATAGCCTACTGGTATGTAGAATTTACTAGAAATGTTCCCATTTTACTCCATATACTTCTTTGGCATGGGATTATCATCAATACACTTCCTCATCCAAAAAAAGCTATTAATATAGGAGATGTGACTTTTCTCTCAAATAGAGGTTTTTACATACCAAAACCTTTAACTGAAATTGGAATAGAATTAGTATATTTATTCTTTGTTATCGCAATCATTTTTTCAATATTGTTTTTTAAATATGCAAAGAAAAAACAAGATTTAACTGGTCAACAATATCCAGTCATTTGGATTAATTTAATGGTATTAATTACCTTACCTATGATAGGTTTTTTTGTATCTGGAATGCCAATCACTCTAGAAATACCTGCCTTGAAGGGTTTCAATTTTAGGGGTGGTATGCATATGAGCCCAGAGCTTGCAGCCTTAACCTTTGCATTGGGTATATATACTGCAGCGTTTATTGCCGAAATTGTTAGAGCTGGCATTCTTGCTATAGATAAAGGACAAAGGGAGGCGGCTGAATCAATTGGCTTAAAGCCATCTAAGGTAATGAATCTAGTAATTCTACCTCAAGCACGTAGAGTAATAATTCCACCTTTAACTAGTCAGTATCTAAATTTAACTAAAAACTCTTCATTAGCTATTGCTATAGGATATATGGATCTTGTTGCGACTCTTGGTGGAATTTCTCTAAACCAAACAGGTAGAGAAATGGAAACTATGCTCATTGTAATGTTAATTTATTTATCAGTTTCTCTAAGCATTTCAGCTTTTATGAATTGGTATAATAATAAAGTAAAGCTAGTAGGAAGATAAAATGAGCTCAAAAACTTATAAACCAGGTTCATATCCAGATCTTCCACCTCCAGCTGGTACTGTTGGTGTTTATGGTTGGATAAAAATGAACTTATTTTCATCTATAAGTAACTCTCTTTTGACTATATTATCATTTGTTCTTCTATATTACTTAATAGATGGAATTATTGGTTGGTTTTTTTTAGATGCAGTTTTTGACGCTGACTCAAAAATTGAATGCAGAAAAATCAATGATGGCGCTTGCTGGGCTGTAATAACCAGAAGAGTGGGGCAGTTCGTATATGGATTTTATCCAGATGCAGAGAGATGGAGAATAGACATTTCATTTTTAACAATGTTTATAGCCTTCGCTCCGTTGTTGTATCCAGATTTACCAAAAAGAAAATGGCTCTTATGGTTTAGTGGAATTTATCCAATCATGGCCTTTATACTTATTAATGGCGGAATTTTAGGGCTTTCTAAGATTGAGTACAATCTTTTTGGTGGGTTTATGCTAACTGTGATTTTAGGAGTTTCTGGAATTGTTTGCTCACTACCTATAGGTATACTTTTGGCACTTGGAAGACAATCTAAATTAACGGTTGTAAGAACCTTAAGTGTATGTTTTATTGAATTTATGAGAGGCGTGCCTCTTATAACTCTTCTTTTTGTAGCTTCTTCAATGTTAAATTATTTTATGCCTCCAGGCACTAATTTTAGTATTTTAGTCAGAGTTATAATAATGTTCACCTTTTTTTCTGCTGCGTATATTGCTGAGGTTATAAGAGGAGGAATTCAAGCCATTCCAAAAGGTCAATATGAAGCAGCAGATGCTCTAGGGATGAATTATTGGCAAAAAACTAGATTTATAACACTTCCACAAGCTTTGAAGATATCTATACCTGGTATAGTTAATACTTTTATAGGTCTATATAAAGATACAACACTTGTAGTTGTAATAGGGTTATTAGATCCTCTTGGTATTGGTAGAGCAGCATTGGCAGATACAAAATGGAATGGTTTATCTACAGAAACATATTTATTTGTGGCATTATTTTTCTTTGTAAGTTGTTTTGCTATGTCTAGATATTCTCTCTGGCTTGAAAATAAATTAAACACTGATAATAAGTGAGATAAAATGGTTAAAAATAAAAATAAATCATCTAAACCAGTCATTGAAATTAAAGAAATGCATAAATGGTTTGGAGCTTTTCATGTTCTAAAAAATATATCTCTAGGTGTCAATCAAGGAGAACGTATTGTTATATGTGGTCCATCAGGATCGGGTAAATCTACTCTTATAAGATGCATTAATCGTTTAGAAGTTCACCAAAGAGGAGATATTATTGTAAACGATGTAGAGCTTACTGGTGACTTAAAAAATCTAGAAGCAATTAGAAGTGACGTTGGAATGGTATTTCAATCATTTAACCTTTTCCCTCACTTAACCGTTCTTGAAAATTGTACTTTAGCACCAATTTGGGTGAAAGGTCTTCCTAAAAAAGAAGCAAATGAACTTGCAATGGAATTATTAAAACGTGTTAAAATACCGGAACAAGCTTTGAAATTTCCAGGCCAATTGTCTGGTGGACAACAACAAAGAGTTGCCATAGCAAGATCATTATGCATGCAACCTAAAATTATGCTTTTTGATGAACCAACCTCAGCTTTAGATCCTGAAATGATAAAAGAGGTTTTAGATACTATGATAGAGCTTGCTGAAACCGGAATGACAATGTTGGTTGTTACTCATGAAATGGGTTTTGCAAAAAAAGTTGCTGATAGTGTGATTTTTATGGATGAAGGGGAAATAATTGAACAAAATGATCCTAAAAATTTCTTTAATAATCCTAAAAATGACAGAACTAAGTTATTTTTAAGTCAAATACTTAATCACTAAATTTTGTAGGCGAGATCATTAAACACTTGTTTTTATTTTTTGTCCAGATGAGGCCCACTCTGTCCAAGAACCATCATAAATAGGGACATCCTCTTTACCTAAACAGTACAAAGCTATTGATATAACGCATGCAGAAACTCCTGATCCACATGTAGCTATGATATCATCTTTTTTATTAATATTTTTTCTTAAAAAATATTCGTTTAATTCTTCTAATGATTTCAAGTAACCATCACTTGAAATTAAATCTGAGGCTGGAATGTTTTTTGAGTTTGGAATATGGCCTGAAGGTAATCCAGGTCTAGGTTCTTTTTCTTCACCCAAATATCTTTTTTCTGATCTCGCATCTAAAATCAACCTAGAATTATTTTTTGATTCAAAAATCATTTGATTCAAATTAACTACAAGTTCTTTTCTTTCTATAGTGGCTTCAAAATTACCTTGTTTTGGATATGTTTTTTTACTTGATACAGCACCATTGCAATTTTTCCAATTCTTAAGTCCACCTTTTAAAATTAAAATATCATTATGGCCAAAGTACCTAAATAAAAACCAACCCCGAGAGGATGATAAAAAAGGAGAATTATCATAAAATATTATAACATCATCCTTGTTTACACCTAGTTTTTGCATCATTGATGAGAACTCATTTTTCGAAGGGATCATATGTGGTAAGTTATTATCTGATGCAGCAATTTTATTTATATCAAAAAAAACTGAATTTTTTATGTGATCATCGTTAAACTCTTGTTCTGCGTCAAGCCTAGAATTAGGTAAATAAAAGGTTGCATCAAGAATTTTATAACGAAAATTTGGATCATTATTGATTTTCTTTATTAATTCTTTTGGTTCTATAAATATATTTGTATTTTTTGGATTCATTTTTTGCCTCTTTTATTCAAGCCAATATGGGACAACCAAATCTTTTGATTTAAGAAATTCAGGATTCCATATTTTTGATTGATACCTTTGACCAGAGTCACATAATATAGTTACTATAGTGTTACCAGGTCCAAGTTCTTTAGCTAATTGTATTGCTCCAGCTACATTGATACCACTTGAACCACCAAGAAAAATTCCTTCTTCCTTTAGTAAATCAAAAATAATTGTAAGTGCGTCATTATCATTAATTCTAAAAGATAAATCTACAGGACAGTTTTCTAAATTTTTTGTAATTCTACCTTGTCCAATTCCCTCAGTTATTGAGTTACCTTCTGCCTTCATTTCACCTTTTTGATAATGATTAAATAGTCCTGATCCGAATGGATCTGATAAAGCTATTTTAATTTCTTTATTTTTTTCTTTTAAAAATAAAGCAGTCCCTGACAAAGTTCCACCGGTTCCAACAGCACATGTGAAACCGTCAATTTTACCATTTGTCTGATCCCAGATCTCAGGACCAGTTGAATTATAATGAGATATTTGATTGGCGATATTGTCAAATTGATTTGCCCATAAAACCCCAGAATCATGTGTTTTTGCAAGATTTTCTGCAATTTGTTGTGATTGTCTTATATAATTTCCAGGGTTAGAATATGGTAATGCAGGAACCAATTTCAATTCACACCCAATTAATCTCAATGCATCTTTTTTCTCTTGGCTTTGTGTCTCAGGCATTACAATTAACGTTTTATAACCAAGAGAGTTTCCCACTAAACCTAGACCTATCCCAGTATTTCCCGCCGTACCTTCAACAATTAAACCTCCAGGGTACAACTCTTTTTTGTTAATAGCGTCTAGTACTATTCCTTTAGCTGCTCTGTCTTTGATCGAAGAGCCTGGATTAAGAAATTCTGCTTTTCCATAAATATCACAACCAGTAAGTTCACTC
>QBZZ01000022.1 GCA_003282145.1 SAR116 cluster bacterium AG-337-N21
TGATAGCGAAAATGAAATGGAAGCTTCTGGCAATGTGGTGTCTAAAATAACTGCTAGTTTCATAGAAAATAAAAAAAAAACAGATTTAAAAGAACTAATTGATTCTAATTTACAAAAAAGGATACACTCAGCTGTTTTGAAAATAGCTAAATCAATTAAACATAAAAGATCAAGACGATTAATAGTAGATAGAAAAGGTGTTAAATTAGACTTAAGGAAAATTGTAAGTAAATCATTACCCTATGAAGGTTATCCTATTAAACTGTATAAAAAAAATAAGCCTAAAAAGCCGATGAAAATAGTAAGTATATTAGATATATCGGGATCTATGAAGGTATATAGTCAGATTTTTTTAACTTTTGTTAAAGGTTTGGTAGGATTTGATCAATCTGCAGATGTATATTTGTTTCACACTAGATTGATGAGAGTTACAGAATATCTTAAGGATAATGACACTTTAAATGCCGTTAATAGGATTTCTTTACTTACAGAGGGATTTTCGGGTGGTACTAAAATTGGAAAGTCATTAAAAGAATTTAATAATGTTTATTCAAAAAACCATGTTAATGGTAGAACAGTTGTTATTATTATTTCCGATGGTTACGACACAGGAAGTCCAAAAATTGTTTCGCAAGAACTTGAAAAATTAAAAAAGAGAAATTGTAAAATAATCTGGCTAAATCCTCTTCTTAGATGGGAGAATTATGAACCAGTTGCTGCTAGCATGAAAGAAGCATCTTCGTATTTAGATTTATTTGCGCCTTGTAGTACTATCGAAGATTTAGAAAATTTAGAAAAAGAATTATGTATGATATGATAAATAATGATGAAAAATTAAATTTTGAAAATATTTTGAAAACTCTTGAAAATAAGGGATCTTCTTTTGTAATTGCTACTGTCATTAGAACTATGTCGTCAACTGCTGCAAAACCTGGCATGAAAGCGATAATATCAAACAAAGGCGAAATATTATCAGGTTGGCTTGGAGGTGGATGTGTTACTAACGCTGTACGTAATACAGCTTTAGAAACATTAAATTTAAAAAAACCCAAATTAGTAGTGTTAAGTCCAGATGATATTAAAGAAGATTTGGATGAATTAAAAAGCAATCAAACTTTTCATAAAAAAAATTATTGTCCTAGCGAAGGTTCAATGGACATTTTTGTTGAGCCTTTTTATCCTAAATCAGAATTAATAGTTTATGGTAATACACCAATTGCAAATGAATTAGTAAAATTTGGCGAGAAATATAGCTTTAATGTAGCTCATGTTAGAAATTTTCAAGACGATAACAATAATAATTTAAATGAATTTTCGGAGAAATTTATTGTTATAGCTACTCAGGGTAACTCAGACCTAATCGCAATAACAGAATCGTTAAAAATAAAAGCAACTTATATCGGCCTTGTTGCAAGCAAAAAAAAATATCAAGCTTTAAAAAAGAAAATAACAGACGACGGTGTTTCGCAAGAAAAATTGAAAGATATAATTTGTCCTGCAGGAATTTTTATAAATGCAATTATGCCCGAGGAAGTAGCCTTATCAATTTTTGCGGAAATAATTGAATTAAAAAGATCTGGTAAAATTGGAAGTAAAAAATTTTAAATAGTTAATTTAAGTAAATCGGAGAAAATCATGGAACTTAACGATGAAATTACAATACCAGCAAAATTAGAATTAGTTTATAAGTCATTAAATAATCTTGAGGTATTAAAATCTTGTATTCCTGGTTGTGAAGAACTTATTGAAGAAGAAGATGGCAAATTATCTGCAAAGGTTATTCTAAAAATTGGCCCTATAAAAGCTAAGTTCAAGGGAAAAGTTACTTTAGATTTATCAAATGGTCCTACAAAATATTCACTTACTGGAGAAGGAGATGGTGGTGTTGCTGGATTTGCTAAAGGTGGAGCTGATGTTGAGTTGACCGAAGATGGTGATCAAACCATATTAAAGTATGTTGCTAAGAGTGAAGTCAAAGGAAAAATTGCTCAACTTGGGAGCCGTTTAATTTTAAGCACAGCTAAAAAATTATCTAAAACTTTTTTCGAAAATTTTAAAGTTTATATGGAAGGCGACAAAAAAGAGGTTCTTTCTTAGTTAATTATTTTTTTTTGAATTATAATTTTAGAGGCTAATTAGATTATATACTTCTTAATAATACTAGTATATTTATCAATTGGTTAGGTATTGTGATTAGGGTGAAATAGCGAAATATAATAAAAACTAAAAGCAAAGTTTCAGAGATTTTCAATGAAAATTAACAATTCTAATTTGGAAAAAGAGTTACCCTTCACATCTAAAAATTTAATTAAAATATTAGATGATTGGAAAATTATTTATAAAAGCTATTCTCATGAACCAGTTATGACTGTTAAAGAAGCCAAATTCGTCCAAGAAAAAATTTTTGGTTTAGACGATAGTAACGGGCATATTAAAAACCTTTATTTAAGAGATAAAAGAAAAAACAATATATTATTAGTTGCTCATCAAGATGCCTCAATAGATTTAAAGTTGTTAGCCAAAATAATTAAAATGGAGCGCTTAAGTTTTGGTTCCCCCAATAAATTATTTGAAAACTTGGGAGTTTTACCAGGAGCTGTTTCTCCATTTGCAATGATAAATGGTGCAAAAAAAGGTGTGTCTTTATTTTTGGACAATAATCTGAAGTCATTTAGTAAAATTTACGCACATCCATTAGAAAATGACAAAACTTTAAAAATATCAATTAAACAGTTAGAAAATTTTTTTGAAAAAATATCAGTCATCCCGAATTGGATTGACCTTGACCCTATTGATAATTAAAAAACATATTATCAAAAATTATTGACATATCCTTTTTCATAAAACAAATTCTTTAAATGAAAACTATACTTTTTTCAAAAAAATATATTCATACATCTATTATTGTTTTCTTTATCTTTATAACATCAATGTTTCAATCTGTTGACGCTAAAGACAACTCTTTATTGATAATGATAACAGACAAAAATTGCTTATATTGCATTGTGTGGGAAAAACAGATTGGTAAAATATATCCAAAGACTGAAATAGCAAAAAAATTTCCATTACATAGAATAGAAGTTAAAAATTTTGTTAATTATACTAAATATGATTTAAAAAAAACAAATATAACCCCAACATTTATTTTTATAAAAAATGATAATGAAACAGGTCGTATTGAGGGATATACAAATCCAGAAATGTTTTGGTGGCAAGTTGACGAAATTATTGATAACTAATACAATTAATAAATTAAATGTTTATTGGAGATATTAATGAAGCAAATTAAGATGAAAATAATATCTAGAAGAAATGTTTTGTATTTATTGGGCGGAGCTACCGGCTCAGTATTATTTTCAAAATATTCACTGTCCAAACCTAACCTAGCTTTAAATAAAATTAACGAAATAAGTAAAAATGCCAAAGTTAATGAAGTTGATCTTTTCCTTGATGTACCAGAAATTGCAGAGAATGGAAATCAGGTCAAAGTAAGTTTTGATATTGAAAGTCCAATGACAGAAGAAGATTTCGTTAAAACTGTTTACATATTAGCTGACGGAAATCCCGCACCAAATGTAGCTAAATTTTCTTTTACAACAGATATGGGAGCGTGCTCCGCTACAACAAGAATGAGATTATCTAAAACTCAAAATATTTACTTATTAGCAGAATATAATAACGGTAATTTTGCCATGACAAAATCAAAAGTAAAAGTTACTATTGGTGGTTGTGGCGGTTAAGAAGGGAGGCTTGTGATGTCAAAAATAAAACCAAGAGGAAAAGTTCCTAAAACAGCTTCAGTTGATGAAATAATTGAAATAAAAACACTTATTAGGCACCCAATGCATAGTGGTCGAATGAAGGACAAAGATGGAAAAAAAATTCCAAAAAGAATTATTAATAAATTTTTAGTAAAATTTAATGGAAAGCAAGTTTTTGGTATGGATTTAGAGCCATCAATTTCTACTAATCCTTACATAGCATTTCCGTTTAAAGCAAAAAAAACTGGAACATTTGATTTTGAATGGACAGATGATAATGGAGATAAATATAATATGTCCAGAAAAATGACTGTATCTTAACTTTTAGGTATTACTTTGAAGAAAAATAAAAAAAATCAAAGTTTAAAACTTAATAGAAGAGAGCTCTTATTTGGCTCAGCCTCTTTAGGAGCTATGGCGGCTGCATCCAATTCAGTTTTTGCTCAAGAAGTTTCCTCAAATAACTTACCACCTAATGTACCTGAGTGGACTGGTGAGCTTGGAGACGGTGTAGATGTTAATCCTTATGGAATGCCATCACAGTTTGAAGAAAATGTCGTCCGTAGAAATGTAGAATGGTTAACTGCAAGTAGTCAGTCTTCAGTGAATTTTACTCCTATTCAAGATTTAGAGGGCATAGTTACTCCTAATGGGTTGTGTTTTGAAAGGCATCATGGAGGCGTTTCAATAATAAATCCTAAAGATTATCGTCTCATGATTAATGGTTTAGTTGACAGAGAAATGATTTTCACTTTGGATGATCTAAAAAGATTTCCACAAACAAATAAATTTTACTTTTTAGAGTGTGCCGCTAATGGTGGTATGGAATGGAAAGGCTCTCAGTTAAATGGATGTCAATATACTTTTGGCATGGTTCATAATGTCCAATACACTGGGGTTAAATTATCAGATTTAATTCTAGAGACTGGTTTAAAGCCAAAAGCAAAATGGGTTTTAGCTGAAGGGAGTGATTCTTCTGGTATGACAAGGTCTATACCAATTGAAAAATTACTTGATGACTGCATGATAGCTTGGGCTATGAATGGAGAAGCTTTGAGATCAGAACAAGGCTATCCAGCGAGGCTTGTCGTACCAGGCTGGGAAGGTAATATGTGGGTGAAGTGGTTAAGAAGGCTTGAATTTGGAGATATGCCTTATATGACACGTGAAGAAACTTCAAAATACACTGATTTGCTACCTGAAGGAAACGCACGAATGTTCACTTGGGTTATGGATGCTAAATCTGTAGTTACTTCTCCTAGTCCTGAAAAACCAATTTTGAATAAAGGTGTTCATCAATTAAGAGGCCTTGCTTGGTCAGGTAGAGGTAAAATTTCACGAGTTGATGTTTCTTTGGATGGTGGAAAAAATTGGAAAACTGCAAAACTACATGAACCTGTATTGAGCAAAAGTGTAGCTCGTTTTACCTTTCCTTTTGAATGGAATGGAGAAGAATTACTTATACAATCTAGAGCTATTGATGAAACAAATTATGTTCAACCAACCATCCAAGAGCTTCAAAAAATTAGAGGCGTTAACTCAATTTACCACAATAATTCTATTGCAACATGGCTGGTAAATTCTGATGGTAAGGTTGATAATGTTCGACTTGGTTAAACACTCAATATTATTTTCTTTTTTTATTTTTTTATCAAGCTTTGTAAATGCTGATGACAGAAAATTTAATTTAGGAAAAATAGCAACCAAAACTGAAATTGCTGGATGGAACATTGATGTTAGACCTGATGGTATGGGTGCTCCGAAAGGAAGTGGAGATGCAATAAAGGGCGAAGAAGTTTATGCAGAACAGTGTGCTGCCTGTCATGGGGATTTTGGTGAAGGTGTTGATAGATGGCCAGAGTTAGTTGGTGGTGAAGGTAGTCTTGACACTCATGATCCTGTAAAAACAACTGGAAGTTACTGGCCTTATGCATCAACAATGTATGATTATATTTATCGTGCAATGCCTTTTGGTGTTGCGCAATCTCTAACGCATGACGAAACATATCAGATAGTTGCTTATCTTCTTTATATGAACGAGATCATAGAAGAAGATTTTGTTTTGTCGGAAAAAAATATTGGAAAAATAAAAATGCCAAACCAAAAAGGCTTTTTACTACCTGATCCAAGACCAGACATTGCTAACACTGATGGAAAACCATGCATGAAAAATTGTAAAGTGCCAACTAAGATCATTGGAAAAGCTAGAGATATAGACGTTACACCAGAAGAAGAAAAATCATAAATTAAAGGTTAATTAATGCGTTCTAGGCGTGAATTTATCCAATTAGCATCAGTTTCAGCAATGCTATTAGCTACAAAATCTTGGAATGCTGTTGCAGCAAAGCAAAAACTCAAAACTGAAGATCTCTTAGATTTTGATGCAAAAGGACAGGTTACACTCCTACATTTAACTGATATGCATGGTCAATTAAAACCCGTATATTTTCGACCACCATCTGAAAACTTTGGTGTTGGTAAATTTGAAGGAATACCACCTCATTTAATTGGAGAAGCATTTCTAAAACATTTTGATATATTACCAAATACACCATTAGCCTATGCTCACACTATGGTTGATTATGTTCCATTGGCAATGGAATATGGTAAGTTAGGTGGCCTAGATCATACAACAACTTTGATAAAGGCAATTCGCTCTGAAAGAGGAGATGATAAAGTACTTCTTTTGGATGGAGGTGATACATGGCAGGGATCCTACACTTCGCTTCAAACTCAAGGCGCTGACATGGTTGAAGTGATGAGAGCATTACGAACTGAAGCTATGGTTGGTCATTGGGAGTTTACATTTGGGCAAGATCGCTTAAAAGAATTAATTGATAAATTGGGTTATCCGTTCCTAGGTGGTAACGTTTTTGATACTGAATGGGACGAGCCTGTTTTCGAAAGTACAGCCTTTTTTGAAAAAGGGGGAGTAAGTATAGCAGTTATTGGCCAGCATTTTCCATATACTCCTATCGCAAATCCAAGTTATATGGTGAAGGGTTGGTCTTTTGGTATTAGACCTGAAGTTCTTCAAAAAAATGTAAATAAGGCTAAAAAACAAGGCGCAGAAATTGTAGTTCTTTTATCTCATAATGGTTTTGATGTTGATCAAAAGTTAGCCTCTATGATTGACGGTATTGACGTAATTTTAACTGGTCATACTCATGATGCTATTCCTAAGGGTATAAGAATTAAAGACACACTCTTATTGTCATCTGGCTCACACGGTAAATATCTAGGAAGAATAGATCTTAAAGTAAAAAATGGAAAAGTTGTAGATACAAGTTCAAATTTAATTCCGGTTTTTTCAGATATTATCCCACCTGATCCCGACATGACAAAACTCATTAATAAAATAAGAGCTCCATATCAAAGCGAGTGTAATAGGGTTATAGGTGAAACTGAAACCCTACTTTACAGGAGAGGTAATTTTAATGGCAGTTGGGATGATGTTATTTGCGACACGATTATTAGAGAAAGAGATACAGAAATATCTTTAAGTCCTGGTTTTAGATGGGGCACAACCTTATTGCCAGGACAAAAAATAACAATTGATGATATTTACTCACAAACATCAATGAATTACCCGGAAGTTTATAGAATTGAAATGACGGGTAAAATGATTAAGGAAATACTTGAAGATGTTTGTGATAATATTTTTAACCCCGATCCTTTTTTTCAACAAGGTGGTGACATGGTTAGAGTAGGTGGCTTAACTTATACATGTCGCCCAAAAAATAAGATGGGAAATAGAATTAGTAATTTAAGGATTATATCATCTGACAAACCTCTTGAATCAAATAAAAACTATGTAGTAGGTGGTTGGGGTTCAGTTAACCAAAATGTTAAAGGACCTCCAATATATAATTTGCTAGAAAATTATATTTCAGAAAAGAAAATTATAAAAAATAATAATTTAGAGGCTGTTAAAATAGTGGGTATGTGAGTTAAGAAGGCAACCAATATGTGGTCACCTTCTTACTATCATTTTATTATGAAAACATGTCTGATGTAATACCAGAATACCACCCAATTGACTCTTCGTAGGTAGCTTTTCTTAAATTGCTATCTTCACCTGTTTTAGAAATAAAACCACTAGTCTTATTTATTTTGTCAGGTTTAGCGTCATAATTGGCACCAACTTTTATACCATCATTAGTTGCTACTAAAGACCAGCAAGTATTTGCGAAGCGAGGTGCAAATACTTTACTTCCAGTTAAACTACCTCTTATATGATTTGCAGCCACCTTAGCTTGACTGTTTGCTGAAAACCCTGACTTAGGCATAGATTTAGCAATTGATGCATCACCTAAAACATAGATATTTTCATCAGCTTGAGATTGCATTGATGCAGGAACTATTGGACACCAATCTCCTTTATTAACTCCGGCATTCATAGCAATTCGTCCTGCTTGTTGAGCGGGAATAACGCTTGCAGCGTCAGCTTTGAAAGTATCTAAATCAGTTTCAAATTCCATAGTTGAAGTATTAATTTTTTTAATTCCACCATGGGTATCAGCACTAATCCATTCAATCATTCCTGGATAATGTTTCTGCCATCCTTCCATAAAAAGACCTTGCTTAGAGAATTTGTTCTTAGGATCAAGAACAACAATTTTAGCAGTAGGATTAGTCTTTTTAAATTGGTGAGCAATCATAGAAATTCTTTCATAAGGTCCAGGAGGACAGCGGTATGGATTTGGTGGAGGGACCATCACGAATGTACCACCTTTTTTCATACCTTTAACCTGATTCTTAAGCAGTTGAACTTGTGTTCCAGATTTCCATGCATGAGGCATTATAGATTGTGCTTCTGGAGAATATCCATTAACACTGTTAAATTTTAAATCAATGCCCGGAGATATAACGAGTTTGTCATAAGAAACAGTAGCCCCAGACCCAAGATATACTTTCTTTTCGGCGCCATTTACTGATGATGCCCATTCATGGACCATATTTACTCCATGGTTTACTGCAAGCCCATAATAATTATGACCTATTGATCCATAGTTTCTGAAATCGCCTAAGTATAGGTTTGAAAAGAAACAAGTATAATATCTCTTTGAAGCTTCGACTAAAGTTACGTCTACTGCTCCTTTAGAGTCTTTTGCAATATATTTTGCAGCAGTAGCTCCACCTGCTCCTCCTCCAATAACAACAACTCTTGGCAGAGCTCCAAAAGCTATCGAAGGCATTGAAAGTGCCGTTGTTGATGCAGCCATTATACCAACAAAGGAACGTCTTGTTATTTTAGCCATTTAATCCTCCTCCAAAATTAAAAACTTATTAAATGTTAACAACTTTTAAACTTAAGTAAAATTTTATTTTCATTTAGTTTTACTTAAATAAAGTGCAAGTGAGTTAATCTCTTCTTCACCAAGTCTGTCAGCAACCATTTGCATAACAGCGTTATCTTTTTCTTTTGTTTTATATGCTAGAATTTTTTTTATAAAAACTGCAGTGTTCATTCCGGTTATTTTTGGTATGCCTTGACCTAAACCGGTGGAATTGTGGCAAGTAACACATTCTCCAGATAAATGTTGACCATATTCGAAATCAGCCCCAGCTAGAGCTTTATCGTCAGCTAATATCTTGTTTGAGAACAAAAGCAAAATAATGATGGAAAAAAAAACAAATTTGGACTTCATAACCTCCCCCAGGTTTAAAAGTAGATAAAATTTACCATTTAGCCATTGTTAAACTATTTTCATAATTAACAATTATTTATTATTTTATTTATTTATCAAGGAATAATTTTCTTAGGGAAAATTTTCATTGTTATATGTCTATTTTCAATTTAAATTATAACTTATTATCTTTAAAAAATTGTAAGGTTAGTTATGAGTTTATATACGAATTATATATCTGAAATTGAAAACAGAAAAAAAGAAGGTTTAAAGCCAAAGCCAATAGAGGATGGCACTTTATTAAAAGAAATAATTTTACAAATAAAAGACGAAAATAATATTCATAGAACCGATTCACTCAACTTTCTCATTTATAATACTATCCCAGGCACAACTACTGCAGCAGTAGTAAAATCAAAGTTTTTAAAAGAAATTATAACAAAACAAATTGTTGTAAAAGAAATTGAACCAAAGTTCGCATTTGAACTTTTATCTCATATGAAAGGCGGCCCATCGATTGAAGTACTTCTTGATTTAGCTTTGGGTGAAAATAAATCTGTAGCTCTAGACGCAGCAGAAGTTCTTAAAACCCAAGTTTTTCTTTATGAGATTGATACTTCTAGATTAGAGAATGCTTACAGTAAAGGTAATAAAATTGCGGAAGATATTATTAAAAGTTATTCAGAAGCAGAATTTTTTACTAAGCTTCCAGAAATTGAAGAAGAGATTAAAGTTGTAACATATGTTGCAGCTGAAGGAGATATTTCAACCGATTTATTATCACCTGGGAATCAGGCTCATTCAAGATCTGACCGTGAGCTTCATGGTAAGTGTATGATATCAGAAGCAGCACAATTAGAAATTAGAAGATTGCAAAAGGAAAATCCTGACAAACGTGTGATGATAGTTTCTGAAAAAGGAACAATGGGTGTTGGCTCGTCAAGGATGTCAGGAGTTAACAATGTTGCTTTGTGGACAGGTATTCAAGCTAGTCCATATGTTCCATTTGTAAATATTGCTCCAATAGTGGCAGGAACTAATGGTATATCACCAATTTTTTTAACAACAGTGGGTGTTACTGGGGGAATAGGAGTTGATCTAAAAAATTGGACTAAAAAGCTTGATTCAGATGGAAATCCAATAATTAATAATGACGATAATCCAGTACTTGAGCAAAGATACAGTGTTGATACTGGGACAGTATTAACCATCAATACTAAAAAACAAAAACTATATGATGAGACAGGTGACAAAGAGCTTGTAGATATGTCTTCCTCTTTTTCACCACAAAAACTTGAGTTCATGAAAGCTGGGGGTTCATATGCTATTGTATTTGGAAAAAAACTTCAGAGCTTTGCCTGTAAAGCTCTAAATATAGAATTAAAATCTGCATTTGCACCTTCAAAACAAGTTTATAATTCCGGCCAAGGTTTCACTGCTGTAGAAAAAATATTTAATGCAAATGCGGTAGGTGTTGAAGATGGTGTCAAGTTACATGCAGGATCTGATGTACGCGTAAAAGTCAATATTGTTGGGTCTCAGGACACTACAGGTTTAATGACTTCACAAGAGTTAGAAGCTATGGCTGCGACTATAATTTCTCCAAATGTTGATGGAGCTTATCAATCAGGATGTCATACTGCTTCTGTATGGGATTTTAAAGCTCAAGAAAACACGCCCCGACTTATGAAATTTATGCATAAATTTGGTCTTATTACAGCACGTGATCCAAAAGATTCTTATCATTCAATGACCGATGTTATTCACAAAGTTTTAAATGACATAACTGTTGATGATTGGTCAATTATTATTGGTGGTGACTCCCATACCAGAATGTCAAAAGGTGTTGCATTTGGTGCTGACTCCGGAACAGTTGCGCTTGCCTTGGCAACTGGTGAAGCAACTATGCCTATACCTGAATCAGTAAAGGTTACCTTTAAAGGTAAAATGAGTGATCATATGGATTTTCGTGATGTAGTACATGCAACTCAAGCACAGATGCTTAAACAATTTGGTGATAATGTATTTCAAGGAAAAATTATAGAAGTACATCTTGGGACTCTTCTTGCGGATCAAGCCTTTACTTTTACAGATTGGACAGCTGAAATGAAGGCCAAAGCATCCATCTGTATTTCTGAGGATAATACACTTGTTAAATCATTAGAAATTGCAAGAGATAGAATACAAGTAATGGTTGATAAGGGTATGGAGAATAAAGACAAAATGCTTCACAAGTTAATAGGTATTGCAGAAAAAAGAATATCTCAAATTAAATCGGGGGAAAAACCCGCATTAAGACCTGATGCAAATGCAAAATACTCATCTCAGGTTGTTGTAGATCTTAACTTAATTGATGAGCCGATGATTGCTGATCCAGACGTTAATAATCATGATGTCTCTAAGAGGTATACTCATGACACTATAAGACCAATTTCATATTATAACGCAGAAAAAAAGGTTGATCTTGGCTTTGTAGGCTCGTGTATGGTTCATAAAG
This sequence comes from SAR116 cluster bacterium AG-337-N21, assembly GCA_003282145.1. Classification (GTDB taxonomy): domain Bacteria; phylum Pseudomonadota; class Alphaproteobacteria; order Puniceispirillales; family Marisalimonadaceae; genus Marisalimonas. Next base: position 11,889 of record QBZZ01000022.1, read on the forward strand.
GGGATGTAAAAATTGTTGCACAAATGTTACGTAATCTTGAAAGATCGTCTGGTAAAGTGAATTTTAAGGCTCCTCTAGTTGTAGCGGCACCAACCTATAATATAATAGATGAACTTAAAGAAGAAGGTGACTGGAGTATCTTGCAAAAATACTCTGGCTTTGAGTTTGATGATAAAAATCCAAAAAATTCAGCACGTCTAGAATATGATAATATTCTTTATCTTGAAAGACCTGGATGTAACCTTTGTATGGGAAACCAAGAAAAAGCTGCAAAAGGGGATACGGTTTTGGCAACTTCAACAAGATTGTTCCAAGGTAGGGTAGTAGAAGACACTGAAGAAAAAAAAGGTGAATCATTACTTGCTTCTACCCCAGTTGTAGTTCTTTCTGCAATATTAGGAAGAACACCAACAATAGAAGAGTACAAAATTGCTGTAGAAGGAATTGACCTAACTAAATTTGCTCCACCGGTGGAAAAAAATCAGAATACCTTATCAGCACATTTCTAATTTAATTGAAAAAATTAGAGCTAACTCATAAGTTACATTATAAAATAACTTGATTGGTCAGTAGGTGAAAATCAAAAATAAAATTTATACCTTATTAATTTTATTAGGTTTTTTATTTTTTAGTTTTGAACATGTTTTCGCAAATGTAGACAATAAAGATAATATAACTTTTATTCTTAATACAGACGATTTTGAAACCATACCCTCAAAACATTTAGAATTTGTTGAAGGCTTCGATCAAAACACTCCTTTTGAAATATTATTTAAATTAGACTGGAAAAAAAAATTACAGAATGATCAATCATTCGTTGATGGTTATTGGGTTCGATTTAGTGTTCAAAATAATACGAATAAGAAAAATATTGGTGTCACTTTCAATTATAATAATGAAAAGAAAGTTTTTAGTCTAGATAATAAGACAGTAACAGAGTATCCATATTGGAATGAAAAACATGATAGATGGATTGATGATGGAAGAGTTAGAGCAAGTTATAAAGTCATAATGAATCCTAATGAAACTACCCAAGTTTATAGTTTTTTTAGAAAAAAACCATTTGACCGTTATATGGGTAGAGATAGTCTTCACCGAATGACTATTAGCTCATGGGAAAATATTAGTACTCATCAATTTGTAAAAATTGCCGCAAACTTAGCAACTTTTGCAATAGCTATAACTTTTGCTATTTATTATTTATTCATTTTTTTAGTCTCGAAAGGTAACTATTTGTGGTTGTCATTAAGCCTTTTTCAAATCTCTTTTCTGTCCATTACAAATTTGGTTATTGGCAGAATTATTGGGATAAATTCCTGGTTTTATGCAAGTGAATTTTCTTTGGCTTCAATATCCCTATTATTTTTACTATTACTTCAATTTTTTAGACAATCGCTTAATTTAAAAGTAAATTATCCAGTTTTTAATAAAATTTTTGTTTCAACTATAATTTTTTATATTGTTATGATTTTTTTAAATTTATACACATCTTTATCTTGGCCGAGCATAATGTATTTGGATTTAAATTTGTATCCACCTGACATGAATGGACCAGGCTTAGTTAAAGTAAAATATTTATTTGCCCCTTTTACATTTTTATTGCTAACTTCTGCAGTTATATCATTCATACTTTGGAAAAGGGGAAGCTCCTATGCCAAATATTTATGTATATCCTTCGCGTTACCTTTTTTATCGGCACCAATTTCAGGTTTGGCATATTTATTTTATGATTTTAATTGGATTACTTGGTTAATCATAAATTCTGCAGTAGGAATTTTATTCCTTGGTATGTTTATTACTTTTGGATTTGCTGTTGCTCAGCAATTAAATGATATGAAGTTGTTAGCTCTTCAACAACAAGTAAAATTAACAGAAGCTTACCAAAGATTTGTACCACAGCAATTACTCAAAAACCTTGGTAAAGATAGTATATTAGAAGTTTCATTAGGAGACCAAGTGAATGTTGAAATGAGTATATTATTTTCTGATATAAGATCTTTTACTTCGATATCAGAAAAAATGACTCCAAAAGAAAATTTTTCTTTTTTGAACTCATATTTAAATCAAATGAGTCCAATAATTAGAGAAAATAAAGGTTATATAGACAAATTTATGGGTGACGGTGTTATGGCATTGTTTAAAAGTTCAGCAAATGACTCTATCAAGGCAGCCATAGGAATGCAGAGATACTTGAAGCAACATAATTCTAACTCTTTTAAAAATAAAACACACAAAATTAATATAGGTATTGGGATCAATACTGGAGAAATGATGTTAGGAACATTAGGTGATGTGAATAGAATGGAGGGATCAGTAATTAGTGATGCTGTAAATTTAGCATCTAGACTTGAGGGGTTAACCAAAATTTACAAAGTAGGTATTATTATTTCTGAAGAAACTTACAACAATATTAATAAAGATTTATTTAACACAAGATTTATAGATGTTGTGGCCGTTAAAGGAAAAGACAAACCTGTTAAAATATTTGAAATTTTTGATTCAGACTTAGACAAATTAAAACATTTAAAAATTGATACTTTAGAGGATTTTAAAGAGGCAGTCAGTGATTACTTTCAAAAAAACTTTAAAAAAGCATTAAAATTATTTTTGAAAATTAATAAAATTAATTCACATGATAAGGTGACAGAAATTTATATCAATCGATGTCAAAAAATAATTAAAGGGGGGATGCCTCTCGACCTATGGGACGGAATCAACCGTTTAGATCAAAAATAATTAGTTGGAAAAATCTTGAAGAAATTAATTAATTTTAAAAATAAATTCATATTAATTTTATACGTAATGCTAATAAGTTTTCAACTTTCTAGTTGTGATCAGTTTGGATCAATTCCAAAAGATAATGATTATTTAAGAATGAAAAAATCACCTAACTACAATATTCCAAAAGATAAGTTCTTAAACCAGAATTCTGAAATAATTGAAGAAATGAAAAAAAATAGTGGGTTTTGGGCAAACCCAAGAAAAAACATGGCTAATAATTTTTTCTTTAATTCTAATATTACAAAGCCAGAGACACTTTTGCCAGAAGATAAAAATTCTTTAAATGACAATTTTATAAAAAGTAAGAATAATATCAAATTCGCCTGGTTAGGTCATTCAAGTATCTTAATGTCTATAAATAATAAAATTATTTTAATTGATCCTGTGTTTTCGTCATCAGCTTCCCCATTCAGTTGGCTAATAAAAAGATATCAGCCACCTGTTTTTAAAATTAAGGAATTACCAAAAATTGATTTCATATTAATTTCACACGATCATTATGATCACTTAGATATGAACACGATAAAGTTCTTTAATAAAAATAAAGATGTCTCATTTGTTGTGCCTTTAGGTGTTGGATCACATTTAAAAAAATGGGGTGTTTCAAGCTCTAGGATTACAGAAATGGATTGGTGGGAAAATAAAGTAATTAAAGATATAAATTTCATTTGTACTCCAGCACAACACTTTTCTGGAAGAAAAGGTTTTGTAGAAACACAAAAATCTCTTTGGGCATCTTGGGTTGTTAAGTCAGGAAAAAGAAGTTTTTATTTTAGTGGTGATTCTGGATATTCCAAACATTATAGAGAGATTGGCAAAAAATATGGTCCATTGGAACTAGTTTTCATGGATAGCGGACAATATAATACTCGTTGGAGGTCGGTCCATAATATGCCAGATGAAGTAATAAAGGGCTTTATAGATGTTAAGGGAGAAAATCTCATACCCATTCATTGGGGAATGTTTACTCTTGCGATGCATAATTGGTTTGATCCTCCAGTTGAAATTGAAAAAAGAGCTAAAGAACAAAACATATCTTTAATAACCCCAATTATAGGTCAAGTGATAGATATGGAAAATTTGATTGTTTCTGAAAGTTGGTGGGAAAAACTAATAGATTTAGTGAAATAGCAATTTAGAAAATTGAAATAAAGCGAGTTAAAAATGAAAATACAACATTTAGAAGAATTAGATACACCATGCTTGATTTTAGATAAATCTCTTCTAGAAAAAAATTGTTTTAAAGCAAGAAAGAAATGTCTTGAATTAAATACTATTTTAAGACCACATGTAAAAACACCAAAAAGCATTGAAATTGCAAAAATAGCACTTGATAATCAGATAGGACCTATAACAGTTTCAACTCTTAACGAAGCAGAATATTTTGCTGGTGCGGGTTTTAAAGATATTTTATACGCTGTTTGCATAACTCCTAAAAAACTAAAAAGATTAAATTTTATTCAACAAAAATATAGTTGCATTATTCGTTTAGTTATAGACTCAACCTATGTTGCCCAAGAAATTTTAAAGTACAGTAAATTGCATAATGCTAATTTTGAAATTCTTATAGAAATTGACTGTGGAGAGGGAAGAAGTGGTCTAGACTATCAAGACGAAATGATTGGAGAAATATCTAGAGTTTTTGAACCAAATTACAAGACAAAGTTGTTAGGTGTTTTAACTCACGCTGGACATAGTTATTCTACCAAAGACAAAAATGAAATTATTTCAATTAGTAACATTGAACGCGAAGAGGCTAAGGCCTCTTTAAAAAAAATTTTAAATTTTGAGGATAAGTCTCAAATAATTAGTATAGGGTCTACACCAACAATGTTTTTGGCTTCAAATCTTGATGGTATTTCTGAAGTTAGGGCAGGTATTTATATGTTCTGGGATTTAGCACAAGCTTCTAAAGGAATTTGTAAAATAGAAGACATTGCAATAACTGTATTAGCCAGTGTCATAGGCCATAATCATCAAAGAAAAAGAATAATTATTGATGCAGGTTCATTAGCATTGTCAAAAGATATAAGTGCAAATAAATTCATGCCAGAAGCAGGTTATGGTTTAATTTGTAATCCACATACCGCAATACCTTTTGACGGTCTTAATATTTCAGAAGTACATCAAGAACATGGATCTATTAAGATAAAAAGTACAGATTGGTTTGATAAGTTACCTATAGGAAGTCTAGTTCGAATATTACCAAACCATGCATGTTTAACTTGTGCTGCTTATGAAAATTACAATATTTTAGAAAATGGTAGCATTATAGATAATTGGTCTAGAACTAATGGTTGGTAATTATAATTTAGATTTAAATAAGCGTTTAAATGCTTTTTATTTATATAAAGTATTATTATATAAATATTACTAATATTTAACTTATTAAAAATTTGTGAGAAATAAATATGTCGATTTGGGGAAGTTTATTAGGTGGTGTTATTGGCTTTTCTTTTGGAGGTCCGTTTGGAGCTTTATTGGGGTCTTTTTTAGGTGGAAAAATTTCAAGATTAAGCGCTACTAAAAATCTTGGTAAACAACAAAATTCTCAAGAAATTTTTGCACTTTCACTCATAGTTCTCTCAGCGAAGCTTAGTAAGGCTGACGGACAGGTTAGTAAAGAAGAGTTGATTGCTGTTAAGGACAAGTTGCAAATTCCGGACAGTGAAATTGACCAAGTGGCTAAAATTTTTAATAAGGCAAAAGACGAAAGCACTGGTTATGAACTATATGCAAAACAAATTGGTGAGATTTTTCGAAATAATATTAATGTTTTAGAAGAGGTTGTAAATATTCTATTTTATATAGCTGAGTCAGATGGTCATGTAAGTAATGAAGAGGAATCAATGATTGCGAATATTGCTTATATATTTGGTCTAACGCAAAAACAGTATGAAAGTATCAAAGAATCAAGAAAGTCATCCGATAAACTTAATCCTTACATTGTATTAGAAAGTCAACCAACTGATGATCTTCAAACAATTAGAAAAAAATATATAAAACTATCTAAAGAACATCATCCTGATTTATTAATTAGTAAAGGTGTGCCCATAGAAGTTATTAATGAAAGTAAGAATAAAATGAGGGCTATCAATGCTGCCTGGGATCAAGTACAAAAGCTTAAAAGTAACTGAAGATTTAACAATTGATTAAGACTTTATTTCACTCCATTTAAATCAAATTCATTTAAAAAGAAATTTTTCATATCATTTTTGTACCACTTTTCATAATCCCAAGGTTCTTCTGATACCATGTTTTTACTGGGCACATAGATTTGAGCATCATGAAGAATTTGATCAACACTAACTTTTACAAATTGTCTAGAATAATTTTTACCCTCAAATCTATCTAATTTTTTTAATTCTTCAAAAGTTATATTATTAATGAGCAAGCCTTTAACAACGTCAACTTGATTATTTGTATATTTTATAAGAGGATAATTTGCATTTTTAACTCTAAAGACTTTATGCTTTAACAAATAACCTAATGAGATGTTGTGATTATCACTACTTTCTCCAATTACAGCTTTTCGAACTTCTAGAGATCTAAGTGTTCCATAAAAGAATAAAGAATAATTAATTGGGTATTTAGCTAAAGATTTTTTGATTCTTTTTTCATATGAAAAACAATTATTGTTATTATTAAATTTTTGAAAATATTCGTCAGTTTTTCCATCTATTTCGTGGTTAAGATAATCAACACAACTTTTGATATAATTGTTTATTAAAGTTGAGATATCATGACTATAGTTTTTAACATCAAATAAATTTGTTATAGAAATTAAATGCTTTAATTCGTCAATATTAAAATCTCTCAGAACAAAGCTTAATTGTAAATATGTATCTTCAAATCTAAAGTCATGAGGAAATTCCTCATTCCATAAATCAGTATCAAGTTTCCAGTTTTGCTTAAGATTTTCTTTTAAAACTGCCAACTTTAAGGATTTAATGTCATCATTAATATTTAAAGTTTTATCCATTGTTTTTAATTATATTCAAATTTTTTATTTACAAAGTAGATTTCATTTTTAACATATTGGTGTATGAAGATTAAACAAAAATATATTTAAAAATAAGAGATATATATGTTTACAAAGAAACTTGGAAAATCAATTGGTATTGAGATTACAGGTTTAGATACAAAAGAAGATCTAAGTAAAAAAATAAAGAGTAAAATTTCTGATCTTTTGTCAGAATTTTCAGTAGTTGTAATTAGAAATCAAAATATAACAAACGATGAACATATTAAATTTAGTCAGTACTTTGGAACTTTAGAAATAACTAAAGCTGGCACTGATGGCTCAGGTTCAAAATTAATAATACTTCGAAACTTTGATGAAGATGGAAACATTGTTCCTGCTACTGATAGGCAAAGATTAAATAATTTAGCAAATCAAGAGTGGCATAGTGACAGTTCTTTCAAAGTTATTCCTTCAAAAATGTCAATTCTTTCTGCCAAAATGATACCGTCTAAAGGTGGTAATACCGAATTCTTATCAATGAGAGCGGTTTATAGTTCATTACCAGAAAAATTAAAATTAATAATTGAAGATAAAGTTTGTTGGCACGACTATTCTCATGGAAGATCAAAAATAGATCCATATTTAGTTACCCCTGAAGAAAAAAAAGCACTCCCTCCTGTTAAACAAAAGTTAGTATTAAGTAATGATAAGCACGGAAAATCCCTTTACCTAGGTGCCCATTGTAGTTTTGTTGAAGGTATGCCAAAACCTGAAAGTAAAAAGCTTTTTAGAGAGATTTATCAATATGTTGATAATGAAAGCTTTGTTTATTCTCATTTTTGGAAACCATATGATTTAATAATGTGGGACAACAGAGCTGTTTTACATAGAGCAACGCCAATAAAAGGGAAAATAGAAAAAAGATTAATGGTAAGAACAACTATTGCTGGTGAAACGTCAACTTTAAATCATTAAACAGATTTGAGATATTAATATGGAAAAATTTGACTATATAATAGTTGGCTCAGGATCTTCAGGTTCGGTCGTTGCAAATAGACTATCTGAAATTAATAATATAAATATATGTGTTCTTGAAGCTGGGGGTAGTAACCAACATCCATTTATAAAAATGCCAGCTGGTTTTATTAAAACAATCAATGATAAAAGATTTAATTGGTGTTTTAAAACTGAAAGTAACGAAAACATTAATAATAGAGAAATATTGTTTCCAAGAGGAAAAGGTTTTGGAGGCTCTAGTTCTATTAATGGACATTTGTACGTTAGAGGACAACCAGATGATTATAATCAATGGGCACAACTTGGAAACGTTGGTTGGTCTTATGATGATGTTTTACCATATTTCAAAAAATCAGAATTTAGAGAAAATGGAGATGAGAGGTATAGGGGTAATAACGGTCCTTTGTTTGTTTCAGATATTGTTGAAAAACATCCTATTTGTGAGGAATTCGTTTCTGGTTCTAAAGAGTTGGGAATATCAGTTCAAGAAGACTATAATTCAGGTGATCAAGAAGGAATCTTTTATTATCAAAGAACAATTAAAAATGGGATGAGGTATAGTGCTTATGACGCTTTTCTAAAAACTGCACTTAAAAGAAAAAATGTAAAAATAAAAAAAAATACACTTGTCTTAAAAATTATATTCAATGATCAAAAAGCTGTTGGATTAGTTTATAAGAAAAATAATATGATTTTTGAAATTTTTGCCAATAAAGAGATTATTTTATGTGCTGGGGCAATTGGTACACCTCATTTACTTCAAGTATCTGGAATAGGTGATGGAGAATACTTGAAATCAATAGGAATTGATTCTTTATATGAAATTAAAAATGTAGGTGAAGGTTTGCAAGACCATTATGCAGTAAGAGTTGCAAACAAAATTAATTTACCAATTTCCCTTAATGAAAAAGCTCGAGGCTATAAATTATTTTTAGAAATTATGAAATGGTTTTTTTTGAAAAAAGGTCTGATATCTTTCAGTCCAGCACATGTTGGAGCTTTTTTAAAATCATCTTCTGAAATAGATTTTCCTGATTTACAATTTGTTTTTACACCAGCATCATATACTGAAGGTATGATTGGCAAATTACAAGAAGTGCCTGGAATAACTTGTGGTGTTTGGCAGTCTAGGCCGTTGAGTAGAGGATATGTGAGAGCTTTATCTCAAAACATTGAAGATGCTCCAATTATTCAACCTAATTATCTAAAAGAAAAAATAGATCAAGATGTATTAGTCTCAGGTTTTAAAATGTGTAGAGCACTTCTTAAAACTTCAAATATAGATAAAATTTCTATTGGGGAGACACTTCCAGGTGATAATATCCAGACAGACGAAGAAATACTAAATTATCTCAGAAACAATGGTGCTACAGTCTACCACGCTATTGGAAGTTGTAGGATGGGGATAGATAAAAATGCAGTTGTAACACCGTCACTTAAAATAAAAGGATTAAGTAACATTAGAATTGCTGATGCCTCAATAATGCCAACAATGCCGTCAGGTAATACAAATGCAGCAACGTTAATGATTGCTGAAAAAGCTTCTGATATTATTAAAAAGGATTTATGATTTTTTATTAAATTTTTTTAAATGCCTTGATATTGCTCTCATTTCGAGGTCCTTAATATCTAACTCTTCAAGGCTTTCTAATGTGTTATCGAAATATTCTTGACAGGTTCCTAAAAATCCGTGTGCTTTAAAAATCATCTTAGCTTTTATAGATATACTTTTTTTAGCAAAATAATTTTTATGCTTTTTATCAACTGTGAATGCCAGTGATAGAACGTTTTTATTGTTCTCTAATTTTGTTTTTATTAATTTTGGTTTATAAGCCCCAGTTACCATTTCTCTTTTAAACAAAATATCAATATTTTTTATTGCATCATTTCTATTTAGCCTAAAAGCTGATCCTCTGCATGATCCACCATTGTCTAGAGCTAACATTAAACCTGGATTTTTAAAAGATCCTCTACCTAAATTTGTCTTCATACAAAAGCTTCTATGAAAACCATACACTTTCGCTAAAAATTGTTCTTCATAATCTACTGTTGGATTCCATAAAAGAGATCCATAAGCAAAAATATAAATATCTTCTCCAATTCCATTATCTGGAATGATTTTTCTACGTTCATTAATTAATTCTCTTTGAGAAAGAACTTTATCACTTCCACTAATACTTCTGATTTTTTCACCCAGACGACCTTGAGTTATATTTTCTCTTGTTAATTTAACTGAGCCATGATTAATTTTTTTTGTAGTCGTCATTAAGCTGTATTTTTTGAAGAAATAACTCTATGTGGATATGGAATTTCAATACCTGCTTCGTCAAGAGCAGGTTTGAGTTTACGCATTAAATCAGTATACAAAGCATACCAATCCTTGGTATGTGAATATAGTCTTAGCCTAACCACTATCGCGCTATCGTCATATTTCATGACAAGGAATTGAGGTGCTTTGGGTTTATTCTTAACTCTATCATCGTCAGCTAATTTTAATAAAACCTCTGAAGCCAATTCCAAATCGGTGTCATAGTGAATTCCAATGTCAACATCTATACGTCGTGTTTCGTAATGTGAGTGGTTTGTTATTGTACTATTCCAAATACTAGAATTAGGTATTGATACATAAACATTATCAAATGTGTCTATAATTGTAGTAAATAGGCCTACTTCTCTTATGGTACCAGAGACATTACCAGTTTCCACCCAATCACCAGTAGAAAATGGTCTAAGTAGTAATAACATCACTCCAGCCGCCACGTTTGACAGAGTTCCTTGCAATGCTAAGCCAATTGCTAAACCAGCTGCACCTAAGACAGCGATAATAGAAGTTGTTTGGACACCAAATTGTCCTAAAACAGCTATTAATGTAATTATTATTATTCCATATCTTATAATATTTCCAATTATTGGGACAATCAACGGATCTATTTTATCCAAAAGAATTAAGTTTTTGCGGGCAACTTTACTAAGTTTACCAGCAAGATAAAAACCCAGAATAAGAATAAGAGTAGCTCCTAATACCTGGCCGGCATAGGCAACGAATATTTGTATGGAGCTATTAATTAAGTTAGAAATAATTTCTAAATTTATATTTATTTTATCACCCAAAAAATTAATCTCCATTAATGGCTAATCAAAGTAGCTTTTTACATTTAATACTAATTCACATAATTCAAGCATATATAACAAAAAAAGATACAAACACTTTGAAATTTATTATATATCAGTTTGAGTTTAAAATCTTAAAAAGGTTATAACAATTTTATGAAAATTATTAAATGGAAATTTGGTGGTATCGCTCCTAAAATTGATAAAAACATTTCAATTGCAATTGGTAATTTCGATGGTATTCACCAAGGCCACGTAAAACTTCTAGAAACAGCTAAATTAAACGCTCTTGAAAATAATCTTGCTTTTGGTGTTGTAACTTTTGATCCTCATCCAAGAGATTTTTTTAGTTCAAGCAATTCTTCTTTTAAGCTTTTAGATGCATTGGAAAAAGAGAACTTGTTAAGAGAGCTTGGCGTTAATTATTTAATTATAATTGAGTTTAATGAAGAATTAAAAAATTGTAGTGCAAATGACTTTTTATCCAAAATATTAAATGAAACTTTCAAAGTAACTAAAATGTTTGCAGGATCTAATTTTAGATTTGGAAAAAATAGGGAAGGTACGATTGAAGGAAATAGAAATTTTGCTAGTAAATTAGGTTTGGAAATTATAGCTGTAGACTTAAAACAAACACATTCTATAAAAGGCAAAGAATTAGAAATTATAAGCTCTCAAACAATAAGAAAATTAATTCAAGATGGACAGTTGAATATTGCAAATTCTCTGCTTGGAAGAAATTGGTGCATTACAGGTGTTGTGGAACAGGGTAAGCAACAAGGTAGAGAAATTGGTTTTCCAACAGCAAACTTAGATATAAAAAAATTTTTAAAACCGCCACTTGGAGTTTATGTAACTAGGTTGAAAATCACAGACCAGAAAGAATTAGAAACCTCAAATGGCTGGTTGCCATCTATCTCAAATATAGGTACAAGACCAACTGTTTCAGGAGATTCTATTAATTTAGAAACTCATGTAATTGATTTAAATAATAAAGATCTTAATATAAATCTATATGGTAAAAGAATAAAGGTAGAACTTTTAGAGTTTTTAAGATCAGAAACCAAATTTAATTCCTTATCTGAATTAAAAAAACAGATCGAGCTTGATACAAAAATGGCTTATGACTTTCATAAGTTAAAAAGTTTATAATTATAAACTTTTAGAATAAACAAAAGTTACTTTAGAAGTAACAATAAATTGACTAACATAGAGAAAGTTACATGACTGATTATAAAGATACCGTTTACTTACCAAAAACAGATTTTTCTATGAGAGCTGGTTTGCCTAATAAGGAACCACAAATATTAAAAATATGGGAAGATACAAAGTTATTTAAGAGACTTAGAGAACAAAGAAAGAATTCTAAGCCATTTATACTTCATGACGGTCCACCTTATGCTAATGGTAATTTACATATAGGACATGCCTTAAATAAAATTATCAAAGACGTAATTAATAGATCACAGTCAATGCTTGGTAAAAATGCCAATTATGTACCTGGCTGGGATTGTCATGGGTTGCCAATTGAATGGAAAATAGAGGAAAATTATAGAAAAAAGAAAAAGAATAAAGACGATATTCCAGTTGTAGAGTTTAGAAAAGAATGTCGTGATTTTGCCTCTAAGTGGATGGACATTCAATCAGAAGAATTTCAAAGATTAGGTGTTTACGGTGATTGGGAAGACCCATACTCAACAATGAAATATGAATCTGAAGCCATTATTATGTCTGAAATTGGTAAGTTTCTGATGAATGGAAGTTTATATAGAGGTGTCAAACCTGTAATGTGGTCACCTGTAGAGAAAACTGCTCTTGCTGAAGCTGAAATTGAATACCATGACCATGTCAGCACTACAATATTTGCCAGATTTCCAATCAAAAAAGCCCCAAGAGAAATACTTGACGATTATGAAATCATAATTTGGACAACAACTCCTTGGACGATGCCTGGTAATAGAGCTGTCGCTTATGGTAAGGACATAGATTACACTCTATTAGAAATTACTAGTGTTAGTGAAAATTCACTAGCCAAAATTGGTGATAAAATAGTAGTGGCCACTCAATTGCTAAAAGAAGCAATAAAAGAGCTTTATATATTAGATTATAATGTTTCTAATAAATTAAAAGGCAGTGAATTTGAAGGATCAATCCTAGCTCATCCTTTAAATGGGTACGGTTATGATCATGATGTTCTATTGCTTGAGGCTGATTTTGTTACGACTGACCAAGGTACGGGGTTTGTTCATATTGCACCTGGACATGGGGCAGATGATTTTGAATTAGGAAAAAAACATAATTTGCCAATACCTGAAACTGTTTCTGATAATGGAATATTATTTAATGAATTACCTCTATTAGGTGGATTACGTGTTTTAAAAGATAATGAAAAAATTGCGGATATAATGTCTGAACATAATGCTCTAATTGGAAGAGGCACTTTAAACCATTCATATCCACATAGTTGGAGATCAAAGGCACCTCTGGTTTTTAGAACTACACCCCAATGGTTTATTTCAATGAAAACCAATAATTTAAGAGATACTGCTCTTAAGGCTTTATCAGAAACTAATTTTTTTCCTCCTCAAGGTGAAAATAGACTTACAAAAATGATAGAGGATAGACCTGATTGGTGTATTTCTAGGCAAAGAGCATGGGGTGTTCCGTTAGCTATTTTTGTAAATAAAAAAACACAAGAACCTCTTAGGGATCAAGAAGTTGTTGATAGAGTTGTTGAGGCATTTAAAAAAGATGGAGCTGATGCTTGGTTTCAAAAACCTTCTTCATATTTTCTAGGCTCTAAATATAAGTCCGAAGATTATGAGGCCGTAACTGATATTGCTGATGTTTGGTTTGATTCTGGTTCAACTCATTCATTTGTCCTAGAAGAGCGAAATGATTTATTTTGGCCTGCATCTTTATATCTTGAAGGAACGGATCAGCATAGAGGATGGTTCCATTCTTCTTTGTTGGAAAGTTGTGGAACTCGTGGAAGGGCACCTTATGATGCCGTATTAACACATGGATTTGTTTTAGATCAGCAAGGCCGAAAGATGTCTAAATCTTTAGGTAATATAACTGCACCCCAAAAAGTAATTAATGAGTTTGGAGCTGATATATTACGTTTGTGGGTTGTTGGCTCAGATTATTATGACGATCTAAGAATTGGAAAAGAGATACTTATTAGACACTCCGATCATTATAGAAGACTAAGGAATACTCTTAGATATCTTTTAGGTGCTTTGAATGGATTTGAGGATGACGAAAAGATTACCTTTAGTGAGATGCCAGAATTAGAGCAATGGATTTTACATAGAGTATCTGAGTTAAGTAAAAAAATAGAAGAAAACACAGAAAACTTTAATCTGCATGATATTTATTTAGACATACACAATTTTTGTACGGTTGATTTGTCGGCTTTTTATTTTGATATTAGAAAAGATACTTTATATTGCGAAGAATTAAAGGGGATAGAAAGAAGATCTTGTAGGACTGTAATGGATATTTTATTCAAATCACTTACTACTTGGCTTGCTCCAATTATATGTTTTACCGCTGAAGAAGCATGGCAAAGTAGATATAATGATCAAGAGAACTCTGTTCATCTTCAAACTTACTTTAAGCCAAAAAAAGATTGGCAAAATGATTTAATTGGAAATAAATGGTCAGAGATCAGGGAATTAAGATCTGTAGTAACCACTGCTATTGAAGAAAAAAGAAAAGAGGGATTATTAGGGTCAAGCCTTCAGGCAAAGGTTATTATTGAGGCTAATAATGAGGCTTATAAGAAGCTTGAAGGTGTTAATTTACCAGAAATATTTATTTGTTCTGATGTTGAAATAAATCTTAACAAAAATTTGTCTGAACCAGCAATCAATGTTCAAGTAGAACTTGCATCTGGGGGCAAATGTTTGAGGTGTTGGAAGGTTGTTAATGAAGTTAAAGACGATATTGAAGTATGTTACAGATGCACAAGTGTTTTACAAAAATAGTTAAATGAAAAAAAATATTGGTATATTTAATCTTTTATTAATTTTGATAATCTTCGTTTTTCTTGATTATGCTACTAAATTATGGGCTATTGAAAACCTTTTTATTAAATACCAGTCAATAAAATTAACTTCATTTCTTTCTATGACCCCAGTTTGGAATAGTGGTATCTCTTTTGGGTTTTTTCAGGGCTCTGGAGAAATAGGTAGATATGGTTTTACTATATTTGCTTTTTTAGTGAGTATATGGTTAATTTTTTCTTCTTTCAAAATGCCAAGATATTCTTCTTTGGGATTTATTTTAATTGCAAGTGGAGCAATTGGTAATGCAATTGACAGAATAATTTACGGTAAGGTTGTTGACTTTATAGACTTTTATATTGATGATTTACACTGGCCAGCTTTTAATATTGCTGATACAATAATCTTTATTGGTGCGTTTTTATTCCTTTTTAATCAATTTTTCACTGATGAAAGTTCTTACTATGAAAAATAAATTTATAAAGATATTTGTTTTTTTATTACCCTTATCAACGTCATTGTCTAGTTGCTCCGATTTTCGAAAAGCTGTAGGTAAAGAAAAGGTTATACCAGATGAATTTTCAGTAGCTTTTACACCATCACTTATTGTGCCGCCAGGTTATAAAATAGATCCTGAAGTTCTTAAAAACAATGATGCAGAAGAGAATAAAAATGATTTTAACCTTACTAATGAAATTAATATGGAAAATAAGAACGAATCGAATAGTTTTAGTGAGTTATTTAGTTCCAAAAATGTCCCAAAAAATATTAGGAAGATAGTTGATGAAGAGACACTTGGTATATCATTAAGTGAGAGGACTGGTATACAAATCTTATTTGGAGATATTCCAGAAACAGGTGTAGTAATAGATGCTAAAAAAGAAGCGTTAAGAATTAGAAAAAATAAATTATCTGGACAAAAAATCAATTCAACTCCTTCTCCTGCTCTAGATATAAATTCTGGAAAGCCTTTACTGATAAAATAATAAGGAAACCTGGTATGGAAATAAGAAGGCTTCCTGAAAATCTTATAAATCAAATAGCTGCTGGAGAAGTTGTCGAAAGACCATCTTCAGTATTAAAAGAATTAATAGAAAATTCTATAGATGCAGACGCAAGCCAGATTGATATAACTATTGATAATGGAGGTAAAAATCTATTATCAGTTTCAGATAATGGTATTGGAATTAAAAAAAAATTAATTCCTATGGCTATTGAAAGACACGCTACTTCCAAACTTCCCAATAATGATTTAAACAAAATAGCTTATTTGGGTTTTAGAGGAGAAGCACTCCCTTCTATAGCTGCTGTAAGTGAGTTAAATATTCAGACGAAGTTCATAGATTCTAATCAAGCATGGTCATTAGATGTTGCGGCGGGGAACTCTAATGAAGCTTACCCTTCATCACGTCAAATAGGAACTATTATATCAGTAAAAAAATTATTCTATGCAACTCCAGCAAGGTTAAAATTTCTAAAATCTGCGCAAGTCGAGAAAAGTTACTGTCATCAAATAATCTTAAAACAGGCTCTCGCAAACCCACTTATAGGATTTAAATTTCAAGCGGATGCCCGAGAAATTTTTAATATAAGACCAGAAATAGAACACGAAAATTCGTATTTAAATAGAATAAGAAATATAATGGGTTTGAATTTTTCTAATGAAGCTATTAAAATTGATAATTCTAAGCTAATAAAAGAAAATGAATTTGCAAATATTTATGGGTTTATTGGTCTTCCAACGCTAAATAAATCGAATTATAATCAACAACATCTTTTTATAAATGGAAGGTTTATACAAGATAGAAACTTGTCTGGAGCAATTAGAGCGGCTTATAGGGACACGCTTCCAAAAGGAAGATTTCCTGTTTTTTGTTTGTTCATAAATGTACCTTCTGAGTTTATTGACGTAAATGTTCATCCGGGTAAAACAGAAGTAAGATTTCAAGATAATGCCTTAATAAGAAGTTTGATTGTGGGTTCAATCAGTAGAGAATTACATATTAGTTATAGCGAAACGACTACGGACCTTTCAAAAGAGGCTTTGAAAAGATTTAATAATGCAACAGAGATAAGTACAAATATTCAAAATAAAACTAACCAATCTTTTTTTGAACATGGAGATGTAATTCCTGCTGTGAAGCCGGTTAAAAATGAGAATAATCAAAATGATGTTACAAATATTTTTGATCAAGAAGATTTTCCACTTGGGGTTGCTTTGGCACAATTTAACAAAAATTATATAATCTCGAGAAATTCCAATGGAATTGTAATTATTGATCAGCATGCCGCTCATGAAAGATTAGTTTTAGAAAGAATGAAACTAGCACGGCAAAATAAATCTATTGAAAAACAAATTCTATTACTTCCTGAGGTTGTTAATTTGGAACCGATACCATTAGCTATTATTTCAGAAAATATCGAATTACTAGCAGATATAGGTTTTGTAATTGAGCCGTTTGGTGACGGGATGATAGTTGTTAGAGAAGTTCCTGCTTTGATAGGAGGTGCTGATATAAAACAAATAATAATTGATCTTGGTGATGATATATCATCATGTGGCTTACCATCATCTTATAATGCTAAAATTGATTTAATATTAGGTAATATAGCTTGTCACAGATCGGTAAGATCTGGGAGAAGCTTAAATGAAAATGAAATGAATGAATTATTAAGAGAGATGGAACGCACGCCAAACTCAGGACAATGCAACCATGGTCGCCCGACTTCTATCAGTCTTTCATTAAAAGATATTGAAAAATTATTCAATAGAGCCTGAGTTAGATAATTTGAGTATAGTTATTTTGGATTTTCCATAAATTTTTGTATCTAACAAATCATAGCCATCAAAATTGAAGTTTTCCTTTTTGCTACTCTCAGCAAAAACATAGCTGCTAAAATCAATCAAATTATATTGTTTTAATTTAACCAAGCATTCTTCAATTACGTTTGATTTATATGGAGGATCTATTAAAACAACATCAAAAACAATTTTTATATCCTGAAGTGCTTTTAGGGCGTCCTCTTTTATAATTTTTATGTAAGTTTTATCTTTGTTATCAATCTTTAACTTTAAAATATTTTTTTGGAGAACATCAATTGCTTTTGGATCTTTATCAATAAAATAAATAAATTTAGCACCTCTAGATAATGCCTCGATGCCTAATGCTCCTGTTCCACTACAAATATCTATAACATTAGAATTAGGAATTCTTATATTATATTTATTAGATTCTAAAATTGAAAAAAGTGATTCTTTTAATCTATCAGATGTAGGTCTTGTGCTGAAATCAACTGGAGGTTCAAGTTTTAACCCTCTAAATTTACCACTTATTATTCTCATAGAATTTTATGTTTTTATAATTATTTTCTATTTTTATTTTGTTTTAAAATTTTTGGTTTAGATAAATCTAATTGATCATTTAATACTTTATTTTTAACTTCTTCTAATTCTCCAGAGGGAAGATTGTTTAGATTAAAAGGCCCAAAAGATATTCTAATTAGACGATTAACATTATAGCCTAGATGGTTCATGACCTTTCTAACTTCTCTATTTTTACCCTCTCTAAAACTAAGAGTAAGCCAGGCATTACTTCCTTGCTGTCTATCTAAAGTAGCATCTATTTTACCATATCTTATACCATCAATTATAATTCCGTTTTTCAGTGTTTCTAAATCTTTTGGTACCACATAGCCATGGACTCTAACTCTATATTTACGCAGCCATCCTGTAGCAGGTAATTCAAGTTTTCTAGCTAAATCACCGTCATTGGTAAGTAATATAAGCCCCTCTGAGTCCATATCTAAACGACCAACAGAAATAAATCTTGTCTCTATTTTATTTTTCAATTGATCAAAGATTGTTGACCTACCTTTTGGATCATAGTTAGTAACCAAATAACCTCTCTGTTTGTGGTACATCCATAACTTAGTTATAACTTTATTGGGTAGTGGCTTACCATTGACTTCAATGACATCCTTAGAAGTAACATTTACTCCACATTCAGTTAAAATTTTACTATTTAGTTTTACCTGACCATTAAGTATCCATCGCTCAGCTTCTCTTCTAGAACATAAGCCTGATCTTGCAATAGTTTTAGCAATTCTTTCTGGTCCAGTATCAAGTGCTTTTGATTTTTCAGGAGTAGTTTTATTGGATGATGTTTCAGAATTATGTTTTTTAAAAGTATTTTTCATAGTTTTGTATTATAGCTTTTAAGTACTATTAGCAACATAACAGACTAATAAGGATTAAATTTGCTAAATCAAATTGATTATATGAGTTTAGCTATTAAGGAAGCGATTAAAGCTAAAAACAAAGATGAAGTGCCTGTTGGGGCCATAATAGTTGGTGGATGTGGAAACGTTATTGCTAAGGCACACAACTTAGTTGAAACAAGAAATGATCCTACGTGTCATGCTGAGAAGCTAGTTATTGAAAAAGCTTTAAAAATAACAGGTCAAAGATTTTTAAATGATTGTGATATTTGGGTTACCTTAGAACCCTGCGTTATGTGTGCAGGACTTATTAAACAGACTAGAATAAGAAGGTTATACTATGGAGCAGAGGACAAGAAGGGTGGTGCCGTTGATAATGGAGTTAGAGTTTTCTCAGACAATAAAACAACAATTGAAATCTATTCAGGTTTTTCTGCAACTCAGTCAGAAAGACTTTTACAAGATTTTTTTCATAGTATAAGATGATTTTAAAGTTTACCTATATCTTTTCTATAAAAGCCTTTATCCCAATTTATTTCTTCTACAATGTCATATGCTTTTTGTCTACAGTCTTGAACATTCTCTCCAATAGCTGTAACAGATAAAACTCTACCGCCACTTGAAATAAGATTTTCATTATCATTTTTTGCAGTACCAGAATGGAAAATTAATATATCATCTTGCTTATTTAAATTATTAAGTGATGGTAATTCAAATCCATTTTTAAATGTTCCAGGATACCCCTTACTTGCTATTACAACAGTAATTGCAGTGTTATCAGTAAGTTCAATGTGAGTATTTTCAAGATTGTTTGCGACAGTGTTATGAATAATATCTACTAAATCTGTGCTAAGGCGTGGAAGTACCACCTGTGTTTCGGGATCTCCAAACCTGCAGTTAAATTCAATCACTTTAGGTCCTTGATCAGTAAGCATAACACCGGCATATAGAATACCTTCATAAGGGATACCATCAGATCTCATTCCATTAATTGTAGGCATTATAATATTATTAAAAATATTTTCATTTAATTCTTCATTTAATGCTGGTGCTGGAGATATGGCTCCCATGCCTCCAGTATTTGGACCTTGGTCATTATCATAAGCTCTCTTATGATCTTGAGCAGTCCCAAGTACAATTGCGGTATTGCCATCTGATACTGCAAAAACACTTGCTTCGATACCAGTTATTCTCTCTTCAATTAAAATAGATTTTCCAGCATCTCCAAATTTATTGTCCTCCAGCATTTGAGTGGATGCCTCAATTGCTTCATTAACTGTGTCGCAAACTACAACACCTTTACCTGCTGCAAGACCATCTGCCTTTACAACACAGTATCCATCTAATAATTCTATCTGATCTTTTGCAGTTTTTAGATTACTACAATATTTAAAATTTGGTTGTGGAATATTATATTTTTTGCAGAAATTTCTTGAGAAGGTTTTTGATCCTTCTAACTGTGCAGCCTCTTTAGATGGTCCAAACGCATTAATACCAATTTCGGATAACTTGTTTTTTAAGCCAAGTACTAAGGGGATTTCGGGTCCTATGAAAACAATATCTGCTTTCATGTCTTTTGCTAACTTGCATTGTCCATCAATATCATCAGCAGCTACGGGATAACATTCAGCAAAAATTTCAATTCCTGGGTTGCCAGGCGCAACTATTAACTTTTTTGTCAATGGAGATTTTGATAATGAATAAGCAATAGCGTGTTCTCTGCCACCTCCACCTACAACTAAAATATTCATGAATTATATACTCCAAAAAGCTTTAGATTTAGTTCAATATGCCATAGTATTAATTTATGATAAATACAAAGTTTACTGAAATTCAATGGAAAATAACAGCAACAATCCCATATATTCTGTAGGTGAATTTTCTCACGTAATTAAAAAATTAGTCGAGACAAATTTTAGTTATGTTCGTATTAGAGGTGAAATTTCACGCCCGTCATTTCCTGGATCAGGTCACGTCTATTTTACTCTAAAAGATACAGATGGGACTATTGCAGCAATAATCTGGAAATATACTATGCCAAGACTTTCAATTAGACCTGAAGAAGGAATAGAAGTCATTTGTACTGGCAAAATCACAACTTTCGCAGGGCAATCAAAATATCAAATAATAGTAGATAGTATGGAGGTTGCAGGTGAGGGCGCTCTTCTTAAAATGCTTGAAGATAGAAGAAAAAAACTACTTGCTGAAGGATTATTTAAACAAGAGCATAAAAAAGCAATACCTTACCTTCCTCAAATAATAGGTGTCATCACAAGCCCCTCAGGGGCGGTTATAAAAGATATTTTACATAGATTATCAGATCGCTTCCCATCACATGTTTATTTATGGCCTGTCGCTGTTCAAGGTGAGGGATCAGCGCAACAAATAGCAAATGCCATAGAAAAGTTTAACCAATTTACAGATCAAACAGATATCAAGAAACCGGATCTACTTATTGTTGCTCGAGGTGGAGGAAGTTTAGAGGATCTATGGTCATTTAATGAGGAGATCGTAGTAAGAGCAGTTTTTAATAGTTCAATACCGGTAATTTCAGCAGTAGGGCATGAAACTGATACAACATTGATTGACTTTGTATCTGATTTAAGAGCGCCGACACCAACTGGAGCAGCAGAAAAGTCAGTGCCAGTTAGAGATGAATTAATAGCTAGAATCGATGAGCTAAACTTAAGACTTAAAACCTCATTTTCTAATAAATTAAATAATAATAAAGATAGACTTAATAATCTTATTAAACTATTAGGAAAACCCGACCAGATATTTGATAATAAAAACCAAAAGTTAGATTTCATTTATAAAGATATTGAAAACTTGTTTAAGAATATTTTTGTGGAGCAAAAAAACAAAATTACTCAATACGCTCAAAGATTAATACCACCAAAAGTATTAATAAGTAATCTTGATTCAAAACAACAACTGTTAGATACAAAATTTAAAAATTATTTAGAAAATATTTTAACAAACAAAGAAACAAAATTAAATTCATTAGGTCAGTTATTGGAAGCATCTAGTTTTAACAGGGTACTTGATAGAGGCTTTGTGCTAGTAATGGATAATAATGGGAAACCAATTAAATTAAGTAGTAATGCCCCTAAAAATGAAAAAGTTAAGATAAAGTTTTCAGACGAAATTCGATCAGCACAATTGGATATAAATTAAAAAGAAAATAGTTATATTATTATTGTATGATTTTTAAAAATTATTCACAGAAAACATAGCTAAAAAATGATTAGCAAGTGTCTTATTGATTTTCGCTTCAAACCAGATATTTTCTCTAAAAGAGTTATCAATTATGCGTTTAAAAGGTGCTAAAATATTCTCTATTAAATTTCTTTTGGCTATTACAACACTACAAATTACTTCTAAACCTGGTAGAATTTTAAACTCTTGGGTTTCACTTAAAAATTTACTTTCATTTAACTCAATGAAAATTTGATAATATGGTATTGAGTTTTGATCGTTTATACTATCTGGGCTTATTGTTTTTATCTTTCCTTTAAGAGGTCTAAACATCGAAGAATGTGAGCCCGCAAGTTTTACATCAACATTTTGATCTATCTTAACAAAGCCAATATCTGATACCGAAAGTTTTGACTTAATTATAAATTTTCCGTCATTAGGCACTATTTCTAGAATATTCTCCCCTGGCTTTATTACCCCCCCTTCAGTAAAAAAGTTTATAGTTTTGACCATGCCATCAATAGGAGATATGAGTGACTTTCTGCCAAGTTGATCATTATATTTATTTAATCTTTGGGTAAATTTTTCCCTTTCTTCTAAATAAATTTTTATTTGTCCTGTCATAAGTTCTTCAAAACGAACTTTTTTTAAATTTATATTTTTCTTAAGGATATTAATGTTAGATTTTAAATTCTCAAGTTTTCTGTTTTCTTCAATCATTTTAGTTTTTAATATTTGTAAGTTTCTCAACAAATCTATATGCGAGATTTCACTTGTTAAATTTTTTAATTTTAAATTTGAACTTATTTCAATTTGTCTATTAAGTAATTTAAGAGATTTTCTATCCTCTAAAATTTTTGCATTTGCAAATGTGATTTCTAATCTATCAGCAATAATTTTTTCCTTTAATAAACTTACTTCTGAATTTAATAAGCTCAATTTCGATTTATAATCATTATAAAAATTTTTTGTTATTTCTGAATAATTTTTTTTAAGTGTCGATGGATAAATAGGTTTGTTTCTTGTAGTTAAAGACTTGTATGTAATAATTCCAGCCTCTAAAAATGCTAGTCTTCCCATGATTTCACCTACTTCAGACTTTGAAGCAATTTGTTGAAATTCAATGAGAATATCTCCCTTTTTAACTATACTTCCCTCTTGAACATTTATTTTTTTAATTATTCCACCCTCTAAATGTTGTAAAGTTTTTACGTTATTTGTAGGTGTTATTGAGCCTGGTGCGTCAGCAACAATGTCAATGCTCGTATCATAAGCCCAAATTATGGACCCAAACATTATCATTAAAATAAAAAATAGCACTAATCTAAGTTTGTTCATTTTTCTAATTTAATTTATTTCTAAAAATAAAGTCAGGCTGTTTTAAGTGATTTAAATTTATAATATTATTAGCTCCTTTAATGATTTCTTTATCATGAGATAAAATTATTATAGTTTTATTTTCTTTTTTAGCTTCATTTAAATATTTGTAATATATTTTAGAACCTTCTCTATCCATTCCTTCAGTAGGTTCATCAAAAATTATAATTGGGCCATCCGTTAAAGATGCTCTTGCTAAGGCTAGTCTTTTTTTAATTCCTAAGCTAAATTTAGATCCTTCATTATCAATTAATGTTTCAATTCCTTTTTCTGTTTCTCCTAAATACTCATCAAGATTAAACCTAGAAATAGCTGAAACAATATTATTATCTGTAATTCCGTCATTTATACTTAAAAAATTTTCTTTTATTGTACCCTCAAGAAAAATTGGCTCTTGAGTTACCGATACAAAATAATTTTTAAAATTTTCTTGGCTTATTTGTTCAATATTGATGTTATCTATCAATATTTCTCCTTTATCAGGTTTTTGTATACCTGTTATAATCCTAAAAAGTGTAGATTTACCAATTCCATTGTCTCCGGTCACAACTGTGATTGATCCTTTTTCAAATTTTAAAGACAAATTTTCAAAAATTGAAATCTTATGTTCAGGATATTGTAAACTAATTTTTCTTAATTCTATTTTACCATTACATTTTTTTAAAGTTATTTTTCCATTTCTTTTAGGATATAGCTTTGATAGAGAATTAAAATCATTATCTAAGTCTCCATAATTCATGTTTTTTATCAAATCGTAAAAATTAATAATTGGTGAAAAAGTTTTGGCTATTAATATATTCAAAGCTATTAAAACACCAATTTCCATTTGTCCCTCATATATACTTATACAAGCAACAAATATTACAAGCATTGATAAAAGTGATCTAATAAATGCGGTATTAAACTCAAATTTTTGTATTAAAGTAAAAAAACTTTTTTGGTTTTTATTAATTTTTTTTTCTTGCTCTTTAAACTTTTTAAAATACTTATCTATGTCACTATAAAGAGATATCGTTTGGAAGTTTTTTAAAAAATCTTTTTCTAAATAGTGATTTTTGTCCTTATCATTGTTAAGTTTATTTTGTTTAATGCGTTGACTTTTTGAAGAAAAAATTTTGAGTAAATATCCTATAATTATAAATAAGATAAATAACAGGAAAACTGGCTTAGATAATAAATAAATTATTATAAGATGAACTATTATAAATGGAGAATCTAATAGACTTGTAATAATATTAATTTCATTATTGTTAGATAAAACTCTATATTTTTTTAGTCTTTGAGGTAAATCTTTTATCAAGCTTAGTTTTTTATCTTCGAAGTTAATTTCACTTAACTTTTGGAAATAATTGTTTGATTTCCTATTATCATTAAGCTGACTTTCTTCCAAAGAGATTATTCTATAATTTCTTAAAAACAACTCTAAAATTAATGCAAAAAATGTTCCTATTGTTAAAACATAAAGAGTGTCAGAAATGCCATGATTTAGGTATCTTGTGAGTGCTTGAATAACATATAAAGGTAAAGCTAAAGATAATATATTTATCAATATTGTTGATACAATAAGATCTATTTTAAATAGTTTTCTTAACATTTTTCAAACAATTAATTAAATTATTACAAAATCATTAGCGTCTAGGTCTGTTGATGCTACATTATTAAGTTTAATTTCCATATCAGTATCTGTGTCACCATCAATATCTATTGTTAAGAGTTTAGATGAATTATCGAACTTAGCTTCGGTGTTGCTTGTTCCTGTAAATGCATTATCACCTCTATAAGCAAATATTCCGTTAGTAATACCATTCAATAGTATCACTTCTCCTGGGTCAGTGGCATCAAAGTCAAAGATAGTTTCTTTGTCACTATCTTCTGATACTGCAGCTTCTGCAATTGAAGTGTATTGATAAGTATCGCCTCCACTTCCTCCTGTAAGACTATCAATACCTAAACCACCAATAATTGTATCGCTGCCTGATCCACCATCTATGGTATCATTTCCTCCATTACCATTGATAGTGTCATTTCCAGCTCCTGCTTTAATAATATCTGCGCCACCTCCGCCACTTACTGAAATTGCTGAAGATGAGTTATTCACAAAATCAGCAACTGAAAAATTACTTGATGTTGTGTTTTGAATAATACCCACAAATTCATTTGTTGGAGTGTATTGCATGATTGTATGTGAAGCATTACTCCCAGTGCCTTGA
>QBZZ01000023.1 GCA_003282145.1 SAR116 cluster bacterium AG-337-N21
GGTGATTTAACATCGTCATTACAAAATATCAATATAACTATAACTATTTTTGGTGAAACATTGAATAAGAAATCAATTTCAAGAGGTGGCGCAAAATTAGGAGATTTATTGTTTGTTTCAGGTGTTTTGGGTCTTTCAAAAATTGGCCTTGATAATTTTAAAACAAAGTTAAAAGTCTTTTCTGTAGCTAAAAAAAAGTATTTGTTTCCAGAACCACGAGTTGATCTCGGTCTTTCTTTAAATAAAATAGCAAGTTCAATGATTGATATATCGGATGGTCTAGTTCAGGATGCATCACATTTAGCCAAAAATTCAAGATTATCAATTGTACTTGATTCTGAAAAAATACCTTTGCCTCTTTCTATTAATCTAAAAAAAGATATTCTTTTAAATGCTGCTTTATATGGTGGAGATGATTATGAATTATTATTTTCTTGCAAACCCAATTATGAAAATTCTATAAAAAGAATATCATTAGAACAAAATATAAAATTGACATGCATAGGTTTTTTTCAAAAATTTCAAAAAAAACATATTTTATTCAAAAATCAACATCAATCTTTTCAAAATAAATCTTACTTACATTTTTAATTTTGAATGTTATTTTTTCTCATATTGTTCAAAAGTTCTTTCCAAATAAATACATTGTCCTTGTCGTGTTCACTTGCTTTATCTGAGATTGAAATATTTAAGGAATCTTCTTCGGTGTACTTTTTAAAATTTTCTACAATATTCTTATCATTTAGGCGGATTTCATAAATTAATAATTTTTTTGTTTTTACTTCATCTAATAATTTATAACTTGTTTTGTGTGATACATAATATATTACTTTTTCATTGAAAACACCCTCAAAAACAGGAGGTCCATATTTCTTAATTAAGTCATTTTTAGAGGTTTTTCCAATTTCAATTATAATTTTATTTATCTTATTCTCTGACATACCATTGTTTTGAATTGTAGGAGAACAGGATTTTAAAATAATAGAAAAAATGCAAATTAAAATAATTTTATAGTACATAAATGTTCCAAGTTAGAAATTTTTGTTATATAAATATTTCTAAATTTAATTGTAGTAATATGTAGATGTTTTTCAATTCTTATACAAGTTCTCAATTACAAAAAAGAGATTTAATTGATAGTTTTTATTCAAAAATTGTTAATGTATCAAGAAATAGAGCTTTTTATGATGATCTTTTAGTACCCGATACAATAGACGGCAGATTTGATTTATTAGTATTGTTTTCAATTTTTTTGACATATTATCTATCTAGATGTGGATCCCAAGGACGAGAATTATCACAAAATTTGTTTGACAAGATCTTTTTGGATTTAGACTTAAGCCTCAGAGAATTAGGTGCAGGAGATGCGGGTGTTCATATTAAAATAAAGCAAATGATTAATTTATATATGGGACGGCAACAAGCCTATTGTGATTGTTTAAATAATAAAGATTTTAAAAAATTAAAAAAACATATTATTAAAAATGTTTATAGAAATGTTCTTGATTTTGGCAACTCTCCAAATATATTAGTTAAATATTGCGAAAAAATTCATTTAGAGTTTGATAGTAAAAAAGAGCAATATTTTTTATTAAATGAATTTAAGTTTCCTAATTATGAGTAATATTTTTAAGGTATTATAATACTTATTACTTTGCTTTGGTTATGTGCTATTAATAATATGTTATTTTTTATACCTTAAATTTTAGTTAACTTTTATTGGAGTTATTTTTGACAAAATCTATTCGCTTATCTCTGGATGCTATGGGTGGTGATAATGCTCCTCAAATAATAGTCGACGGAGCAGCTCAAACAAAAATAAGACATCCTTATGTAAAATTTTCTTTTTTTGGAAATAAAATAAAATTATTGCCATTAATAAATTCTTCAGAAGTGCTTAAAGGATCTGATATTGTTCATACTGACGAATATATTGATGCAAACGAAAAACCGAGTATTGCAGTGCGAAAAGGTAGAAATTCTTCTATGGGAATGGCTATTCAATCTGTTAAATCTGGTAAAGCTGATGCTATAGTTTCTGCGGGAAATACAGGTGCATTGATGGCAATGGCAAAATTATTTCTTAGGCCAATTGAAGGCATAAATAGACCAGCAATTGCAGCTTATTTTCCAACAATAACAGGTGAAAGTTGTATGCTAGATTTAGGTGCAAATATAGATTGTGATGCTAAAAATTTAGTTCAATTTGCTTTTATGGGACAAGCATTTGCAAATATTGTGATGGGAGTTGATAATCCTTCAATATCACTTCTAAATATTGGTGAAGAAGAACAAAAAGGTCTTGATTACATAAAAGAAGCCTCGCAAATTTTGTCTAACTTAAAAAGTCAAATTAATTATTCAGGCTTTATTGAAGGTGATAAAATAGCCCAAGGTGTTTCAGATGTAATTATTGCTGACGGCTTTAGTGGTAATGTATCACTAAAAACAGCTGAAGGAACGGCTTTATTAGTTACATCTTATTTAAAAAAAGCATTATCTAGCTCTTTAAGTTCCAAAATAGGATATTTATTTGCTAAAAAAGCTATCAATAATTTTAGATTACAAATGGATCCACGAAAATATAATGGAGCTGTTTTTTTAGGTTTAAATGCTGTAGCTGTAAAAAGTCATGGAGGAACTGATGCTTTTGGTTTTGCCAATGCCATTTGCGTTGCGGTGGATATGGTAAAATATAATTTCATTCATGATTTAAAAAATAAAATTAGTAAAATTAACCTTAGCATGTAAATTTAAATATTAATGGAGAAATTATTATTTCTAGCAAAATATTATTGACGGGAGTTGGTTCCTACTTACCAAAAAATAAATATTCCAATGAAGATCTTACTAAATTTATAGATACTTCTGACGAATGGATAACGAAACGATCAGGCATAAAATTTCGACATTTTGTTTCCAAAAATGAAACAACTTCTGATATGGCTGTAAATGCTGCGTTTAATGCAATAAAAAATGCACATATAAAAAAAGAAATGATTGATTTAATTATTGTTGCAACAACTACACCCGATAATACTTTCCCAGCTACTGCTACTCTCGTTCAAAAAAAATTAGGAATAAATGCAGTTTCTTTTGATGTGCAAGCAGTATGTGCTGGTTTTGTTTTTGCTCTATCCGTAGCTCAATCTATGATGAAAGATAATCATTACAGCAATTGTTTAGTTATTGGGGCTGATTCAATGTCAAAACTTTTAAATTGGAATGATCGTTCAACTTCAGTATTATTTGGTGACGGTGCTGGAGCTGTTATACTGCAAAAATTTAAAAATTTTGATAAAAAATTAAATGATTGGGGCATTTTATCTAATGTAATACATTCAGATGGTAACTTATATGATTTATTAAAAACTAATGGAGGTGTTTCTAACAATCAAGTTTCTGGTTTTATAGAAATGTCTGGTAAAGAAATTTTTAAACATGCTATTGATAAATTATCTTTATCTCTGGAGGAAGCCTTATTACTTTCAAATAAAGAAATTAACCAAATTGATTGGTTGGTACCACATCAAGCTAATCAAAGGATCATATTAGCAGTAGCTGAAAAATTAAAAATGAATTCAAAAAAAATAATTTCAACTGTCAAACATCATGGCAACACTTCAGCAGCCTCAATACCTTTAGCATTAGATAATGCAATGTCTGAGAATAAAATTACAAATGGTAATCTTTTAGGATTTCAGGCAATTGGGGGGGGGTTGAGTTGGGGAGCTTCAATAATTCGAATTGGAAAGCCATAAAATTAAAAAAAAACTTTTATATTATTTAAATTATACTATGGTTATTTAATGAAAAAAACTTGGACACGAAATGACATTATTGAAGCTATTAGTGAAAGTGTAGGTCTGTCGCTATCCGAATCTTCTATTATAATTGAAGAAATTTTTGA
This sequence comes from SAR116 cluster bacterium AG-337-N21, assembly GCA_003282145.1. Lineage (GTDB taxonomy): Bacteria > Pseudomonadota > Alphaproteobacteria > Puniceispirillales > Marisalimonadaceae > Marisalimonas. The sequence goes on from QBZZ01000023.1 coordinate 3,911, forward strand.
GTTAATATTAAGTGGATTAGAAAATGGTGAAGACGTTAAAATTTCCTCTTTTGGAACTTTTTCAGTAAGGCATAAAAAAATAAGAATTGGTAGAAATCCTAAAACTGGAGTTGAAGCGCCAATTAAAGCAAGAAATGTTGTCACTTTTAATTCTTCAAATATTTTAAAATCTAAATTTAAATAAATTAAAGCTTAAATCTTATGTTTGAAGAAGATAACTTTTATACAATTTCTAAAACTGCAACTCTTGTAGGCGTTCAAACACATGTATTAAGATTTTGGGAAAAAAAATTTTTATTTATAAAACCTAGAAAAAGTCCAACTGGAAGAAGATATTATTCTTCTTCAGATATTAAGTATTTATTGATGATAAAGAAATTGTTATATGAGGAGGGTTTTACAATTAAAGGAGCAATCAACTTTATCAACAAAAAATACAAAGATAAAAATAGTTCTTCATATGACAGAGTAAATCAAAGCATTTTAGCGATAAAGTCCCTATTAAATGAAGGTACATCTATATTAAAAAAAAATTTAGATTAATTATTTATTTCTAGCTCATTTAAAAATTTATCTATCTCTGTGTAATTTCTCTTTAATTTATGTTTTAATGCTAAATTTTGAAAATAAAAATTTGAAAAATCATTAAAAAAACTGCGCGACATTGTTTTATGTAAATTTTTATAAGTTTCCCTATTAAAAGTGTATTTTTTTGTCATTTTTTTTAATACTTTAACTACAATAATATATTTTTTAGATCGTAAAAAATTAATTTCTTTATTTTTGATTTCAAAAATTTTGTTAACTAAAAAAGGGTCGATAATTTTACCAATAGATTTACTTGTTCTATCTATAATAACTTTTGATGATAAATCAGTCTTTGTAAGAACGGATTCTTGAGCTTTCTCTTTAGATTTCAAAATTAATTCATTATTCAACCAGTCATTATAAACATTAGTTTTAACCTTTACAAAAGGCGGAAATTCTTCAAGGTTTTCACTAATAACTTCAATTAAATTGTATGTGTCTCCATTAGAATTAAAAATTTCACTTAATTCATTCACATCAGTGTTCCAAACGTTTTCTAAAAAAACTCTATTCTTATCAAAAAATTTTTTTTTGGTTAAATAAGAATAAATCACTCCATCTTTAGAAATCATTTTTATATCTTTTACAGGGACTTTTTTTGTAAATAACACAGAATTAGAGATTTCGTCTAAGTTGTTGCCTTCCGCTATTAAATCTTCAATTTCGTCTAATTTTTCAAAAAGTATTTCAACAGATAATTCTTTTACTAATTTTTTTTCAACATCTTTAATAGCATCTTCATATTTTACTTCTTTTTCTTTAGCTATATTAATAATCTTGTATATGCTTAAACCAAACTTCGTTTTAATAGGTCCTAAAACTTCATTTAAATTAGCCTTGAAAATTTTATCAGCGCTATCTGCTGGTAGATCTGATTTTTCAAGGAAACCAATATTGGTATCTTTCTCTGATAAATCAAAATATTTTTTAGCAAGATCATTAAAATTATTACCTTTATCAATCGAATTTATAAATTTTGTTGCTTTTTGTTGATCTTGTGTAGTTATTTGTAGAATTTCTCTTTTTTCTTGAAAAAGATAATTAGACTTTTCGATTTCATATTTATCATTAATTTGTTTTTGATTTATAACCACTTGATCTTCAAAGATCGAAGGATCAATTTCTAAGAATTTAATATTTCTTGTAAGGGGTATTCTATAATTTGATTCATTAGTATTATAAAATTTTTTTAATACTTTATCTGTTGGTTTAGAAATTTCATTCTTATTAATCATTTCAAAAATTTCGTAATTTATAGTTCTGGTTTCATTTTGCCAATCCATTAATTTTTTAATTATTTTATCATCATAAATCTCATTAAGTGAATATGGCATTGATATTTGTTTAAAATTAGCCTCAGTATTGATCATTTCTAAATATTTAACTTCTGATAGACCTGCATTTTTTAGAGATTGTAAGAATTTGTTTTGAGAAAATTTACCTAGTGGATCCTTAAATGCATTTTCTTCCCTTATTGCTTTTGTTTTTACACCCATTGGAACACTTAATTCTAATGATTTAGCTTCAGAGTTTAATAATATTTCTTGTTCAAATTTCTGTAATACACTTAGATGCATACCTTTTTTAATAGCATCCTGTAAACTTGGTCTTTCAGGTAAAGAGTATCTAATTCTATTTAGTTCATTAATAACTTTTTCAACTGTTACATAATCACTATCAACTGTTAAAACTTTTTTTTCTCCAACTCCTCCTGTTAAATCTCCAACGCCCCACAGTGCAAATCCACATATTAATAAAACAAGAAAACACTTGAAAAATATAGACTTTGTTTGATTACGAAGAGTTCTTAACATTTTGATACCTAGTACGATTGTTAATATTTTAAAATTAATATACTATTTAACTATATTTATAAATAATTTAATTTTTATTTATTTAATTGAAGGAATTATCATTATATGTTGATTGCAGCTAATTGGAAAATGAATTTAGATAAAAAATCAATAAAATCCTTCGTTGAACATTTAAAAAGTTACAATTTTTCAAAAAATGTACAATTGTGTATTTTTCCGCCAACTATCTATATTGACTTTTTAAGTAAGCTTATCAAAAATATTCCAATTTCAATTGGTGGTCAAAATTGTCATCATCAATCTTTTGGAGCATTTACTGGAGAAATATCAGCTGTTTCCTTAAAAGAGTTTGGCTGTGATTATGTTATATTAGGTCATTCAGAAAGAAGAACATATAATAAAGAAACTAATGAAAATATAAAAAAATGTGCTCAATTTGGAATTAAATCTAATTTAATACCTATAATTTGTGTTGGTGAAAACTTAGATCAACGTGAGAATGGAAAAGCATTAAATTTCATCGAAAAACAAATTACTGATTGTTTACCAGAAAATTTTGACGAGCTAATAATAGCATATGAACCCATATGGTCTATAGGAACTGGAAAAATTCCTCTCCAAAGCGAAATTAAAGAAATGCACAAAAATATTAAAGAGATAGTTTTTTCAAAATCAAAAAAAAATATCAAAGTTTTGTATGGTGGTTCTGTAAATGAACAAAACATTCAAGAGATTTTATCTGTAAATAATGTTGATGGGGTTTTAGTTGGGGGAGCCAGTCTTAAAATTAAAGATTTTCTTGCAATTTATGGTTCAGCCGTTAAACATTTAAAAAAAATTATAACATTTAAGGACTAATGATGATTACTATAATTCTAATAATTCACATTATTTTAGCTGTATGTATCATATGTGCTGTTTTACTGCAGAAAAGTGAAGGTGGTGGATTAGGAATAGGGGGATCAAGTGGCGGTGCTGGAGGTGGTTTCATGACAGCCAGGGGCACTGCAAATTTTATGACAAAATTGACAGCATTTTTAGGCGCTTGTTTTTTCTTAACTTCAATAATACTTGCTTTATTATCGTCGAATAATGCTCCTTCTATTGCTAACGAAGTTGAAAAATCAATAGAAAAAAACTCAACATCGGAGCCTACTGTTCCTCTTGGTAACTAATTAATTTATTAGGCTTGAAATGAATAGTACATTAGCAGTTAAGTTTATTTTTATAACTGGAGGTGTGGTTTCTTCTTTAGGAAAAGGACTAGCTTCAGCCTCTCTAGGTGCAATTCTACAGGCTAGGGGATACAAAATAAAATTAAGAAAGTTAGATCCTTATTTAAACGTTGATCCTGGAACTATGAGTCCATACCAACATGGAGAATGTTATGTTACAGATGATGGAGCTGAAACAGACTTAGACTTAGGACATTATGAAAGGTTTACAGGCGTTAGTGCAAAAAAATCTGATAACATAACAACTGGAAAAATTTATTCAAATGTAATAGCTAAGGAAAGAAGAGGTGATTATTTAGGTGCCACAATCCAAGTCATACCTCACGTAACAGATGCTATCAAAGAATATATATTATCTGATATAAATGATGAGGATTTTATTCTTTGTGAAATTGGTGGAACTGTTGGTGATATAGAATCACTTCCGTTCATAGAAGCGATTAGACAGCTTGGAAATGAGTTGGGATTGTCCAAGACTTGTTTTTTACATGTTACACTTTTACCTTTCATAAAAACAGCTGGTGAACTTAAAACTAAACCAACTCAACATTCCGTTAAGGAGTTACAAGGAATGGGTATACAACCTGACATTCTTCTTTGTAGAACAGAAAACATTATTCCTGAAGAGCAAAAATCAAAAATTGCACTTTTTTGTAATCTAAAATCTGACAAGGTAATAGAAGCATTGGATTCATCTTCAATATATGACGTGCCAGTTGCTTATCATAATCAAGGACTTGACTATCAAGTTTGTAAACATTTTGAACTTGATTTGTCAAAAAAACCAGATTTAAGCCGTTGGATTAAAATTAATAAAATAAAAAACTCATCTGAAGGTAATGTTAATATTGGTATTGTAGGCAAATATACATCTATGATTGATGCATACAAATCTTTGATTGAAGCAATTAATCATGGTGGCTTATCCAATAAAGTTAAAGTTACTATTAAGTGGATTGATTCAGAATTAATTGAAGATAAAAATACAGATATTAAAAATATATTTAAAGATATTAATGGAATAATTGTTCCAGGTGGCTTTGGGAAACGAGGTTCAGAGGGTAAAATCAAATCTATTAATTTTGCAAGACTTAATAATATTCCTTTTTTTGGAATTTGCTTTGGGATGCAAATGGCAGTTCTCGAGTTTGCACGAAATGTTTTAAAACTTAAAGACGCTTCTTCGTCTGAATTTGGAAAAACTAATTTATCTTTGATTGGACTTCTAACTGAATGGCAAACAAAAACTGGTTTAGAAAAAAGAAGTGAAGATTCAAATTTAGGTGGAACAATGAGGTTAGGTGCATACGATTGTAAATTAGTTGAAAACAGTTTTGTGAAATCTATCTATAAAAAAAATATCATTTCAGAACGTCATCGTCATAGATATGAGGTAAATAATAAATTCAATTTAGATTTTAAAAATAATGGTTTAACTTTTTCTGGAATGTCTCCTGATAATTTGCTTCCTGAAATATTAGAAATTTCTTCTCATCCATGGTTTATAGGTGTGCAATTTCATCCAGAGTTAAAATCTAAACCATTTAATCCTCATCCACTATTTTCTTCTTTTATTAATGCAAGTTTAAAACAGTCTCGTTTGTTGTAATGTCTATAAAATGTTGTAAATTATGAAACAAAACATTATTAAAATATTAGAATTTGAAGTTTCTAATATACACCCTTTTTTTTTAATTGCAGGACCATGTTCTATAGAATCAAAAGATCATGCAATTAATCACGCAGGAGTAATAAATGAAATTTGTAAAAAACTAGGCATTAATTTTGTTTATAAATCTTCATTTGATAAAGCCAATAGATCAAGTAAAGGCTCTGAAAGAGGCATAGGTATAGAAAAAGGTTTAAATATATTATCAGATGTAAATAAAGAATTTAATATTCCAACTCTTACTGATGTTCACGAAAGCTATCAATGTAAAGAAGTTGCAAATGTTGTTGATATTATTCAAATACCTGCTTTTTTATGTAGACAAACTGACTTATTAACTGCTGCTGCTGAAACGCAAAAAATTATAAATATAAAAAAAGGGCAATTTTTAGCGCCTTGGGACATGGAAAATGTAATAAATAAAGTTTTAGATGTTGGAAACAATAATATAATGTTAACAGAAAGAGGAACCTCCTTCGGTTATAACACACTTGTTTCAGACATGCGTTCAATTCCACAAATGAGTAAATTTGGTTTCCCAATTATATTTGATGCAACACATTCGGTACAACAACCGGGAGGCTTGGGTTTAACGTCAGGCGGTCAAAGAGAATTTGTTTCAATATTATCTAGAGCAGCTGTATCAATTGGTATATCTGGATTATTTATTGAAGCTCATGAAAATCCTGATAAAGCACCAAGTGACGGACCTAATATGGTAAAACTATCTGAACTTAAAAAATTACTCACTAAATTAATTGAAATAGATAAAATAATTAAGGTGTAGTATCTTATTTTATGTTGGAGTTAATATGGTTTATATATCTGATATTTTAGCTAGACAAATTTTAGATAGTAGAGGAAATCCTACCTTAGAAGTGGATGTCAAATTATCTGACGGAAGTCTTGGCAGAGCGGCTGTACCTTCTGGAGCCTCAACTGGTGAATACGAGGCATACGAACTTAGAGACAATAATTTAAAGTTATTTAATGGAAAGAGTGTTCTTAAAGCTATTGAAAATATTAATGTAGAAATTTTTAATACCTTTTCTGGAAGAAATCCATTTCAACAAAGAATTATTGATCGCGATTTAATTGATCTTGATGGTACCGCAAATAAAAATAAATTAGGTGCTAATGCTATACTAGGATTTTCAATGGCTGTTGCAAGAGCTGCTGCTAAATCACAGAATTTACCTCTTTGGAAATACATTGGTGGTATGAGAGCCAACACTTTGCCTATTCCAATGATGAATATTATTAATGGCGGAGCTCATGCAAATAATGGATTAGATTTTCAAGAATGTATGATAATGCCAATTGGATTTACTAAATTTTCTGATGCTCTAAGGTCAGGTGTAGAAATTTTTTATAATTTAAAAAAACTCTTATCAAAAAAAGGGTTTTCAGTTGCTGTAGGTGATGAAGGTGGCTTTGCCCCAAATATAAATAGTCTTGAAGAAGCACTTTCATATATCGCAGAATCTGTAGAAAATAGTGGATACAAACTTGGAGAAGAAATCTTTATTTCAATTGATGCTGCTGCTAGTGAATTTTATGAAAAAGATATTTACACATTAAAAGGAGAAAACAAAAAATATTCTTCTGACGAATTAGTTACATTTTGGGAAAATATTTGTAATAAATTTCCTATTGTTTCTATTGAAGATCCATTTGATGAAAATGATTGGAACGGGTTTAAAGAGCTTACTAAGAGAATTGGGAAAAAGGTTCAAATAGTGGGTGATGATCTTTTTGTTACTAACAAAAAAAGACTTTTAAAAGGGATAAAAAATAGCTCAGCAAATTCTATTTTAATTAAACTTAATCAAATCGGAACACTCTCAGAAACACTAGAAACAATGGAGTTGGCTAAAGACGCAAATTTTGGGGTTATTGTTTCTCACAGATCTGGTGAAACAGAAGATGTTTTTATTAGCGATCTTTGTGTTGCTCTAAATGCTGGTCAAATCAAAACAGGATCTTTATCGAGAAGTGACAGAACTGCTAAATATAATCAGCTTTTAAGAATTGAAGAGATGTTGGGAGAGGATGCTTATTATTTTGGCAATAATTTTTTTAAAAAATTTAATATTTAGGATAATATAACATGTATAAATATTTAAATAGAAAAAATTTACTTTTAAATCTAATGACAGTTTTTTCTTTGCTAATATTTATTTTTTTTGTATCTCATATTTTTTTTGGAGAAAGATCACTTTGGAAAATTTTTTCATTGAATAATCAAATATCACTAGCCAAAAAGGAATATAGTATTTTACTTGATAAAAAAGTAAAAATTTCTTCAGAAATTAATCTCCTTCGGGATAATAATTTAGATCCTGATATCATTTCAGAAATTGCACACAAGTTATTAGGTCTTATACATTCTGATCAAATAGTCATTGATATTCCTAAATAACTTAAGATATTGTTAGGAATAATCTTAATTTTTTGCTAAAAGATATTTTAATTATTCTGAGTTTTGTTTGCTAATAATACAGGTTAAATATGAAAAAAAATATATCATCTTTAGTTAAAAATAATTCAAAATTTAATTATGATCTAGATTTATTAAAAGATATGTATAAAAAAATGCTTCTTATTAGAAGATTTGAAGAAAAAGCTGGTCAACTATATGGTATGGGTAAGATTGGTGGTTTTTGCCATTTATACATAGGTCAAGAAGCAGTTGTCGTAGGTATTCAGTCTGCACAAATTGATGGAGATAGTATCGTCACATCGTATAGAGATCACGGTCACATGATAGCATGTGATATGGATCCTAAAGGTGTAATGGCGGAGTTAACGGGTAGAGAAGACGGTTATTCAAAAGGCAAAGGTGGATCTATGCATATGTTTAGCCGTGAAAAAGGATTTTTTGGGGGGCATGGTATAGTAGCTGCTCAAGTTCCAATTGGAGCGGGTTTAGCTTTTGCTCATAAATATAATGGAAACAAGAATGTTTGCATAACATACTTTGGAGATGGTGCGGCTAACCAAGGACAAGTTTATGAATCTTACAACATAGCTTCACTTTGGCAACTTCCTGTTATTTTTGTTATAGAAAATAATAAGTATGGTATGGGCACATCTGTAAACAGGTCTTCTGCTGGTGATAATTTATCTGATAGAGGTAAAGCATACGGCATCAAATCAGAAATTGTTGATGGAATGGATATTATTGCTGTTAGAGAAGCTGCAATTAAGGCTATTGAATATTGTAGATTAGGCAAAGGACCCTATATATTAGAAATGAAAACTTATAGATATAGAGGACATTCAATGTCTGACCCAGCAAAATATAGGACTAGAGACGAAGTTGAGCAAATTAGAAAAACATCTGACCCGATAGAAAATATTAAAGTTTTATTAAATAAAATGGGTGTTGTAGACAAAGTTCTTAAAGATATTGATGTTGAAATAAAATCTATAATAGCTGATGCCGCAAGATTTGCACAAGATTCACCAGAACCCTCCCCATCTGAATTATATACTGATATAACTATTAATTAGTGGTGATTAAATGACAATTGAAATTTTAATGCCTGCTTTAAGCCCAACCATGGAAGAGGGTACGTTAGCTAAATGGCTTGTAAATGAAGGAGATTCAATTTCTTCTGGTGATTTAATTGCAGAAATAGAAACAGATAAAGCTACAATGGAAGTTGAGGCAGTAGATGACGGTAAAATAGGTCAATTGCTAGTTCCAGCTGGAACTGAGGGTGTCAAAGTTAATACCCCAATAGCATTGTTAATTGATTCAAACGAATTACCCCATACTTCGATAAAAACTATTGCTGATAAACCTTATTTAGAAAAAGAAAAAATTACAACTGAGCTTAAAATAGATAAACCTGTTACACTAGAGCCTAATTCAAGTATTATTACAGTAAGAGAAGCATTAAGAAATGCAATGGCTGAAGAAATGAGATCCGACAAAAAAGTTTTTGTAATGGGAGAAGAAGTTGCGGAATATCAAGGTGCATATAAAGTAACTCAGGGTTTGCTTGATGAATTTGGTAACAAAAGAGTATATGACACTCCAATCACAGAGCATGGCTTTGCAGGTATTGGTATTGGAGCAGCTTTTGGTAACTTAAAACCGATCGTAGAATTTATGACCTTTAATTTTGCAATGCAAGCAATGGATCAAATAATTAATTCGGCGGCTAAAACACTCTACATGTCTGGTGGTCAAATGGGTTGCCCAATTGTTTTTAGAGGACCTAATGGAGCAGCTTCTCGTGTTGCAGCACAGCATAGTCAATGTTATGCTAGTTGGTATTCCCATTGTCCTGGTTTAAAAGTTGTTTCACCATGGTCTAGTAAAGATGCCAAAGGATTATTGAAATCTGCAATAAGAGATCCAGATCCTGTAATTTTTCTTGAAAATGAAGTTATGTATGGACAATCCTTTAGTTGTCCAGATGATGATGATTTCTTGGTACCAATAGGACAAGCTAATATCGAAAAAGAAGGTTCAGATGTTACCATTATTGCTTTTTCTATAATGGTAGGAAAATCTCTTGAAGCAGCAGATATTTTGAATGAAAAAGGAATAAAAGCTGAAGTCATTAACCTAAGATCGTTACGTCCTTTGGATATCGAAACTATAATTAATTCTGTTAAAAAAACTAATAGAGCAGTGACATGTGAGGAAGGTTTTCCTTTTGCGGGAATTGGTGCAGAAATTTCTGCAGCCATTAATGAAAATGCTTTTGATTGGCTAGATGCTCCTGTAAAAAGAGTAACGGGTAAAGATGTACCAATGCCTTACGCTGCTAATTTAGAAAAATTAGCTCTTCCTCAAGTTGATGATATTGTTAACGCATGTAGTGAAGTGTGTTATAAAAGTTGAGGATATGAAATGAGTATAGATATCTTGATGCCAGCACTTAGCCCTACAATGGAAGAAGGCACTTTATCAAAATGGTTAGTAAAAGAAGGTGATAAGGTTGTATCTGGTGACTTAATCGCTGAAATAGAAACTGACAAAGCCACAATGGAGGTCGAAGCTATAGATGATGGCGTTATTGGTAAAATTTTAGTTAATGAAGGTCAAGAAGCAATAAAAGTTAATGTCCCAATTGCTATTTTACTTCTAGACGGTGAAGATGTAATAGATTTAAATACTGAATTAGATGAAGAAAAAAATGATAATAAGTCTATAGAAAAAGAGACTATATTTGAGACTAAATTGAAAGATAATGAAGAGAATATAGTAACTAATCCTGAACCTGTTTTAAATAGTGAACAAAAAGAAGAATTTTTAGATGCAAATAACAAAAGAAAATTTATTTCACCTCTTGCAAAAAGAATTGCAAAACAAAGAGATATAGATATTAGTTTATTAAATGGTTCTGGACCTAATGGTAGGATATTAAAAATAGACGTTGAAAAATTCAATGATAATAAAAATGTCAAAAATATAAATATAGCCTCACCAGAGAATTTTGAACTAGTTAAAAATAGTTCAATGCGAAAAACGATTGCAGACAGGCTTGTCAAATCAAAAAACGAAGCACCTCATTTTTATCTTTCCATAGATTGTAACATAGACGAACTTTTAAATATCAGAAGTGTTTTAAACTCTAAAGCTAAAGAAAAATATAAAATATCAGTAAATGATATGATTATAAAAGCATCTAGTGCGGCGCTAATGAAAGTACCTAAAGCAAATGCTAGTTGGGAAAATGAAAATACTAAATACTTTAAAACTACTGATATATCTGTCGCTGTAGCAATTGAGGGTGGGTTAATTACACCTATTATTAAAGACGTCCAATCAAAGGGCTTGCTAGAAATATCTAAAGATATGAAGAATTTGGCGGATAAAGCTAAGAGTGGAAAATTGCTACCGGAAGAATATGTCGGAGGCAGTTTTTCAATTTCTAATCTTGGTATGTATGGTATTAAAGAATTTTCAGCAGTTATAAACCCACCGCAAGGATGTATTTTGGCTGTTGGATCAGGTGAAAAACGTCCAGTTGTTATTAAAGAACAGATAATAATAGCTTCTATAATGACAGTTACATTGTCGTGTGATCATCGGGTAGTTGATGGCGCAGTTGGAGCTGAACTTTTATCAGAATTTAAAAATTTTATTGAAAATCCCTCATTAATGCTTTTGTAGGAATAAATATGACAAAAAATGATTATGACCTAATTGTAATTGGTGGTGGCCCTGGAGGTTACGTAGCTGCTATAAAAGCATCTCAACTAGGAATGTCTGTTGCATTAGTTGAAGACAAACATTTGGGCGGAATTTGTTTAAATTGGGGTTGTATTCCAACAAAAGCTTTACTTAGAGCAAGTGAAATTAGACATATGCTTGATAATGTTGGAGAGTTTGGTTTTACTATTTCTAACATAAAAATGGATATTAATAATATAACAAAACGTTCAAGAAAAGTAGCAGCTCAGTTATCGGGTGGTATAAGTCATCTTTTAAAAAAAAATAAAGTTCATGTTTTTGAAGGTTTTGGATATTTAGATAAAGGCACAGTTGATTCAAAAATAATTATTATAAAAACTGAAAAAGAGATTATTAGAAAAAAAGCACAAAACGTTATTATCGCAACAGGAGCAAGATCTAGGAATTTACCTTTTGTGTCTTCAGATGGCATAAATATTTGGGACTACAAGACTGCAATGACGCCTCCAAAGTTACCATCTTCACTTATTATTATTGGCTCTGGCGCTATAGGAATGGAGTTTGCATCCTTTTATAATGATTTAGGAGTTAATGTTACTGTTGTAGAGGCATTGCCATCTATTTTACCAAATGAGGATGAAGATATATCAAAAATTGTAGAAAATAATTTTAAAAAAAGAGGAATGAATATTAAAACAAATGCAACTTTAAAATCTGTAAAAACTCTCGACAAATCAGTGTCTGCTGAAGTTTCAGTAAATGGTAAAATTGAAAAAATTAACTCTGAAAAATTAATTTTAGCTATTGGTATTATCGCTAATACTGAAAATCTAGGTTTAAATAATTATAATATTAAAATAGATAAAGGTCATATTATAACCAATGAATGGTTAGAAACAGATGAAAAGGGCATTTATGCTATCGGAGATGTAACTGCTGGACCATGGTTAGCACACAAGGCAAGTCACGAAGGCATTTTATGTGTAGAAAAAATAGCTGGTCATAAAAATTTAAGACCTATAGATAAAAACTCTATACCTGGTTGTACATATTGCAGACCACAGGTAGCGTCTATAGGATTAACAGAAAAAAATGCAATGTCTCAAAACTTAAATATAAAGGTAGGAAAATTCCCCTTCATTGGTAATGGTAAAGCTATTGCTTTAGGAGATTCTGAAGGAATGATAAAAACAATATTTAACAAAGATACAGGAGAATTGATAGGTGCTCATATGGTTGGACCAGAAGTTACTGAGTTAATACAAGGGTTTTCAATAGCTAAAAAATTAGAAACGACTGAACAGGAATTAATGCATACTATTTTTCCTCATCCAACTCTTTCAGAAAGTATGCATGAATCTGTCCTTGATGCATATAATCAAGCTATTCATTATTAAAATAATCTTATAAAATATATAATGATAAAGACAATGAATGAAATAAAAAAAATAAGACATCCAGAAAAAATACATAAGCGTGATAATATTTCACCCCCAAAGCCAAAGTGGCTAAGAGTAAAAGCCCCATCAGGAAAAATTTTTGATGAAACAAAAGGGTTATTAGACGGTTTAAACATTACAACTGTATGTGAAGAAGCTAGTTGTCCTAATATAGGTAATTGTTGGTCAAAAAAACATGCAACGATGATGATTATGGGTGATATTTGTACTAGAGCTTGTTCTTTTTGTAATGTTGCGACTGGTAAACCTATGGGACTTGATCTATCTGAACCTATTAGAGTTGCAAAGTCAGTAGCAAGGTTAAATTTAAGTCACGTTGTAATAACGTCTGTTGATAGAGACGATTTAAATGACGGTGGAGCAGAGCATTTTGTTAATACAATTACTGATATAAGAAAATTATCTCCAAAAACATCTATTGAAATTCTAACTCCAGACTTTTTAAGAAAAGATGGTGCTTTAGAAAAAGTTATTAATGCAAAACCTGATGTTTTTAATCACAATCTTGAAACTGTACCAAGATTATACCCAACTGTAAGGCCGGGAGCAAGATACTTTCATTCATTGAGTTTACTTGCAAAAGTGAAAGAAATTGACCCAAACATATTCACTAAATCTGGAATAATGGTAGGACTTGGTGAGAATGAAAATGAAGTTTACCAAGTAATGGATGACATGAGATCAGCGAATATTGATTTTTTAACGATTGGACAGTATCTCCAACCAACTATCAAACACCATAAGGTTGAAAAGTATGTTGATCCTTTAGAATTTAAAAATTATCAAAAAATAGCACTTGCAAAAGGATTTCTAGTTGTTTCTTCTTCTCCCTTTACAAGAAGTAGCTTCCATGCAAGCGAAGATTTTGAAAAACTAAAACAAGCAAGGGTTAATTTGTACAATGGGTTAAAAAGAAATAATTAAATGAGGCATGAAGAGCGTAGGGTTATAAATCATTCCCCATTAAATTTATTTAAATTAGTTTCTGATGTTAAAAAGTACCCAGAATTTTTACCTTGGTGCTTAGGTGCAAGAGTTAAAAACAATTCCAAAAACAATTTTGACGCTGACTTGATTATTGGCTTTAAAATATATAAAGAAATATATTCATCACAAGTTATTTTAGATCGTGTCAATAAAAAGATAATTGTAAACTATAAAGACGGTCCATTTGAACATCTTGATAATTATTGGATATTCAAAGACAACATGAAAGGTTGTGAAGTTGAATTTATGGTTGATTTTAAATTTAAATCTGTTTTCCTACAAACGCTAATGGAAACTTTATTTTCTGAAGCTGTCCGAAGAATGGTAGGTGCATTTGAAAAGAGAGCAAATGAATTATTTAATTAACCTTTTTAAAACTTTCAATAATATTATTTGAAAGTTTTAATGCTTCCAAAGTTGTTTCTTGTCTTATTTTAAGTCTGTTTCCTATAAATAAATATTCTTTTGTAATAGTATTTCTTTTTGTGCCAATTCCAATATATACAAGTCCCACGGGTTTATTGTTACTTCCTCCACTTGGACCTGCTATCCCAGTAACGGCAATTGATATATCTGCATTCATGAGATTTAAAACATTAGATGCCATATTATAAGCAATTATTTTACTTACTGCTCCATTTTCATTTATTAGTTTTAAAGGAATGTTTAGAATTTTACTTTTCATATCGTTTGAATATGTAACAACAGAAGACTTAAAAATAGTGCTCGAACCACTTACAGAAACAATTGATGAGGCTATCATACCACCTGTACAACTTTCTGCAGTAGTAACGGTTAATTTTTTTTCTAAACATTTATTTAATAATATTTCAGATTGTTCGTTAATTTTATCCCACATTCTTAGCTCATAAAGTTTTTATAATTAAAGGTTGGCTTATAGATGTTAAAATAGCAGCTTGAGTTAAAAATGCACATAAACCTGCAACTAAGTCGTCAGTTATAATGCCAAATCCACCGGGTAATTTCTCAAATTTCTTAATTGGGCCTATTTTGGTAATATCAAAAAACCTGAATAAAAGAAATGATAATAATAAAGACGTTAACAAGTAACTAATATTACTAGTATCTATTATACCTAATAAAGCAACAAATTGTCCTGCAAATTCATCTACCACGACTTCTTCTGGATCTCTTTTCTTATGCAATCTTATGTGAGCTTCGCAAAAAAAATAACTAATTATCACAAAAACTAATACAAACAATAAGAAAAGTTTAATCTTTAAAATCATTAAAATGTAGAAACCGAAAATCAACCCGACTAGAGAAGCTAATGTTCCAGGTGCGTATTTAAAACGGCCAATAGGGTAAACTTCTGCTAGCTTTGATAAAAAAATCAAAAGTCTTTTGTTATTAATCATCTAAATTTATTTCAGGTATTTGTGCTGAAGTTATCGCCATAGCAGCAATTCCTTCTTGTCTTCCTATAAAACCCACACTTTCTGAAGTTTTTCCTTTAATACTAATTCTTTTAGGATTGATATCTAATATTCTTCCAATATTTTCCACAATCTTTTGTGAGTAATTTAATATTTTTGGTTTTTCGCAGATTATTACTGTATCTATATTGTTAATTCTACCCTTTTCTTTTTTTAACATTATTGATGCGTGTTTTAAAAAAAGTGCACTATCAGCATTTTTCCATTTTTTGTCTGATGGAGAAAACAACTTACCGATATCTCCTTTGTTTATTATACCTAAAATACTGTCAGTTATTGCATGTAGCAGCACATCAGCATCTGAATGACCTATTAATGAGTTTATATTATTTATCTTAATGCCACCTAAGTGGATAAAGTTTTTATCAGTACTTTTTTTAATATCAAATCTATGTATATCAAAACCATTTCCAATTTTTGTTATATATTTAACATTACTATCATATAAATGTGGCTCCAATAATTTAAAATCCTTTTCATAAGTTATTTTTAAAGTAAGAGGATCACCTTCAATTGCAATAACTTTCATTCCATTGCTTAAAAAAAGAGAACTTTCATCTTCATAAACTTTTTTACTTATTTTATGAGCATTAAATAAAAGCTTATAATTACATAACTGCGGTGTTTGGACTAATACTTTATCTTGTCTATTGACAACATCTTTGATTAATTTTTTTGACACGGTCCTTATGGAGTCTGTCAGATTTAATGTTGGTACAACACACGAAATATCTTTATCACAGTATTCAAGTAATTTTTCAATTACGTCAGATGATATTAATGGTCTAGCTGTGTCATGAATTAACACATATTTAGGATTAAATTTTTCTATTGTAACTAGAGCGTTATATACACTTTCGTGCCTTTCTTTACCACCTAAAACTGGTAATAAAATATTATATTTTTTATTTATCTCATTTACTTTTGATATGTCTTTTTTATTAGAGACAACTTGAATTGGTACATCTTTAAGATAATTTTGAAATCTAATTATATTTTTCTCTAATATTGTTTTATTATCATAGCATATCAATTGCTTACTAGTTTGTTTATTTAATCTACTTCCAACACCTCCAGCAAGTAATACGATAACTAAATTATCATAAATTTTTCTCACTCAAATCTCCAAATATGATTAAAAATTAAGCAATTATCAAAATTTATTTTTGTATTTTGTAAATATTGGTTAATTTGTAGTCGTTTTTATAATATGTATGCTTAAGTATATTTGATCATGTATAATAATATTTTAAATGAATTAAGAACTCCAGTATTTTTAATAAATAAACATAACAAATTTGATTATATCAACTCAATCGGTGAAGAGTTTTTTGGTATAAGTTCAACTTTAATTATTGGAAAATCAATTTATGATTTCTTTCCTGATGACACCCCTATACTAAGTTTACTATCCAGAGTTCGAAAAACTAAATCAGGAATAACTGAAGAAAGTTTAGATTTTAGTAATATTAATTTTCCAAATAGAAAAGTCCGAGTTCATGTAGTTCCACTTTCTTTTGATAGCAGTAAAATAATTGTACAAATTAGTCAGTTAGCCCTTTCTGAGATGTTTCAATCACAAAGGATAAATAGTAAAATATCTAAATCCTTTTCATCTATGGTCGATATGCTGATGCACGAATTAAAGAATCCACTTGCTGGAATTAAAGGGGCATCTCAATTAATTGAAAGTGATTTGAAGGCTAACTCTAATCTGTTGGAATTAACCCAATTAATTACAATTGAAAGCGAAAGAATTATATCATTGCTTGATAGAATGGAGCATATTAGTAATAATAATACAAAATTAGAATGTGAATATATAAATATCCATGAAATTCTTAATCATTGTAGAAGAGTTGCACAAAACAGTTTTGGAGCAAAAATAGAATATATTGATGATTTTGACCCATCTCTTCCTAAATTCTTTGCTAATAAAAACCTTCTCATTCAAATAATTTTAAATCTTTTAAAAAACTCTTCAGAAGCCAGCTCTGTTACAGGTAAAATAAAAATCAAAACTAGTTTTAATTCAAATAAAATTACATCTTTTTCAAATGAAGATGTTCCTTCTACCCTACCTCTTCAGATTGAAATTATTGATTACGGAAAAGGAATTTCAAAACATATGTTACCAAATATATTTGATCCATTTGTTTCATCTAAATCAGAGGGTAAGGGTTTAGGTTTATCAATTGTGGCAAGTGGTTTGGAAGAAATGAATGCCGTAATTAATGTTTCATCAGAACCAGGATTAACAAATTTTTGTATAAATTTTCCATTAAAATAACATTTTTTAAAAGGAGTTTAAATTTTGGAAATTAAAAATGTTAAAAATATAATAGTAGTTGATGACGACAGAAGTATTAGGGTAGTTATATCCACTGCATTAAGTAGGGCCGGTTATAATGTCAAATCCAGTGGAACAGCCGCTGGAATGTGGAGATTAGTAGAATCAGATTTTGCTGATATTTTGATAACGGATGTTGGATTACCTGATGGCGATGCGTTAGATGTTTTACCTAAATTACAAAAATTGAAACCAAATCTAAAAATAATTGTTATGTCAGCTAGAACAACTTTATTGACTGCGGTAAGAGCTGAGAAAAAAGGCGCTTTTGAATATCTACCAAAGCCATTTGATTTAGATGAGCTTTTAAGTTTAGTATCAAATACTTTCCTGTTCCAAAAATCAGAAATAAATAATACTTATTCAGACAACTCATCTAAAACTATTTATGATTCTGGACCAGTTATTGGTAAATCAGTCGCCATGCAAGAAATATATAAAATTATTTCTCGCATTGTAAATACCAATTTGACTGTTTTAATATCTGGTGAAAGTGGAACAGGAAAAAAATTAATAGCTAAATCAATTCATGATTTGAGTTTGTCAAATAAAAAATTATTTTTAAATTTAAGTATGCAATTTTTTAATGACTATAAAATTGAAGAATTAATTAAAAAAATAAAAAATTTTACATCTATAGATGTTAACTCAATAGAAGAACTCAGTGGATGCTCAATATATATAAAAAACATAACTGAATCTTCTCCAGTTCAACAAAGTAATTTCTTAAATTTTTTAGAAACGGACCTAACACAACTTATATCAAACAACCCTCAATTTTTAAAACCAAGATTTTTTGTTTCAACAAAAAAAAATATATATAGTGATGTTGAAAAAGGTCTTTTTCGTGAAGATCTTTATTATAGATTAAATGTAGTACCTATTAAAATGCCATCTCTCAAAGATAGATTTGAAGATATACCTGATTTAACCTCACATTATTTAAAAAAATATTTTCAAAATAAATTTGTTAAAAAAACTATTTCTTATGAAGGTATAAACTTATTAAAGGAATATTCTTGGCCTGGTAATGTAAGAGAATTAGAGAACGTAATTGAAAGATTATGTTTGTTATCATCAACTGAAAGTATAATACCCACTTTGATACAGGAAGTTTTATCTGAAGATAGGTTAGTTGTTGAAAGCAAATATGAAGAAAATTTAGAGACATATTTTAAAAATTATCTAAAAAGATATTTTAAAGATTTTGATGAAAATTTATCACTAAATAATTTACACGATAATTTTATTTCAAAAATTGAAAAGCCATTAATCGAAACAACTTTAAATTTATTCAGGGGTAATCAAATTAAAACTTCTAAATGTCTTGGGTTTAACAGAAATACTTTGAGGTCAAAAATAAATATGTATGATATTAAAGTAATTAAAAAAAGAAAAGTTTAGAAATTTATATTAATTATTATATAAATTTTTATTTCTATAAAACTAGGTTATAGAATGCAAATGCTTTTATTAAATGTATTTAGACAAAAGTTATTTCTAGTTTCTATAATACTTTCTCTATTAATTTGTTTTTTTATATATAAATCTCTATATCAATTTAAACTTATTAATGATCATGAAAATATCTTTACTATTTCACTAATTATTTCATTTTTATTAATAGTTATCATTTTTTTCATTCTTTTAAAAAATATTTGCTTTATTTTAAATCAAATAAAACTTAAGAAAGCTGGCCAAGAATTACAAAAAAAAATATTATTAATTTTTTCTATAATCGCTTTGACGCCAACTCTATTTATTTCTTTTTTTTCAATTTTTATTTTTGATGCTGCCCTAAGCGGTTGGTTTAATAAGAAAATTTCAACCGCTATCTCACAATCTGTAAAAGTTGCCAATCAATATCTTGATGAACATCAAAGTGGAATGAGGGGAGATATTTTAGAGCTAGTTAATTTAATAAATATTAACTCTGCAATTTTTTCTTCAGATAAAAACAAATTTAATAACTTCTTAGATAAATATACTCGTCAACATAATTTATCAGAAGCAGTTATTATAGACTCCATTGGGAATGTTTTAGCATTTTCAGAATTTGTTTTTGAATACACCTATACAGAAATTCCCCCCAAATTTTATGATACTGCAAATAATGGAAAAATTTTAATTGTTAAAGAAGATGATTCTAATAAAATGAGGGCTTTTATAAAGTTACCTCAGTATATTGATGCATATTTACTTATAACAAGTTTTGTCGATCAAAGAGTGTTAAATGCAATTAAAAGTACATCTATTGCGGTTTCCGACTATCAATCAATAGAAATAAAGCAATTTGACATTAAAATTTCTTTTATAGTAATATTTTTATTAATTACCTTAATATTACTATTTACTTCCTTAATAATTGGATTAAACATAGCTAATAGACTATTCGAACCAATAACTTCTCTTATAAAAGGCGCAGAAGAAGTAGGTGGAGGTAATTTAGATTATAAAATATCAGATGAAGTTCTATCTAAAATTAATATCAATGAAATCAAAAAACTCGTACAAGCATTTAATTTAATGATTTCAGATCTTAAATCTAATAGGGTCGACTTGGAGCATGCAAATGACCAACTGGACAAAAGAAGAAAGTTTTCAGAATCTGTTTTATCAGGCGTTTATTCAGGTGTGATTGGATTAGATAAAAATCTTAAAATTAATCTTCCTAATGTTACGGCAACTAATTTATTAGGAATAACTATTGGAAAACATTTTGGTAAACCTATTTTAGATATAGTTCCCGAATTCACTGATGTAATTAATAGTCTTTTAATATCTAAAAAGAATGTAGTTGAAGATAAAATTTATATTGTAAGAGATGATAAAGTTTTAAATTTAATAACAAGATTTGTAGTACAAAAATCTGACGATTTAATTTTGGGTTATGTTCTTACCTTTGATGACGTCACTAGCTTAATAGCTGCTCAAAAAATGGGAGCTTGGTCTGATATAGCAAGAAGAATTGCTCATGAAATAAAAAATCCTCTTACTCCAATTCGTTTAGCTGCTGAAAGATTAATAAAAAAATTGAGTAGTAATAGAAAAATAGATAAAAAAACTTTTGAGCAATCTTTAAACATGATAACCCGACAGGTTGATGATATTCATCATTTGGTAGATGAGTTTTCCTCTTTTGCTAGAATGCCGTCCCCAAAATTAAAAGTAATCAATATTAATAAAGTTATTGTAGAATATATAAATCCAATGATGTCATCATTTGAAAAAGTTTTGATTGAAGTTGATGATGTTATTGAGAATGCCCTGATTATGGGTGATGAAAAACAAATCAGGCAAGCATGTGGAAATCTTATTAAAAACTCTTATGAAAATGTCTATTCGAACGATATAAAAAATGCCAGAATTTCAATTATTTTTAAAATCAAAAATAATTTTGCTGAAATTTATGTTAATGATAATGGTACTGGTATTGAAAAATCTATAATTTCCCAAATAATTGAGCCTTATTTCACAACTAAGGTAGGTGGTAGTGGGTTAGGGCTAGCTATTACAAAAAAAATATTAGATGATCATAATGGTTCTATATTTATTAGGCCATTAAAAGGGTCAAAAGGCACGTCTATTTTATTAAAGTTCCCGTTAATTTCAAAATAGTAACTATGAGTAGTATTGAATGTTAAAAAATAAAATCTCTATTCTTGTCGTAGATGACGAGCTTGATATTTGTGAAATGGTAGCTGAAATCCTTAAAGATGAAGGTTATAACGCCATAATTGCTAATAGTTTTGAAACAGCTGTTAATATTCTGAAAAATCAGAACATTACATTATTGATTACTGATATATGGATGAACAATAATACAGATTCTGGTTTAGAATTACTATCTTGGAGTAAAATGCATGATTCATTTATACCAGTTATAATGATGTCAGGACATGGAAATATAGAAACTGCTATGAAAGCTGCAAAAAATGGAGCGTATGATTTTATAGAAAAACCATTTAAATCTGAAAGACTAACTCTTTTAGTAGATAAAGCTATAAAAGAACGCAATCTAAAGATCAAAGTTTTAGACTTTGAATTAAAAGAAAATGAGCGTATGAAATTAGTCGGAAGTTCAAGTGTTTTCAAAAATATTATACAACAATTAAATAAAGTTTCACAAACTAATAGTAGAGTTTTACTCTCTGGACCCTCAGGTTCTGGGAAAGAGTTAATAGCCAGATGGATACATAAGAAGTCAAACAGAGGCTCATATCCATTTATTATTGCATCATGTGCAACTCTTTCTCCAGAAAGAGTAGAACAAGTATTATTTGGTTGGAATGAGAAAATAAAAGAGGATCATTCCAGTCAATTAAGTACCGGTTTATTTGAACAAGCAAATAACGGAACTCTTTTTTTTGATGAAATTTGTGATTTGCCAATTGAAACACAAGGGAAGTTAGTTCAAGCGATACAAGACCAAAGTTTTTATAAACTTGGTTCAAATAAAAAAATTAACGTTGATGTTAGAGTAATTTCTGCAAGTAATAAAAACTTATTAAAATCTATGGAAGAAGGTGTTTTAAGAGAGGATCTATTTTACAGACTATCTGTAGCACCAATCGAAGTTCCACCACTAAATAAACGCGGGGAAGATATAAATGATTTAGTAAATTACTTTCTCAAATTTATTTCAAAAGAATTAGGTAGTAAAAATTTGCAACTATCTTCAGAAACTTTAGTTGTTTTGCAAAATTATGATTGGCCAGGAAATGTAAGGCAATTAAAAAATATAATAGAGTGGTTAATAATTATGTATGGTAATCAAAAAGACCTTCTTATTATGCCATCACATCTGCCTCCAGAAATATTAGGTTATAATGAAAAGAAAAAACATGATAGTATTATAAATAATTTTAGTTTGTCATTAAAAGATGCAAGAAAAATTTTCGAAGCTAATTATCTAAATGAACAATTAAAAAGGTTTAAAGGTAATATAGCTAAAACCTCGACTTTTGTTGGTATGGATAGATCAGCATTGCACAGAAAGTTAAAAGAATTAAACATAAATATTAATAAATTAAATTAATTTAATAAGATGTTGGTAAATATATGAAACAAAAGATTTTAATATGTGGTGCAGGTAGGGTTGGGACCTCCATTACAGAACATCTTTCAAATGAAGGTTTTGATATTACTGTCATTGACTCAGACACAGAAGCCATCCACAGAGTGACTGAATTATATGACGTTCAAGGTGTTCTTGGTCTTGCGTCATATCCAAATGTTCTAGAAGATGCAGGAATTAAAGATGCCGATATGATAATTGCTGTTACGCAATCGGACGAAATTAATATTGCAGCTTGTCATGTTGCTAAGTCTATTTTTGGAACTCCCATGATGATCATAAGAATTAGATCTAAATCATATCTTGATCCAAAATTTTCCGATTATTTATTAAAAGATGTAGGTGTAAATAGGATTATATCTCCTGAAGATGAAGTCGCAACAGCTATCGTTAATCAGTGGAGAACACCTGGAGCTTTTGATGTTGCCGAATTTGCTAGTTCGTCAGTTACTATGTTAGGTGTTTCTTGTAAAAATGACTGTCCAATTCTTGACACACCACTTAGAAATTTGACTGATTTATTTCCTGACTTAACAGTTACTGTTATGGCTATTATAAGAGGAACAAAATTAGTAGTACCAAGAGGAGGTGATGATATTATTTTATCTGGAGATAGAGTTTATTTAGCTTGTCCTACAGAACAGATTAATAGAACATTAATTGCTTTCGGCCATTCTGAAACAACCGCCGAAAAAGTAACAATCTCTGGAGCAGGTGCTATTGGAATAAGAGTGGCTGAAGAAATTCACAAGTTATCTCCTGAAACTAATTTGACAATATTAGAATTAGATAAAGAAAAGGCTCGACATGCTGCAGAAATGCTTGAATATGCTACTATAATTTCAGGGGATTCTTTAGATCCTGAAATAATTTTAGAGGCAAGATTGGGGCAAGGTGAGACATATATTGCAGCGACAAATAATGATGAAGTTAACATACTTTCTTCCTTGTTATCTAAAAGATCAGGAGCCTCGCATACTGTAGCTCTAATAAATTTGCCTGTTTTTATTCCACTTTTTAATTCACTAGATCTTGAGGGTGTTGTTAGTCCACCCAATTTAACAGCGTCTTCTATATTACAGGAAGTTAGAAGTGGCCATATAGAACATGTGCATTCAATAATTGAAGAATTTGGAGAAGTTATATCATTTGAAGCATTAAAATCTTCTTCAATAATAGGTAAACCACTTAAAAATACAAAATTACCCAAAGATGTTGCTTTGGGAGCTATTGTAAAAGAAGATAAAAGTATTGTATCACCAAGAGGAGACACTATAATAGAAGCTGGGGATATTGTTGTAATGTTTGTTCCTGTAAAATCAATGAAAAAAGTCGAAGAGTTACTTTCAGTTAATTTGGATTTCTTTTAATGCCTAATATATCATATGTCGATGGAATTTATCATAATTACCAAAATGCAAAAGTTAATATAAATGATAGGGGGTATCATTTTGGAGATTCTGTTTATGAAGTTATTTTATTTAATGAAGGAATTTTTTATGATTTTGAAGAACATATAAACAGATTATTTGATTCATTAAATTCTATAAATATAAAGTTCCATTTATCTAAGATATCCCTTAAAATAATAATTAATAATTTAATAAAAATTAATAGAATTTCTTTTGGAAGTGTTTACATACAAGTTACAAGGGGAATAGCTGAAAGAAATCATAGTTATGAAGGAATGAACATAAAACCTTTATTATCTATTATTGTAACAAAAAAATTAAATAATATAAATATTGACTTAAAAGGGGTAAAGGCTATTACCTTAGACGATAATAGATGGTCAAGGCCAGATATTAAAACAACTCAATTATTACCTAATGTATTAGCTAAAACAGAAGCTAATAAAAACGGGGCTTTCGAAGGAATTTTTATTGACACAGATGGCTATGTTACAGAAGGATCTAGTTCCAATATATGGATTATAAATCATAATCATGAAATTATTACTAGAGCTATTGACGGTCAAATTTTGTCAGGTATTACTAGAAAGACAATTTCTCAATTTGCTAAATTAAATAAGTTAATTGTAAAAGAAGAAAAATTCAAAAAAGAAGAACTTTATAAGTCTAAAGAAGTTTTTTTAACAAGTGCTTCTTCTTTTGTAATGCCAATAGTTGAGGTTGATGATATAGAAATTAATGATGGTAAAATTGGTCAAATGTCTATTGATTTAAGGAATTTATATTTTAGTGAATTACACAATAATCAATAATTATGAATAAATATAAAACTTTTTTACTTTTTCCAGTTTTTAAAAATAATAAATTTTGTCAAAATCTAATATTTAACCAGAAGAATTTTATTTCTCGTTCTTTAGAAACAAGAAGTTTAGTTCAAGCCTTAGATGGTTCAATTATTTTTGAAAGAATCGTTAATATTAATATCCCAAAACCACCCTTGCTGGTAAGTAAATCAATTGCAAATGAGATTAAACATCATTTTAATATTGATGAAATTGATCTTATTATAATCGATTGTTCTTTATCTCCAATTCAGCAAAGAAATTTAGAAAAATTTTTTGATAAAAAAATTATTGATAGGACTCAACTTATCATAGAAATATTTGGTTTACGTGCTGCTACTAAGGAGGGAAAATTACAGGTTGAACTCGCTAATCTAAGTTTTGAAAAAACTAGATTAGTTAGGTCTTGGACTCATCTTGAAAGACAGAGAGGAGGATTAAGTAAAGTTGGCGGACCTGGAGAAAGTCAAATAGAATTAGATAAGAGAATGATTAATACTAAAATTAAGCAACTAAAAAAATTATTGTTAAAAGTAAAGAAGACAAGAGAAGTACAACGAAAACCAAGAATAAATGATTCTAACTTAATATTTTCTCTTGTAGGTTATACAAATAGTGGTAAATCAACAATTTTTAATAATTTGAGCTCTTCTGATGTTTTAGTAAAAGATATGGTTTTTGCAACTTTAGATACAAAAATGAGTTTGGTTAATTTATCAAATAATAAAAAAATTATTTTATCTGACACTGTGGGTTTTATTTCAGCTTTACCCACAGAACTAATTGACTCATTTAATTCATCTTTAGAGGAACTATTTTCCTCAGACTATTTATTGGTTGTGCATGATTTATCTAATCCGGATATAGAAAATCAAGCTAAACTAGTTTTTGATACATTAAAGGAAATTGGGTTTTCTGAAGAGATTTTAAAAAGAAAAGTTATAAATATTTTTAATAAATCTGATTTGAATTCTAATGTCGACAATATTGATATTAAATTTAACAACAAATTCGTTAAAACAACTGCATTAACTAAAGAAGGAACAAAAGCTCTAAAAAATTATCTAGAAAAATTAGTTGATAATAATTTTTCAGATATAATATTTTATATACCTGCAGATTCATCAAAAATTTCTTCATGGATATACAAGAATTCTTTAGTGTATAATGATTCATTTTGTGACATAAATTTTGTTGGAAATAAAATAAAAACAAAAATTTCTATTAAAAAATTAACATATTTTAAATCTAATTATCCTCACATAAGAATGAATTCGATATAATTAAATAATCATGACTGAAAACTTTATAAATGATAAAAAAACTAGGGATGAAATAGTTAAATATATAAATATTTTACTTAAAGATGTTAATCAAAGAATTATTCTTAAATATTTTAACAATCTTAAATCGATTGATGTTTCTACTAAAGCATCCAATGATGACTTTGTTAGTATTGCAGACAAAAAAAGTGAAGAATTAATTTTTAAAAAATTAAGTGGATTTTTAAATATTAAAAATTGTATTGGCGAAGAAAGTTCTTATAAAGATAATAAACAATATTTAAGTCTATTAAATGAACCTCTAGTATGGGTTGTTGATCCAATAGATGGAACTAAAAATTATATAAATGGAAAAGAAAATTTTTGTACAATGATTTCGCTTGCATGTTCTTCAATTCCTATCGCTACATTTATATATTATCCACTGAAAAAAATTTTTGTTTATGGATTTAAACATTTTGGTGCATTTTCTATGAATATTGAAACTAAAAAAATTACTAAACTATCAATAAACTCTTTTAGTCCTAGCAAGATTTTAGGTTCTGGAGGAACTAAAGGTATTCCAGATCCTTATAGACAGACTATTTTGAACAACTTACGAAATAACACTAAGAGAGTTTTTATTGGTAGTGCTGGAATCGAAACTATTATGTTAGCAAAAAACCAAACTCAATTTTTATTTCATGGTAGAGTAACACCTTGGGATCATTCACCGTTAGATTTAATTGTAAGAGAAGCTGGTGGGGTTGTGTATATGGTAAAGAATAAAGAAGAATTTAATTTAAACTCAAAAGGTCCAATACTAGCCGCTTCTAATCATGATATTTGGAGTCACATAAAGGAAATAGCAATTCCAAAAAATCATCCTTATCTTAGTGATGCATATTAGTCTTTTTTTACAACATTAAAAGGATTAAAAGCTTGATCACCAGCCATTATTTCAATTCTATTGATGTTAATGTTCTTTGGTCTTGTAGAAATCCAAAAAATTGTTTCAGCTATATCTGCTGGACTAATTACTTTAGTATTTTTGTAAATTTCAGATGCTTTTTCTATATCTCCTTTAAATCTAACAATTGAAAACTCAGTTTCAGCAAGACCAGGTTCAAGAGACGTAACATAAATTCCTTTACCAACTAGATCAGCTCTTAAATTTAACGAAAATTGACTTACGAATGCTTTTGTACCACCATAAACATTTCCACCAGGATAAGGATAAGATCCCGCAACAGAACCAAGATTAATAATATGGCCTTCTCCATTATCAATCATTAGTGGCAAAATAGTTCTTGTCGTATAAACTAATCCCTTAATATTAGTATCAATCATTTGGTCCCAGTCCTCTAGGTCAGCACTATCCGCACCTTCTAATCCTAATGCTAAACCAGCGTTGTTGCATAGTACGGATATTTTATTAAAGTTTGGAGGTATATTTTTAATTGCAGTTTGAACAGATTGTTTGTCACTTACGTCAAAGGATAAAGGTAACGATTTCGGTCCTAATTCTTTTGCAAGTTCTTCAAGACGATCGGCTCTTCTTCCAGTAATTATAGTTTGCCATCCATTCTCATTAAATAATGTAGCTGTAGCTTTTCCAAAACCAGATGTCGCACCAGTAATAAAAATTGTTTTTGGTAAATTAGAATTCATTTAATCCTCATTTATTAATCTTTTAGCGTTATTCCATAAATTTTTAAAGTTGGTAGATTTTAAATTATGCCATTTTAATTTTTTATCTTCAATAATGTTTTCCATTTTATTAAATCTTTTGATAAATTTTTGATTAGCTTTTTTTAATGTTTGATCTGGATCAAGATTTAAATGTCTTGATAAACTTATTAATGTAAAAAACAAATCGCCTAGTTCATCTTCAATATTTTTATTATTTTTTTCTTTCAAGGCATCTTTTAATTCATTTAATTCTTCATCAACTTTTTCAAGTACCTGATCTTTACTAATCCAATCAAAATTTAATGATGCTGCTTTTTTTTGAATTTTTAATGATTTCAGAATGGTGGGCATATTATTTTCAATTTGATCTAATGTACTTTTATTTGAATTATTTTTATTCTTTTTTTCTAAATTTTTTATTCTTTCCCAACTTTCTTGGGGTAAGTCATTAATCTTGTAATTTTCGTCAAAGATTTGAGGATGTCTTCTTATTATCTTTTGTGAAATTTCATCTGCAACATCGTCAAAATTGAAGTCACCTTGGTCAGAAGCAATTTGAGATATAAGAACAACTTGCAACAATAAATCTCCTAACTCACTTTTAATTTCATTTATATCATTTTTTTCAACTGCATTTACTAGTTCATAAGCTTCTTCAATTGAATACGGTGCTATTGAATTATAATCCTGCTTTAAATCCCATGGACATCCACCATCAGGATCTCTCAATATTTCAATTACACGTCTAATTTTATTAATTGATCCAAGTTTATTTAATTCATTAGATTTTTTTTTTGAGATTTTTTTCATAATACAATCTTTTTTGTACTAATTATAAACATATTCATTATAATTATAAATTAATTTATTATTAGGAGATATTGTTGTCTGAAAAAAAATTAAGTATTTTTGCTCGTTTCAGAAGATACTTTCTTGCGGGTATTTTAGTTACTTCTCCAATTTTAATTACGATATATGTAACTTGGATTATAATTACTTTCATTGATGCCCAAGTGGCAGGCTTGTTACCTGATAGTCTAGACTTTACAAAACAATTACCTCATCAAATACCTGGATTAGGATTAATAATAAGTATTGTTGTAATAACATTTATTGGTGCAATTACCCCTGGCTTTATTGGAAGAACATTACTAAAAACGGGTGAAAGAGTTCTGAATAAAATGCCCGTTGTGAGAAGTATTTATAGTGCCATAAAACAAATTATGGAAACTGTTATGTCTACTAATTCAGAAAGTTTTAGGGATGTGGTTTTAGTTGAATATCCTAGAAAGGGTATTTGGGTCATAGGTTTTGTTACAGGTGAAACTAAAGGTGAGGTTCAAACTTTAAATAAAGAAACATTAATAAATGTTTTTATACCTACTACTCCTAACCCAACTAGTGGATTTCTTTTATTTTTACCTAAGAAAGATTTGATTTTCATGAAAATGAAAGTAGAGGATGCAGTCAAAATGGTTATTTCTGGTGGAATAGTAACACCTAAAATTAGTAAAAGATAAATTATAAATAATCATCCACCTTTTAATAATTTAATAGCGTCATTATTTTCAAAAATAGATAAAAGAGTGTTTACCTTGTATTGTTGATTTTCATTTTTTAATAAATTAACAGCCTCATCTCTTGCTGCAGGTATTAAATCACTATGTAAATGTAAGTCTATGAATTTGAAATCTATATTTCCTGACTGCTTACTTCCTAGAACTTCACCAGGTCCTCTTAATATCAAGTCATTTTCGGAAATTTTAAAACCATCATCAGTTTCTTTTAAGATCTTTAATCTTGAGTATGCGATTGGGCTTAGTTGTGATTTGTACAATAATATACAAGAGGATTCTTCATTACTTCTTCCAACTCTTCCTCTTAATTGATGGATTTGTGATAATCCAAATCTTTCAGCACATTCAATAACCATAATAGTTGCATCAGGAATATCAACACCAACCTCAATAACAGTGGTGGCTACAAGAATCTTACTTTTACCGACCTTGAAGTCATTAATTGCCTTTTCCTTGTCAATTTGATTTTGTTTCCCATGAACTAGAGATATATCAACATTTGGGAAAAAATTTGTTAAAAAATCAAACCTTTCATTTACTGCAATTAAATCTTCATTTTCTGAATTTTCAATCATAGGACAAACCCAGTATATTAAAGCGCCATTTTTAATTGCTCTTTCGACAGATAATAAAACCTCTTTTATTTTACTTTGAGGTAGAACATAAGTTTTTATATGTCTCCTTCCAATAGGTTTTTCTTTTATGATTGACATATCCATATCACCATAAGCGGTTAAGGCAAGGGACCTTGGAATAGGGGTGGCTGTCATAACTAATATGTTAACATTTGTACCTTTTTGAGTGATTTCATATCTTTGTTTTACACCAAATTTATGTTGTTCGTCTATTACTGCTAGAGACAAATTTTTATATGTGACATTTTTAGATATCAATGCATGCGTGCCAACAATAACTTTAACATGACCATTGGCTATACTATTGATAACTTCTGTTCTTTCTTTTTTATTATGATTTGACCTAGAAGTACCTAATAATAAGGCAATATTTATATTCATTGGAGCAAGAAGTTTCTTTATAGTGTTGTAATGTTGTAAAGCCAATATTTCGGTAGGTACTAAAAGTACGGATTGAGATCCATCCGATATAGAGTGTAACATTGAAATTAATGCTACTATTGTTTTACCTGAGCCAACATCACCTTGTAGCATTCTAACCATAGTCTTTTGGTTTAGAATATCTTT
>QBZZ01000024.1 GCA_003282145.1 SAR116 cluster bacterium AG-337-N21
ATACTTTAGATATCTTATCTGATAATGGAATTAAATATACAGCAAATTGGCCTGTAGATGACTTGCCACAAGACTTAAAGGTTAAAAGTGGTAAGAGAATGATAACACTACCCTATCCAATTGAAATTAATGATGTGGTTATGACTTCTGTCCAGGTTCATAAATCTGATGAGATTTATAATAGAGGAAAATTACAATTTGATAGACTGTATAAAGAAACGGAAGAAAATACTAAGATAATGGCTATAAGCGTTCATCCTTATCTAACAGGCGTTCCCCATAGAATTGGTTTTTTTGAGAAATTATTAGATTACGTCTTAGAACATAAAGATGTTGAAATAATGACAGGTAGAGATATTTATAATTGGTACACTGAGCAAGTTCCAAAGAATACTTAAATCATATTACATTATAATTTTGTAATACAACCTTCCAATATTCTCTCTTATAAATCTTGATGTTTTTTTAAATGCTTTAATATCTGGAATAAATTCTAAAAGAGTAATATTTCTATTTTGATATTTAAAATCAACGGGAAATGAAGTTACACTTAATCCCTGCTTTTCAAACAAATATTTGGATCTGTGCATATGAAATGCTGAAGTAACCAGTATAATAGAAGAGTTATTTGGAATAAGTTTTGTAACAGCAATACTTTCTTCATAAGTATTCTTGACTTTGTCTGTAACTAAAATCTCACCTGGAACACCAAAGGAAATTGCCTTATCTTTAAGAATAAAACCCTCAGGTTTCCAATTCTCTGTCCATGGTAATTGACCAGCAGTAAATATTAACTTATTTGCTTTCTGTTTTTTAATTAAATCTATACCTGCAAAAAAACGATCTGGATCTGAAAATTCATAAGTTGAATACTTTTGATCACCTACCTGATGAAGCATTCCACTTAGCACAACAACAGCATCATTCTCTTTTAAAGAGGATATAGGTATTGGCTTGTATGGATCCTCTAACTTCTGAGCAAGATAATTACCTACAAAAGGATTCGTAGAAATTAATAGAATTAATAAAGATAAAAAAACATAAAATTTTCTTCGATTAAAGAAAAAAATGATTAATAGGATTAGCACAATTCCCAAAGGAGACAAAAAGAAAGGTAATATTTTGTGCAAATAAATCAAATATAACAACTATTTAAGTTATAATTTGAATCGATTATATCACATTAGGCTGGAATTTAAACGATTTTATTTGTTAACAACCCATAGCCGCCGTCACGTACTGTCCTTATTGGATCTAAATTATCATCTGAGACAGATTTTAAAGATTTTCTTAAACGGCTCATATGAACATCAACCGTCCTTTCATCAACATACACTCCATGACCCCAAACTTGATCTAAAAGTTTACTTCTTGAAAAAACATGGCCCGGACGTTCCATTAATAATGAAAGCAATTTAAATTCTTTAGGACCTAATTTTACATTTTTGTCAAAATAGGTAACAGTCATTTCACTTAAAGAGAGTATTAAGCTATTATGTTGTAAAACATCATTTACAAGTGAAGGTTTAGAACGCCTTAACAAAGCTTTAACTCTTGAAATAAACTCTTTTGGAGAAAATGGTTTAGATATGTAATCGTCTGCACCAGTATCTAAACCAAGAGACTTATCTGAGTCTTCGCTTCTAGCACTTAAAATTATTATTGGGATTTGTTTGGTTTCAGATCTAGATCTTAGAGTTCTGCATACATCAATACCAGACATTTTTGGCATCATCCAATCTAAAATTATTAGATCAGGAGAATGATTTTCAATCAGCTCGATAGCCTCTTTACCGTTTGTAGCTTTAATAATAGAATACCCTGCATTAGTTAAATTGAAGGACATCAACTCTAATTGATTAGGCTCATCATCTGCTATTAAAATGTTTGCATTCATATCTTTACAAAAAGCTATATGATTTTTTATTTCTTTAATACCAAATTTTTAAACTTATGAAATTAAAATTTATAAAGAAGTTATGCTTAACAAATAATAAATAGTACCTGCAATAGTTGCTGACGCAGGAACAGTTATTATCCAAGCTGCACCAATTGAATATGCAAAATTTCTTCTAACCAACTTTCTTTTAGCTCTTGAGGTTGAAGATGTGTTCCTTTCTGGATTTTCTCTAAACTCTCTTAAAAAACCAATTCCAAAAATAGCTCCTATGGCAATATGAGTAGAGCTAACTGGCAATCCTAGGGTTGTGGCAATTAACACTGTAATTGCAGAAGACAGAGCTACGCAATAAGCTCTTGGGGCATTTAATCTAGTTATTTTTTGACCTACTGTATTTATTAATTTAGGACCAAATAACAATAGTCCTAAAGCAATACCTATTGCTCCAATAACCATCACCCATAATGGAATAGACACTTTTGCAGCAATACCTTCATTTGGTGTGAATGTGCTAACTATTGCAGCAAGTGGACCAACAGCATTAGCTACATCATTAGCACCATGAGCAAAACACAGAAGCGCAACACCAAATAGAAGAGGTAAATGAAATAATTTATAAATATCTTCTTTCTTGTTTTCTAAAGATTTAACTTTATTTTTTATATATGGTTTTGAAAGAAAATATGCCAGCATCATAAAAATGACAGTGTATAAATAGACTTCATAAGTACTAAACTTGTAAATTTTTTTGAGCCCTTTTAGAGCCATGTATGCTGTAAAAGCACCAGCCATCAAAGAAATTAAAATTGGAACCCATTTAGTGGCAGCTTCTCTTTTATCTTTAACATTTAAAATTTTTACAATTATTAAGTATAATAATAGCGCAGCTATCATACCCCCAAAAACAGGAGAAATAACCCAACTAGCTGCTATAGCAGCCATTGTACCCCAATTAACAATCGAAGCTCCCGCTACTGTAAGACCTGCTCCAAGAATACCACCTACAATGGAATGTGTTGTCGATACTGGTGAATTAAAAAAAGTTGCTAAATTTATCCAAAGAGCAGCAGCTAATAATGCACTTAACATTAGATATCTAAAATCTGTTGTAGTTACAGAATCTCCTGGTGATATTATCCCCTTAGAAACAGTGCTAACCACATCTCCTCCAGCCAATAACGCACCAGAACTTTCACAAATTGCTGCAATAACAACTGCAGTACCTACAGAGATGACTTTTCCACCCACTGCTGGTCCCATATTATTGGCAACATCATTTGCACCAATATTAAGCGCCATATATCCACCAACCATTGCAGCAGCAACTAAAATAAAAGTTTGCTCGCTTCCTAAAGAAATATATTGCTCAACAACCACTGCAACTAAAATTAAAAAAATTGCTGCTATGCCTAATAATATTAAGAATTTTTTTTGTTCGATTAATTTGCCTTGGGAATAAGCTAATCGCCTTAGATCGTTAACGTATCTGTAATCTGTTTTATTAATATTATTATTCACTCAGCAACTCCTTAATATTTATCATGAAATCGTCTTAAATGTTAAATATTACGTTTTTATTACAGTTTTAATTTATTATTGGAAAAGTGATTGAGAAGTTAGTTTCTTGATTAGGAATGCTGTTTATAGATAATTGTGCTCTATGCTTGATTAGTATATGCTTTACGATTGCTAAGCCAAGACCAGTACCACCTATTTTCCTTGATCTTGCTTTATCAACACGAAAAAATCTCTCAGTAAGCCTGTCTACATATTTATCAGGTATTCCTTCTCCACTATTAATAATACTGACTTTGATCTCTTTATTTTTTAAATGTTCTATTCTTACTATGACATTAGTATTATCAAAACCATATTTGATTGCATTTTCTAAAAGATTGACGAATACTTGATTAATTTCATCAATATCTCCGCTTATGAAACAATTCTTTTTAGGGTCATCTCTTAAGTCCTCAATTAATATTTTATTTTCTTTTTTTAACCCTTTTTCATTAATGGATGAAATAATATGTTTGATTGGATCTATTAGTGAAATTGTTGTATTAGGTGTAATATGTTCTTCTGTTTCAACTTTTGACAAAGATAAAATATCATCGATTAATCTATTCATTCTTTTAGATTCTTCATCCATTATTTTTAAGAACTTATTCCTAGTTTCTTCGTCTTGTACGTTGCCACTTAATAAAGTTTCTATAAATCCAACAAGACTAGTTAGTGGTGATCTTAGCTCATGACTTACATTAGCTACAAAATCACGTCTTACTTTTTCAAGATTTCTTTGTGATGTCATATCAAGAAGTAGAATTGCAAATAAATTGTCTTCAATTTTTTTAACTTTTATTATTAGAGATCTTTTTAAAATATCACTTGTTTGAAAGTGAAATTCTTCATTTAAATTATCTTTTTGATTACTTTCTTCTAGATTTTTAAATTCAGCAATTTCAATGAATTCATAAATATTTCTACTATTTAGTTTCTTATTGAGAAATTGCTTAGCAACATCATTAGATGAAATTATAATACCACTTTCATTACATAATATAAGACCATCTTCTAAAATTTGACTTAAATTATCAATATTTGATGGTATGTTTATATTATTCATTCAATAGAAATCCTTGAATCTTAATAAATCTGTAATGATTATGTTTTAATTTAAGTTTATAATATTTTAATGAAACATTAAATAATTTAAATTGAAAATAGCGATTATGATTAATAGGACAAAAAATGACTAATATAGCCATTAACGGTATAGGTAGAATAGGTAAGTTAGTTTTAAAATTACTTATCTCAAATGATTATAAAGTAACATATTTAAATGAACTTAATGGAAATCCTTCTTCTCTATTACACAGTCTAGAGTTTGATAGTATTCATGGTAATTGGGACGCTAGCTTTAAACTAGATAATGAAAAAATTTCAATTAACAAAAAAAATATTCAATCAACGTTTCAAAAAAATATTGAAAACTTAGATCTAAACAACATTGATATCTTAATCGATTGCACTGGGGCACATAATAACTCGTCAGATTTAAAAAAATATTTTGACAAAGGTGTAAAGAAAGTTGTTGTCTCAGCTCCTGTAAACGAGGAAAACATTGCAAATATAGCTTATGGTGTAAATCAAAACATATATAACCCAAATAAACATAATATAATTACAGCAGCAAGTTGTACTACCAACTGCATAGCCCCTATCATTAAAGTAATGCACGAAAATATAGGTATAGTTCACGGCTCTATAACAACAATTCATAATTTAACAAATAGCCAAACATTAGTTGATATTCCTCAAAATAATCTTAGGAGGGCAAGGTCTGCAGTAAATAACTTAATTCCAACAACTACTGGATCTGCCAAGGCTATTTCACTTATTTATCCTGAACTCAAAGGTAAGTTAAATGGCCACGCAGTAAGAGTACCTCTATTAAACGCATCCTTAACTGACTGCGTCTTTGAAATGAAACGTCCTGTTAATGAAGACGAAGTCAATACCATGCTTAAAAACTCAAGTGAAAATGAGCTTAGAGGCATTCTTGGATATGAAGATCGTCCATTAGTATCAACTGACTTTGTTAATGACCCAAGGAGTTCAATAATAGACGCCCTATCAACAATGGTAATAAACAAAACTCAATTAAAATTATATGCTTGGTATGATAATGAATGGGGATATGCAAACCGATTAGTCGATATTGTTGGTATGGTTAGTAAAACTATTTAAAAATGATTAAAACACTAAATAATAATGAAGTCTCTTTTGTACTGGTAACATTATCTTACTGGTTCTTTATGCTTACTGATGGGGCATTAAGAATGTTAGTTCTCCTTCATTTTCATACACTTGGCTTTAGCCCACTTCAATTAGCTTATTTGTTCTTATTATACGAAT
Organism: SAR116 cluster bacterium AG-337-N21; assembly: GCA_003282145.1. Taxonomy (GTDB): domain Bacteria; phylum Pseudomonadota; class Alphaproteobacteria; order Puniceispirillales; family Marisalimonadaceae; genus Marisalimonas. Next base: position 5,816 of record QBZZ01000024.1, read on the forward strand.
TCTTTGGCATGGTAACAAACCTAACAGCAGGATGGATTGCTAAAAAAATTGGTTTAAATATTACACTATTTAGTGGAATGATTTTTCAAATATTTTCATTACTACTTTTAACTCAGGTTGATAAAAGTTGGAGTATAACCTCATCAGTTATTTTTGTTATGGCTACACAAGGTTTGTCTGGCATAGCAAAAGATTTAACTAAAATGAGCTCCAAAAGTTCTGTAAAATTATTAGCACCAGATAAAAATAATAAACTATTTCAATGGGTTACACTAATGACTGGATCTAAAAATGCTGTTAAAGGATTTGGCTTTTTACTTGGGGCATTTTTGCTAGCTTTTTTAGGCTTTCAATTGTCTTTGATATTAATGGCAGGATTACTTTCAATGATTTTGATACTCGTTTTTATTTACTTAAATAATGATTTTTCAAAAATTAAAAAAGACGTAAAATTTTCCGAAGTATTTTCAAAAAATAAAAATATTAATTACCTTAGCTTTGGAAGAGTTTTTTTATTTGGAGCAAGAGATACGTGGTTAGTTGTTGGACTTCCTGTGTTTTTATATTCTGTGATGTCTGATGGATCGATTGATGCTCATAAAAAAGCTTTCTTTGTCATTGGAACATTCATGGCTGTATGGACTATTTTTTATGGCTTTGTACAAGGCATAACTCCAAAAATTTTGTCTAAAAATGAATCAATTAGTAAGCAAACAAAGTATTGGGCTAGTTTGCTCATAGGCATCCCTATTTTATTGATATTATTAAGTTTATATTTTGAAGAGTATAAGCTTTATATAACTATATCTGTTCTTTTCATTTTTGGATTTGTGTTTGCTGTAAACTCATCATTACATTCTTTTTTAATATTAAAATATACAGATAAAAACAGAGTGACCCTTGATGTAGGTTTTTATTATATGTCCAATGCTTTTGGAAGGCTCATAGGCACTTTATTGTCAGGATTATCGATACAGTTTGGGGGATTTTTAACCTGTATTTTTATTACAGCATTAATGCTTACCTTAAACAGACTGTCGATGGAAAAGCTGGATTTAAAAAATATATAATTTAAATGTTAGTTAAAAGCTTCTACATTAATAGATTTTTTAGATAAACTTGATTGATAAATAGCTTCTAAAACAGCGATATTTTGAAATTTTTCAATATCTTTAAATATATATTCATCTTCTTTATTGATTGAATCTACAAAATTATTAATATTAGCAGACACTGTGTCCGTCCACTCAAAACTTTCCTCTTTAACAGATCCGTCATTCATTACAATCTTCATAAATGAAGGTCCAGGAGTATCTGGATGTGAACTATCAACTAATTCTACCCATCCATTCTCTCCCCATATAGTTATCCTTTGATAATGAGGTGTTTTTAGAATTGCTGTAATTTGGGTACTTAAACCAGATTTATGATTAAGACTTGCTGAAACAACATCGCCTGTTTTGTACTTAAGTGCCCTTTGTGCAGTTGAAGCAAACACACTTTCTACAGGACCAAATAACCATATCATTAGATCAGTTAAATGTACGCCCATCCCAGTCATACCGGCAGCAGGTGCATATTGTGGATCTGTTCGCCAATTATCTAATGGAAGATTTGCCAATTTATTATGACTAAAATGCCCTTCAGCATACATAATATTACCCAAAGAATTATTATTTATTATTTCTTTAAGTTTTTGCCATCCTTTTTCAAAACGTCTTTCATGGCCAACCCCGAGTATAACTTTATTCTCATTACACATATCTATCATTTTCTTTACTTCTGGTGATATTAAAGACAGAGGCTTTTCACAGAAAACATGAATACCCAAGTTTGCTACTTTTATAGTTTGATCCATATGAAATGAATTAGGAGTACAAAGTATTATTGCATCTATAATTTGTTCATTAAAAGCATCGTCAAAATTAGTAAAAATTTTTAAGTTTTTGTCATCTGCAAGGTTAACTGCATCTTCATCAGGGTAAGGATCAATTAAGTTAACTATCTTCACCTTAGACGATGAAGATAATCTATTAATCATAACTTTTCCCCACCAACCTAAACCTGCAATTGAGACTTTAGTTTCCAACTTATCTTCTTTTCTTTAAGGGGATGGAATCAATTGATCATTTTGAGGCACAAGCCAACCTTTTTGTACAGCAGGCCTGTCAATCATTTCCTTATACCATCTAGTAACGTTAGGAAATTCATTTAAATCAATTTCTTGCCAGTCAAATCTAGCTGTCCAAGGCCATATGGAAATGTCAGCGATACTATATTCCTTACCAGATATATATGGATTTTTACTTAAGCGCTTATCCATCACACCATATAGTCTTCTGGCTTCTTTTGAGTATCTTTCTTCAGCATATGCTGACTTTCCCTTGTTGTATTTGACAAAGTGATGAACCTGACCAAACATAGGGCCTACCCCACCCATTTGCCACATGAGCCATTCTATTGTCCTATAATATTCATCAGTATTTGATTTATTTATTAGCGTTCCACTTTTCTCAGCCAGGTACATTAAAATAGCACCTGACTCAAAAAGTGAGTAATTATTATTATCTCTGTCAATGATTGCAGGAATACGATTGTTTGGTGATATTTCTAAAAAATGTGGTTGAAATTGTTCATCTTTTCCAATGTTTATAGGAAAAACATTATAATCAATTCCAATTTCTTCTAGCATTATAGACACTTTCCTACCGTTAGGTGTCTGCCAACTATATAGATCTATCATTATTTAATCCTTATTTTAAAGTGTAATTACAATGCCACCTTTTGTTTTTCTGCCTTCAAGTAAGTTATGAGCTTCAACTATTTTTTCTAGCGGCATTTTATCATGAATAGCTACATTTAGTCGTCCATCTGCAATTCTACTGTAGAGTTGATAAGAAGCATCATTATATTCCTCTCTATTTGCAATATAAGTAAACAAAGTAGGCCTAGTTACAAAAAGAGAACCTTTAGCAGATAGTAAAGCTAAATTAAAATCAACTATTGGTCCCGATGCCTGACCAAATAATGCCCATAATCCCCTTGGTTTCAGGCAATCCATTGAACCTGGAAAAACAGACTTGGCAACACTATCGTATACTACGTCGCATTTTTTGTTGTCTGTAATAGACATTACTTCAGCTACAAAATCTTTGTCATTATAATCAATAACATGATGATAACCGGCTTTTTTAGCTGCTTCTGCTTTTTCTGGACCACCAACAGTTCCGATCATAGTTGCACCTATTTCACGTCCCCATTGCCCCATTAATTGACCAACACCTCCTGCAGCTGCGTGAACCAATGCTGTCATGCCACTTTCTAACTTAAATGTTAAATGAAGCAAATAGTGCGTGGTTAAACCTTTGAGTGTACTTGCAACGACATCATGATCATTAACATCCACTTTAAGTTCAACTGCATGAGCTGCATTTATCAGAGCGTACTCTGCATAAGCTCCAACAGGAGTAACATATGATACTTTATCACCCTCTTTTAAGAAGTTGACATCTTGTCCAACGGAATGAATGTGACCTACACCTTCAGAACCAGGTATTTTAATCTTTTCCTGATTAGGCCATGGATATAGTCCACTTCTGAAATATGTATCTAAATAATTTAGTCCGATAGCAATATTTTTTACGACAATTTGGCCTGGACCTGGAGACGGAATATCTGTCTCTACAGGACGCATATTTTCCGCAACACCAAAATCTGTAAGCTCAATAACTCTTTGTTTCATAACCCCCCCTAAATTATTTACAAAGAAAGCATTACATTTTATAAATATTAAAATCAATATTTTATAATTAATTAACTTGTAAAATTTATAATTATAATTATTTCTACTATAAACTATTCAGGAGAATTAAATGAGTTTAGTACTGTCAGACCTCCCTTATGCCATAGATGCTTTATCTGAACATGGCATGAGTAAAGAAACAATGGAATATCATCACGATATTCATCATAAAGCCTATGTTGATAATGGAAACAACCTATTAAAAGGTACCGAGTGGGAAAATAAAAGCTTAGAAGAGATTATTGTTGGGACTTATAATTCTAATAATGTTGCTCAAAGCGGTATTTTTAATAATGTATCTCAACACTGGAACCATGAACAGTTTTGGCAAATGATGGGGCCTTCAAAGGTTAGCATGCCGTCTGAATTAGAAAACGCTATAACAAGCTCTTTTGGAAGCGTTGACAAATTTAAGGAAGATTTTTGTAACGCTGGTGCAACACAATTTGGTTCAGGTTGGTGTTGGTTAGTTAAAGATAAAGATGGCAGCCTGAAGGTAACCAAGACAGAAAACGGTGTTAATCCTGTTTGCTTTGGACAAACAGCATTATTAGGATGTGATGTATGGGAGCATTCTTACTACATTGATTTTAGGAACAAAAGACCTGTATACTTAAAGAATTTTGTAGATAATTTAGTTAACTGGGAAAATGTTGCATCTAGACTTTAAAAAGTTTTAATTAGAAGGAACTTAATGTAGTTCCTTCTAGTTTTTTTCCATAATGATATCAAAATTTAAATTATAGCATTTTTGGTTATTATCCTTATCGAAACTTTCATCTAATTGCCTTATTAAACTCTTCTTCACTGCAAAAACAGTGTCACTCTCTAAATATTTATCACCGTCTATGAATACGTGGGTTACTAGATCTTTGTAGCCTTCAGCTTTAACCATAAAGTGGATATGTGCAGGTCTATATGGGTGTCTATCCAAATTATTTAAAAGATCTCCTACAGGACCATCAACAGGGATTGGATAATATTGTGGTTTTACTGTTCTAAATAAATAAGATCCATCTTTAAGGGATGATAAAGTAGCTCTTAAATCAACTACATCAGCATCTTTTTGAACATCATATAAACCGTCAGGACCTGATTGCCAAACTTCAATTGATGCTCCTGGTATTGGATTTTTATCTATATCCATAATATTACCTGAAACTATACAGTTATCTCCCACTACGCTTTTAGCTATATTTTCACCATTAGTAACTGTCGGCGAAGGTGCATGAAATGGTCCTAAAACAGTGGTCTCAGTTTCATCCTTTGACTTGCGATTATTTATTGCGTCTAGCAACATCGAAACTCCCAAGACATCAGATAAAAGTATAAATTCCTGTCTTTTATCATCACATTTCTGACCTGTTTTAGTTAAAAACATAATAGCCTTCATCCATTCATCTTCAGTTGGCTCAACTTCTTTTACAACTTCATGCAAATGGGTAATTATAGAGCTCATTATCTGCTTAAGTCTTTTGTCTTTTATTTTTGCAAAGCTGCTTAAAACAGCGTCAGTTGCATTATTTTCATTGAAATCCATAAATTATCTCCCATAGAATTTATGTTTAAAATGTTAAAAATATTATTTATGATTTAATATATTTGTAAAGTTTTTATGGAGTTTCAAATGAAGACGTGTTTGGGTATAATTGGTGGTTCAGGACTGTATGATTTAAAAAGCCTTGAGAAAACTAAATGGATAGACGTTACAACTCCCTGGGGAGAACCCTCTGATCAAATTCTCTCAGGAGAAATAAATGGACTGCAGATTTATTTTTTACCTAGGCATGGAAGAGGTCATTATCACTCACCATCAACTGTGCCTTACAAACAAAATATTTATGCATTGAAAAAGTTAGGTGTCACAGACATTTTATCTGTATCGGCTTGTGGAAGCTTAAGGGAAGATTTAGCACCTGGTGATTTTGTACTTGTTGATCAATTTATTGATAGAACGTATTTAAGAGATAAAAGTTTTTTTGGTAAAGGTTGCGTTGCACATGTTAGTTTAGCTCATCCAACGTGTGATAAATTTAGTGATATAATTCTTAAAATAGGAAAAAAACTGAATATTAAAATTGAATCAGGTGGAACCTATATGACTATGGAAGGTCCTCAATTCTCAACCTTAGCTGAATCAAAACTTTATAAAGATAACTGGAAATGTGATGTCATTGGTATGACAAATATGCCAGAGGCTAAATTAGCAAAAGAAGCTGAAATCTGCTATGCATCTTTATCAATGGTTACAGATTTTGACTGTTGGCACCCTGACCATGATTCAGTAGAAGTTTCCGATATTATTAATACTCTAACAGAAAACTCTTCTAAAGCTCAAAAAATAATAGAAGCTTTACCTGAATTCTTGAAATCAGACAGAAACCTTTGTGGCTTGGGTTGTAATAATTCTTTGGATAACGCTATTATTACTGCTCCTGAAAAGAGAGATAGAGATTTAATTCAAAAATTAAACGTTATTCTTGAAAGAATAAATAAAAAATAAATGTAAGGAAGGCAAATGGATAAAATCAAAAATGCAATAAGAACTATACCTGATTTTCCAATAAAGGGTATAATGTTTCGTGATGTTACAACTTTGTATTCTAACTCTGAAGCAATGAAAGAGGTTATTAATTTAACTTGTAATTATTGGAAAAATAAAAATTTAACTTGTATTGCTGGCATTGAAGCAAGAGGTTTTATTACAGGAAGTATTATTGCAAATGAGCTATCTTTACCTTTTACTCCTATTAGGAAGCAAGGTAAATTACCCCATGACACTTTAAGTCAGGAATATGACTTAGAATATGGGACAGCAACTATTGAGATACATACGGATGCTGTAAACAAAAATGATAATGTCTTAATAGTTGACGATTTGATAGCAACTGGTGGAACTGCCCTCGCAAGTATCGAGTTAATTCATAAATTAGATGCCAAAGTTTGTGGCTGCACATTTATTATTGATTTGCCAGAGTTGGGAGGAAGAAATAAGATCGAAGACAAAGGAATTGAAGTCCAATCATTGTGCGATTTTGAAGGTCATTAGTTTCATCTTAAACTAGCCTCAATATTACCACCATCAATCGTCAAAACATGAGCTGATGTTCTTTCACTTTTAGCTAATGATAAAAATCCTTCAGCCACATGTTTTGCTTCAACTTCTTTTGAGAGTAAATTACCGCTCATATATTTGTTTTCGTCAATTCCCCTACTTTTGGACCTACTTTTAATCATTTTGGGCGTCAATAAACCAGATCTTATTTTATCTGCGTTTACACCATTCACGCTTATGTCAAATTCTCCTAGTTCTAATGCTAATTGTTTTAACAAAAACATTAGGGTTGCTTTTGGCAATCCATATGCACCAAAGTTTTTGCCAGGATTTACGGCTTGCTTCGAAACATTAAAAAGAATTTTTCCACCAATAGATTGATTGATAAAAACTTTAGACACCTCTTTTGCAAGGTTTAAATGTGCAAAGAAATTTAATTCAAAACTTGTTTTTAAGTTTTCTATTTCAAGATTTAAAATTGAAGACTCAAAAGCATATCCAGCATTTGAAATCAGAATATCAATTCCACCAAATTTTTCTAAACAAGTATTAATTATTTTTTTTGATGCATTAGAATTTGTAAGATCAGACTGAAAACATACACAATTATTATTCATTAATTTTTGTGTTTCTTGAAGATTTTTAATATTTTTATCAACTAAAAATACGTTGGCTCCATTTAAATTAAATAGTTTAGCAATTTCTCTTCCAATTACGCCCGCTGCACCCGTTATTATTATTGTTTTACCCTTAATCATAGAAGGTGAAGATTTTTTAATTTTTGCTTGTTCTAGTGACCAATATTCTATGTCAAATTGATCTTTTTCTTTAATTGGATAATAACCACCAAGAATTTCACCTTTGTTTATAACATGTATGTTTTGGACTGCGATATCTGCAACAAGTGAAGCCCCTTTTTTATCTCCTCCAATTCCAATCATACCAATACCAGGAGCCCAAATAACATTAGGATTAGGATTTAACATTTTTAATTTATTTTTAAATCTTTTTTCGTGCCGTTTAAAATAGGTTATGTATTCATTGCGAAAATTATCTAGCATAGCTATTAATTCTTTTTCGTCAAAATTTTTGGATAAAACTAAAGGATTACCTTTAATTCTTATAACATGATCTGGTGAAGCAACACCACGTTTTGATAATTTATTAATATCTTTATTCATTAAAAAATCATTTATTTCTTTGTCATTTCTAATGTCAAAAGTCGGAACAAAGTTATAATCTTTACTATGCTTTTGAATATTCCCTCTTATTTTAGTCAACAAACTTAATTGTTCACAATTAAGAGTTTTAATTTTTGATCCAACGTAATGTTGCTTTTGTAAATTTTTATTGATCCATTTTTCAACTTTATTTGTATGCCTAATAACTCTATCATAAGATTCTTTTGCATTAGCGCCCCATGTAAAATGACCATGATTTAAGAGCAATAAACCTTCACAATTTTTATGTGAGTCAAAAATATCAGCTGCTTTTTTTGCTAAATCAAATCCGGGCATAATATAGGGGACAATAGCTAACTTAGTACCAAAAATTTCTTGAACAATTTTTTTATTTTCTGGTAAGTTAGCTAAGATCAAAAAAGGTGTTGCATGAGTATGGTCAACAAATTTATGTGGTAAAAATGCATGTAAGAGCGTCTCAACAGAAGGATTTGGTGATGTGGATTTTAACAAGTTAGACCTTTGTTGATTAACCATGTCTTCGTCAGATAATTTTTTTAATTTTCTGAGTTCTAGAAGTGGAGACAACTTGATTGCAGGCAAACCCTCAGCTTCTATTGTTTCAAGATCCCACCCTGATCCTTTTACACATATTACATCTATATATTCATTAAAAATATTTTTAATCTTAGTTTTGCAAGATGTATTTCCTCCTCCATGCATAACTAAATCTGGAACTGAACCTATTAATCTTGATGTATAAATCCGTGATCCTAAATCAACTCCATATTCGGATTTTTCTAGAGGTTTTATAAATTGTTGTTCAATTTGTTCATTCCAAAAGTTTTTAAACATTTTATGTATTACCATCAGATAATTTTTTCAAATTTTGCAACGAAGCATAATTTGCATCAAATATTCCATGTTCGGTAATTAACCCAGATACTAATCTTGAAGGTGTCACATCAAATGCAGGATTTCTACTTTTTGTTCTTTCTGGAGCTATATCAACTTTTATGATGTTATTTGAAATATCTCTACCTTGAACATAATTAACTTCTCTTGGATCTCTCTCCTCAATAGGTATATCCTTGACACCATCTTTAATATTCCAATCAATGGTTGAAGATGGTAAGGCAACATAAAAAGGAATATCATTGTCATAAGCTGATAAAGCCTTTAAATAAGTTCCAATTTTATTACAAACGTCACCATTGGACGACGTTCTGTCTGATCCTACTAATACCAAATCAATCTCATTATGCTGCATTAAATGACCTCCAGCATTATCAACAATAAGATCGTGACTTATATCATTATGAGATAATTCCCAAGTTGTTAATTGTGCCCCCTGGTTTCTAGGCCTGGTCTCATCAACAAAAACATGAATATTCGCGCCTTTTTCTTTAGCATAATATATTGGAGACGTAGCTGTTCCCCAATCAACAGTAGCTAGCCAACCAGCATTACAATGAGTTAATATATTTATTTTATCATTATTCTTTTTATTAATTATATTTTTAATTATTTCATAACCATTTTTACCTATTTGGTTATTAGATTGAATGTCCCTTTTAAGAATATCCTTTGCTTTACCTAATGCTATCTCTGCTCGAGTGTCTTGGTCAGCATTAATTAATAACTCATACATAATTTTAACTGCCCAGTGTAAATTTACAGCTGTTGGTCTTGTAGATAATAAGATTGATTTCGTATCTTCTAACGATTTATCTGAACTATCATACTGCATTGATTTAGCAAAACCAAAAGCTGCCGTAACTCCTATCAAAGGTGCACCTCTTACCCACATATCTTTAATTGAAACGGCAAAATCATTAATTGTTGTAAGTTCTACAATTTTAAATTCATGAGGTAGCCATCTCTGATCAATTATAAAAACTCGATTATCTTCTTCAATCCATATTGAAGTGTATTTTTTTCCATTTACTTTCATTATAACTCCGTCTTAATATGAACATCTATCATGTTTTATTTTAAAATTAAATTATAATTTAGGTTAGAATTATTTTTGACATATTTAGTTCCACATTCACCTTCAAAAAAAATAATTTTGAATAATTCAGGATTATTAAATAGACTTAAATTCTTGGTCAAAGATATGTGTGATGTCAAAGGTTTAAAAACTTCGTGTGGAAATCCTGATTTTTTTAATAATTGTAATCCAGCTAATGATTATGCCCCATTTTTAAAAAATATCCTTAATGAAGGAGCTAGTTTAAATGGTATTACAGTATGTGATGAGTTCTTTTACTCTCTAATAGGTGAAAATAAGCATTACGGCACACCTATAAATCTTAATGCACATGGTTGCGTTCCTGGTGGATCTAGCTCAGGGTCAGCAGCTGCTCTTACTACTGATCTTTATGATTTTTCTATAGGTTCTGACACAGGTGGTTCAGTAAGAATACCAGCATCTTTTTGTGGTTTAATTGGAATGAGGCCAACTCACAATAGAATAAACACGAAAGGAGTTTATCCAATGGCTCCTAGCTTTGATACAGTAGGTTGGTTTGCTAATAGTGAAGAAATATTTCAAAAAGTTGGGGATGTACTATTAGATAAAATGGATAAATCAGATGTTATTTTTAAACAATTTGTTATTGCAGAAGATCTCTTAGAACTTTGTGATGGAGAAGTCCAAGATAATTTTAATAATTATATTAAGAATAATTTACCAGGTATTGATAAAAATCGTTTATCTAACATAAGTAAAGATATTATCGCTGATAATTTTAGGATTCTTCAAGGTAATGAAGTTAAAATAAATATTATTCCTTGGATAGAAAAGAATAACCCTAATATATCTCCCGAAATTAAAAGTAGGATTGATATGGCTTCTAAAATTACAGACATAGAAGTTAATAAAGCTCAAACATTTAGAGAAAACCTTATAGATGAAATTAAAAACTCTTTACCAGAAGGTACTATAGCAGTGTTTCCTACAGCTCCATTTTCTGCTCTTAAGAGTGGCCAAGATGACGAAAGCTTAGGGTTTTATAGAAAAAGACTAATGCAGTTAACCTCAATTGCAGGCATGACCTCAAGACCACAAATATCAATACCAAAGTTAAAAGATAAAACTGGCCCTGTAGGTATTTCGTTATTAGGATGGCAATATAGCGATGAAATATTATTGAATAAATTAGTAGAAATTTAAAAAGGATATAAAATGACACGAATTAAAGACTGGAAAGTGGAAGATTTAACTAGTGAACAAAAAGAAATTCATGACGCTATCATTAATGGTCCTAGAGGTCATGTAGTTGGACCATTAAGAGTATGGTTAAATAATCCTGGACTTGCTCGAAGTGCCCAAACTGTTGGTGCATATGCAAGATATGGAACGTGCTTATCAAAAGGTTTATCTGAACTTGCTATAATTGTAACAGGAAGAGTTTGGTCTTCTGCATTTGAATGGGAGCATCATGCACCCCTCGCTATTGAAGGAGGCATTGATCCAAAACATGTTGAAACTATTTCGCTTGGTAAAAAACCAATCTTTGAAAATCCAGAACAAAATGCAGTATTTGACTTTGCAGCAGAGGCTAATATTCTTAAAAATGTTTCTGACAATACGTACAAAAGATTTATTAATTTACTTGGAGAAAATGCAGCTATTGATATAGTCGGTATTTGTGGCTACTACAGTTTAATATCTATGACGCTTAATGTATTCAAGATCCCTAATGACACCGACAAATGGCCACTACCAGAAGTAAAAGATTTTTCAGAAATGGTAAAAAGCTAACTATTACTTGGAAAGGTGTATTGTGCTCCAGTATGTTGACCTGAAGGCCACCTTCCGGTCACAGTCTTCAGTCTTGTGTAGAACCTTACTGCTTCCATGCCATATACTCCATGCCCACCAAAAGCAGACCTTTTCCAACCTCCAAACGAATGATAAGCAACAGGAACAGGAATAGGTACATTAACTCCCACCATTCCAATTTGACATTCATTTGCAAACTGTCTTGCAACCCCACCATTTGAAGTGAAAATGGCTGTTCCATTACCGTATTCATGCTTATTTACTATATCAAGAGCGTAATCGAACGTATCTGCTCTTACCATTGATAAGACAGGACCAAAAATTTCTTCCTTATAAATAGACATATCCGTTGTAACATTATCAAAAAAGGAACCGCCTATAAAAAAACCATTTTCATAACCTTGAAGTTTCAAATTTCTTCCATCTACAACCAAGTCAGCCCCCTCATCAACACCCTGGTCGATATATCTTTTAACTTTTTGTAAATGATCAGAAGTAACCAATGGACCCATTTCTGAATCAGGGTCAAGTCCAGGACCTATTTTTAAATTTTCAATCTTAGGTTTAACTATCTCTTTTATCTTATCGCCTGTGTCTTTACCTACAGGAACTACAACTGAGATTGCCATACAACGCTCACCTGCAGATCCAAAAACAGAACCCATAATAGCATCTCCTACCATATCCATATCAGCATCTGGCATAACGACCATATGGTTTTTGGCACCACCCATAGCCTGAACTTTTTTTCCATATTTAGCTGCTTCACTGTAAACATACTGAGCAATAGGTGTAGAACCAACAAAGCTTACACCACTTATGTCCTTATGTTGTAAAATAGCATCAACAGTATCTTTCCCACCATTAACCATATTAAGCACTCCAGGAGGGATGCCGGCTTCAAGAACTATTTCAGATAGCAATCTAGTTGAACTTGGATCTCTCTCTGATGGCTTAAGTATAAAACAATTTCCACATGCAATGGCTATTGGAAACATCCACATTGGAACCATTATAGGAAAGTTGAAAGGTGTAATTCCAGCACATATTCCCATTGGTTGATAATCAGACCAACTATCAATTGACCTTCCAACATTACTTGTATAATTGCCTGCTAAGTGATTAGGAATACCACAAGCAAACTCTACAACCTCTAATCCCCTGCCAATTTCTCCCAGTGCGTCATCAAAAGTTTTACCATGTTCTTGTGAAATAAGTTTGGCCAATTCATTTTGTCGTAATTCTATAATTTCCTTTAACTTGAACATCTTTCTAGATCTAACTAACGGTGTCATACTTGACCATTCAGGGAAAATATTAAGAGCTGACTTAACTGCTTGATCAACACAATTTGCTGTTCCTGAGACAACACGCGATATCTCTTCACCTGAGGCTGGGTTGTATATAGGTGTAGAAGATAAATTTGGAAAATCAGCATTCTGCCCATTAATTAAATGATCTACAAGTTTCATTTGTACTCCTAATAATTTTCAATAATAATAAGATTAATAATATGAACTATAGTGCAGAAAACTCAATTAAAGTAAATTGAAAGTTGTTTTTTACGTGAATAAAATTGCTTCAGAAATAATTAAATATAGAGTTACTTACCTGGAAATGAAGAATCGTCCAAGCTTTGATTGGCCAAAGACACTGAAACATAAATTAACTATTTTAAAAGCTGAAAATATTCCTTCTTGGTATTTTTTATTTTTTTACAAACAGGTTGGAAAAAATTATTACTGGACTGACTGGCTTAATAAGACTGACAAGGAAGTTAACGATTTTGTAAATGATAAAAATGTAATATTTTACACTCTTATTAAGGATGGATGGCCAGTAGGTTTCTTTATGTTAGATTATAGAACAATTAATATCTGTAATTTGAGCTTTTTAGGACTTGTTGAAGAAGCAATAGGTATTGGTTTAGGAGAATATCTTTTAAAAACAGCTATTTTAACAGCTTGGGACAGCAAAAAAATAGAAACTTTAACTGTAAACACGTGTTCGCTTGATCATAAAAGAGCTTTACAATTATACCAAAAAAATGGTTTTTCACCCATTGAATTTAAAGATTTTAAAAAATATGTTTAATTAATGAAATTTTTTCCAGGAAGAAACATTCCTGGTCTGTTGTTGGTTGCCCCATCGTTCTCCCAAACTAGTTTTCCGTTTACAAACACACTTTCAATACCTTCCGAATGAAGTTTTGGTGACTTATAAGAAGCTTTATCAATAATTGTGTCTGGGTTAAATATCACTAAATCTGCATAGTTTCCTACATCTATTGTACCTCTAGATTCAAGTCCAAAAACCTCGGCGCTTTTACCAGTCATTTTATAAACAGCTTCCTCAAGTGGGAATAGTTTCATTTCTCGAGAATATTTTCCTAATACTCTAGGAAAAGTTCCCCAAAGTCGTGGATGAGGATGTCTATCACCAGGAATACCGTCAGAGCCTATCATTGACCCTGGAAACTTAAGTATTCTATTTAAATCTTCATCATCCATCTGAAAGTATATAGCTCCAGCTGGATAGAGCTTATCAATAGTTTTATCTATACTTAAGCCAAATTTTTCTGACAAAACGTTCAAATCTTCACCAGAGATATCTGGATAATTATCTGACCAAGTTACTAAAACCTTGTCTGCTCTTTTTACAAAGCTTTTAAGTAGCATAGTCGAACTAGCTGTGTAAGGGTAGCAATCTAAATCAAGAAAATTATTTTTTTTAGCTTCCTCAATCAACTTAAGAGTAGTTTTACTTTTTCCCCAATTTTCTCTTCCTGCACATTTATGATGTGAAATTACAGTTCTTACCTTTGTTGAAGATGATATTTTAATAGTTTCATTAACTGATTTAATAACATCAACAGCTTCATTTCTCATATGTGTAGTAAAAACCCCATCAAACTCTGGTAAGATTTTAGCTAATTCAATAATCTCTGAGGTAGGCGCGTCATTTGCTGCGGGATATGCCAAACCAGTTGATAATCCAATTGAACCATCTTCCAGGGCTGTTTTTAAAAAGTCTAACATTTTATTTATTTCATGCTTGCTTGCAGGCCTTTCAAACTCACCATTCATTGCCTCTACTCTTAACATTGAATGCCCAGTTAAAAGAGCAACATTCACAGTACTAGGTTTATCTTCGAATTCATTTCTATAATCTTTAACTCTTGGAAATCTAAATACATCTGACTTCCCTAAAAGTGCTATTGGCGCTGGAACATCACCCTTATAACTAAATGGTGCTAAGCTAATGCCACAATTACCCGCTATACAAGTTGTTACACCCTGACTGATTTTTGAAGACATTGTTGGGTCTAAAAATACATTATCATCATCGTGAGTATGAACATCTATAAATCCTGGAGAAATAATCTTATTTTTTGCATCTAATGAATATTTAGCTCTAAAATTAGATAAGAAATGGTTTTCTGACGGATCTCTTACGTCTCCATTCTCAGGAGGGAAAACACCAATTATTTTACCATTATCAATAACAATGTCAGCCTTAAATTTTGGCGCGCCGGTACCATCTATAACTTCACCATTTTTAATATGAACATCATAAGTATGCATTAATAAGCTCTTTATCAAATTACTTTTAATAATAGTATATTATATTTAATCATAAATAAATTCCATACTTACTAGATCGAAAGAGATTAATTTGTATAAATGACATTAATGTAATATTCTTTGTAATTTATAATCTTGGGAGAATTATATGTCTTCATTATTAACTAATTTAAGAAGTGCAGTCATTACTGGATTTGTATTAGCATTTATTTTAATTTTCTTTTTGGCACAAGGCTCATTTGATCAAACAGCTTTTAATATGTGGCTATTAAGGTGGTTTCACGTTGTAGCTGCTATAATGTGGGTTGGTATATTATATTACTTTAATTTTGTACAAATACCTAATATGGCCAAGATCCCTGATGAACAAAAGCCAGCTATTAGTAAAGTTATTGCCCCAGCTGCATTATGGTGGTTTAGATGGGGTGCAGTCGCTACAGTTTTGTCCGGTTTGATTTTAGCCCACTTAAATGGTTATCTTCATGATGCAATGACATTTTCTGAGGGACAATGGCCAATAGGTATAGGCATGTGGCTTGGAATAATAATGTTTGTGAATGTTTGGGCAGTAATATGGCCTAATCAAAAAAAAGCTTTAGGTATAATTGAAGTCGATGCAGAGATTAAAGCTAAAGCAGCAAGAAAGGCAATGTTGTTTTCAAGAAAAAATGTAATATTGTCTATTCCCATGTTAGTAGCCATGACAGTAGCTCAAAACAGCTTTTCCTAATTATATTTAATTAAGGAGTATTTTTAAAAATACTCCTTATATTATTTCATTGCCATATTCCAAAAATCTATTTCAAGAAGAGTCGACTTATTAAAAATTTTATTAACTTTTTGCCATTTGTAAGTACTCGCAAAATCGTTTCCTAATCTTAAAATAAATGCTTTGTCTATTAAATTCGCTACATTTTTGCACACGTCTTGGTATTCATTGCTAGAATATGTCTGTATCCACTTTTGATACATATACGTTTTTGGATTACTATTTTTATAGTTAATACCAATTTCACCATAACCAAGCACACATGGTGCAAGAGATGATAATAAATCTAGCAAATCACCTGAATAACCAAGCTCTAGTACATATCTAGTATAGGCAATATTTTGATTTTCTTCATCAGCATTTTCTAAATCAGATTTTGATATTCCATAATTTGCACATAGGCTAATATGAAGTTCCATTTCAAAATTTATTAAGTCATTTACTGTGCTAGCTGCTACTTTCATTTCTTCAAGATTATCAGATTTCAAAATAGCTAAAGCCCAAGCTTTAGAGAATTGAATTAAAAATAAATAATCTTGGGTTAAATAACGTAAAAATTTTTCTTCTTTGAGGGTATCGTTTGATAATTTGTTAACAAAATCATGCTTTGTGTATAGAAGCCAATTTTTTTTATGTTTTTCTTTTAAATGGTTAAAAATATTTCCATACGACATATAAAAATTCCCTTTATAAATATTTTTATTAACAATAGGTTAAAAAGATGAATAGCGTTAATAAGTCAGTTTTAAATGTAAATAAGTTTTTTAAGCAATTAAAAAATTATACTACTAATAAAATTATTATACATACTGATAGAAAAAATGCCTTACTTGAATCAAACATTTCCGACAAGAGATTTAATAAAATTTCTAAAATTGACGGAGAATTATTTGTTGTAAAACCAAATATTAGGGTTAAATCCTTTCCCTATACTGGAGGAATTAAAGAATATGAAAGCTCAATTTCTTTAACCGATGATCCAATAATTACAAATATAAAAAAAAATGGAGGTATAATTATAGCTTCTACAAACATGGATGAAGCAGCTTTTGGAGGAGATACTTCTTCCAGTTTTTATGGAAGATGTATAAATCCTATAGACAAGAATTTATCTGTTGGAGGTTCATCTGGAGGATCTGCAGCTGCTATATCTGCTG
Source organism: SAR116 cluster bacterium AG-337-N21 (assembly GCA_003282145.1). Taxonomy (GTDB): domain Bacteria; phylum Pseudomonadota; class Alphaproteobacteria; order Puniceispirillales; family Marisalimonadaceae; genus Marisalimonas. The sequence continues at coordinate 23,154 of QBZZ01000024.1, forward strand.
GTATTGTAAAATATTCAATAGGCACAGACACAATGGGATCTGTAAGGATTCCAGCTTCATATTGTGGTGTAGTGGGTTACAAGCCTTCATCATTAATATGCTCTAACAAAGACTTAATTGTATTAAGCGACACATATGACACAATTGGTTTTATGTCAAATAAAGTAAATAATATCAGTAATA
>QBZZ01000025.1 GCA_003282145.1 SAR116 cluster bacterium AG-337-N21
TCTTAGTTTAAATTCTTTAACATTAAAAAGATTTTTAAGTTTAAAAGGTAATTTAATTATTATGCTCCATAATTTCTTACTCTTTTATTAAAATTATGAATACATTTGTCTAAAGTTATCTTATTAAAGTCTGGCCACATTTTATCTAAAAACATCAATTCAGTATAAGCCAAATCCCATAGTAAAAAGTTAGACAATCTCTTTTCTCCTCCAGTACGAATTAAGAGGTCTGGATATGGAAGATCTCCATTCAAAGTGAATTTTTTAAAATCATTCTCTCTAATTACTTGAGAAATACTATTATCTTTTAAAATTTTATTAAGAGCTAAAATTATATCTGATCTACCACCATAATTGAGTGCTAAAGTAATAGTAACACCTGTATTATTTAATGTTTCATCATTAATATGATAAAGTTTATTTTGAATTTTTTTGTTGAAGACTGATAAATCACCTATAAATCTAATTTTAATATTTTCATTTTTAATTTTTGAAATAGTGTCGTCTAAAAATTTATTCAATAATTCCATTAAAAATGTTATTTCTTTTTTAGATCTTTTCCAATTTTCTGTAGAAAAAACAAAAACCGTTAAATATTTAAATGAATAATTATTTATGTCATTAATCACATTCCATAAATTATCGGCCCCTTTTTGGTGCCCATGGTAAGCAGGTAAATTATTAAAAATTGCCCAGCGCCTATTGCCGTCCATTATGATGGCTAAATGATTAAGTTTCATAATTAATTTTCTAAAATTTCTTTTTCTTTATTTGACAAAATATCATCAATACTTCTTATAATTTCATCAGTAATATTTTGAATGAGTAATTCGTCGTGATGCTTTTGGTCTTCACTTATTTCACTATTTTTTTGAAGTTTTCTAGTATTTTCTATGTTAAATCTTCTGATATTTCTGACAGCAATTTTTGCATTTTCTGCGTACTTTGCAGCAACTCTTGTGATTTCTATCCTTCTATCTTCAGACAACGCTGGAATTGCTATTCTGATAACGTTGCCTTCAACCATAGGATTCAGACCTAATGGACTTTCTCTTATGCTTTTTTCAGTAATTGATACAAGTGAACTATCCCAAACTGACACTAATAATAATCTTGCATCTGGAACACTAATTGTACTAATTTGATTTATGGGCATAGAGTTGCCATAAGCATTTACACTTATTTGATCAAGCATTGATGATGAGGCTCTACCAATTCTTAAACTACTTAAATCTTTTTTAAAACTATCAATTGCTTTGCTCATTCGAAGTTTAATTTCAGTGGGATTGATTTCTACCATAAAACCTCCTTTTAATCAGTAATTAGTGTAAATGTACCTTGTCCTTTCAAGACCTTATTAAGATTATCATCCTTAAGTATAGAGCAAATTATAATAGGAATTTTATTTTCTCTAGCAAGAGAAATAGCAGAAGCATCCATAACCTTCAAATCTTTACTTAAAACATCTAAATAGCTAAGGGTGTCATATTTGACTGCTTTATTATCTTTTTTAGGATCAGCTGAATATACTCCATCTACAAGAGTCGCTTTTATAATTGCGTCACAATTCATTTCTGAAGCTCTAAGAGCAGCTGCAGTATCAGTCGTAAAATAAGGATTACCAGTGCCAGCTGCAAATATTACAACCCTCCCCTTTTCCATATGTCTCTTTGCTCTTCTCCTGATATATGGCTCACAAACAGCCGATATTGGTAGAGCGCTCTGAACTCTTGTTTGAACACCCAACTGTTCCATTGCATTTTGAATGGCGAGACTATTCATTACAGTTGCTAGCATACCCATATAGTCTCCAGTGGCCCTGTCCATTCCGTTATTGCTACTAGATACACCCCTGTAGATATTACCACCACCAACCACAATACAAACTTGCAGGCCTAAGTTTACTACTTTTTTTATTTGATTTGCAAATGATTGTATTACTAGGGGATTGATCCCAAATGAATCGCTTCCCATCAGGGATTCACCTGAGATTTTAAGAAGAATTTTATTCCATTTAAAATTAGTCAAATTTTATTCCATAATTTTAAATTTTTATTATATACCCGCGGTTGCAGCTACCTCTGCTGCAAAATTAGCTTCACCTACCTCAATTCCATCCCCTAACTTTAAAATTTTAAAGCCCTTAATCTTAACATCGCAATTAATGTCTGAGGATAATTTTTTTATAAGATCTTTAATTTTAGTTTCACCGTCTATAACAGAAACTTGTTCATTTAATACAACTTCTTGATAAAATTTATTCATTCTACCTTCAACCATTTTCTCAGCTATTTCTTTAGGCTTTCCTGAAGCCATCGCCTGGTCTATAAGCACTTCTCTCTCTCTTTCAACAATTTCTGGATCTAAATCTTTAATATTTAGGGATTTAGGAGAGGTAGCTGCTATGTGCATTGCAACTTGTTTTCCAGTTTCTAATAAATTATTATTTTCAGCCTTAGATTCCAAAGCTACTAGAACACCTAATCTTCCTAAGCCATCAGCAACATTATTATGAACATATGACACCAATATACCTTCTGACACTTCCAAAAACTCTGCTCGTCTTATGTTCATATTTTCACCAATAGTAGCAATATTATTAGCAAGTTCTTGATTAACGGTTCTATCAGAATTTGGAAAAGGAAGTTTTTGCAACGCTTCTATGTCATTTTTGCTTGATAATACAAGAGTACTACAAGTTTTTACGAAATTTTGAAATAATTCATTTCTAGCTACGAAATCCGTTTCAGAATTAACCTCTACCATAGCTCCATAATTATTGTTTATAGTGACCCCTATTAACCCTTCAGCAGCCACCCTACCTGATTTTTTTGCTACAGCCGAGAGTCCTTGTTTTCTGAGCCAGTCTATGGCTTCTTCCATATTACCATCAGTTTCAGTTAGTGCTTTTTTACAATCCATCATACCCGCACCACTTTTTTCTCTAAGTTCTTTTATTGTTAATGCTGAAAGAGCCATATTAATTCCTTTCTAATAATTAATAGTTATTAAAAGCAGAAAAATCGTCGGTTTGAATAAAATTCAACAAAATAACTATTTCTACACTTCTTCTGTTGAAACTTCTTCTGTTGAAACTTCATTTGATGTAACTATCTCGTTCGTAGTATTTTGAATTGTTTTTTCTTCGATTAAATCTTCTGCCTCTCCAATATCCACTCCACTTTGCTCAAGATTACTTTCTAATCCTTTTAAGACGGAAGCAGCTACTAAATCACAGTAAAGAGAAATAGCTCGCAAAGCATCATCATTACCAGGAATGGGATAATCAACTCCTGAGGGATTAGTATTACTATCGCAAATAGCAATTACAGGAATGTTAAGGTTGTTGGCCTCTAAAACGGCTATAGCTTCCTTATTAGTGTCTATTATAAACATTGCATCAGGAATACCATTCATATTTTTGATGCCACCTAAGGTTAGATCTAACTTGTCCTTTTGTCTCTCAATATTAAGTCTTTCTTTTTTTGTAAGACTACTAGTTTCTCCTGACTCTATTCTTTCTTCCAAAGTTTTAAGTTTTTTAATAGATTTAGATACTGTCTCCCAGTTAGTTAACATACCACCTAACCATCTATGATTTACATAGTATTGACCACAATTGATTGCAGCTTGGGCAATTAATTCAGATGCAGAACGTTTGGTCCCAACAAATAAAAATTTTCCACCATTTTTAGCTATGGATTGTATAGCATGCAATGCTTCATACAACATAGGGACTGTCTTCTCTAAATTAATTATATGAATATTATTTCTTTTGCCAAAAATATAAGGCTCCATCTTAGGATTCCATCTTCTCGTATGGTGCCCAAAATGAACTCCAGCTTCAAGCAATTGACGCAAAGTGAAAGTAGGTGTTGTCATTATAATTCCTTTTTACCGGTTTTTGTTAAAGTAATGCTTAAAGAACACCGGATGGTTTATTAAACCAAGCATTACACAAGATGGATATTTATTAGAATAATTTTTTAAGATTTGCAAGTTTAAAAAAATTTTAGAAATTATTCAAAATTAATGCTATCTATCCCATCAATCAAGGATAAATTTGCGATCAATTTTGATGATAATTTTATGTTCTCCATAATTTTAATTTCAACTGTCTTTTTATCAAATGAGCTAATTAATGAGATATTTGAGCCACCAACTTCTAAGTCATTTAATAGAGGTACAATATCACTTAAAAATTTATTATTTTCAGAATGTAATAAAACGTCACATTTTTTTTCAGATATAAATTGATTAAGCGATTTTATTCTTCTTCCAATAATCCTACATCCCTGGTTTGTTTCATTTTTTATTTCAACATCTAGTAAAATTAAGTTTCTTTCATTTAAATGAGCTTCATATTTATTGAAAGTATCTGAGTATATTACAACCTCTGCTTCACCACTTAAATCATTTAAATGGAATGAAGCCCATCTACCTTTGGATGAAAGTTTTTTTTGAACCTTAAATACAATACCACACAACTTTATATTTTTTCCAAAATACTTTCGCGGTTCTTGTACAACTTCTGAAGTATTCTTAACATCAATTTTGTTTAAAATATTTAAATAATTTTTGAGAGGATGGGACGATAAATACAGTCCTAACGATGAAAATTCGTTATTTAGTTTTTCGTGAGCACTCCATTCTTGTGTTTCAGGAAGATTAATTAACAATTCATTCTGATTGGTTTCATTAAAAAGATTTTGTTGATTTGAGATTTTATCTTTTTCTATAGAATGCGCGTGAGTAATCATCAATTCAATTGATTTAAACAACTTATTTCTATTAATTTCAAGTGCGTCTAAGGCTCCAGACTTGATTAAACTTTCAAAAGTTTTTTTTGTAATTAAACCATATGAAACTTTGCTTAGTAAATCATCAATATTTTTGAAAAATCCTTCTTTATTTCGAATTTCAACAATTTTTTTAATACACTCATCCCCAACATTTTTCAATGAGGATAAAGAATACCTAATACCAAATTTATTTTGAGACATTTCTTCAATATTAAATTCATCACTACTGTAGTTAATACAGGGTTTCAAAATAGATATTCCTAATTTTTTTAGATCTTGAACAAAAATTGACAATTTTTCAGTATTATTACTCTCCGCAGTCATCATTGATGCAAAAAACTCATGTGGATAATTAGTTTTAATCCACGCAGTCTGATAAGCTATTAACGCATAAGCTGCAGCATGAGATTTATTAAAACCATACCCTGCAAAAGCAGAAATTTGGTCAAAAATTTCATTAGCTTTATCTTCCCTAATATCTTTGTTTTTGGCACCTATTAGGAAAGCTTTTTTTTGTTGAAACATTTCGTTTTTATCTTTTTTTCCCATCGCTCTTCTTAAAATATCTGCACTGCCTAGGGAAAAGTCTGCTAAAATTTGAGCAGCTCTTAGAACTTGCTCTTGATAAATAAAAATTCCATATGTTTCTTGTAATATTGTTTCTAAACTAGAATGCATATAAACAATTTTTTCTCTTCCATGCTTTCTATTAATATAGCTTGGAATATTTTCCATTGGACCTGGTCTATACAAAGATACAACTGCTACTATATCTTCAAATCTATCTGGTTTAAGGCCAATTAACACATCTTTCATACCAGCAGACTCTAGCTGAAAAATTCCTGTAGTAGATCCCGTTGATAACATTTCATATGTTCTTGAATCATTTAATGAAATATTGTTTAAACTAAAATTTTTATCTTTTTTTATAATTAATGATTCAGCCTTAGCTAAAACAGTTAAAGTTTTAAGGCCTAAAAAATCAAATTTAACGAGACCAGCTTTTTCTACAAATTTCATATTAAACTGTGTGGCAGGTATTTCTTCCTCACTAAATTTATAAAGAGGAACTAATTGATTTAGAGGTCTATCCCCTATAACTAAACCAGCTGCATGTGTTGATGCGTGTCTATTAAGTCCTTCAATATCAATTGCAGTTTTGATAAGGTGTTTGACTTGTTCATCTTCTGAAATTTCTTTTTTTAGAGCTTCTTCTTTATTGATTGCTTCTTGAATTGTAATTGGACTAGAAGGTATAAATGGAATTAACTTAGCAATTTTATCAACTTGGCCATAAGGCATTTCTAGAACTCTTCCAACATCTCGAATTGCTGCTTTTGCCTGTAAACTTCCAAAAGTTATTATTTGAGCCACTCTGTCTTTACCATATCTTTCCCTGACATACTGAATAACTTCTTCTCTCCTATCTTGACAGAAATCAATATCAAAGTCTGGCATTGAAATACGTTCTGGATTTAAAAATCTCTCAAACAAAAGACCCCACCTTATGGGGTCTAAATCTGTAATATTTAGAGACCAAGCAACAATCGAACCTGCGCCAGATCCCCTGCCTGGTCCGACTGGAATATTATTATTTTTGGACCATTTAATAAAATCATAGACAATTAAGAAATATCCAGAAAAACCCATTTTATTAATTATGTTTAGTTCATTCGTCAATCTATTTAAATAATCATCTTTTGCTTGATCAGTAAATTTTTCAGTAGAAAACTCAAATCTTCTCATCAAACCTTTTTTAGAAATATCAGAAAGAAAATCTGCCTCACTTATTTTTGCAAGTCCAGGGAATTTAGGAAGAATTGGATCGTGAGTTTTAACAAAAAAGGAACATCTTTTAGCAATAATAACAGTGTTTTCAATTGCTTCAGGGATATCTTCAAACAAAGAAACCATCTTCTTACTGTCTTTTAAATAATGTTCTTTAGTTAATAACCTCTTATTCTTGGAGGAAATCGTTAAACCTTTATCAATGCATATTAAAACCTGATGAGCATTAAACTTATTCTCATTTTCAAAAAAACAATCATTTGTTGCTACAAGAGGTAGATCAAAATTTTCACTGGCATCTAATAATATTTTTTCAGCATTGACTTGACTTTTAATACCATGTCTTTGAAGTTCAATATATAGATTATCTTTAAATAATTCTTTTAGAACTCCTAACCTTTCATTAACTAATTTTACATTTCCTAAAGAAGCAGGCTTCCCAACAAATCCATTTTCAATACCGCCGGTTAATAAAATTATACCATCTCTATAATTTTTTAAGTCCTCATAGTTAATAAATTTATCAAATTCAGAGTTGTTTGTTAATTTACTGGTTAAAACCAATAAATTTTTGTAGCCAGTTTCATTTTTAGAAATTAATACGACTTCACCAATACTGTTATCAAGATTTGTTACACCTGAAATATTTACTTGAATACCAATTATTGGTTGAATACCGTTTGATACCATTTTAATTGAAAACTCTAATGCCCCAAACATATTAGAGGTGTCTGTTATCGCAATAGCTGGTTGATTATTTTTTTTACAAAATTCAGATAGATAATCAAATGATAACATTCCTTCGGCTAACGAAAAATTACTATGAACTCTCAAGTGAACAAATAAATTTTTCATTTTTTAAAAAATTCAATTTTAAAATTAATTATTCTTAGTTGATCCATTTTTTAAAACTACACTTCTATCCATTAATTTTGCTAAATCGTAATTATGTGTTGCAATCAAACAACTTATGTTTAGAGATTTAACTAATTTATATAAAATTTCAAAAACATTTTTCGCACTAATTGGATCTAAATTTCCAGTGGGTTCATCAGCTAAAACTAAATTTGGAGAATTTGCTAAAGATCTTGCTATAGCCACTCTTTGTGCTTCTCCTCCAGATAATTTAGCAGGTCTAAAGTTTAAACGTTTTTCTAATCCGAGAACCGACAACAACTCTTTAGATTTTTTTTCAGCTTTGAATTTAGCTTCACCCATTATTAATTGTGGAATCATTACATTTTCAATTGCTGTAAATTCTGGAAACAATCGGTGAGACTGAAATATAAACCCTATTTCGGAACCTCTTAATGCAGTTTTTAAATCCTCATTTAAGTGTTTACAATTTTGGCCTGCCAAACTAACTGAACCAAAAGTCGGAGATTCAAGTAATCCTGCTATATTTAATAAAGTAGATTTTCCTGTTCCACTAGGCCCGATTAGAGCGACCATTTCTCCCCTAATAACTCTTACATTTATGTTGTCTAAAACTTTTATACTTTGATGATCTTGATTATAAATATGAGTAATATTTTTTAAAATTAGAATTTCTTTGTTTGTTTCATTTTCATTCATATCTCAAAGCCTCAGCAGGCGATATTTTGGAAGCTTTCCATGCTGGAAATATACTCGCTATTAAAGTGAGTGATATAGAAATAGATATTACCATAAAAACTTCATTAAAATTAATATTTGAAGGAAGATTGGAAAGAAAATATATTTTTGCTGAAAATAATTCTTGTCCAAATAACGTGCTCACAAAGATCCTAATTTCTTCTATATAAATTGAAACAATTACTCCAATGGCTGATCCAATGAAGGTTCCTAAAATACCAATAATAGATCCTGTTAAAAGGAAAACTCTTATTACCAAATACTTTGATGCACCCATTGTTCTCATTAGTGCAATATCAGATTTTTTAGTTTGAACTAACATAATCATTGAAGAAATTATGTTGAATGCTGCAACAACAATAATTAATGTGAGAATTAAAAACATTACATTTTTTTCAACCGCCAATGCATTCATAAAAGAGGAATTTCTTTTTTTCCAATCAATAATTGTGAAATTATCACCTATTTTGGTTATTAAGTCATCATGAACTTGCGAAGTTGATTTTTGATCACTTAAAAAAATTTCAATACCGTGAGCAATATCTTTGGTTGATAAAAATTCCTCAGCTTTTTCCCAAGGAATAAAAATAAAGTTATTATCATATTCGTACATACCTATGTCAAAAAAACCACCTATAACGAAGTTCTTTTTAACCGGTAAGATACCAAGTACTGTCTCCATCCCATTGGGGGATATAAGTGAAATGTAATCACCTATATTCACATTTAATCTTTGTGCTAATCTATAACCCAAAATTATACTCTTCTTATCTTTAAAGTTACTAATAGAGGTCTGATCGAGTGACTGCCATAATAATTTTTTTGCTGGTAGATCTGACCAGTTTGTTCCTCTTACTATAACACCTGAAACAGCACTTTTTGTTTTAGCTAAAGCCTGCCCCTCTAGATGAGGAGTGACTGCAACAACATTTTCTGTATCTAAGATATTTTTTACAACTTCATTAAAATTAGATATTTCAAGGTCTTTATTATTGTAAACAATTAAATGCCCATTTATCCCTAATATTCTATCGACTAATTCTGTTCTAAATCCATTCATAACTGACATAACAACTATTAAGGTTGCAACACCTAACATGATACCAATAAGCGAAAACCAAGCAGAAATAGAAATAAATCCCTCTGCCCGCCTTGATTTTACATACCTTAAAGCGATAGTTCTTTCCGTTTCATTAAAAATCATATGATTAAAGTAATCCCTATAATTTTATATTTAAAAATTTTAATAATTCATTATAAGTTAATTTAGAAACATCTCCACTTTTTCTATTCTTAACATCAAATAATTTATCTTTAACACCTTTAGGTCCGATTATGATTTGATATGGCAAACCTATTAAATCTGCCTTAGCGAGTTTTGCTCCAGCCCTTTCAAAAGTATCATCATAAAGAACGCTTAAAGAATTTTTTTTCATTAATGTATATAAATTAGAGCATATTTCGTCACAAGTATGATCGCCACTTTTCAAATTTATTATATTATAACTCCAAGGAGTAACTTCTTCAGGCCATACTATTCCATTATTATCATGATTGGCTTCAATTACAGCACCCACTAATCGAGAGAGACCAACACCATATGAGCCCATATATGGAGAAATACTTTTTCCTTCACTATCACTCACAGAAGCATTCATAGGAATTGAATATTTTTGCCCAAAATGAAAAATGTGCCCTACCTCAATTCCTCTGGTTTTTACTAAATTAAGATTGTTTTTGTGGTCGTTAGGATCATATTTTTCTTCTGTAGCTGCATAGAAAGAAGTATATTTATCAACTTCTTTTTGGAGATCATCATTATAATTAAAATTTTCTAATGAACTTTGGAAATTTAGAAGGTCCTCTTCTACATAAACTTCACTTTCTCCTGTCTCAGCAATTATAATAAATTCGTGGCTAAGGTCCCCCCCTATTGGACCTGTATCAGCTTTCATAGGAATTGCTTTAAGTCCCATTTTTTTAAACAACTGCATGTATGAAATAAACATTACATTATAAGATTTAATTGAAGAGGCATAATCAATGTCAAATGAATAGGCATCCTTCATTAAAAACTCCCTACCTCTCATAACTCCAAATCTAGGTCTTAGTTCATCTCTAAATTTCCATTGTATGTGAAAAAGATTGAGAGGAAGTTGCTTATAACTCTTTACATGAGTTCTAAAGATTTCAGTTACCAACTCTTCGTTGGTAGGCCCGTATAACAGATCTCTATCATTACGATCTTTTATTCTAAGCATTTCCTTACCATAATCTTCATATCTACCTGACTGTTTCCAAATATCAGCCGATTGTAAAGTAGGCATGAGTATTTCGTTAGCTCCTGCCTCTATCATCTCTTTTCTGCAGATATCTATAATTTTTTCTAAAACTATTTTTCCCAATGGTAGCCAAGAATATATTCCTGATGATGATTGTTGTATCATACCAGTTCTTAACATTAAAACATGAGAGATAATTTCTGCTTCTTTTGGAACTTCTTTTAGAACAGGCATAAAGAATTTTGATAATAACATTGTATTTGATTCCTATTAAAGCTTATATTCAAAATTTAATAAAACTAAGTTGATTGATAGTTTATTGCTGTATAAATTACAACATATGGATTATTAGCAGGACATAAATATGAAACAACCTCCAAATCAACTATTTTCGTCAAACAACTTTCCAAGAATAAGAATGAGACGAAATCGGATGTCAAATTTCTCAAGACGGCTAATTTCCGAAAATAATGTATCCTTAGATGACTTGATTTATCCTATTTTTATTACTTACGGCTCAAATATAAAAGAGGAAGTCGAGTCCATGCCTGGAATATATAGGTATTCGTTGGATTTACTTCATAAAGAAATAGAATATATATCATCTTTACTTATTCCGGCTATTGCTTTCTTTCCTAAAGTACAAAATGCATTAAAAACTTCTGATGGTAAAGAAGCACTAAACAAAAATAATTTAATATGTAAAGCCATTAAAATTTCAAAAAAGGTTAACCCTAAATTAGGAGTCATTTGTGACGTGGCTCTTGATCCGTACACGGATCATGGTCATGATGGCATCATAATTAATAATCAAATTGATAATGACGAAACTTTGTCAATATTATGTAAACAAGCTCTTGTTCAGGCTGAAGCAGGTTGTGATATAATTGCACCAAGTGATATGATGGATGGTAGAGTTGGTTTTATTAGAGATGCTCTTGACAAAAATGGTTTTACAAATGTACAAATAATGTCATATGCAGCAAAATATGCATCTGCTTTCTATGGCCCGTTTAGAGATGCCGTTGGATCAAATTTGTCTCTATTAAAAAAATCTAAGAAAAGTTACCAAATGGATCCTGCTAATTCTGATGAAGCTCTAAAAGAAATAGCTCTTGATATAAGCGAAGGAGCAGACATGGTTATTGTAAAACCTGGAATGCCCTATTTAGATATAATTTATAAAGTAAAACAAGAATTTAAAATGCCAACATATGCTTATCAAGTGTCAGGAGAGTATTCTATGATAAAAAACGCTATTGAGAAGGGATGGTTTGACGAGGATAGGATTATTTTTGAAAGCCTAATAGCATTCAAAAGAGCTGGGTGTAATGGCATTATTACTTATTTTGCTCCAAATATTGCAAAAAAATTACTTAACAAAGATGATAAAAATTAATTTCGTAAGTCGTAATAGTTAATATGATAGATATAAAACCTAAAAGTGTATTAGAACAACCCATTTATATGCTTACTAAAGCAACACCTTGTCCTTATTTAAAAGGTCGGGTTGAAAAGAGAATAGCGACAGATATAACATACAATAATAAAGTGTATAACGAATTAGCATCTAATGGTTTTAGAAGAGTCGAAAACTGGATGTACAGACCAGTATGCGATAATTGTAGTGCTTGTAAATCATATAGAGTAGATATTAAAGAGTTTAAATTAACAAAAAGTTTAAAAAGAGTTACTAAAAATCTTAGAGACATACAATACAAAATTATTAAAAATACTGCGACAACGGAACATTATAATCTTTTTAAGAAATATCAATTTGAAAGACACTCTGGAGGATCTATGTCTGATATGGATGAAAATGAATTCATATCAATGATAGAAACGTCTCCCATAAAAACAAAATTAATGGAGTTTAGAGACAAATCTAAAAATCTAATGGGCGTAATACTTTTAGATATTGATAGTGTTAATTTGTCTGCTGTATATAGTTTTTTTGATCCCAAACTTAGTAAATTGGGCATTGGAAATTTTATGATTTCTGAATGTTTAATATTTGGTAAAAAAAATAAATACAAACATTTATATTTGGGTTATTATATAAAAGAAATATCAAGTATGTCTTATAAAAGTCGCTTTAAACCTGGACAAATCTTGGATGGAAGTGACTGGCAATTATTATAAACTAACCGCCTATCGCATCACCATCACTTCGTAAATCATAAGCTCCATGTATAACACCATTAGAATTAGTAACAATTGCACCTGCATGTCCCATAATCTCTTCAAAATCTCCAACTTTTTCAATAACATGACCTAATAGTTTTAACTTCTCAAAAGTATCTTTTGAAAACCTTCCTTCAATTTTTAATGATGTAGTTTCTTCTCCCCAAGTTCTCCCTAAAAGCCACCTAGGTTGATTGATAGCTTCTTGCAAATTTAAATTTTGAATTGCATATCGTGAAAAAATTGTGGCTTGTGTTTGAGGTTGACCTTCACCACCCATTGTACCATAAGACATAACCCTACCATCATCAAATTGTGCTAAAGCCGGTTGAATTGTATGGAATGGTTTTCTATCAGGAATTAACTTGTTAAAATTATTTTGATCTAAAGAAAAACTTATACCTCTATTTTGCATAGTTATTCCTGTTTTAGGTAAGATTAAACCTGAACCAAATTCCCAATAAATACTTTGAATAAAACTGACAGAATTGCCATATGAATCTGTAGATCCTAACCATACTGTATCTCCTCCAACATCTGAGTCAGGCCAGGGCATAGCTTTTTGAAAATTAATTTTGTTTGCTAAATTTTTAATATAATCATTGTTAAGAAATTGACTAATATCCTTATTCATATATTTGGGATCACATACATACCTATCTCTTATTTTGAAAACAACTTTTGTTACCTCAACAATAGTATGAATAAAATCGACATCATCTTTATAAGAATTAGGCAACTCATTTAGAACTCCAAGAATTAATATAGATGCTAATCCTTGAGTAGGAGGAGGTAAGTTAAAGAGCTTAGCATTTTTTACCTTCAGTTCCAAAGGATTTACAAAAGAAGCATTAAAATTTTTAAAATCATTTTTTCTCAAAGGGGATCCAAGATCAGATAGATCAGATATAATACTCTCAGAAATCTCACCTAAATAGAAATCTTCTAATCCATTCTTTATTAGCATAGAGAAAGTCTTTGACATTGCAGGAAAAGTTAATTTATCTCCAACTTCAGGTATTTTTCTATCTTTTAAATATATCTCTTTAAATCCAGGGATATCGATAAGTTGTGATAATTTAGAAGTTATATTATTTTTTAGAGTATTTGTAACTGCAATTCCATCTTTAGAAATCTGTTCTGCATCAAATAAAAGTCGACTTAAAGGAAGTTTACCTCCTAAATTTTTAACACTATAATCATATGCTAATTTCCAACCAGATACCGCGCCAGGAACTGTTAATGCTGATAAAGCACCACGCGAAGGAATTTCATTAAAGCCTTGTTTTTTATAAAGATCTATAGACACATTTTTTGCAGCGGGGCCACACGCATCGATGGCAGTAACCTTTTTATTTTTATCTGATATTAACCAGAAATTATCTCCACCCATTGAGTTCATGTGCGGATAAACAACAGATATCATTGCTGCCGATGCAATCATAGCTTCTATTGCATTACCACCCTCTTTTAAAATATCTGATCCAGTTTTTGCTGCTAAATGGTGAGGAGCCACCATCATATTTTTAAAAGACATTTTAGATGATTGCATTTGTCGCACTAACAGTTTTAAAAATATAATGATAAGTTACGATGAGATGATTTACAACTAGCCAAATATAGAGCAACATCTTTAGGCAAACTTTGCTGCAACCTAAGACCCAGAGTGTTTTTCGTGTCATTAAGAAAATTACCTAGATAATTCTCAACATTTCCATCAATGGTCTTTAATAAATTAATTTTACTCAAATAGATAGAAAATGACTTATCAAAATCTTTTCTTACTCTTTTGTAGTTAACTTTTTTCTTTTTTAAATTTCTTGAAACTTTTGACAATTTAGAAGTTATTTTAGAGTTTTCTGGTAGACGAGATATCTTTTTAGATAACTCTTTTATTTCTTTTGATAGAATTTTAGGATCATTCGTTTCTAATACATTACTAAATTTAATAAAATCTTTTTCAAACTTATAAAGCGTGTCTTTTTTATTTAATATATTGTGAATAATCTCGATTTCTTCATATGAACTATCTACTGATCTTCTATATTTATTTCTATTTATATTTTCAGATTTAATAAGATTTTGAAAAGTTTTGTATTCATTAACCCAGTTATTAGGAAAATTTAATTTTTCATTATTAATTTTTTCATTTAATAATTTATTCTCATTTTTTAAAGTTAATTTTTTTTCAGTTTCATCCGAATCTAACCTAGAAATGCTTGTTTTATTATCTTTAATTAATTTCTTAAATTCTCTAATATTTTTCTCTTTGTCTCTTACCACTTTCAACTTAGGTAAATATTGTATAGATTCAATGTTAATTTGACTTTGTATTTCAAAAGCATTGCTTAGATTATCAAATCCATTATTAATATTAGCAATTGAATTAGCAATTATTTTTTTATATTCCTTGGGAAGTGTTGTTAAATCAGCATTAGCTAATAAATTAATTGAGTTTTTAGTAGCATTTTTATCACTTAATACGTTTTCCTTCATGAAATTTTCAATACATAATTGTAATTTGGGATTCTTTGGTGGAGGAGAAGTTTCAGATGTGAAGCTTAATCTATTAGGTAGATAATTTACTAAATAAGGATATGAACCAACCACTGCCAATGCAATTAGTTGAAGAGTGATAAAAGGAATAACACCTTTGTACATCTCAATAGTTTTAACGGCTTTAGATGCAACGCCCCTTAAATAAAATAAAGCAAAACCAAAAGGTGGCGTCAGAAACGATGTTTGAATATTTAAACCAATCATTACCCCTAACCAAACTGCTGTTATGTTTGCAGATGGATCTGATAATAGAATAGGAGCAACAATTGGCACAACAACAACGGCTATTTCGATAAAATCAAGAAAAAATCCAAGTATAAAAATAACTAACATTACAATTACAAACTTGGTCCAAAAACCTCCTGGTAAAGAATTTAAATACTCTTTAACTAATTCTTCACCACCAAAAGCTCTAAATGCTGCTGTTAACATAGCCGCACCTAATAATATTATAAAAACTAAAGATGTTGTTTTTGCTGTCTCAAGCATTACACCTTGCATGGTATTACCAAATTTAAAAAGTCTCCAACAACTCCAAGCTAATGCAAACAAGAGTATTACAGACCCTAAAGTCCCTAAAAATATACCTATTTGATCATCAACAGTATTAATTAGCTTTACATTCATATTATAGTTTGAGACTGCATAAGCTAATATAAGAACAGAAATGATAACCAAAATAGCTGGATAAAGAGAGCTTTTAAACCCTTCGGTTTGCCTATATCCTGCCATGATAATCGCACCAGCAGCTCCAATTGCTCCAGCTTGATTAACAGTTGCAATTCCAGTAATTATAGAACCTAGTACCAAAATTATAAGAGTTAATGGTGGAATAAGAATCAACATAACATTTAGCCAAAACTTTTTATCCATCTTTCCATCATAAGGGACTGCAGGAGCAGTTTTAGGAAATATAAATGCCAACACTAGAATAAAAAGCATATATATGCCTACTAACAAAATACCAGGCAAAAATGCTCCTAAAAACATTTCTCCGGCACTCGTTGAGGTTACATCAAAAATAGAAGGCATTGAAATTTGTCCAGTAGCTTCTTTATATAAAGCTTTTCTCATAGTGCTAGCTTGGTCTGAAGCAGAAGCTAATTGGTCAGCCAAGATAATCAAAACAATGGATGGAGGTATTATCTGACCAAGTGTACCTGAAGCGGCAATAGTTCCGGTTGCAAGAGGAGCTGAATACTTATTACGCAACATCGCTGGCAATGATATCAAACCCATTGCAACAACAGTGGCACCAACAATTCCAGTAGTAGCAGCTAATAAAGCACCAACAAACACAACTGAAATTCCTAGACCGCCTCTAACAGGACCAAAAAGTTGAGCCATTGTTACAAGTAAATCTTCAGCAATTCTTGATCTCTGCAGCATTAAGCCCATAAAAATAAATAAAGGAATAGCTATAAGTGTATCTCTTTCAACTTCCCAATAAACACCCCTAAGATTAGTAACTCCGGCCGACAACCACTCTGATGGACCTCCTAAATAAAAAAAAGCTCCAAAGTCATTTTCAAATAAATAACCAAAAAAAGCAGCTGTCCCAATTGTAATAATTGCAGAGCCAGGCAAAGCAAAAGCGACAGGAAATCCAACACCTAGTGATATTGCCATTATAACTATTAATAAAATTAAAAATAAAAGTTCCATGAATTAGTGACTCGACTGGTTTTCAATCACCCTTTTACCTTCTTCGCCATTATAATCAGCTAAAGATTCAAAAAAGTAACTAATAAATTGAATTAACATTGTTATACCAAAAACACCTAAAAACATTGCTAGATGATATTTAATAAACATGCCAACACTACCTTGCTGTGTGATTTCAAAATTTAATATTGGACTATTTATAATTGATTGTTTCCCATTAAAACCTATAAAAATAATTGTCATAGATGTAGAAACACCTAATACGATTGAACCTACAGAATTAACTAATCCTTTCGTTTTATTTTGTAATCCTTGATAGAATATGTCTACTCTAACATGTCCTTCTTCGTATAACGTATAAGCAGACGCAAACAAGAATAAACCTGCATACCAATAACGGACTAAATCTCCCATAAATGTTTGTTCATAAGAGAATATAAATCTGGCAATAACTATTAAAAGCTCGCTTATAACAATCAACAAAGATAACCAGTGGAAGCCAAGGGTTTTTGTAAATTTACCTAAAATAAAACCAACAAGAATTAAGGGAATATGAATAAAAGTTCCTACAAAAATAGGTCTGGTAAAATTACTCGAAATTTCTTTAGTAAAAAAAACTTCAAATATTTTCTCAACACGAAAAAAGGCTATGGTAATATCTACCAATCCAACCAAAAAGATAACCCAAAAACATGATCTAATTAAATAAACATTAATAACATGAAGAAGTTCGGCTTCTTTTCTTAATGATATACTTTTATTTTTTAAAACCACCACTACGGTAAATAAAAAAATAATCATATAAATGGCAATTTCAACAAAAGATAGTAGTGAAAAATTATTTATAATTGAAATAGGGCCAGGAAATTCAAACCCAACTATTAATATGTTATCTATCAAAAAGGCTATTATGAAAGATAATAATGACCAACCAAAAATTCTGTAATAAGTATAAATTTGTGAATACCCGTAAAAATGGAAAAGGGTCAGCAAAAGCTGACCCTAAAAAGTTGTTTAAGAAAAGTCTAAAACTCTGTTTCTTTGATTAACATATGAAATTTCAAACTTTGCCATCATACTACCACATTCTTTTAAAAATGACTGGTATGCGCCATCTATCTTTTTTGCAAGTGCAGAATGATTTCTTGTTTCTTCAAAAACTTCAGCTGCTGCCTCACCAAAAGAGTCCCAAACATCATCATTAAATGATCGTACCTTTGTTCCGTGCTCATTTATTAATTTAGCAAGATACTCACCATTTTTTGCACAAGTTTCTTCATATTGAGCAGCATGTTCTTCCATACTTGCTGCTGTTATTAAAGCTTTTTCATTGCTAGATAATTTACCCCAAAAACTTGCATTAAAAGCAAACGCCAAACAAGAACCTGGCTCGTGCATTCCACCAGTGTAGTAATATTTAGCCGCTTCATAAAACTTCATGAAGTAATCATTATATGGTCCAACCCATTCAGTAGCGTCAATAGAGCCAGACACGAGGTTTTCATAAATCTGCCCACCTGGAAGTGATACAGGAGAAGCACCTAGTTTTGACATAACTGTTCCACCAAGTCCTGGAATTCTCATTTTTAATCCCTTAAGATCTTCACTAGAGTTAATTTCTTTATTAAACCAACCGCCAGCTTGAGTTCCTGTGCCACCACATGGAAGAGCTTTTAGACCAAACTCACCTGACATCTCATCCCAGAGTTCTTGACCTCCACCGAATTTTATCCAAGCATTCCACTCAACTGTGGTCATTCCAAATGGAACAGATGTGAAATATGCAAAACCAGGGTGTTTTCCTTTCCAGTAATAATCTGCTGCGATATAAGCTTGAGAATTACCAGATGCAACTTCATCAAAAACATCAAAAG
>QBZZ01000026.1 GCA_003282145.1 SAR116 cluster bacterium AG-337-N21
GAGGCATTTTTCTTTTTGATTATTTTTGAAAAGCTTGAACCAATTATTACCACAGTTTGCATATCAGCCATCTCTACTTTTGCATCTTTTAACTTCACTATTTTTATCTTTTCATATTTTGAATAAACAGATTTAGCAAAAATTATATATCTATTTTTTTCGCATTTTTCTTTTAATATTTTTAGAGTTTTAACAAAATCATCAGGCCTTGATTTTGATCTTGGATTATATAAAGCGATTACAAAGTCACATTCAATTGATAAAGCAATTCTTTTTTCAATTAAACTCCAAGGTTTTAAGTTTGTACTTAAATTTATAGCACAGAAATCATGACCTAATGGTGCTCCAACTTTAGCTGACGCAGCAAGCATAGCAGTTACACCTGGTAATATTATAATTTCTATTTCTTTCCATATTTCAGGACCATTATCTAAGGTTTCAAACATAACAGATGACATTGCAAATACACTTGGGTCACCGGATGAAATTATGAGAACATTTTTCCCATTTAACGCTATTTCAATAGCATGAATAGCTCTTTCATGTTCTTGTCTATTATCACTGCTATGTAGATTTAAATTTTTCCTGGACTTTATCCTATTTATATAAGATGAATACCCAATTATATCAGTAGCATTATCAATTGCCTGAATTACTTCTTGTGTCATTAAGGATTTTCTACCCGGACCAATTCCAGCTATAGTTATTTTTCCATTCATGGTCGCCTTCCATTACCATGAACTATTATTATAGAAAAATATGGTAAAGATTTTGTAGGAACTTCAGCTAACTTCTGAACATTTTGATTTAACATAGACGCGTTTTCAATTAAAAAAGCTTTTTCAAATAGAGATAAGTCTATTAATATTTTTCTAATTTTTTCAAAGCTACTTCCAATTTTCATAAAAAGTATTGCGTCACTATTTTTTATTCGTTTGATAATTTCTTCTTCTTCTAAAGTTGCCATAATAATTGTTAGAGTATCGTCTCCCCATGTAATTGGGATATCAGTAGCAGTCCATGCTGCAGACATACCTGTTATTCCTGGAACAACTTCAATCTTATTTTTGTTTTTCAACCTAGAATGAATATGCATAAAAGATCCATAAAAGAAAGGATCACCTTCGCATAAAACTATAATGTCATTATTGGTGCTTATTATTGATAAAATTTTTTCACAGCAGTCATCATAAAATTTTGATAGTATTGTATTATACTCAGAGCTTAAAAAAGGTAATTCTGTTGTTATTGGATAAGGCATAGATACCGTAATAACATTTTTTTTAAGGTATTTTTTAATTATGCTATAAGATATCCCATCCTTATTTTTTTTTTTAAAGTATGCTACGTACTTAGCAGATTTAATAAGTTTATAGGCTTTCAAACTTAATAAATCTGGATCTCCTGGCCCAACTCCAACCCCATATATTATCCCTTTATTCATTCTTTTTCAGTAGCTATGGCATTTATTGCAGCAACAGTCATGGCACTCCCTCCTAAACGACCATGAATAATGCAAAACGGAATATTTTTAAAATCAAATAAAGCATCTTTACTTTCAGAAGCTCCAACAAATCCAACTGGGAACCCTATTATTGCCGCTGGTTTTGGGCAATCTTTTTCTTTTAACATTTCTAAAAGATGAAATAATGCTGTTGGAGCATTACCAATAGCTACTATTGAACCTGAAAGAAACGGTCTCCATAGCTCAACACCTGCAGCAGTTCGAGTGTTTTTAATTTCTTTTGATATTTTTATAATTTGATCATCTTTAATCATGCACATAATTTTATTTTTTGCAGGCATTCTAGAAATTGTGATGCCGTATTTAATCATATTTGTATCACATAAAATATTTGCACCATTTTCAATGGCATGCCTAGCAATTGAAACCATATTTGGAGAAAAGTAAATTTGGCTTGAAATACTTGTCATTCCTGAGGCATGTACCATTCTAACAACAACTTTTTCTTCTAATTTATTGAAATTAGACAAATCCGTTTCTTTTCGGATTATGGAAAAGGATTTTCTATAAATTTTAGCTCCGTTTTTTTCGTAGATATAAGACATTAAAGTTTCTCAATTTTTACAAATCAATTTTAGTTAAAATTTCTTTTTTTGTAATAGACGTAACTTGAGGTTTGTCATTAGATTTACCATTATAAATAACGTCAATTAACCCGTTATTACCTACAAGAGTAATTTCAGATTTTTTTGAAAAAGCGCAACCCTTTGTACAGCCTGATACATGAACCCCTTTATTTGTTAACTGTCTAATTTTATCAGCAATTTCATATGTATTAATAGTTGAAGAACTACAGGAATCTTTTCCTGGACAAGCATGAACGTCATTAACTGGATTTTCCATCTTATTTAAAAAATTATTATTAACAATATCTAATCCTTTTTCAAAAATAAATGATTTAAAGGGAGTAAACCTAATTCTCTTTGGATTAGAAGATTTCAAAAGATCTTTAAAGTCCGTGCTTCTAATTCTACCATATTTAGTTCCATAATATATTCCTAACTTTCCGATATTATCCATTGAAGGAAATTTAGAAGCCGCTGGATAATATTGACACCATTCACAAGATAAAGGTTTTGTATTTATTAAATGAGACATTCTTCTTATTCCTTTTGACGAATTCTCTACAAAATATTTAGATAATGTAATTGTGTTTTCTAACAAATTATCTGGGGTTATATTCTTACCCATTAAATGTCCATCGGCTCTTATAATTACTTTACCATTTTCATCATGTTCTAATCTAATATCTGCTGATAAACTTGATAAGACTGGGTATTGCCCTAAATCTACAGCAAATAAAAATTTATCCGGTAATAAAGGTAATTTTGAAAGAATACTTTTGAGCATCTGATAAAATAATATATTTTTATCCTTTTTTTCCCAAAAAGGGTTAATCATGATATGATTATTGTTATTTTGAATAATCTTATTTTGCTTTAAAATTAAAATAACATTTTCTAAATTTTTTTCTTTTATGCCCCTTATTTGTAGACGACCTCTATTGGTTAAGTCGATTAATCCATTACCAAAACGAATTGACAAGTCACATATAAGATCAGTTTTTTTAAGAGACAAGTATCCCTTATCTGGAGAAATTCTTAAAAAAAAACCATCTTTAGCCAAAGCTGGTTTTGTGTATGAGGGACACCAACCTTTTATCATAAATTCATTCATCAGATTTTATGTATACTAATTGCAATAGAATTGCTTTTAGTAATCCAAAGTTTTGAATTATATAATTCTTTGAATTTATATCTCATTGATTCTAATGCTTTAATATTGAATTTCTCCAAAAATTTATAAATTTCGGGATTTCCAATAGTTGCTTCATAATAAATATCAAAAATATGACTGCTAACTGCATTAGTAAGTTGAGAATATAAAACTAAATTATCGAGAGTTTCACTTAATTCTGCAGCACCTCTGTAACCATGTTTCTTCATTCCTTGAATCCATTTATCATTACCAGCTCTAGCTATTACAATCCTAGAAATTTCTTCTTTAAGTTTTCTTATTTTTATTTTTTTCTTACTACTTATGTCAATATTAAATGTTTCAAATTGACCACCAATATTTTTTTTGGCAGCTGCAAAACCTCCTTGATGTTTAGCATAATCAGCTTTCAATAAAATATCATTCTCTTTTAAGTCTTGAAAATGAATAAAAGTTTCAGTGTGTTTTACTCTTTTTTTCATTTGCTCTAATTCTTGTTTGTACTCATTACCATTTATTGCCCAAGAGCTAGATTCCAACCAAGATTCTCCTATAGCTTTTTTGTCTATTTCAAAAGTTTTTGAATTATCGAAATCTCCATTTATGCCGTAACTTCCTGGTTTGGGACCAAATACCCTAGAAGTTTTTTTAAGTTCAACAAATGGGTTCCAATCAGGACTCTCATCTCTTTTAGATAACGCGTCTATAACTTGATTAAATAAAATAGATAAATTTGGGAATATATCTCTAAAAAGACCAGAAACCCTTAGGGTTACATCAACTCTAGGTTTGTCAAGCAACGCTATAGGTAATATTTCAATACCTGAAACTTTTTCTGTCCCATCTGTCCATATTGGTTTAGCCCCAAGTAAACTAAGAGCCATAGAAAACTCTTCTCCACTAGTGCGCAATGTAGAAGAACACCATAAATCAATTATAGTACTTTTAGGCCAATCTCCATTTTCTTGTAAAAAACTTTGAACGAATTTATCCGCTATTTTACAACCATATGAATATGAAGACCTAGTAGGAATACCTAATGGATCACTTGCATAAATATTCCTGCCTGACGGAAGAACATCTAATCTACCCCTGTAAGGAGAACCACCTGGTCCTGGTTCAATTCTTCTCCCCTCAAGTGCTTTTTTTAAATTTAATCTTTCGGAAATTATTGATTTTTCAGTATTAAAAGTTGTTTTAAGTTTTTGTGATTTCCCAAATATGTGAAGGCCGTATCCAAATTGTGTTTCTTTAATATCACATACAAATCTGTCAATTTTAATTATAGCCTCGTCCCCACAAATATCATTTTTAAAAGCTAAATCATCTTCAATTCCAAGAGAATTTGCTTCATTTCTTATGTCTACTTTAAGTCTTTCACGTCTTTTTGGATCAAGTCCGTCTGCGTTAGAAAATTCATCAAGCAATGTCTCTAAAAATGCATATTTTTTTGTTATTTTTGCATTAACAATTGTTGGGGGAATATGACTAATTGTGACTGCATTAATTCTTCTTTTTGCTTGTAGAGCTTCCCCAGGATCATTTATAATAAAAGGATAAATTACTGGCATTGACCCAACAAGCACCTCTGGCCAACAATTTTTAGATAATGCTACTGATTTCCCTGGCAACCATTCTAATGTACCGTGTGCACCTAAGTGAATAATTGCATCTCTAGAACTTTGGTTCTGCAACCACAAATAAAATGCAACATAACTGTGACTTGGAACAAGATCTAAGTTGTGATAATCATTTTTTTTTGATTTTGTATCTGACCTATTGGGTTGCAAAGCAATAAGAGAATTTTTAATATAAAACCCTTTGAAAATAAAATTCCGGTTTACGCAGTTTGGATCAAGTTCGGGATCACCCCATTTTTTAAATAATTCATCTTTTAATTTTTTTGAAATACTCTTAAGAGCTTTTCTATAACTAGATATAGGCCACTTTATTTTCTTATTATTTAAATTGTTAATTATATCTATATTTTCATTTTTTTTAATAAATTTTAAATATTCTAAAATCTCTTGAACTGATGATATTGTATCTAGGCCAACTGCATGAGCAATTTGCCATTTTTTTCCAGGATAAGTAGATAAGATAACTGCGGGTTTTTTCATTTTTAATGAAGTATTTTGTAATTTAATCCAAGATTTAACTTTTTGAGTAATTGAACTTATTCCATCTTTATAGGTTTCGTGTTTTATTTCATTAAATTGTAATTTGAAATCAGTCGGCATCTTTCTTTTGAATGATGCTACTCCTGCAAATATTCTTCCATCTATTTCTGGAAGAGCAACATGCATGGCCATATTAGTTGGAGAAAGTCCCCTATCTTCTTTTTCCCAAGATTTTTTATCATTTGTAGATAATGCTATCTGAAATATTGGAACATTGCCTATATCTAAAGGTGATACACCATTTTTATTTTTTGCAGAGAATGCAGTTGCATTTACTATGCATGAGGGACTTAAATTTAATATTTGATCTTCAACCCATTTTGCGCTTTTAGGTTCTTTTAAAGAAGGCAGAAAAATACCTACAGAAGTCATATTGTTTTTTTTGAATGAATAATATAGTTGTTTAATTGGGTTTAAATCATTAGCCATAATAAATGAACGATAAAAAATAATTATAACTAATTTAGATTTTTTTAAACTTTCAATATTTTGTGGTAATGTATGCAGGATTTTGTTTGGTTCCCAAAAGCCATATTGAGGGACTTTTTTTTCACCTATAACAGGTAAAGCATAAAGTCCGGCTGCTAGAGCCATTTGAGCTAAAGCTGCTTGAGATGCGATTGGTCCTCCTTGATTACATAATTCAGATAGTTGTCTTAATGTTGAAATTGGAAGGTTTGAAAAATTATCTAATCTTTCATCATTTCTTCCATCAGCAGGAAGTATTGCTAATGGAATGTTGTTTTTTTTTGACATCTTTTGAATTTGCTCTAGACCATACTCCCAATATGAAACTCCTCCAATTAATCTAATCAAAATTCCTTTGCTTTTAGACAACGTATTTGTAACATAGGTATCAACTGAAAGGGGATGGCGTAGTTTTTCAATATTTGCTAAACGAAGAGAAATAAATTTTTTTTTTGATGATCTATATCCCCTTCTCCATCCTTCAGCAAATGAATTAAGATCACTATCTGAGTAAGATAGAAACACCAAGTCAGCTGGCTCTTGTTTTAAATCAATTGGGATTGCTGTTTCGTCTAGGCCATGCTTTTCTCTAAATAAAACATGCATTACTTTATTTCCCCAAAATGTATTTTTGAATAATTGTTTTATTTATTTTATGGTGCTCAACAATAAAAACTAATGTTGATTTTTTTATTTGATTAGGTTCCCACATTTTATCGTACTGACCTCTCACTCTAGATCCTACTGACTGAATTAAAAAACGCATTGGTTTGTTTTTAATTGACAGATAACCTTTTATTCTAAGAATTTCATAATCTTCAGTTAAACGTTCAATTTTTTTACAAATTTCTTTTTCATCTTCTATTTCGTCTAAATTTAAAACAATGCTCTCAAAGTCTTCATGATCATGTTCTTCTTCATTATCATGATGTGAAGGTCTAGACTTTAAGTCGTTTTCTGCTTCAGATTGTAGACCAAGTAAAATTTTTGGATTAATTTTACCATTTATTACTTCAATAACAGGCTTGGGATTATTTTTTATTTTATTAATGATTGATTTTGATTTAAGTAAATCTATGTGATTTACATTATCACATTTAGTTAAAAGTATTAAATCTGCACAATTAACTTGATCTTCAAAAACCTCAGATAATGGAGTATCATGACTTACATTTTTGTCTGTTAATCTTTGCTTATTTACTGCCTCTATTGAAGGCGCAAATCTTCCATTTGAGACAGCTTCTGCATCAGCCAAGGTTATAACCCCATCTACAGTGATTTTAGATTTAATTTCTGGCCATTCAAAAGCTTTTAATAGAGGTTTAGGCAGCGCTAAACCAGATGTTTCTATAATAATTTGATCTGGTTTAGGTTTCATTTTTAACAATGATTCAATAGTTGGAATAAAATCGTCAGCAACAGTACAACATATACATCCATTAGATAATTCAATTATATTTTCTTCTGGGCAGTTAGGAATAGCACAAGATTTTAAAATTTCACCATCTACACCTAAATCCCCAAATTCATTCACAATTATGGCTAATTTGCCATTTCGAAATTTATTAATTAAATTACTTATGAGTGTAGTTTTACCAGATCCCAGAAAACCAGTAATAATGGATACAGGTGTTTTTATTAGACTATCCAACATAATTCCTTGTCTTTTATTTTTGAATATCTAAATAACTCAAATTGGGCAGTTTTAAACATAATTTTTGAATACAAAATATTATATTTACTGAAAATACATTGAGATATCATTATCGAAATTTTTTTTATCAAATCTACCTCCAACTCAAAAATTTAAGGAATCTAAATCCCTAATAAATTTAGTCGCTAGACGATAAAACACGTGCCATCTACTCTACCCGGAAGTTGACAAAGCGACGGTCTATGGCAGGTCTCCTGGCTCATGCATCAAGGTTTAGGTAACCTTCCCAGAATAGCTCCAGTGGTATATTTACCCTCACTCAGCACTTACAGTTGCGGGGACAGCTTTGGCATAAAATTCAAATGAATTACCAAATTCCCATTTTAAGCTTGAAGAAAACTTCGAAGCACCATAAACATCTAATTATTAGTTTAATTAATACTAACAATGCAAGTTATAATTAAGATTTTTTTAAATGATCAAATTAACAATTCTTGGAAATGGCTATACAGCTCAATTTTTATCAAAAGAAGCTTTAAAAAAAGGTTTTCAAGTTTCTATAATTACTAGAAATATTTCAAAGCCAAAAAAAAATATTCATTATTTTAATTTTTATGATTCTATAAATATTTCAGAAAAACTCAGTACAGAAAATATAATTTCTACAGTCCCTCCTAATGAAGAGGGTCTTGATCCAATAATTCAAAAGTATAGAAAATCGATTGCATCTAATAAAAATAAAATTATCTATTTTTCTGCAACATCAGTGTATGGAGAAGGAGAAATAGATGAAGAGACTAATCCTGATCCTAAACATAATAGAGGCATAATTAGACTCAATGCAGAAAAGGAATGGATTAAAGCTAATAAAAAAATCTCAATTTTTAGAATTGCAGGTATATATGGTCCTAAAAGACATCCAATGATAAAATTCCTAGAAGGAAATAATGAAATTCTCCATAAAAAAGACTATATTCCAAATAGGATTCACGTCGAAGACTTGTCTTCAATAGCTATTAAATTTTTAATTAAAAATCTACGCTATCAAATTGTCAACATATGCGACCAAAACAAAGTTAATAGTTATGAAGCAGTTAAATACGTTACAGACAAATTAAAATTAAAAGAACCGTTAATAGTTAATTACAATCCAAATCAAGTTTCTAATAGTTTGAAATCTTTTTATGAGTCTAATAGAATTATCAAATGTAAAGTTATAGAAAATGATCTCAAATATGAATATAAATATCCTGACTACCCAAAAGCTTTACTTGATTTGACAAAAAAATTAATTAAAAAATAAACAAATCTAGGAAAAATTCATTGTCAAAATTCTCTAATAATTGTCATAAAGTAACATTCATAAAACATTGGACTGAAAGTTTATTTTCTTTTCGTATTCAAAGACCACAAAGTTTTAAATTTAGATCTGGTGAATTTGTAATGATCGGCTTACCACATGAAAATGATAAGCCAATATTAAGGGCTTATT
The DNA here is from genome assembly GCA_003282145.1 of SAR116 cluster bacterium AG-337-N21. Lineage (GTDB taxonomy): Bacteria > Pseudomonadota > Alphaproteobacteria > Puniceispirillales > Marisalimonadaceae > Marisalimonas. Next base: position 9,036 of record QBZZ01000026.1, read on the forward strand.
CAATCGCCTCACCAAGTTGGTCAGAAGAATTAGAATTTTATTCTATTATAGTTAAAGACGGTCCCTTAACATCAAAATTAAAGAACATTAAAATAAATGATGAAATAATTATGATGCCTAAATCTACTGGTACATTAGTTTTGGACGCATTAAAGCCTGGCAAAAGATTATTTTTACTCTCCTCTGGAACTGGTTTTGCACCCTTTGCATCACTTATAAGAGAGCCAGAAACGTATGAAAAATTTGAGACAGTAGTCGTAACTCATACCTGTAGAACTGTTCCTGAACTGGCTTATAGCCAGGAAATAATTAATGAAAGTAACGATGACGAAATTATTAAAGACTTTATTGAAAATAAACTAATAAGTTATCATTCTACTACAAGGGAAAGTTTTATGAATAACGGAAGAATAACCGAACTAATTAGTACAAATAAAATTTTTAATGACCTTAAAATTGACCATATATCATCTGATGACAGATTTATGTTTTGCGGATCGATGGGGCTAAACAATGATCTTAAGGCTATAATGATAGAACATAATTTACAAGAAGGAGCAAATAACAACCCCGCCGAATTTGTCTTAGAAAAGGCTTTTGTAGGTTAACTTACCATTTTTCTATATCAGGCCTTAGCTCTACGTCAAATGACCAAGCTGAGCGTTTTTGTTGTGATATTCTGTAAATTTCTTCTGCTATATCTTCAGGTTGTGCAAATTCTATTTCATCTTTATTTTTTTGATGTTCAATCCTACTTCTCGTCCATGGCGTATTAATTGATGCGTCTATAGTTACATATGAGACGTGAATACCTTTTGGGCCAAAATCACGTGCTAAAGATTGTGCTAAAATTCTTTGAGCTGCCTTGGTAGGTGCAAAATATGGTGTCATAGCGACTCCCCTGTGTGCAGCAGTATTTCCTGTTACTATAATTACACCCTTTTTATTTCTCAACATATCTGGTATCAAAAAATGAGCTAAGTACATGAGAGAGGTTGTATTAATTCGAAAGTTTTTTTCTAACCATTCTGGTTTTCCGTTAAGTAAACATTCAAAATTTCCTTTAACTGCATTATGAATTAGTACCTCAGGCGAGCCCATTTCACCTTTTATTTTTTTACAAGTGTTTTCTAATATAGTTAAGTCTGATACGTCACAGACATAGCCTTTAGAATATGGCAATTCTTTTTCAAATTTGATTAACCTTTCACTAGATCTAGCTATCATTGCAATTCTATAACCTGCTTTAGCGAAGCGTCTAGCTGTAAAGCCACCAGTACCTTCCCCAAGGCCAGTAATCAGACAAACAGGTTTAGTAATATTTGACATATTGTATCTCCAAAGAGCAAATAAAAATTCATATTAAAAATAATGAATAATTTGTATGATGTAAATAATTAGAGATTGAAAAGTTTTATAGTTAAAATGGTGGGCGGTGACGGTCTCGAACCGCCGACATTCTCGGTGTAAACGAGATGCTCTACCAACTGAGCTAACCGCCCATTTTATCTAAGTTTATACGTAATTTTAATAAAGTTGACAACTATGAACTTATTTATTTTCTATGATCTGTTTTGATTAAATATAAAGGACTAATGTTGAAATCGATAATAAATAGACAGCCAACAACTTGGATAATAGAACAAATAAAACTACTAGCCTCCAAAAGAAAAATCCAAATATTAGATTTTGCAAGTGGGAATGGAAGAAATAGTATTCATTTAGCAGGAAAAAATAGAATTATAACAGCCATAGATAAAGATAGTAGGAAATTAGTTCAGTACGATCATTTTGAGTATATTAATACAATCTGTTTTGATCTTGAAACAAATCAAAATTGGCCTTTAAAAGAAAAATATTATGACATCATCATAGTTGTAAATTATTTATATAGGCCTAAAATAAAAAAATTAATTAATTTGTTAAAAAATGGTGGGTACTTATTTTATGAAACCTTTTCAGTTGGTAACAAAAGATATGGATCACCAAAAAATCTAGATTTTTTATTAAAAGATAGAGAGCTAATCAATTTATTCAGTAAAAAAAACGAGATATTGAGCTATTTTGACGGGAAAATTATTGAAGAAAAAATATCTATTAAACAAAGGTGTTTAATAAAAAAGACGTCTTAAATAAGACGCCTTTCTGAAATTATAAGTTTGAAATTAATTATTAACTGCGTCCTTTAAAGGGCTTCCAGCTTTAAATTTTGGTTGCTTGGAAGCTTTAATTTGAATAGCTTCTCCAGTTCTAGGATTTCTTCCTGTTGTGGCGGCACGGTTGGCAACAGAAAAGGTTCCAAAGCCGACTATACGCACATCTCCACCTGATTTAAGAGCACTGGTAATGGACTCAAATACACCATCAACTGCTTTAGCTGCATCTACTTTTGTAAGACCTGAAGCTTCAGAAACACTTGCCACCAATTCATTTTTATTCATTCGTACCTCCGTTAAAAGATTAATAATTAAATATTTATATACGATATTACTCTATAACTCTAGTAAATAAAGATGATTTTTACAAAGAAAAATATAAAATTAATTTTCTTTAATGAGAAATATTAGCTTCATCTGGCATATTAGTTTCAGAAGCTGAACTTAGTTTGCTAGCATCTAATACACTTATTTCTTGAGGGGACTGGACTAAAGCATTTTCAATTACCTGATCAATTGAATCTATAGGTATAATATTTAATTTCTCTTTTATATTATCTGGTATCTCTACTAAATCTTTTTTATTATCAATCGGGATTAAAACTGTTTTTAAACCACCTCTTTTAGCTGCTAATAACTTTTCTTTTAAACCACCAATCGGAAGAACTCTTCCTCTTAAAGTTATCTCGCCTGTCATACCAACATTACTTTTAATCTTTATATCTGTTAAAGCAGAGACCATAGTAGTGACCATTGCAACTCCCGCAGATGGTCCATCTTTTGGAGTAGCACCTTCTGGTACATGCACGTGTATATCATTTTTTTCTAAATCAATTGGGTTTAAGCCATAAGATAAGGCTCTAGATCTTATAAAAAATTCAGCAGCCTGAACAGACTCCTTCATGACATCACCTAATTTACCTGTTGCTGTAACCTTACCTTTACCCCTAACTTTAACTGCTTCAATAGATAATAGTTCGCCTCCCACTTCAGTCCAAGCTAACCCCGTTGTTATACCTACAAGATTATCTTTTTCAATTTCTTGTCTTTGATATATGGGTACACCTAAAATATCTTTAATATTTTCTTTGGTAATATTAAAAGATTTAGCTTCTTTTTTTTCAATTAAAGTAACTATTTTTCTAGTTAATTTCGCTAATTGTCTTTCTAAGCTTCTAACTCCAGCTTCTCTTGTATAAGACTGAATTATTATTTTAAGAGCTTCCTCATTAATAGAAAATTCTGTTTCTTTAAGTTTGCAATTATCCATCTGTTTTTTTATTAGATGTCTTTTTGCTATTTCTAGTTTTTCGTCTTCCGTATAGCCAGAAAGTCTAATTATTTCCATCCTATCTAATAAAGCTTGAGGCATATTTAATGTATTGGACGTAGTGATAAACAATACTTTTGATAGGTCATAATCAATTTCTAGATAGTGATCTTGAAAAGTCTTGTTCTGTTCTGGATCTAATACTTCTAAAAGTGCAGAGGAAGGATCACCTCTATAATCATTCCCTAATTTATCTATTTCATCCAATAAGAAAAGTGGATTAATTGCAGAAGCTTTTTTCATACCATGAACTATTTTTCCAGGAAGTGAGCCTATGTAAGTTCTTCTGTGGCCTCTTATTTCGGCTTCATCTCTAACACCACCTAGAGCCATTCTTATATATTCTCTACCTGTAGCTTTTGCTATAGACTTTCCTAAAGAGGTTTTACCAACACCTGGTGGACCAACTAAACACAGAATTGGGCCTTTAATCTTTTTAGTCCTCTTTTGAACAGCTAAAAATTCTATTATTCTGTCTTTTACTTTATCTAAGCCGTAGTGATCATTATCTAATATTTCTCTAGCTTTGATTATATCAGTTTTAACTTTGTTAGTTTTAGTCCATGGAATAGAAACTAACCAATCAATGTACGACCGACTAACGGTAGCCTCAGCACTCATAGGGCTCATATTTTTCAATTTTTTTAATTCTGATAGTGCTTTTTCTTTAGCTTCTTTTGTTAATTTACCATTATCAATTTTATCTTCAATTTCATCAAATTCGTTTTTTCCTTCTTCAGACGACCCAAGTTCTTTTTGAATTGCTTTTAATTGTTCGTTTAAATAATACTCGCGTTGTGTTTTTTCCATCTGTGTTTTAACACGACTTCTTATTTTCTTTTCAGAACTTAATATTTCAATCTCATTTTTAATTTTTAGTATTAAATTTTCAATACGTTCAATTGGGTTTATCATTTCAAGAAATGATTGTTTTTCTTCAATATTAAATACTAAATGATTAATTACTGTATCTGATAAGGTGTTAGCATCTTTTATGTCAGAAATTGTTGATAAGATTTCAGGACTTATTTTACCATTTAATTTTGCATATCTTTCAAACACATCAAGCAAATTAGAAGTAATTTCGTTACATTTGACTAATGATACCTCTTCATTCTTTGATAAAATTGAATCGGTACTTAGGTAAGAACTAGATATTTTAATATTTTTAACAACACATCTAGATTTTCCTTCAACTAAAACTTTTACAGTGCCATCTGGAAGTTTTAACATCTGAAGTATACTGCCTAACGTGCCAACTTTGTATAAATCTTTTTCTTTAGGATCATCAATAGAGGGTTTTTTTTGAGTTAGTAAAACTATTTCTTTATTTTCTTCCATGACTGCTTCAATTGCATTTATAGACTTTATTCTACCCACAAAAAGTGGGGCAATCATATGTGGGAATATAACAATATCCCTTAGCGGTAATATAGGATGAGTTGTTTTAGTCAAAATAATATCCTCTAATAGTTATGATATTATAAATGATA
>QBZZ01000027.1 GCA_003282145.1 SAR116 cluster bacterium AG-337-N21
CTGGTTCAAGAACAAATAAGAGAACATCTGATTACTCAAATGAAAGAAAAGATCCATCACAAATAAGAGCAATATCACATAACGCAATTCTTCAACAATATGGATATTTAGCTCATATAGCAGGTGGTTTAGGGACTGCAGCAAATGTTGATGCCGAAAAGTTTGAATATTTCAGACAAAACTCGAATAGGTTTAAACAACTAATAGAGGTTGGTTTTACTGCAAAAAAATTAAGTTCATTAAATACTCCTCTTGCTTATGCTCGGTTATTGGATCAATCATATTGGGTAGCAAGATCATACACGAATTCAGAAAAAAATATGTATTGGGCCTTTAGAAAACTATCTAATGTTCTTAAAAATGATAAGCGAGCTGAGAGTGTAGTTCGTCTTATTACAATGCTTAGAGATGATGCTTTAGATTTTAATTTAATTGCTTCTGACGATTTAAATTTACACCCAGAAAATAATGAGAGGATTACTTTAGATTTACTGCAATCTATAAGACTAGCGCTTATGACCCATGTACTTCTGTTAACAGCCCAACTTCCAACATTTTCTGCTAGGGACAACTTAACCCCAGAAAATATGTTATTGTCAGCACTAAAAATGGATGTTGAAAAAGTTGTTTCCCAAATAAAATTAGCGTTTCCAAGAATAAAAACAAATAGTGGTTTAAATACTACACTTGATTCTAAAGATGATTATAAGAATATCAGGGATGATTTTGTTGATCCGTTGTATATATGTAATGGTCTTATATTGGAAATTGGAGTTTTAGTTTCCCATGCTTTTAATGCACATGGTTGACGATAGTGAACAAAAATAATCAATAGTTGATTTATTTAATGTTTGCTCCAGCTAAAGTTACATTGCCTGAAGCTGGTATCATTATTCTTAACTGTAATCCCCACTTGCCGTTTTTTTTTGTTGAAGTAAATATACCTACTGCTTTAGCATAACTTTTCTTATTCTTATCTCTTCTATTAAATTCAACACTGCACTGAACAGCATTTTTAGAACTATGAATGATTTCAGCTTTGTCTAATGTTGAATGATCCCAATTTTCCTCGGTTTCTAACTTTTTATAGAGAAAACTTAGATAACTCCATATTTCTTCTTTATTATTATAAATTACAGGGTCGTTATTTTCAGATTGAGCCATATGTGGAAAATGAAGACAGTCTAAAATTTTATCCTTATTTTTTTCATTAAATAAACTCACATAATTGTATAAACTTTGAACAGCTAATTCATCATCATCATTTTTTTCATTCATATTGAGCTCCATTATTAAAATTAAATTTATATAAAAAACAAATTAAGAACAACTCTAGTGAATATAAAAATGATTAAATTTATACTTTATACCAACCACTGTACCAACCAGAATAAAGTTAGAAAAATGGTACCAACCACTGTACCAACCACCTTTAATAAATGGCAGAACTCTGCGGAAAAGAGTCAGGCTCATAACCTGAAGGTCGTAGGTTCAAATCCTACCCCCGCAACCAACTATATCAATAAAATCAATGACTTATATCATTCTCAAAGACTTCGGTTTTTGAGATTTTTTCTTGTAATCTTAGGCGTTTATACCAATCACTATGCCAACCGGTCGTCAGGCTTTTATCCGTGTTTATAGATTAGGTTAAGGATTCCATAAACTCTTTTATTGCCAAATTTGTTTCTATTGGATGAGTACAATTTGCTCCATGAGGACCATCAATTTCAACAAGTTTAAATAAGTTTGGAACTCTTTTCGATAAAGCCCTGGCCTTATCAATAGTTATAGCATTGTCACGTTTTCCATGAATTATTAGAAAAGGACACTTAATATCTTTCAATTTATGAGTTATATTGTCACGTAAAAGAAGTGCTTGAGCAGGATACTTAATAATACTTCGATCAGAATTTTCCCAATATTTAATCCATTTTGATTTTTGCGGATCATTTCCAAAATACAATTCACCAACAGCTTCTCCAGTTTCACCTAAAGTTGAAGAATTACACCAATCATCTGTTAAATTTGAAAATTCAATTTGTTCTTCATTTGTGAATGTTCCTGAATCACTTCCAATCATAATTATGCCCTTAACTATCTCAGGTTTTGTCAAATATGCTCTTAGTGATATAAAACCACCTTTGCTTACTCCTGCAAACACAGCTTCTTTTATTTTTAGATAATTTAAAAGAGATATTGCGTCGTTAGCAGAATCCCAATAGTTAAAATAATCATTAGTTATTGAACCACCAAAACCTCTTTCATCCCAAGCAATGCATCTATATTTATCTTTTAAATTTTCTAGTTGGCTGTCAAAACTTGTAAGGTTTAAAAAAAAACCATGACTGAAAATAATTACAGGATTATTGCCCCCTGTATCCACATAGTTAATTTTATTCCCATTAATGTTAGCTATAGTCATTTCAAAATTCCTTAAATTTCTATAAAATTAAGCTCAAAAAGAATAAAAAAATTATTTAATAATTTAAATATTAAATAAAGTATCTTTTTGATAACATAAATGTACAAAACAAATTATCGATCAATAATTTGTATTATTTAATAATAAATATTGGTGTATTTTGGAGTTAGTATGAAAATTTTTCTAAATCTTTTATATATTATTTTTTTTGTAGCAATATCATATACCAGTTACGCAAAATGTGCCTTTAACTGCTCTAAAGAAAAGAAGACAACAAGTCTAATTTTTGAACATAATAGTAAATTTAACGAGAAGCACCTAAATTTTTCCTCAACGATATTAGGTAAAGATTTAGGATTTGGTCACCGATGGGAGACAAAATCACGAAGAAGATTAAAGGAATGGAATATTAGTATTGTCAAAGACTCACCTGAAAAAGCAAGATTGGGTACTTCTTATTTAAGATTTGAAACAAGAGAAGGTCATTGTACTGCAACTCATGGTAAGTCAGGTTGGGACGATTGTAAGAAAGGTAGAAATAGAGCTGAAATACAAAGTAGGTGGAATAATGAAGTAAAACCAAACAGAAATTTCTGGCACTTTTTTAGTTTTAAAATTCCTTCTTCTATGGAACAAAAGAAAGGTGTTAAGACTAGTATTTGGCAGATACACTCTGGAAAATTAGCTGGTCCTTCATGGATGATTAGATTTACTAAAAACTCAGGATTAAAAATAGAAAATCAAACAGCCTTTCCACCAGATGAGAAAGTAATAATTAAAAGAGATACTTTATTTGATAAATGGCAAGATGTTATTATCAAAGCAAATTTATCAAAAAAAATTAATGGATCTTTTAAGATATGGGTTAATGGCAAAAAACAATTTGATTATAAGGGTATTTCTAGACAAAGCACAGCTGTAAGAGACCCAATTGATTTGGGTATATATAATACAGGTTCAAGGTATGGTGGACAGAATAATAATGGTAAAGATTTAGGTAATATAGTTGTTTTATTTGACGAAATAAGACTAGGTGACAAATGTAAAGATCTTAAATTAGAGGATTTCAAATACGAATGCTCAGCACTTAATTAGAATACTTTCAGATTATTTTATTAACTATTTCAATAGAAAAAATCTAATCATGACAACCACCGTGCCAATCAGCATAAAGTTAGAAAAACCATACTAACCACTATACCAACCATTTTAAAAAAATATTAGAACTCTGCGGAAAGGAGGCAGGCTCATAACCTGAAGATCGTAGGTTCGAATCCTACCTCCCACAACCAACTTATACAATAAAATCAATGACTTATACGCATCTCAAAGACTTCGGTTTTTGGGATTTTTTTGCGTTTTAAGCCTGATAAATATTTGGTTGTACAAACTATCGAACTAACCAGTCGTCAGGCTTCCAAGTATTTAAATTATAAGTTTATTTTCAAACTTAGAAAATGGATTGTTTTTTATATTAAAATGTTTTCTAAGAACAAATTCATACAAAGAACGATAGTCAATTTTATAATTAATATTATTGTTCCATAATTTGCTAAGGTCATCATATTCACCAATAAAACCACCATTTATTCTTCCACCAATTAAAAAGTGTGGAGCTGCCATGCCATGATCTGTTCCTCTTGAGCCATTTTCTTTAGCCCTCCTGCCAAATTCTGAATAAGTCATAATGATTGTGTTTTCCCAAACACCAATTTTTTTTAGGGCTTTTACAGTTAAGAAAATTGAAACATCAAGATTCTGCAATAGACGCCTATGAATAGCTTCTTGATTATTATGAGTGTCAAAACTACCTAAAGCTGTTTTAAAAACTGGTATATTTATTCCAGCCCCAATCATATTACATACATTTTCTAGCTGAACAGCTAATTGACCACCTTTATTTCTTAGGCCCCCGAATTGAAAAACTTTTTTACTTTGTTTAAGTTTGTAAGAAAACTTATTTAAAGATTCATTACTAGATTTTCTTTTTTCTATTAAATCATTTAGTAATCCAAAATTTTTTCTATCGTCAACAGGAACTACTGTATCTCTTACCTCTATCTTCTGTGGTTGAAGGCCAAGAGCATTAGGACCAAGATAACCATCGTGTCCACCTCTAAATATAGAGTTTGAATTATCTAAAAAAATTGCTTTAGCATCAACACTTATTTTTTGCGCATAATCCTCAAGTGATTTAACTAGCCACCCATTTCTATTCTGAGTTTTTCCATCCCCCCCTGTTTCCCAAATATCAATTGATCTAAAATGTGATAAAACTGGATGTGGATAACCCAAATTTTGAACAATTTTTAATTCCCCTTTTTCAAATAGATCAGCAAGGGATTTTAAACTATAATGAAGACCATTTTCTTTATCGATAGTCAAAACTTTGCTTTTCTCTACCCCAATAGTTGGTCTTAAATTGTAATAAAATTTTTGGGTATAAGGAATAACTGTATTTAATCCATCATTAGCTCCTTGTAGCTCAATCAGTATTAAGATTTTATTATTATTAATTTGAGACCATGCGAAAGATGGAAAATGTGAAAATAGAAAGGTATTACCAGCAAGTGTTAAAAAATTTCTTCTGCCTATTTTCATTTTAATTGATATCCTTCATGAGTAAGGAGTTCCAAGTAATTATCTTTTTCAATACTAAAATTTAAATCAGGAATTAACAATTCGGCCATGCCAATACCACTGCTGTTAATCCCATATAGACCAGAAAAATTCTTGAAAGTGTTACTTTGAAATATATTAAAAAAATTCAATCCATACCTACTTATTCCACAATTAAATAAATTATATTTACCTTTTTCCAAAGTAAAATAACCATTAACCGGATAAGAAAATAATTTTGTATAAACTTTCTTTTTATCAAGTTTTAGTAATTTTTTAACTTCTTTAACTCTTTCTTCTAAGAACAAACTAGCATCATTATTTTCATGTAATCTGTTATAAAAAATTTTTTGTTTATTTAATACATGCTCCATAGATAATAAAAGATAGTATAATAATTTTTGTGTTTCTTTAGATTGATTATAAAACTTTTCCGTTTTTGGGCCAGATGGAAAAGAACTTGATAAACCACGAGTAGCACGCCAATCTGAAAACCAACTCCATTTCCAATTAGTAATTATTTGAGGTGAACTGAAACCATCATAAAATGTAATTCTATTCATTTCTTTATATTGTTTATTATTGTTTTTATCTGTACCAAATTCTAATTCTAAACCTTTCCATTTTTTTCCTAAGAACTTTATATTATAAAAATATACTCTGATGTTAGCGAATTTTTTTGTAGCAAAATCTTTAGGTATGTATCCTAACAAGATAGTTTCAATTGCCATTTGGTCTTTTGAGGTGTCTGAGAAGAATTTCTCTAAATTTTCATTATAAAAATTTTTGATTTCATTTGTATTTTCTTCTGCATTATTTCTTAAATTAGCAATTGTAGATGGAATATTTTTAAAATTTTCTCCTAGAAGGTTAATTCTTTTTTCTAACTTTTGTCCGCCAAGCCATTCTTTTCCAACAGGCCATCCGGCTATGTTAGGAGGATTAAAAAGCCTTTGACCACTTTCCTCCATATTATCTAAGAGGCTTGTATGATCATTATCTGAACCTGAGTAATTTAATGTTCTAGCTGTTCCATAAAAAAGTTCTAAAGGTGATTTAATCAATGATAATTTTTTTTCCCAGAACTTTTTTAAATATAATGTAGCGCGAAGCATTTCTGGAATTTCAAAATTTGATTTTTTAAAGTAAGTAACTAAATATGCTAAATCTTCTTTAGAAGGTTCATCTAATTCAACATATTCCATGTAAAATTTTTTGGCAATAAATTCTCCGAAAGATGGATGATTTTTTAAAAGTTCAAAAAATTCTTGATCGTTTTTGTATTTTTTTCCAAATGCGGAATAATTTCTTATTGATGTTTTATAATTATATTTATGAAACTTTTCGGTAACAAAATTTATAGAATTTCCAGAAATATGTTTAGCTAAGTTTTTAATATCATTCTCTTTATAATGACCATGACCCAGACTAAATAGCTCCAGAAATTCTCTTGCTAAATTTTCATTTGGATTTTGAGCATAACTTTTTTCATTATTTAGGTACGTTATCATCGCAGGATCTTCAAGTATCCCTTTTAAGTAACCTAAATAACTTTTATTAGCATTTTGTCGAATAAATTTTAAATGCTGAAAGAAAGCATGTTTTTGTTTATACATGTCAAAATTTACAGAGAAATGATTCAACCAAAAAATAGCTAATCGCTCAAATTGAGGTGTATGAGAAGATGATAATTTTTCAAGCCATGCTGTTTTTAATGAATTTAAAAAAGCACCTTCCTCACAATGCATCCTTTGTGCTTTTAAACCTTGCTGCAAGAAACTTGTTGGAATAGCATTTTTAGTCCAATATGGCCATTTAATATTATCAACGTAATTTTTTAAGTTGGATACAACATCATCTACTGCTTGTTTTCTTGTTTTATTCGTATGAAGTTCTATTCGTTCTAGAGGTACTCCAAAACCAATTCGTCTTTCAAATCTTATTGAATCTTTTTGACTTAAAATTTTGTTTAAGTGACTTATATCAAAGTCATCAAGATCAAATTTCAGATCTTTTCTAAGTTTTGGTTTTTTTGTTTCCAGATTTTTACTTTGTGTTATTATACCGCCTTTAAAGGTAGTTTTTGCATAAGATTTTTCTAAAATTAAATTATTCCATAAAAGAATAGTTAGTAATGTAAAGATTTTATAAAAGACTTTCATTAAGAAATTATAATAGAATAAATTTTTTTTACAAAAAAAAATTGATTTCATGAATTACGCATCAACCATTATGCCAACCACGTTTAACAAATGGCAGAACTCTACGAAAAAGATTCAGGCTCATAACCTGAAGGTCGTAGGTTCAAATAATACTCTCAAAACCAACTTATTCAATAAAGTCAGTTGCATAAAGGTCTTCAGGCTTCAGTTTTTGGGTTACTTTGTTTATAAAGAAAGATTTTTTTATTTGAAGTTACATTCCCATTGGTGTTGGTAATGATGTAGTAAGTATACTAGTAGTAAATAAAACTAAAACTGATGAGATTATTTCAATATTAATTGAATTCTTAAGTTTAATTTGACCTGTACTTAAATCCTTTTTTATTTCAGGCACTATTATAAATTTGTTTATTGTTCCAATTATTAAAATCATTGAGACTATAAACAGTTTAATTAATAATACGTTTCCATAAGTAGAGGTTATTAGCGGCAAAATCCCACCTAAAAGTATATACGAAAAAATCAAACCAGTTAAAATTAATGTTCCAATATATACAACTGCATATCTACCAAAATTATCAGCTATAAAATATAAGTTTGTAAAATTTTTGATGGTACACATATACCGAAGCGGTAAAAAAGAACCTAACCAAAATGAAATACAAATGATATGAATTAATACTAAGAATTGTGAAAAAATACCTTGAGATAGTGAGTGACCAACAACAATAAACGAAATTATTATTAAGATAGCACCAAGAATGTTTAAAGATCTAAAAACTAATGGTGGGAAATAATGAGATAAACTAAAAAAACTAAAACCTACAATTAAGTACAGGTTAGATTTTCCTTGAATGGTTTCAAAAGATAATTCAATTAATTCTAATTCAAATATACTTTTTAAATCTCCGCCAAGATTTCCAGCAATAGATATAAAAGCTAAAATACTAATTGAAAGACCTAACAGTGCACTATTTTTTATAATTTTATTACAAAAAGAGTTAATTTCATGATTGAAATATTTTTGAAAATGGAATTTAAATAATATTAAGCCTATTAAATATAAAGCGTTTAAATAAATAAATGTTCTTATAATAGGATTTATTATGGTCCATATGTCTACAATCATTTATTTTACTTCAAATTCTGATTTACCTTTGATTATATGTCCATCTGGACTTAATGCTCTCCACAAAATATTGTATTTACCAGAAGAAATTTTTGGCATTGGGATAACAAACTCTTTTGATCTTTTATTAAGAGAGTCTAGATTTAATTTTAATTTTTGTTTTTTTTCATTAATGTTATTTAGATCAATTTTTACAAGTTTTACCTGTGATCTGAATATCAATTTAATTTCGGGAGGCGTTTTTGAATAAACAACATTTTCTCTTGGCAATATTTCAGTAAGTTGAGAATGTGAATAAGATATTGTTGGACTTATAATGAAAAAGAAACTTAAGATAATTTTTATCATTTTTTTCCCTGAAAAATATATTAGATTTTCAGCCTTAATATAAATATGTTTTTCTATGATTTAAAGATGAGATTTATTTAAACCTTACTCTTAGGGTAAGGTAAAGAAAAAATATATTTTATTTTTTTTATAAGCAGCTCATCAGGCTCCTAACTTGAAGGTCGTAGGTTCAAATTTTACCCTTGCAAGCAACCTATTCAATAAGATCAGTGACTTATACGATCCTCAAAGACTTCGGTTTTTGGTGTTTGTTGTTGTGTTTTAATGTATTTACACTAACTGGTCGTTAGTTTTTTTCTATTTTTATAATCACTATTCGTATTTTAAATTATTCTTTTAGATACACTTAATAATCAATTTTTTTCATTCATTCTTATCATTAAATGAATGTAAATTAGAATAAATCACAAACACTATGAAATAACTATTAAGCATTAACCATAAAACTATAAAATATGAATGTGAATCATTGATTAACTCTAATTCTAATTTATTTAGCAACAAAATTAAGCTTGTTAAAAGCGTTCCAAATAATAGAATAATGTTAGCTTTTTTGAATTTATTATAGCGCATTGGATGAAAAACTTTAAATGGAACAAATTTCAGAAAAATAAAAGACAAGATTATTAATAAATTTGTCCATTGGCCAAAACTCAAAATTTCTAAGTATAATAAAACTACATTCCATATAGACGGAAATCCAACAAATGAAAACGATATGTCTATTAATTTACTATTAACGTAAGAATATAAAGAAATACATAAAATAACGATTGGTATAACTACTGTGAAGCATTGAGGTAAATATTCAAATTTATAAAGCATTATACAAGGTATAAAAATATAATTAATATAATCAATTATTGTATCTAAGGTTTTACCGTCAATATTTGGAAAATTTATTTCAGTTTTATATTTTCTGGCCAAGGTTCCATCAATAATGTCAATTATTAACGCAATACCTAAAAACATAAAAGCTTGTAATTTGTTATTTTCTATAACAGATATTACTGCTAAAAAACTAAAAATTATTCCAGAACCAGTTAAAAAATGAACTAAACAAGCAGGAATTTTATTTCGAAAACTTTTCATATAATGAGTTATTAGAGTTTTTATTAAATTGGACTCAATATGTATTAAGTCTATATAAATTATATAGTTTTTTTCTCACTCATTACAATTCCTCATAATCATAATTTAAGTTTAAATGATATTCTGCAATCAACCTAATTTTAATAAATCACCAACTTAGATCACCAATCAAGAACTTAGGTTTTTATGGGTTTTTTTATTTCTAAATATTTCTATAAACCTTTATACGAGACGATCTTCAGATATTTATTTTTTTAAAATTATTATTTACATCTTTATATTATTTAAATTAGTATTGTAGTAACTACTTTTAAGGATCAATTTTGATACCGAATTTAACATTCAATGCATTGCAAAATGGACTAGGTCACTTCGGCGTTGCTTCCAAAAGTAATAAAACAAGACATGTTGACACTTTAGGTGTCAGCTTTGATTCGTCTGCTTCATTATTAACATGTTTTGTCATTAAATCAGAGTGTGAGCAAATATTAAAATGTTTAAGCGAATCTGGTAGAATAAGTTTTTACGTTGGAATGGTAAGTCATGAAGCATATAATTTCAAAGGGCAAT
Organism: SAR116 cluster bacterium AG-337-N21; assembly: GCA_003282145.1. Classification (GTDB taxonomy): domain Bacteria; phylum Pseudomonadota; class Alphaproteobacteria; order Puniceispirillales; family Marisalimonadaceae; genus Marisalimonas. Next base: position 10,346 of record QBZZ01000027.1, read on the forward strand.
TTGTAAATTTTAATTCAATTAGTGAAAATGATTCAAAAGTTTCTAGAGAATATAGAAACAACGTGATTAATACTATTTCTAATATTGGTATATCAATAGAAGCTGCTACTGAAAAATATGGTAAAGTCCCAGATACAGCGATAACTTTTAAGGTTGATAAAGTATTTATTCAAACACCAGGACCAGATGCTGGCAAACTTATAAATGGATAAAAAGTATGATTGAGGAAAAACACCTGCCAGCATTGCAAGGAATGTTTCCAAGTTGGATAACTAGTTGTTCAGCATGTGGGGAACCAAATACGACGGTAATTTCCCAAATTTGGTATGTAGATGAAAGTCACGTTGCTTTGTCATTTCAATTTTTTAACAAGACAAAAAAAAATATTTCAGAGAATCCATATGCTTATGCGACTATCTCAAATCCAAGTACGTTAAAACAATATAATTTGGAATTAAAATTTAATCATGAAGAGACAGAAGGTGAACTATTTGATGAGATGGATATGAAATTGCAGGCAATAGCATCTATGACAGGAATGACTGGTATATTTAAACTTCAAGCTGCTGACGTATATAAAGTGTTATCAATAAGTGAATAATATTGTTTAAAATAAATATTTTGAAACATTTATTAAATTATGTCGATCTTAATGGATAATAACTCACAATCTAAAAATGAACTTGAAAAAGTTAAAAGTCTTCTTGAAAGAAGATCAAAAGAAATTGAAATAATCAAACAAATTTCAAATCAAATAAATAAGTCACTTAACTTAAATTCAATAGCTTGCGACATGCTTAAATTAATGAATGAGTTTTTTGGGTTTAAGCATTCGATGATTTTATTAGTTTCTCAAGATAAAAAATATCTTAATGTTTTAGAAACATATGGATATAAAAACAAAGGGGTTGGGGCAAAAGTTAAGTTTGGCATTGGTGTTATTGGCATAGTAGCTGAAAAGAAAAGACTTATGAGAATGGCTAATCTAGGAATGCAAAGAAGTTATATGCAAGCCGTTCGTGAACAAGTAAAAATAACAAATAATACTCAATTGCAAGATGAAGTAGAGCTGCCTGGTCTCAAAAATGCAGAGAGTCAAGTTGCAATCCCAATGTTAATAGATGATGAATTGGTAGGAGTGTTTTCTGTAGAAAGTGAAGAAATGAATATTTTTGACAAATCAGATGAAATTTTAATTGGTATTTTAGCTAATCAAACAGCTAGCGCTCTTCAAAATGCAAGACTTTATCAGCTTGAACAAAAAAGATTAAAAGAATTAAATGATGCCCATCAAGAACTAGAAAATCTAAACATAAATCTTGAAAAGAAAGTAGAGGAGAGAACATCTGAGTTGGAGAAACTTTCAAAAAAGTTATCAAAATATTTTTCTCCGCAAGTTTATGACTCAATTTTTTCGGGAAAATTAGATGTTAGAGTTCAAACCAAAAGAAAACCTCTTACAGTTTTTTTTTCGGATTTACAAGGTTTTACGGAATTGACTGAAAGATTAGAACCTGAAGTCTTAACTGAATTACTTACGCAATATCTAACCAAAATGTCTAATATTGCTATTAAATGGGGTGGTACTATTGATAAATTTATAGGGGACGCAATTTTAATTTTTTTTGGTGATCCTACTACAAAAGGTAATACGGAAGATGCCGTAGCATGTGTGTCAATGGGATTAGAAATGTTAGAGGAACTTAATAAGTTAAGAATCCTATGGAGGAAAAGAGGCTTAGTGAATCCTTTAAATGCAAGAATTGGAATCCACACTGGAGTATGTACTGTAGGAAATTTTGGCTCAGAAGACAGGTTAGATTATACAATTATTGGAAATGGTGTTAATCTAGCTTCTAGACTTGAGTCGAATTCCAATATCAACAAAATTTTATTATCGGAAGACACCTATCTTCTTATTAAAAATGAAATTATGTGTGAAAAAAAAGAAGCAATAAATGTTAAAGGTATTTCATATCCCGTACAAACGTATGAAGTGACTGGATTTTCAGATAAAAGTAAAAACTTAATTGAAAAAAATATCCCAGGTTTGTCTTTATCATTTGATTTGTCTGAAATTGAAGATGACAAACATGCTATAGAATTAGTCTCGCAAGTTTTGAGAAATTTGAAGAAAAAAGATTAACTCTCATATATTTAATTTATGAGTAATTAATTTTTAACAAAATTATAAGTCTAATCAATTGAAGGGCCAGATACTGGATCAGTCACACCTAGATCTGAAGAAATTACATCAAGAAGGTCTCTTATTTTATCTAAATTATAAATCATGTGTGGTCTTGCTTCAATAATTGCTTGTTCATTTTCAAATATACCCACAAAACAAAATGTGTCTTCACCTGTTTGAAAAGTAAAGTTATCGATAGCCTGTTTATATTTTCCAATTTCTTTAGACTTTTTTATAAATTCTTCTGATTTACCTTCTTTTACTTTAAATCTGACTGAAGTTATGAACTTGCCCATTAGTTCTCCTATAATATATTGAGTTTCTATTTTTATTTTTTACGTCTAATAACTTTATGCAATTCTATTACTTCTGGTTCACCAGGGTCAATTCCCATTTCTGAAAGAACTGGACCTATTTTTGCGCCAAATGACTCAAAATGTTCCTTAGAGTCAAAGAGTAGAGAAACTTTCATTTGGTCACCTTTACCAAAGCATAATTCTAATTCAAGTCAAGGATCTGGATGAACACCTTCCTTATAAAGTCTTTCAACTATTGTATCATACTGTTCTGCTGTCATGGATGGTGGTGAAAAACGTACTAAAATACTTATGAGAATTCCTTTTAAAAGTAGACTATTAAAAATAATTTGAATATATAACTATTATTTTTAATATTTACATATTTGCTATATTTGATTCAACTCGGATGCATTAAATAACACCATTTTCGTAAATCAGACAGGATAAAAATAATAGTTATTAAAATAAGACTAATTTTTAATCTTTTCATAAATAAAAAATATCATTTATAAAACATATTTAGAAAACTTTTCTAACCTTTATTAGGCAATTATTTCGTGACAATGATAGACTGCTATTTTACCGTTGCGAAGTGATGCATAAACCATCTTTGTTCGCTTTTCTGGGTTTTCACGACTGGTTACACTATGAAAGCCACAAAGTGAATGATTATCCTCGTGAATAACTTTATAATCAGATAAAACAGCTGTGGTATTTGTTGCCCATACTAATACTTGTTTTAAATTTTCATTTTCGTATGTAGGACGGAATACAAGATCATCTGTCACAATATTTGAAATGTAACTTGCATCACCAGTAGTAAAAGTTTTGTTCCAACCGTCTAAGGCTTCTTTGAAAGTTAATGACAAAGTTAAGGTTCCTATCAATGTACATTTAAAAGTCTAGAATTTTTAAATAGTTTTATTATTGATTAATTTTAAATAATGTCAATTTTTACCAACCACTAGAAAGTTAG
>QBZZ01000028.1 GCA_003282145.1 SAR116 cluster bacterium AG-337-N21
ATCCTTGTTACTATCACCTTCACCACTCATAGCTTTGAGGAAGTATTTAGTAAATAGACTATGTGAGCTATCTTCTTCCCATGATGCCATCTGTCTTTCAGACCCTGCAGCTATTACTTTAACGTTAGCAGGTATAAATGGAGCAATAGCTGTTGGTGTTACAGGTAATGATTTAGTGAACAATGAACCTGCTTGACTAGACCCTGAAAAAAACGCTTCTAATATTACGGTCACTGACTTAGCAGGTAGTTTGCCTAAGTTAGAATATAATGTAGATAGTGGATAACCAGAGAATGTTATAGTTTGTGCGTTAGCATCTGATGGAACTATGTACGCACTGCCTTTAGAGCCTGATGGAACACCATGTCCTGCATAATATACGTACACATTAGACTTGTTAGGTTTTATGTAATTGAATAGCTGACCTTTGTAGTCTTCTTTGTTGCCAAATACACCTAAGAGCTGTGAGCCTGTAGCATCTTTGAGGTATATAATATTTCCTTCTTTTATACCTTTAGCTTTCATGAAGTATTGTTTTATGCCTTCTGCATCTGCATAGGCGGGATTAACATTAGGAATGTCTTTACCCATCTTTTTGTAATTAGCATTACCTATGATTACAGCTATATCATCACGCTTTACTGATACAGATGGAAAGTTAATAGTAATAGGCTTTAATGGAAACTCTGATTTAGGTTTCTTTGCAATGACTGTTTTTGGCTTATCTTGTTGCTGTTCTTTTTGTTTCTTTTCTAAAGCTGCTAATTTTCTTTCAAGCTCTTTACGTTTACGTTCTTCTTCATCAGCTTTTTTCTGTAGAGCTATTCTCTTTTGTTTTTCTTGTTCAAATGCATTTGAGGATATGACAGTTTTGGCTCTGTTATCTAAACTACAATCCAAACCACGACGTTTGGCTTCATTTACGAAAGGTAAGTAAGATGAACGTTTTTCATAACTGCCATTATTTGTAATAGCAAAACTACAAACACTTTCATCATCCATTTCCATAACTTTTGCAAATTGCCCAATAACCTTTACACCACAGGTCAAATTTCTATATTTAGCTTCACCTACAAAATTATCATTTTTGGTATTCCATATTTTTGTGTTACCGGATGTTATTGTTGCATTGAAGCAGACAGTTGAATCTGAGACACTTGCAAGTGGTCTATTAGAAGGGTTTTTAGTTTGGTTGGAGGCTATGTTGATTGAATTATCTTCTTCAGCCTTTATTGCACCACAACCTAATCCACGTTCTTTTGCCTCAATTATGAAATCTTTATTTAAATCATTCCAATATTTAACCCCTCTTGACCACTTTGTAGCTTTGTCACAAACATATGAATTTGCGTGTTTTGTCATACGTGTTTGAGGTCTTTTTTCACACTTAAGTTTTCTCTTAAATGCTTCTTTTACAACATGCTTAAAATTTTGACTTTTATTCCACTTGCCATCAATTATTGCTAATTCACATATATTTTCATTAGACCAAATATGAAGGTTGGAAGTAAAGTGATTATAGAAAGAAGAGCAATTCAAATCTCTTTTTTTGGCTTCTTCAATAAAATTTTTATTATTTACGTAATCATATTTTTTAAAAAAAGAACAAACCTCAAAAGCAATTCCTTTATCAGAAACATGTGATAAATCATTCGCAGCAAACACAATATTTGCTCCTCCAAAAATAACTAAAGGGAAAGTTAGAACAAGCACTAATATTTTTCTTAAAAACATCATGCTTCTATAATAATAAGTTTTTCTTTAATGTAAAATATATGAATAGAAATGATTATGAACATTCACGACCTTTAGATGTACATAGATGGTCAGAGCATCCGGAAGTAAATACTTTTGTAGATGATATTTTCAATACTTACTTCAAACAGAAAACAGATATAAGAAAGAAACACCTTAAAGTTGTTCTTCTAGATTTGTATGTTGCATGGAGAGATGACCCCACATTAACTATTGGCGTTGCAATGTCACCTAAAGCCTACAAGGCAGGTAAAAGCAGGTACAATGCTCTTAACATCAAACGCACAACAATAGATATTGTAAATGAGCTTAAAGAATTAGAGCTTATTAATTTCATAAAAGGAGAACGTTTTTCTCAAAGGTTTAGTTATGTATCACGAATAAGTGCATCAGATAAATTGATTAGGAAGTTTCAAGATGCTGCCTTCTTTGAGTTTGCTGTTGGTCATCATGAAGGCAAAGAAACCATTATCCTAAGAGATAGTGATAAAAACGAAATTGATAAGTGTGATGATAATACGAATGTAAAGCGCATGAGACTTCAACTAACTAAATATAATAAACTACTTGAAAAGAGCTTTATTGATATTCAGAAATATGATGTTCCAAAGATACTTATCAAACCTAAAAGAAGAAGACGAAGTGATGAGCCTAAGTACGTAAACATATCCCATCATGATAAGTTTGTAAGACGAGTGTTTAACAATAGTAGCTTTGATGAAGGTGGTCGCTTCTATGGTGGATGGTGGCAACGAATAGATGGAAAGATACGTAAAGATATACGTATTAATAACATAGCTACTGTTGAGATAGATTACTCAGCCATACACGTAATTATGCTCTATGCTCTTATGGGAATTGATTACTGGAGTAACTTTACCAAAGACCCATATGATATAAACATACATTTTGTTAATGACCCTGAACATTCAAGAAAGATAATTAAGTTACTTCTGTTATTAGCTATCAACGCTAATGATGAAACTAGCTTGTTTAAAGCATTTAGAAATGAACATGATTATGAAACTATGCGTTATGAGTTCACTAATGAAAGACTATCTGAAATCTTAACTGACATTAAAAAAGAACATCATCCAATTGCTCATAAAATATGTAGTGGTGAAGGCATCAAACTGATGAACTATGACAGTATGATAGTAGAGTATATTCTAGATGATTTCATAAAGAGAGATACAGCTATCTTAACAGTACATGATAGCTTTGTAGTTCAATTAGGAGACGAGAATAAATTACACGAATTGATGAAAGAAGCATTTGAGAGAGTAATGAAGGTTAATAAAGTTAAAGTAAAATATAATAAAAATATGACTAAACAAGGCTTATATAGCTTTAGACACTTAGACTATGATTATTTCATAGATACGTTCTATCACTTAACCAAAGGTAGTCCAACTAATGGATATAAAAGAAGAATGGAAAGACACAATCAATATTATAATAGTAGTAGTGTATAAGGTCTTTCCATTACGGGAACATTTTTAAAATTGGTATTTTAATTTAATTAAAAAATAGTTAATATGTTAATATAATAAGGGGTAATGACATGAAAAATTTCTATTTATTAATTATTTTATTTGCACTCGCATCATGTAATACATCTGAGGTTAAAAGGGCTTACATCCAATCAGATATATATAACTTAAATTCTAGTTCAATTTCACAATTGAAATCTCTATCAAACAACAGTGAAGTTGGAGATAGTAATTTTACAAAACAAATAAATAGCAGAAAATATTTAAGAAATTATTTGGGTAAAAAGCAAAAATATAAATCTATGTTTGGTGCATATCCATTAGCTTGTAGTTATAGATATTATTATGCCACTAATTATAGTCTTTCAAGAAGTTTAGAAAGAGCCAAATTAGGTTGTGAAAAGGGCATTAAAAATTTCAATGTTAATTTTAATGCCGATTGTAAATGCAGGGTTGTTGCTGTCAGTAACACCTTCTTATATGACGAAACAGCATATTTAGGTGCTAGAGGGATAATGCCATTTAATGCGCAAATAAATAAAAATGGAAAAATCTCAAGAATCAAAGGTACATACATTGCTGACAATCCGGGACAAAATAAAAAAATGGACACATTTAAAATTAAAAATGATGCTGATGTACAAGTTTGTACAGGAACATTTTATACAGGAAAAGATAAATCAAAAGGTCAGATTTATCTAAGTTGTTTTAATGATAAAGTTACTGGTAATGGTACTTATATTAACGCTGGTTATGATGCAAAATTAAGAATGATGAATGGTACAGCCGAAATTCAATTAGATGGAGGAGGACTTCTAAGAGCAATATATGGTCCAGAGGCCAGATGAAACTATTATATATTTATGCTTTCCTAATATTTGCTTCAAAAATAGCTGTCGCAGATAATTTTAATGATTTATGGAAAAAACATGGTGGCGAAGTTCTATCTGGAAATAAAACTAATAGTATTACCAAGGATGTCGACACATACAGACTAAATAAAGCAGAACGTGAAGCAGAAATTCTTAGAAAGAAAATTAAAGAATTAGAACAAAATCAAATCCGAAAAAATGTAAATATTGAGAATGACAAATCTATTCCAAATATAAAAATTTTATTAAACCAAACAATTGGTAAACAAGGAATTATAAATGGTAATGTACAAGACAATTTTGGAATAGCTGAACTACTAATTAATAATAAGCCTGTGGCATTTGATAATAATGGTGATTTTGAATTTTCTTCCTATGTTCCTTCATCTGGTAAAGAAATTAAGATAAAAGTAATTGATTTAGCTGGATTGAGTGCTTCTACAACTATCAAGTTAATCCCAGATAGGAAACAGATTAGCACTGCAATAATTTTTGATGATTTGAACCCATTAAATAAATCAGTAAAAGTAAATAAAAATGCAATAGCTTTAATAATAGGTATTGCTAATTATGAAAATGCTACGAAAGCATTATTTGCAGATAATGATGCTCTTGTTTTTAAGGATTATGCATCTGAAAAGCTTGGAGTGCCAGAAAATAGAATTAAAGTTTTACTCAATGAAGAAGCTGAATATGCAGAAATTCTACTAACGGCAAAAAAATGGCTAAAAAGACTTACAAAAAAGAATAAATCAGATATTTATATATTTTTTGCAGGACATGGACTGGCGTCAAACGATGGTGAACAAATTTATTTATTACCATTTGATGGAAGAGTAAAATTACTTGATGACACTGCCCTGGTAAGAAATAGACTTTTTAATGAAATACAACAAGCAAATCCTAAAAGTGTGACAGTTTTTCTTGATACTTGCTATTCTGGTAAAACTAGAAGTGAAGAAACTTTGATAGCGTCAAGACCAGTTGAAATTAAAGCAAAAAAACAATCTGTACCGAATGGGTTTACTCTTTTTAGTGCTGCTGGTGCTGATGAAACTAGTAATCCATTATACGAAGCCAAGCATGGTATATTTTCATATTTTTTAATGAAGGGTATGGAGGGCGAAGCTGATATCAATAATGACAATCAAATAACTGCGAATGAACTTCATTATTATTTAAAAGAAAATGTAGCCCAACATTCAGATGATGAACAAACACCTGAACTACAAGGTGATAAAGACAGAGTGCTTGTACAGTTTAACTAAGTGCAATTAAGTGCATACAAAAAGGTAAGAGTGGTAACTTTACAAGACGAGCTAATCTGTATCGCAGAGAGGTATAATTGCAGTTAAAATATTACTATCACCCCTGAGTTACAGGCTGAGTATCAGAGAAAGTATTATTCATAGAATATTATATTAAGCTAACTGATATTTACCTTAAACATATTTAAGGGCTGACAGAAAAAGGTATAATCTTAATTATGTAATCCAGAAAGACAAAATAACGACTTCCATTTAAATAAGAGCCAGTAAATATAATCAAGAAAGGTGAAGAAATTATAGCAATTGCTGGAAATAAAAAAACATATATTCTAACTCTTATTTTCTTGGCGATTTGAGTTTCATTTCTTGAAAGTTTGAAAACTCTATAACCATTCCAAATAGCGTATAATAATAGAAGTAACATTATAGAATTTACAATGCTTGTAGAAAAAAAAGCTATTTTATTGTCTAATTCAGAACAGGACTGGGTTATAAAACAATCATCTACAGTTCTACTTAAATAATAACTAGCAGCAAAAATACCAACTACATATAAACTAAGAAGTGGCAGAACACCATAATACCAAAACTGTTTTTTGAGTTTATATTGGGCTTCTAAATTATGTAGATTACTTGTCATGACAATTATATTGAATCTATCATCTCTATTTTTATAAGTTACATCATTAGATATAATCTTTAATAATAAATAATCCCCAGCACAAAATAGCACACCAAATCAGCACTCTTTTTTGTTTATGTGACATATGTTAAGCTTAATTTAATAATTAAAAACATACAACATAGCTTAAATGAAGACTTTACTTAAATTCAATCTAATAATCCTATCAACTATTTCTATAGCTAATGCAAACCCAACTAAATATCTATGCAGTGGAGACACAAATTATCTTTATGTTACATTTGATACTGATAAGAAAAGTGTAATAGCAGGAACAAGTAATCCTCATGAGTACTTTTCACAAACTGATTTTAGATTCTGGCACACAACTTCACAACAGAATAATCAAACACTAGTACGGTCATTTATTTTTCATAAACCATCAGGGAAGATGTCAGTTAAAAGTGACAATATGATTACTAGTGTGGAACAAATGTATTATTATGAGTGTGCAATTAATCAATAATTTATAAAAACTAAGATGAATTTTTAAAAGAATCACTAATTTGCAATAGGAAAAAGCAATATATATTCAATAAAATTAAAAGGAAACGAAGGCACAATAACTGGGTACTTTCTGGGTACAAATGATATTTAAATTATATTAAGTTGTTAATTTTAAATACTTTTTATATTATGGCGGAGAGGAAGGGATTCGAACCCTTGAGAGGCGTTAACCCCAACACGCTTTCCAGGCGTGCGCCTTAAACCGCTCGGCCACCCCTCCAAAAAATTGCACTTTACATTAACAAATTTTAACGAGCAAGTTAATATAAGCTATTATTTTATTGAAATTGTAATTATAAGTCTTAAATTAATCACCAATAAAAATTTTAGGATTTTAAAGTTGATAGTGGGAAGAATTTTCATACTTTTAGGCTTAAGTTTATTTATTCTAACACTTATTAGCAATTACTTTGATATAATATTACAAATTGATAATAAAAATGAAATTACTCAGTTGGGACAATTTTGGTTTTATTTTGCTCCAAATAGTCTGCAAGTAGCTGAAACTATAGTCAGCAGATATATTGATCCTTGTTCAGCTCTAGAAGTATTAAATTGCTCTGGATTTATTTGGCATCCCTTTATATCATCTATATTATTATTACCAGCAGCTCCTTTTTTGGCACTATTAAGTTTTCTATTTATAGGATTTGGAATAAAAAAGTCAGGTAGGAAAAAGATAAGTAATCATACATCTAATTCGAAAAGAGTTTAATCTAATTATCACCCATTTTTAGTGCTTCAAAGAACGCATTCTGAGGTATCTCAACGCTACCAAACTGCCTCATTCTTTTTTTACCTGCTTTTTGTTTTTCTAACAGTTTCTTTTTACGGCTGATATCACCACCATAACATTTTGCAGTAACATCTTTTCTCATAGCTGATATGGTTTCTCTTGCAATAACTTTCCCTCCAATGGCAGCTTGTAAAGCAACCTTAAAAAGTTGCCGCGGTATTAAATCTTTTAATCTTGTACATATAGCACGACCTCTATTTTCTGCTTGATCTCTGTGAGTTATCATGGCTAAGGCATCAACAGAGTCCCCATTAACTAATATTGAGACACGGACAAGATCTCCCTTCTTATAATTATCCATTTGATAATCAAAACTCGCATAACCTGAGGTCATGCTTTTCAATTTATCATAAAAATCAAAAACCACTTCGTTCAGAGGCAATTTATAAACAATCATAGCTCTGGTTCCAGCATATGTTAAATCTATTTGCTCCCCCCTTCTTTCAGTGCAAAGCGTTAACACTGAGCCAACATATTCGTCTGGAACCATTATAGTCGCCTTGATCCATGGTTCTTCTATATAATTGATATGGTTTATATCTGGTAAATCTGCTGGATTGTGAAGCAACTCATTTGTATTATTATTTTTTTGAACTTTGTAAACTACTGAAGGGGCGGTTGAGATTAGTTCTAAGTGAAACTCTCTAGTCAATCTCTCTCTTATTATTTCCATATGTAAAAGACCTAAAAAACCACACCTAAAACCAAAGCCTAGGGCTGCTGAAGTTTCGGCTTCAAAACTAAAAGATGCATCATTTAAAGACAATTTACTTAATGCTTCTCTTAAATCAGAAAACTGAGCATTATCCGTTGGAAAAAGACCACAAAAAACAACTGGCACTGAAGGTTTAAATCCAGGCAACATTGTTTCCACAGGATTACGATCTTCAGTTATAGTATCTCCAACTTTACAATCAGCTACAGTTTTTACAGAGGCTGTTATAAAACCAATTTCACCTGGACCAAGCATGTCCACATCTATTATTTTGGGCGTAAATATACCTAGTTTTTCAATTGTGTGTGATACTTTTGTTGACATAAAACGAATTTTTTGACCCTTTTTTAATGTTCCATTTACAACTCTAACTAAGGTAAGGACACCTAAATAAGGATCGTACCAACTATCTATGAGAAGAGCTTGCAAAGAGGCACTTGCATCTCCAACAGGTGGATCTAATTTTTCTACCAAAGAAAATAAAACTTCTTTTATTCCTAAACCTGTTTTTGCAGAAACTTCTATTCCTTCATCACCTGGCAAACCTATAACATCTTCGATTTGTTTTCTTATTCTTTCAGGTTCAGAAGCTGGTAAATCTATTTTATTAAGCACAGTCACAATTTCATGATTAACATCAATTGCTTGATAAACATTGGCGAGGGTCTGTGCCTCCACACCTTGAGAAGAATCTACAACAAGCAATGAGCCTTCACACGCTGACAAAGATCTAGAAACCTCATAAGCAAAATCCACATGCCCAGGGGTATCCATTAAATTCAATGTATAGGTTTTATCATCTGTATGTTTATATAATAGTCTAACAGTTTGAGCCTTTATGGTAATTCCTCTTTCTCTTTCGATTTCCATATTATCAAGAACTTGCTCCTTCATCTCCCTATCCGCTAAGCCTTTACATTCTTGTATCAGCCTATCAGCAAGTGTTGATTTACCATGATCAATATGGGCTATAATAGAAAAATTTCTTATTAGATTAATATCTGTCATTAAAATCCTTCAGTTCAAAATAAATTCTAACTTTAATTAACTCGCTGCAAAGTAGTTTTAAACATACTTTTTGGCAACGTTAAATATTTTAAAATATTTCTTAGAACTTGACTAAATAATTATACAATTGATAAGATATTATTACTATGAAAAATAATAATTCAAATCCTATTAAAGTTCTTAATTCATTAAGAAACCCGTGCTCTGAGGAGTTCGGGTCAATTTTTGTTAAATAAATAATTAAGTTTTGAACTTATAATAAAGGTATAGAATTATGAATAAAAACTACAATAAATATAATCCGTATCCTGCTGTACAAATTTCAAATAGGCAATGGCCTAATAAAATAATAGCTAAAGCACCAAGTTGGTGCTCAGTAGATTTACGAGATGGTAATCAGGCGCTAGTTGAGCCTATGGATTCAATAAGAAAAATGCGCATGTTTAAGCAATTAGTCAACATGGGCTTTAAAGAAATTGAAATAGGCTTCCCGTCTGCATCTGACACCGATTTTAATTTTGTTAGGGAATTGATACTTGAAGGACACATACCCGATGATGTAACCGTTCAAGTTCTAACACAATCAAGAGAACCGCTAATTATAAAGACTATAGAAAGTCTAAAAGGGTGTAAAAATGCAATTATCCATCTTTATAACTCTACAAGCACTTTACAAAGAGAAGTTGTTTTCAAAGAGACGATGGAAGGTGTTAAAAAAATAGCAACTGACGGAGCTAAAATAATTGCCGATCATTTGTATCAATTAGTTTCATCTAATATAAGATTACAATATTCTCCTGAGAGTTTTACAGGAACAGAACTACCATACGCCTTAGAAGTTTGTGAAAATGTTTTAGATGTATGGCAAGCTAGTGTTGATAAGCCGGTAATAATTAATCTTCCAGCTACTGTTGAAATGTCCACCCCAAATATTTATGCGGATCAAATAGAGTGGATGGGAAATAATTTTAGCGAAAGAAAAAGGGTGATTTTATCACTGCATCCTCATAATGATCGGGGAACGGCTATAGCTGCAACCGAACTAGGGTTAATGGCAGGCGCAGACAGAGTAGAAGGAACTTTATTTGGAAATGGAGAGCGTACGGGTAATGTCGACTTAGTAACATTAGGGCTTAACCTATTTACCCAAGGTATAAATCCATATTTAGATTTTAGCAAAATAAATAATTTGATAGATACAGCAGAATTTTGTAATAGGCTTCCAGTTCATGAAAGACATCCCTATGCAGGATCGCTAGTGCACACAGCATTTTCAGGCAGTCATCAAGATGCTATAAGAAAAGGACTGGATAATATAGAAAACTCTAAAAGTGAGGAATGGGCTGTCCCATATTTACCTATTGATCCAGCTGACATTGGTCGAACATATGAGGCAATAATACGAGTTAACAGTCAGTCTGGAAAAGGCGGAACTGCTTGGTTGTTAGAAACAGATTATCAAATAAGATTACCAAAAGGAGCAGAGATAGAATTGTCAGCCAAAGTTCAAAAGATTGCAGATAAAACTGGAAACGAGATTACAAGTAATATAATTTGGCAAACTTTTAATGAAAACTTCATTGTAAAAAAACCATTTGAATTAATTGATTTTAAAGTCGAAGGGGCTAACAGAGAAACAAACTTAGAAATAATTAATGCTAAAGTAAGTTATAAAAATAAAATTATTCAATTTTCTTCACAGGGTAATGGTCCTATTTCTGCGTTTGTGAACGGAGTACGTGAGAATTTTGACTTGCAATTTACATTAGAAGATTTTGGTCAGAATACTAGAAGTGCAACTTCAAAAGCTGAATCAGCAGCGTATGTTGAGCTTAAATTTAATAATGCGCAAAATTCTACTTTTGGATGTGGAATTGATACAAGCATAACCGTTGCACCAATTCTTGCTGTTATAAGCGCAATTAACAAAATTGTATCTTAACTAATTATGCAAACTAAAAAGATTCATCTTAAACATAGAAAAGTTTTAAAAGTCTCAGGTCAAAATAGCATTGAATTTTTAAACAACATTTTGACATCTGACATTTCCAATTTAAAACCAAAAGAACTTCTACCAAGTGCACTATTATCACCCCAAGGTAGAATATTATTTGATATGTTAGTAAGTTTAAATATTGTTGATAATTCTTTAAATGATAAATCCGTCTATATTGAATATGATAAAGACCACCACGACGAATTAATTAAAAAACTAAATATGTATAATTTAAGAAGAGAAGTTTCCATAGAAGAAACAAGTTATAAAGTTTTAGTAACAACTAAGAGTGAAAATTCCAAACATACACTGATTGATAAAAGGTTTTTTTATGAAGATATAGGAAGAGTTTATGTTAAGAACCTATCCATTGAAAAAATTAACGATGTAAATGATATTGAAAATATAAATTGGTATGATTTATTAAGATATAAAAACTGTATTTTAGAAGGCTCTAAAGAAATAGAAACTAATGTCTCTCTTCCGTTAGAAACCAATTTAGATTTGTTAGGTGGAATTAGTTTTGAAAAAGGCTGCTTCATAGGTCAAGAAGTAAATGCAAGAATTAAATGGAAGGGATTAGTTAAGAGAAAACATGTTCCGATTACTTTTAAAAGTAAAAAACTATTATATTTCAAACTAATTAAACTTAATGAAAGAAAAATATTTTTTAATAATAAAGAAATTGGAGAGGTAGTTTCATTATTATATAATAAGCTTGATGATATTTGGTACGGTATAGCCAAAATTACATTGTCTTATTTGTATAGTTTTGAAGAGGATGATACATTAGAAGGTGATTTTTTAGATGAGAAAATCAAAATTAACCTTCCTAAATACATGCTTCCACTGCCCAAAAAAATCTAAACTTCATAGATTGACAAACTAAATATTTCAACTTAATTATTAATAGTTTCATGAAATTAATAAGTTTAATGACATAAAATATAATATAATCTTATTATATCTAATATTATTATTCTTTTAAAATGTTTAGATAGGGTTAATTGGAGTTTTAAAATGTCCTCACTACTTATGCCAAAAGCGACAGCAGTATGGTTAATTGATAATACAACATTAACCTTTGAACAAATCTCTGAGTTTTGTAATCTTCATGTACTTGAAGTACAAGCTATTGCAGATGGTGATGTTGGTCAGGGTATTTTAGGTTTTGACCCCATTATCAATGGACAACTTACCCAAAAAGAAATTGATAATTGCTGTAATGATGA
>QBZZ01000029.1 GCA_003282145.1 SAR116 cluster bacterium AG-337-N21
AAAAACAGAAAATGGATTATTTAAAAATCTTTATGTTCAAGAGCCTTCATTAAATTTAATACATCTAGTTGAAAACACTTCTGGTTTTAAAGATCACATAAATAGTTGGTCGATGGGTTTAAATTGGGGTATTCATCATATAAATTTAGAATCTTTGAATGTTAGAGAGTCTATTTGTTTTTTTTGTGATTTATTGGGTATGAAGGAAGGGCAATGGGTTGCACCTGCTAATAAGGGAGATTTTAGTATAGACCCATCTGAGTTGGCTATATTACCATTATCAAATAATAATAGAGGTTTACATGTAATTAAACCTGATGATGGGTTTGGATATAGAAACAACTTTGCACATAATCCTTCAATTGGAGGCCATCCAGCTTTTACAATAAATGATTTATCAAATTTAACAGCTAAATTAGATAAGGAAAAAATATTATATTCAGATGCTAAAGTTTACGCAATGCCAGGCTTCCACCAAATTTATTTATATGACATTAATGCTAATATGTTAGAAATTAATCAAGCAGTATAATCTTAGGAAAGCTCGCATTTCATATTATCATGGTCAAAGTATATAAAAACGTTTGTATTACAGGTGCTGGAAATGGCATTGGAAGAGCTATTGCTATTGCTATGAGTAATGAAGGTTACAACGTGGTCTGTGCAGATATTGACTTGAAACAAGCTAAAATTACTCTTGATTTTATATTGAATAAACAAGGATCTGGGATAGCAGTAGAAACTGACGTAACAAAAGCTTTTGACATCAAGAATATGATCAACTCAACTGTAGATGAATTTGGTAGCTTAGATATTTTAGTAAATAATGCAGGTGTAACTAGGACATCTAACATTATGGATTTAACCGAAAAGGATTGGTATTGGATTAATGATGTTAATGCCAAAGGTACATTCTTTTCTTTGCAGGCTGCTGCGAAACAAATGATTAAACAAAATCAAGGTGGTAGAATAATAAATATGGCTTCAGTTGGTGGCAAAGGTTTTGTAGATGTATCTAATGCAATTTATGCAGCCAGTAAAGGTGCCGTAATAAGTTTAACAAAAACTGCTGCACAAGAATTAGCAAAATATGAAATTACTGTTAATTCTATTTGTCCAGGCATTACCCATACAAATATTTTATCTGGCATTGTCAAAAAAAGAGCCTTAGAACAGAATAAATCAGAAGAAGAAATTATGAAACATTATGCAAGAGATATACCTTTGAAAAGACCAAATGATCCAGAAGATATTGCAGAAATGGTTGTTTTTTTATCTTCTAAGGGTGCAAGAAATATTTCAGGTCAATCTTATAATATTGATGGTGGCTTGATCCCAAGTTAATTTTTGATTTTAATGAGGATAGTTATTTGAAAAGATGGCGTCATTTTATTGTTGTGATTGGTATTATACCAGCATTAATCATTTATGTTTCATTTTTTATGTATGCATTTGATTTTATAACAGGATATTTTTGGCTTTTCGATTGGGTAATTTATATATTAGCCGGATTATTATGGCTTTATCCTGCTGCAAAAGTAATAAAATGGCTAGCTGATCACGAGTCACATTAATTTTAAATAGGCATCAAATGAAAATTACAAACATAAAAGTATATGAATTACAAATACCTTTCTCTACAGGTGTTCAAAATAAATCACCATCAGACTTTTTAAAAGCTGATGCTATGGATTTTTGCTTGATAAAGATAGATACAGATATTGGTATTACTGGATGGGGAGATGCATTTTCTTTCCATTGTAGAAGAGCTGTCGCCGAAGCTGTCATCCACATGGTAAAACCATATTTAATTGGAAAAAATCCACTGGATGTTCAAAAAATAAATTTTGAATTGCAAAAAAAATTACATTTGTTTGGGCGCTATGGCATTACCATGTTTGCAATAAGTGGGGTTGATATAGCTTTGTGGGATATCCTAGCTAAGCATAGTAATTTACCTTTATGTAATGTTCTAGGATCAAGTGGTAAGAAGAAAATGCCAGCTTATGCAAGTCTTTGGCGTTATGAAGATGTTGAAGCGGTCCAAGATAGATGTAATCATGCCAGAGAACTCGGTTATAATTATATTAAGTTGCATGAAATATTTACACCTGAAGTAGAAGCAGCTAGAAAAATTCTAGGTGATGACATTCCAATCATGGTTGATACAAATTGTCCTTGGACAAAGGATCAAGCTAGGCAAATTTTGTCCAAATGGGAAGATTTTAATCTTTATTGGGTCGAAGAACCTATTAATCCACCAGAAGATTTTGAAAGCTTATCAAACTTAAGATCTGAATCATTAATTCCTATAGCCGCAGGTGAAAACGCTTGTACTTCGTTTGAATTTAAAAAAATGTTTGAATACGAAGCTGTAGATTACGCTCAGCCAAGTGTAACAAAAGTAGGGGGTATTACTGAATTTAAAAAAATCATATCGGTTGCTGAAACATTTGGTGTTCAAGTAATGCCACATTCTCCATACTTTGGACCAGGATTTTTAGCAACTTTACACTTATCTCAATCTGTAACTAATTCAGGTTTATTAGAGAGATTTTTTATTGATTTCGAGGCATATATTTACCCTGAACAAATTTTTAATCCTAAGAGTGGTTCTTTTGAAATCCCTAATGGCATAGGCTTAGGACCTGATCCTGACAAAAATGTATTAAAGGATTACAGGGTTAATTAGGTTAATATCCTGCTCCTGATTTTGAGGCTTCACTCTCTGGCACATAAGTTTCAAATGCCATCGAACTCAATCTATCCCAACATTTCTTATTAATTTTAGAAACTTCCAATCTTTGATTTTGGACTAAACTTAATGGATTACAATTGTTATTGAATTCATATGTCTCTAGAAAGAAATAGCCTGTCAGATTATTAAAAATGTTTGTATCTACGTATAATTTTTGGTTATTTGTGTAAGCAATGATAGAATTTTTACTATTTTTCAAAACTAAACTTATATTTTGTTCTTGGGCAATTAGACCCATAGAAGCCAGCAAAAATTTTGGATTATGTAGATAACCTTTCCAAAGTATTTTATTTGCCGAGACATATTCCACCAAAAGCAAACCCATGAGAGCAGATGTAAGAGGTTTATTTAAATTATTCTCTTTAATTGAAGTTGATATTTTTTTTTCTTTGTAAAGATCAGCTGTTTTTAGGACAGAACCAAGAAAATAATAATCATGATTGACCAACCATTTTGAGAGGTTTGCACAATCCTTAGCTAATCCCCATTCAATTCCGACGCTTCTGAGGGCTTTATAAGTTTCAGAGTAAACTTCATTCAAAGATACGGTTACATATTTATGCATCAGATAAATAAGGGAAAAGCCAGTCACAAGAATTCTCTTCTTGAAGTTGATGTGGAAGAGGAGCTCCCTGAAATAGTGTAATTCTAGTCCATAAATCTGATTTTGGGTCATATTTAGATGCGCCAAAGAAACTTAATTTGCACCTTAATAAATCTATTGGCCTCATTTGTTTACCAACTAGATTATCCTGAATTTCGCTATATGGTGATGTTTTATTAATAATAATTCTTCTTACAATATTCCTAATTTCTGGGTGATTAATCATAGCTTCAGACGCAGTCATTTTTTTGGGCAATTTTATTAAAATTTTAAGTGCTTTTTGTACTTGATGTGAAATGTCAAATGGTAATTGTTTTTCATATCCATCGTCTTTGTTAGTAACACCAATTCTGGGCTCTAATTTTGCTTGAGATGTATACCAAAAAAAGTGGTTTTCATCAGAATTATTAACATCAATAGTTAAAGCCCATTTATAGTTTTCTTTTATAATTCCAATGATTTCTTTTACATTATAACCTACAACTACTGATTTTTTTTTCTACAGATCCCATTTGATTTGTTAAGTCATCAATAATATCAGGAAATGGTTCAATGAATATTGAATGAAGAATTTCTTCTGTTTCTATACAAATTTTATTTTTAAAATAATCATTAAGACTTTTTAGAGGATAATTTTTATTTAATAGATTAAGAAGTTTATTACAGTTTATTATATTTTTTAAATCTAAGTTAAGGTTTTTTATTCTATTAGCTTGGATTGGGTCATCTACATTCCATTGCAAGGTATATTTGTAGGCCTGTTGAATATAATTTAAGATTTGTTTCTGAGTATTTTTATTGATACTTTTTATAGATAACACTCTTGATATTGCTGTTTCCCTTGTATTAATCCACTTATGAATTAGTTCTTGATGATTTATCAGAAATGGAGCCATTCCTAAACCAGTTGCATTCCCAACTCCAAGATGTCTTGAAATTTTGTTAGACAATTTCACTGACTTCTTTCCACCTTTTTTTTGTGCTGTAAAATTTATTAATTCTATTGAAAAATATCTAATTAAATAGACTGTTAACATTTCGGCCTGAAAAGGTTTATTCAAGACACTTTTACTTGTATCATATGAAAAATCACCTATTCCAAACTTCCCATTGCCGTAAACAGCAGTTGTTCTTACGAGATATCCAATATTGTTTACATCTGATTTACTCGGTTGTTTGCCATTAGATAAAGCATCTAATACTTTTTTAAAAATTCTAACTGACTTATTAGCCCTGCTTAGAGTTAACTGTTTAGAAAGATGTCTTCCTAATTCTTGTATTTTTAAATTTTTGGACATTCTATCTAATTCAAGATTAGATGGAATTCCTTTAAAAAGTGAAAAAGTCATATCCCACTTTTCTGCTATAACCCTATCACTTCTTTCCTCATCATTTATAGAGTGGCAGAAAACTACAAGTGAAAATATACTATTGTTAAAAATTGTCTTTATAACAGCATTACCAAAACCATTATTATCAATATCCCATTTTGATATTTCAAATTGAGTTTTGTTTGATTTCAATTCATTTATTAATTGTCGAGTAAAGGACAAACGAGTTTGATGAAAACTCCCTAATCTTTCTAATTTCATAACTTGGGATGGTTGTCTCATAGGATAGAGATTAATTTGTTGATTTTTTTTATAATTTTGTTTCATATTTTAAACTGTACTGAATGACTTTTTGAAAAAATTAAACCAATTCTCACCCTTTATCTTATTTATTTCTTGTTCGTTAAATCCAATCGTTTTAAGTCCAGAAAGTATATTATGCCAATCTCTATTATCTCTAAACCAAGGAGGCATGTCAGGGAAACCGGGGTTAGATGCAGATCCTTCGCCATAATCAATTTCTTTAGTCCACTTACCAACTCTCATCCATTCAACAACACTATCAGGCTGGTCTTGGCATAAATCTGAACCAAATCCAACATGGTCAATGCCCATTAATTCAACGGTCTTAGCTATCATTTTACAAAAATCTTCAATTGCGCAACTACTACTATTATTCAGATGGTGTGGGTAAAGTGAAAATCCTAGCATACCATTATTTTCAGCTAATTTTAATAAAATTTCGTTTGATTTATTTCTTTTGGCAGGGTGCCAAAATGATGGGTTTGCATGACTTATTACAATTGGTCTTTCAGATAGTTCAAGAGCCTCAAATGTTGATCTTTCAGACGAATGCGACATATCAACAATCATTCCAACTCTATTCATTTCTTTTATAACTTCTTTACCCATTCTTGTAATACCAGGATCGTTTTCTTCGTAACAACCAGTTGCTAATAAAGATTGATTATTATAAGAAAGCTGCATAAACCTTCCACCAAGCCGATGAAGAATCTCTACAAGGCCAATGTCGTCTTCAATAGGTGAAGGGTTTTGAAATCCAAAAATTACAGCAGTTTTATTTTGTTTTTTTGCTGTTTCCACATCCTCTGCAAAATAAGCAGGCATAATCAATGTAGGAAATTTTTCAAACCATGTGTTCCATTGTTCAAAATTTGAAACAGTATCTCTAAACTGTTCATGATAAGAAATTGTAACGTGGACAGCTGTAAGATCAGAAGATCGCCACTCCTGAAAGATTTTTTGTGACCAATTACAATATTGTAAGCCATCAATTAACATATAATTTACATATCACAATTATAAAGAGAGATGAATATTAAACTGCCAAATTGCCTACTCTTCAATATTAGCTCTAAATTTTTCAGGAGGTCTAATCCTAATGATTAAACATGCTAATGCAACCAGTACTATTGCTCCTGCTTCGTACAATAAATCGCTAGGATCTTTTCCTTGAAGAATAATCAATCTAGCTAGAGCTGTCATAGCAATAAATAGTGGCAAAGTTACTGGTATTCTGTTGCTTCTATAAAATGCAGCAACCATTCCAAGTACCTCAGTATAGATAAATAGTAAAAGTAAGTCTGCTAAAAGAACTCTTTTGTTCTCAACTAAAACGATAATTTCTTGCACTGTTGCAAAAACTGTAGCAAAAGCAATGAATATTAATAATGATCTTTCAGCATAGTGTATGTACACACTTATTTTTTTATCGTCCATAAATCCACCTTTTAAAATTAGCATAATGACAAATGAATATAAATTTACAACAAAATAACATTAACCTGTTAATTGTTGAATTTTTCTCTTTATATCATTAAAATAAAACAATCTTTATGGCAATAGGGGGTGTCATGGTAGAATTTAAAGTAAAACCTTTATCAAATTTAATGGGCGCAGAGATAACAGGTATAGATTTTAGAAATAATATAAGTAAAGAAACTAAGGCAGAATTACTAAAAGCGATCACCAATCATTTGGTGGTTTGCATAAAAGATCAAAAGTTAAGTCCTTCGAAGTTGGCTGACGTATCTAGGCTATTTGGGAAACCTAAACAATATTTTGTAAAAGATGAAACAGTTGATGATATTCCAGAAGTAATAGTAGTTTCAAATAGAACTAGAGAAAATAAGCCTAAAGTATATGCAAGTCATTGGCACACAGATGATTCTTATAGAAAAAAACCTGCAACTTTAACATTTATGTACCCTGACATACTTCCTGAAAATGGAGGAGGTACTGATTTTATAAATTGTTACTCCGTATATGACGATTTGCCTCAAGAATTAAAAATTAAAATTAAAAAACTTCGTGCAGTTCATAAATGGCAAAGTAGGCGGAATGTTTCGGAGGTGGTAAAACTTACTAAAGAACAAGAAAAAGATACACCTCCTGTTGAACATCCCTTGATAAGGACACATCCAATGTCCAATAAAAAATCTATATATATCAATCCTAACAGGATTGATCATATTTTAGGGTTTAATGAAATTGACAGTGATAAACTACTTGACGAAATTTATGAATTTTCTTTTCAAGATAAGTATCAATACAGGCATACTTATGAAAAAAGGCGATTTAGTAATCTGGGATAATCGTTGTACCATGCATAAAGCTAATTCTAATTATGATGTTAGTCACTTAAGAATAATGCATAGAGTTATGCTTGAAGGAGAAGCTGTTTTTTAATTTTTTAAACGGTAAAAACCTTATGACAAATCAATTAAAATTCGGCATTCAAACCAATGGCATAAAACACACTTCTTTTGATGCCATGCCAAGTATAAATGAACGCTTCTTAATGGTTAAAGAGACTGGAATATTTGATTATGTTGACAAAACTCCTGAAGATAATGAAATAGAAAATTTCAAATTAGCAAGTGATAGATATAATATTCCGATCAGAGCAGGAGGGTGGTTTTATACCATTGGAAATCATAAAGAACTTTTAGAGAAAAAACCTAAAAACTGCAAAAAAAAATCTAGGCTCAATTGTACATAATGTACAAATTCAATCATGTGATGTTGAAGGTAGAGTTGTCAGTGATTTAGATGTAAGAGACGCATATTTAGAAGCTTATGATATTGGGATGAATTTAGGCGTCGTACCTTGTTTTGAAATACATGTGAATATGTGGAGTGAAGATTTTCCAAGAGTTTCTAATGTTGGCAAATTAGTAGAAAATAAAGGTATTGAATATAACATAACCCTTGATCACAGTCATGTGATTTTTAAGATTGATAATAAAAAAGAACAAAAAATATTTAATACCGATAAAAAAATTGAAAGAGGGGAACTTATCATTGATCCTTTCATAAAAGGTAACATTGTATCAGAATGGATTAATAATGGATGGATAAAACATTGTCACGCAAGATCTTCAATACCTAACAACCCTGTTAACATTTTTGGCAAACATCCAGATGGATCAATTGGTAGAGGTATCCAGTATCCTTTTAAAAAACCAAAAAAAAATGAATATCATGAAATATGGGAAGAGTCTTATTTAGAACCTTGGAAGGAATGTATAAGAAACCTTTTGATGTATCATTATAAAGATCCTAAAAGTAAATTAGGCCAAATTTCGACTGAATTCATACCTAATACTGATTATGGAGAGGGTTGTAAGTATTCGCTTTTTGAACAAGCTATCGAATGTACAAACTGGATGAAAAAGACATGGGAAACAGTAAAAATGAAGAGACTTTAGGTTTATGAAATTGGAGAAAAAAATGTTATCTAAGATTCAAATTGATCGTTATCATAAAGATGGTTTTGTTGTTCCAGACTTTAAAATGCCAGAAAATATAATTAATAAAATTGAAGAAAGTCATAATAGATTATTAAGTAATCACCCTGAATTTAAAAATTACTGTCCAGCAATATTATCTTATGACGAGAGCTTTTTAGAATTCTGCTCAAACCAAACTATTTTAAATTATGTTGAACAATTAATAGGACCAGACTTTGCGCTTTGGAATTCAAGTTTTTTTGCAAAGCCAGCTATTGACGGTCACGCTACACCTTGGCATCAAGACGGACAATATTGGCCAATTAGACCTTTGGCAACTTGTACTGTCTGGCTAGCTATAGATGATTCGAATCAAGAGAATGGTTGTTTACGTTTTATTAAAGGTTCACACTTAGATAAAAAACTAAAGTTACACAATTTAAATGACAATAAAAACCTGACCCTTAATCAGGAGTTAGATAAAGAAGAATTTAATGAAACTGAGGCAGTCGATTTAATTTTAAAAAGAGGACAAATTTCTCTTCATGATGTCTATTTAGTTCATGGATCTGAGGCAAATAAATCATCTAAATCAAGAAGAGCAATTACAATGAGATTTATGCCAACGACAAGTATTTTTGACCATCAAATGGTTAAAGATAAAAATCTTTTTTCAAAATTAAATGTAAATAAATATGCTGATAGAAAAATTTATCACATGAGAGGTAAAGATGTTTCGGGTAAGAATAATTTGACATATATTTAATTTAATTAACGTTTAACAAAAGAGGTTTTAATGGATCAAGCTGTAATTCTATCAACTGCAAGAACACCAATAGGAAAAGCGTATAGGGGAACTTTTAATGATACTGATGCTCCAACTTTAGCTAGTTATGCAATTAATAGTTCTATTGCAAAGGCTGGCATAGATCCTTCCGAAGTTGAAGATGTTATTATGGGGGCAGCAATTCAGCAAGGCACACAAGGGTACAATATAGGTAGATTGTCTGCTGCTGCTTCTGGACTACCAAGTCATGTTCCAGGAATGAGTGTTGATCGTCAATGTGCCTCTGGCCTTATGGCAATTGCAATAGGAGCAAAGCAAATAGCATGTAACGAGATGGATATTGTCATTGGAGGGGGAGTTGAGTCTATTTCATTAGTACAGAATGAGTTTTCAAATAAATATAAATCGCAAGATCGATTTTTAATAAGTAATAAACCCGATATATACATGAGCATGATTGACACTGCAGAAGTCGTTTCAAGAAGGTACAAAGTAGAAAGAGACCAACAAGATGAGTACGCATTGCAAAGCCAACAAAGGACTGCACAGGCTCAAAATAAAGGTTATTTTGATGATGAAATAATTCCTGTAAAGACAATTCAAGCTTTCAAAAATTTAGAAAACGATAAAGTAGATTACAAAGAAGTTGAAATAGCTAAAGATGAATGTAACAGGCCAAGCACTGATATTTTTGGTTTGCAAAATTTAAAACCTGTAATGGGTGAAGATTCATTTATAACTGCTGGAAATGCTAGTCAGTTATCTGATGGCTCGTCAGCATCTGTACTTATGTCTATGAAGTTAGCAGAAAAAAGAAATTTAAATCCAATAGGAATATGTCATGGTGTCGCAGTTGCAGGCTGTGAGCCTGATGAAATGGGAATAGGTCCAGTTTATGCCGTTCCAAAATTATTAAAACAAAATAATTTAAAAATGGAAGATATAGGTTTATGGGAGTTAAACGAAGCTTTTGCAGTACAAGTTATTTATTGCAGGGATAAATTAGGTATTCCGAATGAAAACCTAAATGTGAATGGTGGCTCTATTTCAATTGGTCACCCATATGGAATGAGCGGCGCTAGATTAGTAGGTCATGCACTACTAGAAGGTAAAAGAAGAAAAATTAAATATGTTGTTGTTACAATGTGTATTGGGGGAGGCCAAGGAGCTGCAGGATTATTTGAAGTATTATAATTTACAATCAATTTTAAAGGGGGGTAGATGTTTAAAATTTCTAAAAAAGCTAGAAGGCTATCTGAAGATGAAAAATTACAATACAAGAGAGATGGCTATGTTACAGGCTTGCCAGTTTTCGATGCCCAAGCAAAAGATGACTTGAACGAATTGTTTGTTAGCCTTAGCTCACGTCTTCGTAATGACATAGATATTAATCAAACGAATATGTGGCATAAGGCTAGTTTAAAATTTTATAATTTATGCAGAACTCCCGTAATTCTTGATTATGTTGAAGATTTATTAGGCCTCAATTTTTTTCAATGGGGTGGTCAGTTTTTTCTTAAAGAGCCCAAGGATGGATCAGTAGTCCCATGGCATCAAGATGCTCAATATTGGCCTTTAACTCCAGCAAAATCTGTAACTGTTTGGTTGGCTCTATATGACACTGATGAAAAAAATGCTGCTATGAAAGTTGTTAAGGGTAGTCATAATGTAGGTATGTTTAAGCATCATACTAATAAAGCAAGTAACCTTGTTTTGGATCAAGAAGTTTCAATAGAACAGATCAAACAAAAAGATGTTGTATCACTAAATTTACAGGCTGGTGAAATATCACTTCATGACGATGGTTTACTGCATGGTTCAGAAGCTAATAACTCTAATAGAAGACGTTGTGGAGTTACAATGAGATTTGCTCCAGTAAATGTTAAAGCAGACTTATCTGTTTGGCCACATTTTGAAACACAGCATGCTAGAGGTGTAGATGATTTTAATTATAATCCTGTGGCAGAAATTCCTAGAGGTGAAGGTACACCCGTTAAAAAATTTCAATATTCAAGGGAATTTGCAGAACAATGGTAATATGCTCATATTGATTGATAAATAAATGAAATTGCCAGAGTCTAAATATTTTTACCATAAAAATTTTGTTGTATCTGACAAAAGCGTTATTAAAAACTTAACTATAGCTTACCGAACTTGGGGCAAGTTAAACCTAGAAAAAGATAATGCAGTCTTAATATGTCATGGATATACAAATCATCACCACGCCTTGGACAAAGATATTGGATGGTTCAACAACTTAATGGGTGCAGGAAAAGCTCTAGATACCAACAAATATTTCGTTATTTGTTCTAATATGTTGGGTTCTTCTTTTGGCTCCACAGGCCCTAAGTCAATAAATGAAAAAACAAATAAACCTTATGGTTCCACTTTTCCAAAAATTAAAAATTTAGATATAATAAATGCTCAAAAACTTCTTATTGAAAGTCTTAAAATAAAAAAATTACATGCAGTATTAGGTTATTCTTTTGGAGGACACTTAGTTTATCTTTGGGCTACAGAGTTTCCAGATAGTTTATGCAAAGTTATATCTATTGCGGGTTCTTTAGATAGATGGGATGTAACTAAAGAAAAAATTGAATTAATTGAAAAACCTTTTAGTGATTGTAAAAATTGGAATAATGGTAATTTTTATGATCTAGACCATAAAGAAATTAAAAATGCTCTAATTAAATATAGAATAGGTGTTTTGGACCATTATGGCTTTGGGGATTATCTAAAAACCCAATATGATGAACAAAAAAAAATTAATATTTTTATTGAAACATCAGC
>QBZZ01000030.1 GCA_003282145.1 SAR116 cluster bacterium AG-337-N21
ACTAATATTTTTGCATTATGAACAGCTGGGGATAATAAAATTCCATTTATACCTACCCCACCAGCTCCGATTATTATTATCCAATCGTCAACAGAAGTTTTTGGTATTTTTTTTAATGCGCTATATGCCGTTAAACCAGAACAGGCATATGGGGCAGCGACAGCTGGATCCATATCTCCATAAGAGACAAGATATTTACTATCTGGAACAATTATGTGATCTGAATACCCTCCGTTAAGGCGTGCTCCTAAATATTTGGGAGCTTCACATAAAGTTTCATTTTCTTTTTTACATGCTTCACATAATCCGCACCCAATCCAAGGAAAAACAATCCCACTATCTCCGATATTAACATCTTCTGCCTCTTCACCTATATCAACGACTGATCCCGTTATTTCATGTCCTGGTGTGAACGGTAGTTTTGTTCCTCTGTCAGCCAAAGTAATTCTCTTTCCATCACCAAGGTCAAAATAACCGTCAGATAAATGAATATCACTATGACATACGCCGCAAGCGGAAATTTTAACAAGTATTTCTTTTCCTTGCGGTTTAGGATTTTCATATTCTCTAAGTTCTAAAGGTTTACCAAAATCAATAACTTGATAACTTTTCATTTATTATCCCCAAATAAATTAATCTCTTTTGGAAGTTTCATAATTACTTGAAATTTCATAATAGTCGTCAAAGCCAACTCTTTGCCTTAAGTCCTTAAAGTCTAACAAAAATTCTGACCTATCTTCATCTTTCATCAAAAGATTTAGTGAGTTAGCCATTGCTTTCATAGCGGAACTCATAACTGTTAACGGATAAACTGCAAGCTTATAACCAATATCTGCAAGCTCTGTCATAGGTAAATTTGGTGTAATACCACCTTCTACTATATTCACTATTTTAAATCCTGGAACTTCCTTACAAATATTTTTCATTTCATCTTTATTTTTAGGAGCTTCTACAAACAATATATCTGCGCCTAATTCATAAAATTTCTGTGCTCTTGAAATAGATTCTTTCAACCCGTGTGTATGATTGGCATCTGTTCTTGCCATTATCAAAATATCATAGCCTTCACTTCTCATATCGCTTGCAGCTTTAATTCGGTCAAAGGCTTCTTCTCTTTCAACAACAACTTTACCTGGAGTATGGCCACATCTTTTTGGCGCTATTTGATCCTCAATTAAAATACCTGCGCATCCAGCTTTTGAACATTCTTTTAATGTTCTTCTTACATTCATTGCATTTCCATAACCAGTATCACCATCAACTATCATAGGTATATTTATTGCATTACATATATTATTTGCTTGATCAAAAACTTCTGAAAAAGTCATAAGCCCAAGATCCGGGGAGCCTATTCTTGAAGCTGAAGCTGCAAATCCTGACATGAAAGTAACATCGAATTTCGCTTGCTCTATTAATTTAGCAGAAAGAGCGTCAAAACATGAAGGAATGGGAATAAAATCTCTTTCATTCATAAGTGTTCTTAAAATATCTGTTTGGCTTTTTTTTAATTTCATACGTTTCAGGATTTTATTTAATTAATATTAAACCCTAGGTTAGAAATACTTTGAGAGTCAATGGTAAACTCTTTAAAGAGATCTTCAACTTTTCCTGTTTGTCCAAAAGAAGAAACACCTAATGGGATAGTTTTATTGCCATTAATAGAACCTATCCAAGATAAAGTCATTGGATGACCATCGATAACTGTTATTATTCTTGTATCCCTTGGAACGCATTCTAGTAGTAATTCTATATGACTTGTACTGTTTTGATTTTTCCATTCATGAAATAATTTATCAGAGCTTGTAATGCTAAGCACTCCTGAATTTTTAAATTTTTCACCTAACAAAGCTGTAGATTCTATTGCTTCAATTGCAACAGCTCCTTGATAAACAATAATAACTTCTGGATTTGGACCTGGCTTCTTTAACCAATAACCTCCCTTTATAATATTATTTTTCAACTCTTTATCTATCTCTCTCATAGGCTGATCAATAGATCTGGTAGTTAATCTCAAGTAAATAGATCCACCAGCCTCGTCTTGAAGGTAATTAAAACCATAATTCATAATTAAAGCTAGTTCATCTGCAAAAGCGGGTTCAAAACTTAAAAGTCCTGGCTGACTTATACCAATTAAAGGTGTGCCAATAGACTGATGAGCTCCTCCTTCTGGAGCTAAAGAAATTCCTGATGGGGTCCCAACAATCATAAATCTAGCATCTTGATAACAAGCATAATTCATTGCATCTAGTCCCCTAGATATAAACGGGTCATATACCGTACCTATTGGGAATAACCTCTCACCAAAAAACTCATGAGAAAGTCCAGCTGCACCTAACATTAAAAAGAGGTTCATCTCAGCAATACCAAGTTCTATGTGCTGTCCTTGAGAAGAAAATATCCATTTTTGAGCTGAAGGAATTTTTCTATCTTTAAAAGTATCTGAACTATCCTTTCTACTAAATAAACCTTTCCTATTTATCCACGAACCTAGGTTAGTAGAAACAGAGACATCTGGAGAAGTTGTTAAAATTCTTTGACTAAAGTCAGTATTATTTTTTGCATATTGATCTAAAATTTTACCAAAAGCATTTTGGGTTGAAATTTTCGTTTCCTTAATAAAAACGTTTTCATCAACTGATACTTTTTTAGCTTGATATTTTCTATGCTTTGCTTTTTGAAATGGTAGATTTTTAATATATTTATCCAATTCAACATTATTTTTTTCATCAGAAAATCTATTCCATTCATTCCCATCAGAAATACCATACTTTAATTTAAAACTATTCATTTGGGCTTTGGTCATCAATCCTGCATGATTATCTTTATGACCCGCTAAAGGTGTTCCCCAACCTTTGATTGTATAGGCAATGAAAGCTGTTGGTTTATCATCTTTTACTTTTTCAAAAACTTTTATCAATGTTTGTACACAATGACCACCTAAGTTAGCCATTAGATCTAGAAACTCGCTATCTGTTCTTTTATTTATTAATTCAGAAACAATATCCTGATCGCCAATATCATCCAATATTCTTTGCTTAAAAGTAGAACCACCCTCATAAATTAAGGCTGAATAGAGCTGATTTGGACAATCATCAATCCATTTTTTTAATAAATGACCACCTGGTTCATCAAATGCTTCTTTTTGCAATTTACCATATTTTAAAATAATGAGATTCCAGCCAAAAGCTTCAAAAACAGAACATAAACGCTCAGATAATCCTTCATGAACTACTCCGTCTAATGATTGTCTATTATAATCTATTATCCACCAAACATTTCTTAAATCATGTTTCCATCCTTCTTGAAGACATTCATAAACATTACCCTCGTCAAGCTCAGCATCTCCTACTAATGCAATCATCCTTCCTTGAGGTATTTTTTTACCAAACTGTTTTCTTGAAACATAATCCTGTATAAGTGAAACAAAGCTGGTCATCGCTACACCAAGCCCAACCGATCCTGTTGAAATGTCAACATCATCAATATCTTTTGTTCTAGAAGGATATGACTGAGCACCTCCGAAGCCTCTGAAATTTTCAATATTTTCTCTAGTTTGTAACCCAGACAAATACTGAATCGCATGAAATACTGGACTAGCGTGTGGTTTTACAGCAACTCTATCTTCTGGTCTTAAAATGTTAAAATATAATGCTGTCATTATTGAAACAATTGAGGCAGAACTAGCCTGATGACCTCCTACTTTTAAACCATCTTGATTATTCCTAAGATGGTTAGCATTATGAATCATCCAACAAGAAAGCCATAAAATCTTCTTCTCAATAATTTTCAATAATTTATTTTTATTTAACATCAATAAAGCCTAACACTTTATTAATGAAATAAATGACTAAAGATAACAATTTTACTTTAAATTTTAGCATAATATACTCATAATAAATTTTTTATAAAATATTTTACTTTAAAGAGGGTCTTTTGAGCAATATTGACAGAATAGACCAAAAAATAATATTTTTTCTTCAAAAGGACGGTCGATTAACAAATTTTGATTTGGCTGAAAAGGTAGGACTATCTCCATCACCTTGTTTAAGAAGAGTAAAAAGTTTAGAACAAAAAGGTTTGATTGCTGGCTATACTGCAATTATAGATGAAGTATCTTATGGGTATCCAGTAACAGCATTTGTTTCTGTAAGACTAGAAAATCAAACTGATCAAACCCTAAAGTCATTCGAAAAAGAAATCACATCTTTGGACGCTGTAATGGATTGTTGGTTGGTAACAGGAAATAGAGATTATTTACTTAGAGTAGTAGCATCAGACTTAAAAAATTATGAGACTTTTATGAGAGAAGAATTGACCAAAGTAAAAGGGATTGCTTCTATCGAAACAAACTTTGCTCTAGGTAGAGTTAAAACTAAAAACAACTTACCTTTAAACTCATAATTTAATTAGAAAGTAATAAAATTGATTGCAGATTTAAAACAAATAAAAGCTGGAGATCTAAATGTAAGCTATTTTGAATCAGGTCCAATAGATGGTGTTCCCGTTATCCTACTGCATGGCTTTCCTTATGATATTCATTCATATCTTGAAGTGGTCCCTGTTTTATCAAATGCTAGATGTAGAGTAATTGTACCTTATCTAAGGGGTTATGGAAAAACTTCATTCTTGGCAAAAAAAACTTTAAGATCTGGTCAACAAGCAGCACTGGGATACGATTTATTAAATTTAATGAATTCAATTAAAATAGATAAAGCTATCTTAGCTGGCTATGATTGGGGAGGTAGGGCGGCGTGTGTAGTTGCTGCTCTTTACCCAGAAAGATGTCTAGGATTAATCTCCTGTAACGGCTATAATATTCAAGATATAAAAAATTCTTCGATACCTTCAAATCCAAGTACTGAGCAAAAATTATGGTATCAGTATTTTTTTCATAGTGAGAGAGGTCGTTTAGGCTTATTAAACAAGCGTCATGATTTTATAAAATATCTGTGGCAAACATGGTCGCCTTCTTGGGATTTTAATGATGAAATATATGGTTTAAGCAAAAACTCATTTGATAATTCTGATTTTGTAGATGTAGTTGTGCATAGCTATAAACATAGATTCGGTATAGTTGCTGGAGATCCAAAATTTAATTATATTGAAACAGACTTGTCTAAACAACCAATAATTTCAGTTCCAAGTATAACTATTGATGGTGAAACTGACGGCGTTTCAGGATTGTCTAATACTTCTAAAATTAAACAAAAATTCTCAGCTCACGTTAGACACCAAATTCTACCAAACACAGGGCATAATATACCTCAAGAGGATCCTGAAAATTTTTCTAAAGCTGTTCTAGAATTAGCATTTGTTAATTAACATTTATGAATTGGCTATTTGAAGAGGTATACCAAACTCCTTCTGACATATTTCGGCTAAAATTTTTACCCCCTCATCAATTTCTTCTATTGACGGATTACCAAAACAAAGTCGAACTTTATGATCCCCACTAGAGTTAATCGACCATTCATTTCCAGGATTAATCGCGACACCGTCTTTTAATGCAAGTTCGTATAAGCGTGATGTATCCACGTTATTAGGTAAATTAATCCACACAAAAATTCCACCAACAGGTTTATTATAATCTGCAGTAGAACCAAAGTATTTATCTAACGCATTGCATATGGCCTCTGACTTTTTTTTAAGTTCATTTTTAAGTATTTTTATATGGGAATCAAAATTAATTTTACAAAACTCTGCGAGCGCCATTTGCTCCAATGATCCACTTCCGGCGTCAGTTTTATAAGGAAGTATTCTTGATAAAATACTCCAATCAGCTGTTAAGTATCCCACCCTTAACGCCGGTGCAATAGATTTTGAAAAAGAGCCACAATATATTACATAACCATCATTATCATAAGATTTTATTGCTGGAGGCCTTTCCTTATCAAAAATAAGATCTGCATAACAATCATCTTCAAAAATTGGTATTTCAAATTTTTTAGATAGTTTTATTAGAGCTTTTCTTTTATTCACAGACATAATAGTGCCTGTTGGATTCTGGATTGTTGGAATAGTGTAAATAAATCTTGGTCTGATTTTCTTTTTCTTAAGACTTTCTAAGGTTTGTTCTAATACCTCAATATTCATTCCATCTTTTTCCAATGGAATACCTATCATATTAACGCCGATCCTTCTAAGCCTTGAAATAGTGCCACCATAATTTTCTTCTTCGATTATAACTGTGTCGCCTTTTCTTAAAAATGTTTGATTTACTAGGTCTAATGCCTGCAACGATCCAGAAACTACCAACACCTCTTTTTCTGAACAATTAATACGTGCACTTTTTTTTAATTGTTTTGAAATGAATTGCCTAAGTGGCAGATATCCCTGGGGACCACTTTCCAATCCATATTTAGCTAATGTTTTTCCCTCTTTTAAAATTATTTTATCTATAGATTCTTTTAGGGATATAATCGGTATACTTTCATTATCAATATGCCCACCAATAAAGTTAAATTTTGGATAACCTTTCCATTGAATCACTGGTCCCAAAGCATCTGAGTGTAAAAAACTATTTATATTAAACATATTCACTCCCCATTTCTTTAATATTATAATAAAGAAATTTTTTGTAAAATATTTATAAAAATTTATAATTTAGTTAATTTAAAAAAGTGGTGTTATTCAATTGATTGAAACATGGATAGTTAAAATTAATTCTAATAAACGATTAATTGAAAAAGGTCGTTGGGTAAATTTAACTTTTACCTTTGGTATTGGACAGAATGATTATTTATTTGAAATTATTGAAGGTAAAGTTATCTCCACAACTAAAAGAACAATTTTAACAAGAAGTGGGGCTTTTAAAATTCATGGGGAAAAAATTGCTTGGGAAAAGCATTGGCTTAATATTCCTCCAAGAGATTATCACGATATTTTTGCTATGCTTGCCAAAAAATTAATTATTATAGACGGCAATTTGACCCCATTTATGCAAAACCTTCAGTATTTTAAAGATCTTATTGCATCAAATAGACAGTCTATTAAGTAGGTTAACTATGAAAAGTATTAATATAGAATTCGAAGATATAATTGGCAGATACTTAAATATAAATGTGGATAACACAAATTACAGAATTTATGTTGAAGAATCAGGTCAAGGTATTCCTTTACTATGTCTTCATACAGCAGGATCAGACGGGCGTCAGTTTCGTCATATTTTAAATGATCAAAAAATAACTAAAAATTTTAGAGTTATTGCTTTTGATCTTCCTTGGCATGGAAAATCTAATCCACCAGAAGATTACGAATTAAAGGATTATAAATTAACTACAAGTCTATATAAAAAAATTATAATGTCTTTTTGTGATAATTATAAATTAAATGAACCTGTTATTATGGGCTGTTCCATGGGAGGAAGAGTTGTTTTACATCTTGCCTTAGAACAAAGTAATTATTTTAAAGCTGTTATTGCCCTTGAAGGTTCAGATAAACTAGAACCCTACTACGATTTGGACTGGTTATATAGACCTGATATTCATGGTGGATTAATTCAATCTGCATTTGTTTCATCTCAAATAGCTCCACAAAGTCCTGATAAATTTAGACACGAGACATTATGGCATTATATGCAAGGAGGCCCTGGGATTTTTAAAGGTGATCTTTACTTTTATTGGCATGACGGCGATTTTGATGATCGCTCAGGTTTGATAGATACCTCAAAATGTCCTGTATATTTATTATCTGGTGAATACGATTGTTCTTGTACTCCTGAAAGAACTTTAGCAACAGCAAGCAGAATTAAAGGAGCTAAAGCGACCATAATTCCTGGCATAGGACATTTTCCAATGTCAGAAAACCCAGAATTATTTAAATCTTATATTTATCCAATTTTAGATGAAATTTTAAAATAATTC
Organism: SAR116 cluster bacterium AG-337-N21; assembly: GCA_003282145.1. Taxonomy (GTDB): domain Bacteria; phylum Pseudomonadota; class Alphaproteobacteria; order Puniceispirillales; family Marisalimonadaceae; genus Marisalimonas. The sequence goes on from QBZZ01000030.1 coordinate 7,863, forward strand.
TAACCGGCCTTTTCAATATTTCCACAAACACTTACAGCCTGACCAGATATATTCTTCCCTAACGGACTACACAAAAAATGCGCTTGTTCAGCTAAATCATCATGTGTAACAAACCTGTTAAGAGACGCACCCGACAAAATTTCATCTTTCATATCATCAAAAGAAATATTTTTAACTTTGGCTTTTGCTTCTATTACTCGATTTTGTCTTTCACCCTCCACAATCCCAGGCAAAAGAGCGTTAGCCCTAATACCCCTAGAGCCCAATTCAATAGCTAAGCTTTTAACCATCCCTATCACAGCCCACTTTGTTGCTGCATAAGGCAACCGGTATGCAAAACCAACTCTTCCTGCAACTGATGAAACTGAAAGGATAGATCCTTCATCATTCATACGAGGAACAATTAATCTCATGGTTTCAAAATGACTGGTCATATTTACCTGAAGACACTCTTGCCATCCACCCAAAGTTTGATCGCCAACCCCAGCAGTCTCACCAGCTATTCCTGCATTGTTAACTATTATGTCAACCTCTTTTAAATAATCAAAACCTGCCTCAACCATAGATGCAATTAATTGTGTTTGCCTTAAGTCACATAGCATTGCTTTAATATTATCATCAACATCGTTGACTTTATTGACTGCATCTTCATTGATATCGCAGACAAATACTTTCGCACCAGCCTTATCAAATCTTTTAGCTATTGCATATCCTATCCCGTCAGCACCAGCAGTTATTAATGCCTTCTTGCCTTCAAGCAGTCTTTCATAGTTCATATTTTTACTTTCTAATTAATGTTAGTTTTATCCTTACCTTTAAGTCCTAACATTTCTCTTGCTTCATCTGAGGTAGCAACTTCTAACGAGAGACCTTCGAGTATATCTCTAACTCTCTTAACTTGGTCAGCATTTGTTTTGGCAAGGTTACCTGGCCCGTCCCATAGAGAATCTTCAAGACCAACACGAACGTGCGAGCCCAGTGAAGCACCTGTTGCATTCATCTTCATTTGAGTTGCACCAGCGCCTACAACAGACCACTCATAACCTACATCGCCAAAGAGCTTATCTGCAGTTTTCTTCATATGTAATAAATTATCTACATCTGAGCCTATTCCACCCATTATCCCCATTACAAATTGAATAAAGTAAGGCCTTTTCAGCATCCCATCTCTATGGAAATGATGTAAATTATACAAATGACCAACATCATAACATTCAAACTCAAACCTAGTGCCATTTTCATAACCAAGTGTCATAATATTTTCTATATCTTCAAACGTATTTTTAAAAAGTGAATGCTTACTTCTTTCAAGCATTTCTGTTTCCCATTTATGTTTAAATTGGTTATGTCTTTTAAGCATTGGAAAAAGACCAAAATTCATTGATCCCATATTTAATGAAGCAAGCTCTGGTTTAAAGTGCATAGCCGGTTTCATTCTTTCCTCCACAGTCATCTGTGGACCTCCACCAGTTGTTATGTTTATAACAGCATCACACGAGCTTTGTATAGTTGGAAGAAACTTTTGAAACTCATCAGGATCTTGGGTTGGATGTCCGTCAACCTCATCCCTTGCGTGAAGATGAAGAACAGCTGCGCCCGCTTCATGAGCTGCCAAAGAATGCTCAATAACTTCTTCAGCTGTTACTGGCAAATACTCTGACATTGAA
>QBZZ01000031.1 GCA_003282145.1 SAR116 cluster bacterium AG-337-N21
GCAAGAATGACTAAATCAGCCTCTCTTACAGTATCTTTGATATCATTACACACAAAAGTTGCAATCTTCATTCGCAAGACAATCTCTCTATGCTCAGGATTAATATCATATGCAAAAGTTACTAATTGATCCTCTTCCTTAGCCTTAATTGCGTGTAAAATAGAAGTTCCAATTAAACCTAATCCTATAATTGAAATTTTCTTAAAATTTAAATCCATTTTAATTATCTAAAAAACTCTTTAATTGTTTTATAAAAGTAATATTTTCCTCTTCATTGCCAATAGAAACTCTTAGATAATTAGGTAAACTATATGCATTCATTCCTCTAACTAAGATACCTCTTTCAGCTAAAAATTTTAGGGCGTTTTGGGCACTATAAAGATCTTCTTTTGGGAATTTTATTAATAAAAAATTAGTTACTGATGTTTGGAATTCTAGGTTCAATAACTTTAATTTTTTTTCAAACCAACGCATCCACTTTAAATTATGTGAAACAGATTTTTCTTGGAATTTTATGTCTTTTATCGCTGCAATGCCTGCTAACATAGCAGCAGTGTTTACACTAAATGGTCCTCTTACCTTCATAAGATTACTCAGAATATTTTCAGAACAATATCCCCATCCTAGCCTAAGAGAAGCTAAGCCGTGTAACTTAGAAAATGTTCTTAACATTATAACGTTTTCGTAGTTATCAACTAAACTACTTCCATCAATATAATCATTATTGTTTATATATTCTGAATATGCTGCATCGTAAACTAGCAATATATTAGAAGGTATTGACTTATGTAACCTAATTACTTCTTGTTTCGGAATAAAAGTACCAGTTGGGTTATTCGCATTAGCTAAAAAAATTACTTTAGTTTTTTTATTAATATTGGAAAGAATATTATCTACATTTGCTGTAAAATTAACATCTTTTGCTACAACACCCTTTGCTCCAGCAACCGAAATAGCTTGAGGAAATTGAAGAAAACCAAATTCTGTGTAGATGGCCTCATCACTAGGCTCCAAAAAGGCTTGAGAAATTATTGAAATTAATTCATCGGAACCATTTCCTAAAATAATTTTTTTCTTATCAAGATAGTATCTATTTGCTATGGCGCTTATTAAGTCGTTGCTAACTTGAGGTGGATATCTATTCAAATTTTGAGTAAAAGAATTTAGCACCTTTACAGCTTTCAATGATGTTCCTAGAGCACTTTCATTTGCTGATAATCTAATCAGATTATTTATTTTGCTCCTACCAAAGTTTGGTTTGTAAGTCTCTAATTTTTCAATGCTTGGTCTAGCAGTAGGATTATTCATTGATTACCCTGTAATTAATCATTTTTAAGTTTAATAATATTATATTCTTTTTGATTAGTACTTTTGTAAAGTGGAACGTTTGCTAATACATCAAAATTAACTTTAATTTCTGACTGATTTTTCAATTTGCTAGCACTTTGACTATCTATAAATCCTAACTCAACATCTTTTTTTTCTAGTGCTGCCAATAAACTTACAACACTCAAAAAATAGGTGGTTTTGAAATAGTTACCAAAGTGTGCAGAATAAGCCGATTGAATTTCATCATCATTTCCTGCAACTCCAATTTTAAAAACCTTTTGCATTGACAAATTAGATGAGATAATTTGACGCCATACTTTTTCCACTAGAAACTTATCTAATCCTAAATTAACTAATTTTTTAATTAATTCTTCTTCTCTTTTAGGATCAAAAGGAAAGCCACCTTTTTTTGCGTTCATTATCTTTGAAGCTAAAGATTGTCTCTCTTTTATTAATTGGCATAAATTAGCATCAATTTCGTCAATCTTTGATCTAAGATCATCTAAATCAGTTTCACTCATATTAACCCTTTAATTTTTATAGATATATATATACTTTAATAAAATAAAATAAACTTTTTGATTATATTAATAAGTGAAATAATATAATTTCATAAATTAAGTTCTCAAATATTTTAATTTATGTGGGTAAAAATGCTTGAAATCAACATAATTGATGCTTTTTCAGATAATTATATCTATTTAATACGAAATGAAGAAAAAAACATTACAAGTGTAGTCGATCCTGGAGAATCAACTCCTGTAATAAAGTTTTTAAATACTAGAGGTTGGAATTTAGACGAAATAATCAACACTCATCACCACCATGATCATATTGGGGGTAATACCGAACTTTTAGAAATTTATAAATCAAAATTAATTGCACCTATATATGATAAAACTCGTATTTCTAATATAGATATTTCAGTTTCAGATAATGATATAATTAATATTGCAGGGACAAAAACTAGAGTTATTCACACACCTGGTCATACTTTAGGTCATGTATGTTTTTATATGGAAAATGAAAATTGTTTGTTTTCTGGTGATACATTGTTTTTTCTTGGTTGTGGGCGAGTTTTTGAAGGTACAATGGAACAAATGTGGTCAAGCTTAATGAAACTAAGATCTTTACCCAATGAAACTTTGGTATATTGTGGTCATGAATACACATCTTCAAATGCAAAATTTGCCAAACACATTGATCCTGATAATCAATTTTTAGAAGAGGCCATCATAGAAATAAATAATAAACGGAGAGGTGGATTGCCGACAATACCTTTTGAATTAGGTAAGGAAAAAATAATCAACCCTTTTTTAAGAGCTGACGATCAAAACTTTATAGATAATTTTAGTTTAAAAACAAGTAACTCCAGTGAAACTTTTCGCACCTTGAGATTAAAGAAAGATAACTTTTAAATACTAGATAATTCGTAAGCAACTTCACAATTGTCAAAAATGTCTGGTTTAGATATATTTACCTTTACTCCAAGAACAAATTTATTTTGTGAAATAGCTGTGTGTATTTTGTTAGTCAAAATCTCAAGTAAATCAAAATGCTTACTATCAACTAAATCAGTTACACATTTCCTGAACTGGCTATAATCTTGGGTTTGTTGCAAATTATCACTTTGAGGTTCAGTGTCATTGGTAAGTAAAATTTCCAAGTTGACAATTATTTTTTGTTTAATTTTTTTTTCTTGTTCATACACTCCAATTGAAGCAATCAATATCAAGTTATTGATAAATATTTTTCTTTTTCTTGTTGTTATTTTGTAATCCATATTATAAACCGACATCCCTTCTAGGTGGAGCAAGATGTGCTCCTCCGTCAAGTAACGTTACGTGTCCAGTCATTGATTTAGAATGAATTATAAGTTGAATAGTATTTAAAATTTCTTCAACGGTGGACGATGACTTTAACAAATTTTTCATATGTGATTTTTTAAATGCCTTTTCATCCTGTCCTGGGGCTAATAATGTAATGCCAGGGGCTATACCGTTCACTCTTAAACAAGTTGAATATGACAGGGCAGACATTTTTGTAAGACCATGCATTGCTTGTTTTGACAACGTATAAGTATAATAATCTGGATTAAGTCCAAAAATTTTTGCGTCAATTATATTAATAACAAAACCTTGCGCATTCTTCTTCTTTTTTTTTAAGTTTAAGGTATACTTAGCTAGTGCCTGCGTCAAAATTGTTGGTGCAGTAAAGTTTACTGACATGTGATTGTAAAGTGATTCACTTTCAAAATTAACACCATTATCATAATTGAAATAGCCCGCATTGTTTATTAATCCAGACCAGATTAAATCCTGTTCTTCCAGATCTTTAATTAATTTATCAATATCAGAAGTAATAGTTAGATCAGCTTGATGTAATGTTACTTTGCCTCCCATCTTTAATAATTCATCTACAGTCTCTTCTGCTAATTGTTTTGATTTATTATAATGAACAGCTACGCCCCAACCTTCTCTAACTAAATAATGAGCTATTAATTTTCCTAATCTTTTTGCGGATGCAGTAACTAAAATTGTTTTATTTTTTTTTGTCAAAGTTAAGTTTCCTTTTGTAATGCTTGGTATGACGTATCTCTTATTGATTTTAAATATTTATGAAAACATTTATCCTCTAATGATTTTCTAAGCCCTAATTTTTGCCAAGACTCAGAGTTTTTACTTTTAGGTGGAATAAAACTTTTAATAATATTTATAGGTGCCAATCCCGTGACTAAAACTTCATCACTTAGCAATGCTGCTTCTTCAATAGAATGTGTGACCATAATAACCGTAGCAGCTTCTTTTTTAATGATCGAAATAAGTTCCGTTGATATAATTTCTCTACTTAAATTATCTAAAGCAGCAAATGGTTCGTCTAAGAGTAATAGTTTAGGATTAAATAATAATGCTCTTGCAATTGCAACTCTTTGTAATAACCCGCCTGATAATTGATAAGGGAAGAATTTTGTATATTCTTGCAAACCTACATCTCTAATAATCTTGTCAATTTTATTAAATTTTTTATTTCTTTTATTAATATTTCCTAGCTCAATATTCTGGTAAACATTCAACCAAGGCATAAGAGAGGCACTTTGCTGTACTAAACTAATATCAATCGATTTTTTTTTAATTATTTCGTTTTCAAATCTAATTTCACCTTTTTTACATTTAACAATACCAGAAATTAATTTTAGCAAAGAAGTTTTACCTGACCCAGAAGGACCTATAATACTTGTAAATTTACCTTTTTTGATTTTATAACTAAAGTTGTTTAAAATTTCTTTTGTATTAAGTTTATCATCGTAAGAAAAAAAAACCTTTTCAAAGCTTAGGTCGTCAATTGAGCAACTATTCATGATTAGGGACTTTCGACAATATAATCAGGAATAATATTAGTACGTTTTATCATTTTCCCAACATTCATGTTTTTTAGTAAGCCATGTTTAGTCATTAAAATTGATTTTAAGCCAAAACTATTTGCGCCTAATATATCAGTATGCAGAGTGTCTCCAACCATACCAATTTTAGACAAAGGTATGTGCCTACCAGATAATTCATTAATTCTATTCATGGCAAGTTCAAAAATTGTTGGAAAAGGTTTACCTAACCAAAATGGGAGGTGAATTCCATTTTTAATTAGGTGTGATACATAATATGCAGGCTCTATACTAAACTTTTCTTCGTGAGGAGCAACCAAGTCTGGATTAGCTACAAATAATGGTCTAGGATTTTCTTTTAATGAATTAAATAATAACTCTTGCCATACAGTATCCCATTGTGAAGTGCCTAATAAAATAAACGAATTCATTTCCTCAAACAATGAATAATCTTGTTCAAGTGTAACACAATTTAGATTGGGTATATTGAAGTCATCCCCTATATTGCCCATAACACCCAAAGGTCCCTCTGGTTGATTATATGATAGGAATATTTCGGCGGCTTCTCTACTCGAAATTATTTCTTCATCTGAAAACTCTAAACCTAGGGAGGAAAGTTGCTCTCTTTTTTTATATGAATTATTGCTTGCACCATTTGTTACCACTAAAAGCGTAATGTTTTTTTCTCGAGCTATATTTAACGTTTTAATAATTCCAGGTATCAATGTAGCGCCAGTATTTAAAACTCCAAACGCATCAAGTAACAATGCGTCAAATTCATCTAAAATATTTTTTAATTTTGGAGCTAAAGTTGTCTTATGACTGTTTTCCTGATAATTAGGAAAAAAATTACGCATACCTTCATAAACATTTATTACATTTTCTGCGTTCATATTCTTGACAGATGGCATTTTAAAATTCTCTTCAAATTTAAATTTTTCTAAAACAAACTCTGATTTTACAAAAAAATTATCCATATTATGTTTTTATCCTATAAGATACTATTTTAATGAAAGGACCCAAATGTCAAAAAAAATCCTAATTATAGGATCAGGAATAGCAGGAATATCTTCATCATTAAAGTTAAAATCTTTTGGTTTTGAGTCAACTATAATTGATAAGGGTAATTTCATAGGAGGAAGAATAGGAACTAGAAACGTTGAAAGTAAAAATAATTCAAATTACTTTCTTCACGGTGCGCAATTTTTTACTGCTAAATCATACAATTTCCAAAAAGTTATCCAAAATGGAATAAATAAAGGATATATTAAGGAATATGGAAGTTTTTCACCTCCAAGATACAGAGGTTTTAAATCTATGAGAGATTTTCTAATGAATTTATCCCAAAATCTTAGTATCACTCAAAATGTCAAAGTTACCCATTTAAAACCTCACAATGAAAAGATAAGTGTCCGAGAGGACAGAAGCAATATTTGGAAGACATACGATGCTGTAATATCAACTCTTCCAGCACCGCAAAATTTAAACTTAATGAAGAAATTTCCAATTTTAAAAAAAACTCTTAAGACTGCTTCTTACGATGCATGCATTGCACTTATGTTTATCTTTGATAAAAAACCTAGAAACCTTCCCTATTTTTTAGATTTTTACAATCAACAAGGTATGTTAAGTTGGATGGCTGCTGGTAGTAATTTGCGTTTTTGGACAGCACAAACTAAAGGAGATTTTTCAAATAAAAATATAAATAAAGATAAAATGTTACTTAAAAATGAAATCGTCCAAGAAATAGAGAAAGCTATTTATCAATTAGAACCAAATATAAAAATTAATTTTCATAGTTTACATATTTGGAAATATGCTAAAGTAACGAAAGTTTGTTCAGGACCCCAAATTGATCCAAAATTTCCTATTGTAGTCGCTGGAGATTTTATGGAGGGAGCAAATATTGAGTCGGCCTTTTCTTCTGGAGAAAAAGCTGCTGAATTAATTTTGGAAAGGCTTCATTGATTTAATTAATTTTGTGTAATCTGGAAAAATAAAAAGTGATAAAACTTAAAAATTCTGTTCTTGAACTTGTGGAAAATGCAAAAATCAACATTACTCGTGTTAAAATAGAAAATGCTATTAAAGTACACTCTGATAAGATGAATATGTTTGTAGACATAAAAGATATTAGAGAAATTTCACAATCTAGTCGAATTTTAGAGGCTAAACACATATCAATAGTCATGTTAGAATTTTGGATAGATACCAAAAGGCAATATTATAAAAAGTATCTTAATAAAAGTTTTAACTTTATATTTAACTTCTCCTCATATTGGGGTTCAGCTCTTGCTACTCTCGCAACTAAAAATATAGATCTTTTAAATACGTCTAACCTAATAGGAAGCTATAATAGATGGCTTGAATTATATGATCCAATCGAAGAAGCTAGATAATCTGATTTAACCATACTATATCAAAGAGAATAAAATTTTTAATATTATACCACTAATTTTTGTTTTTCTTTGGTCTTCAGCATTTATCACTAGCAAAATTATAGTTGACAATGCAAGCCCTTTTATGTCCCTTTCATTCAGATTTGGTATTGTTGCATTCTTTTTTTTCTTATTTTTTATTTTTTTTTCAAAAAATAAAAAAATCTCCTTAAAAGCCTTTAAAGACGCATCTATAAGTGGTTTATTATTCCATGGATTTTATTTAGGTGGTGTTTTTTATGCTCTTTCAAAAGGAATATCGGCTAGCCTAATAGCTCTAATAGTCTCTTTACAACCAATTTTAACATCTTTTCTTGCAAAAATTTTTTTGAATGAGACTTTATCTAAGTTTCAGTGGATGGGCATTTTTTTTGGGCTTTTTGGGGCATTAATTATAATTACCTCTGACATAATAGAAGGTCTAACTCTTTTTGCATTTTTTGCAGGGTTGATTGGTTTAATTTCTTCATCTCTTGGTATAATATGGCAAAAGAAAATAGGATCTGATTTGTCCCTTTCAGGTAATAATTTCTTACAAGCATCAAGTGCCTCAATCTTTCACCTTTTTCTTGCACTTTGTTTTGAAGATTACTTCATAAACTTTTCAAATAAGTTTATTTTAGCCATGTCATGGCAAATATTTGCAGTTTCACTTGGGGCTTTCTTGATTCTGATGTGGTTGCTAGAACACAATAAAGCTAATCAAACATCTACTTTGTTTTTTTTAGTTCCTCCTGTTTCGGCCTTAATGGCATTTATAATACTCAAAGAACAATTTTCTTATTTTGATCTAATTGGTTTATCTCTTTCGTGTGTGGGTGTTTTTATTGTAACAAAGTCACATGAAAAAATTTCTTAGTATAAATTATATTGTCTTTTTTTTGTTTATCGTTATATTTTAAAAATCATTGTCTTTTTGTGTGAGAGCGTTTTTTAGACCACCGAAGGAGCAACCACCCCGGAAACTCTCAGGTACCCGAAACATAAAAAGTTGATAATCTGGAGAGCGATGAATTTTTCATCCACCGAAGGGGTAAGCCAATTTTTTGGTCAATCTTTCAGGTTCCGTGACAGATGGGGTAAATTGTATTTTACAATAAATTTGTTATGGAGTCTCTTATGAAAAATATAGCAATTATTGGCGCAGGAATAACTGGAATAACTACTGCCTATCAACTTTTAGAAAGAGGATATACAGTCTCAGTTTTTGACAAAAATCGTTATGCAGCTATGGAAACAAGTTTTGCTAATGGAGGGCAGTTATCTGCATGCAATGCTGAAGTGTGGAATAGTTGGTCAACAGTAGGTAAGGGTATCAAATGGATGCTCAAAAAAGACGCACCTCTTTTATTTAGTCCTAAATTAAATTTTCAAAAAATTGGCTGGTTACTAAGTTTTATTTCTAATATTCCCAATCATAAAAAAAATACAATATTAACCGCAAAAATGGCAATAGAAAGTAGAAATGAGCTTAAAAGAATTCTACAAATCGAAAAGATTAATCTAGATCTTGAAGAAAAGGGTATTATGCATCTGTGCGATAATCATGATTCTTTGAAAGAGGGAAGAAAAGTGAATAAATGGCTTGCTGAAGCTGGATTAATTCGTAAGGAAGTTACATTGGACGAAATGTTGTCCATTGAACCAACTTTAAATCTAAAAAACTTTGTTGGTGGATTTTATACAAAAAGTGACATGTCTGGGGATATTCATAAATTTACTAAGTTACTTGCAGATACCTGTGAAAAAAAAGGCGTAAAGTTTTATTATGAAACAGAAATAACTAGCGTTAATCACAACAAACAACAACCCATAATAACTTTTAGAAAATCCAATCAATTACAAAAACATAATTATGACGGTATTGTTATTTGCGCAGGTGTTAATAGTAAATTTATAGCTAACGGATTAGGTGATAGCGTCAATATATATCCAGTTAAAGGTTATTCAATTACTTTATTACTTAATGATAAAGAAAGCGTTAATAATGCTCCTTATGTTTCGTTACTTGATGACAAAGCAAAAATAGTCTCAAGCAGGTTAGGAAAAGACAGGCTCAGAGTTGCTGGCACAGCCGAGTTTAATGGTTATAATAAGGATATTAGGGCGGACAGGATAAACCCGTTAATTAGATGGTGTAATGAACTTTTTCCGAATGTATCTACGGAACATGCAATTCCATGGGCGGGATTAAGACCAATGACACCTAGTATGGTTCCAAGAGTTGGAAGTGGTAAATTACCAGGCGTATTTTATAATACTGGTCATGGACACCTTGGGTGGACTTTAAGTGCA
>QBZZ01000032.1 GCA_003282145.1 SAR116 cluster bacterium AG-337-N21
CATTACCATCGACAGCTAAGTCTAAAGGTGCACCTGTTTGCTGCATAGGGCCAGGGGTACTGTCATATCCACCAGGTTCTTGAAGAGCCATAACTCTTGGGTCTATTCCTTTGTCGCGATCCAAGTACACAGAAGAAAAGTTGATTTGAATATCTTTTTGAAACCCTGTCACACTTATGTTGGCTAAGTTTTGTGCTGTAACTGATTGGTTGTCTCTCAAAATATTCATACTATTCAGAGCTGTGTAAATACTGCGATCCATAATCTTTTCCTCTTATTTCTTAATCAATTATGTCCTAATTTGAATAATTGCTTGAGTTAAGCTTGTATTAGTTTCAATTGTTTTTGCGTTCGCCTGAAAGTTTCTCTGCGCTGTAATTAAGTTTACAAGTTCTTCGGTAATATCAACATTAGATCTCTCTAGTGAACCAGAGAGTATTGTTCCATATCCATCAGCTCCTGCCTCTCCAACCGCAGCAACACCAGAAACCGAAGTTTCAACGTACGTTGCGTTACCAACTTGCTTAAGTCCATTTTGGTTATTAAAATTAACCATCACAAGTCGACCAAGTGCAATATTCAATCCGTTTGTATAGTTAGCACTAACCAATCCGTTTGCAGCCACATCCAAACCATCCAACTTACCTACAGTTTGTCCATCTTGCGTGACCGTTTTAACATTAAAGTCAGACGCAAACTGAGTTGAACCATTAAAGTTTAAGTCTAGGTCAATGGATAGAGCATTAGTTCCAGCAGCTGCATCTGCTGCAAAGTCACCCTGATATCCAACTTTTTGAATAGGACTAACTAAGTTACCTTGAGTATCAAAAGTCAATTCACCTGGTCTTAAGAATACCTTAGCAAAAGTACCATCAGTTGTTGGGGTCCAGGCATTGTCTGGGGCCAAAGTTGTGGTTGTTCCAGCATCATTTACGTACAAAGATTGACCTGTATCTGATTTAGCGATTGTATTTGCCATATTAACAAATGAAGGAGTGGTTCCGGTTACCAATTCAAGGTTATCTAAACCCATACGTGCACTGGCTGAAACAAATATTTTACTGTTTAATCCAGTTGTACCAGTAGTAAAAGTAAATGAATTACTTGTGGTGTTATAAACTACTGTAACACCATTAACTGTGTTACCTGAAGTATCTTCCATTTGATTAATTCTTGATTGAAGAGCAGTTGCTAGAGAAGTTCCATTATAAACACCTTCAGGAACTTGAATAGCTGCTGTGATATCGTTGACGTTTACAACAAAAATTGTCTCTTCAGCTGCATCAGATAAGAAAAAATCCTCTGATAAATCTTCATTTGATGTTCTTCCATTTAAAACTGCTGCCTCTGACTTTAAACCTTTACCCGAGGTGTCTGCTGTTACAGTTGTAATTCCATTAGTAGCATTAATACCTAGGAGAGCACTTGTTCCACCTGTACCAGCTGTTGAGGCAGTAGCAACACCATCTACAATTGCTAATCTTCCTATCTCAATATTAGATGAGGCTTGGCCACCATCTCCAACACCAACAGCTGAATTAGCAGGGATATTTTCACCAGTTGTACCACTGGCAATACTGAATTTTCTTGTAAGGTTATTATAAGACACTTCAACCCCAAAAGCCTGTTGAGTGTCAGCAGCTATTTGGTCACCAGTAAATAGCACTGATTCTGCTTTTAACAAAGCACCACCACCAATGTTTGATGAGGCTTTGTTGGTTTGGGTTTTTAAACCAATTGCATTTGCGCTGTTACCTTCACCAGGTCCATATGCTGAAAATGAGAACATTTTACTGGCTGTTGAAGTACCTATTTTAGATGGAATACCTTGGAGAGTAAAATTTTGTGATGAGAAATCATATGCAATTCTTAAGGCAGGATCATTCTCATCTACCCAATCATCTGTATTTGACACATCTTGTGTGATAACTGCATCTAATTCATGCTGAAGAGCTGTTGTTCCACCAACACCTCTCGTTAGGCCAGTAAAACTAGTTGCAGTTTTACCAGTATAAGAAATAAGTTCATTACCGATCCTAAGAAAACCGTTATCTTCAAAATCAGCAGTTGAGTCAACTGTAAGTGTAGTAGCAGTTGTAGTTAGTTGCGCGGCTACATCAGTACTTCTAGAAGATAATCCAAGATTTTCTACACTGTCAAATAAGCTTATACTTTCAGTTGTTGTTGATGCAGCAAGAGATTTGCTTTCACTATTGTCAACACCTCTAGTTATACCAGTTAAAGTAGTTGCTGTTTTACCAGTGTAAGTAATTATTTCATCACCTAGTTTAAATTTTCCAGGTGCATCAGCAGTGGCATCAGAAAAGCCTGCAGTCGATCCCACTGTTAATGTTTCTGAGTCAGGTGGTAAAAACGTAATTTGTGTATCAACAGGTATAATTGCTGTTGCAGCAGCACTTATTGTAATTGTCTTAGTTCCTGTATTTATTGCTGTAACAGTTGTTCCTACAGTTACTCCTGCTACTTCAACTATATCTCCAACTGAAATATTTGTTACAGCATCTACTACAATCGTAGTTGCTCCAACTGCAACAGCTGTACTATTCTCAACTGACGCACCTAACCCATCAGCATCAACAAAACTAACTTCACCTCCAACAATATCAGCACTTGCGGCATTTGATAAAGTTATAGTAGTACCAGTGATCGCATTTACAACTGTATTTGCAGGTATATTAGTTCCAAAAACAGCATCTCCAACTGCAATATTGGTTGCATCTGTTACAGTTAGACTTGTTGCTGTGCCTCCTGTTACATCAACAGTTCCAGTGGTATGATTACTTGCTAAAAAAACTACCTTTGAGCCTGCTGCTGTATTTGAAGCAGCTGTTAATGCTTCATTAGGATTTGCACTTAGCTGTACTTGCGTGTCACTGGTTATCGCAATGACATTTGTACCAGCGGTAATTCCAGGTCCTACAACTCTATCTCCTACCCTTATACCCTTAGTTCCACCATCAACTGTTAGAAGATCGGAGTTTGTAGCACCAGCTGCAGTTCTCTCATATATAACGTTAGTACCAGCAGTTCCTGCAGTTCTTCCAGCAGTAGCTGGTACAGCCGTAAGCGTAGTACTCCTTAGAATATCTTTGAAACCACTTATAATTCCGTCAGTGAAATTAACTAATTTAACTGATGCATCATCAAGAGCACTAGCTTTTGTAGTAGAATTGACCTCTCTGGTAACCCCTGTGAATGTTGTAGCGGTAGTACCAGTATATGTCATTTGTTCTGTACCTATTAACAAAGTACCGCTTGAAGGGAAACCAGCTGTTGTATCGACTGTTAGAGTTGTTACACTGTCATTTATAGCACCATTAAGAAGCGTATTTGGCTGTTTTACATCTTTGTTTAAGTAAGCATGTTTATTTAACTCTTTTAATACAATTTTATTGCTTCCAAAATGTTCTGTTTGACCTGAGAAAACATCGGTACCACCTTCAAAATAAGCTGATACATCTTTAGATTCTGAGTGTAACACTTTTATTTTTGTGTCTGTTATGTTAATTGCTGTAGTTGAGTCAGATTTTAAATTTAAAAATTCATTACCATCAGCATCTGTACCTGCACTTGATACAGAGAATTTTGCACCGTTATATTTTAAATTATTTACTGTAGAGGTAGTTGTATCAAATTCACCAGCTAAGAACACCTCAGTTGGAAAACTAGTAGAGCTTATCGTATTAGACGAATCATTTATATAAACTTTCAAAGTTCCACTGGCATCTTGGACCATTGTATTACCACTTACAGCTAAAACATCCAATGCTTTATCAAAAACTTTTAAAGTCGGGGATGCATTATAGTAACTATGAAGTAAAAATTTTTCCTCGGTAGTTACATTGTTTTCGTCAGTTAAATCTGATGTTGGATTTTTATAATTGAAACTTAGTACTTCAGTTTCTTTAATTGCTCCATTAAGCGCTTTGCCTGTTACTCTATTGAACAATGAGGAATTAACACCGTATGTGGATGAGTTATTAGTATTACCGTCAGAAGAAACTGCTGCCCTATTTAGAGCGTCATTTATTCTTAATTGAGCATGAGCTAAAAATTCTTCTCTTGTAAAATTCGGTGATGCAACATTTTCAATTCCGTTCGTTGTTGAAAAAAGGTCCTCTGTAACAAAACTATCTTTCATTAAATCAACATTAATAGCTGACAAAGTTTGAATTTCGTCATTATTGTCAAGCTGGTTAAATTGTATTGAAAAACTACCATCAGTTACTGGATCAATAGCTAATTTAGAATCATCTGACAAACCTGCATTTATAGCTCTTTGAACTTCAGATGCAAGAGAGGTTGCGGTATAAGTCCCTGGTCTGATATCAATACTCTTAAAACTTGCACTACCTGTTGTATCATCGACACGAACTGTTAAAAAATCTTTACCCCAATAAGTCGATTTATTAAGGGTTGGGTTAGCTTCATAGGTTGTATAAAATTGTAATGGATCTGTTACAACCGTTATAGAAGGTGCTGTTGCAGTAAATGCAGCATCCTCTAAAACTGTTGACTCAACTGTAGCGGCCTTTGAAACTGTCTTGTTAGACAAATCATCTAGAAAAAATAATGGTTGAGTTTGAGCAACAGAAATAATCTGAGGTTTTTCATTAATTGGAATTATTTGACCAAAACGATCAACAACTAAGGTTTGACCAGTTGGAGAAATAGCTTCAGTCAGAGATGGTTGAACCTCTCTTCCGTCAACAATAAATTTAGTTTGATATTTATGTGTCGCTTGATCACCTGAAGCTGCTTGTGTTTTTATAAAAAAGGCTGTCGCAATAACCGGGTTACCTAAATTATCAAAAATTGTAACAGAAGTAGAAGAATTAAATGTGGCTGGATTCTTTGGATCAAAATCAGCTGCAGACTCAAAAACAGTTGATGATGCTGGTAAATTAACTGCTAATTCTAAGTTATCTGTCTTTTTCGCTTCCCCTGCTTCCAACTCTAATTTAAGAGGTTTAGCATCAACAATTTCACCACCTTGAACTGATCCGTCATCAGAAACTGGTAACGCAAGAACAAACTGACCTGCAGAGTCCACAACAAATCTATCATTATTTACCGAAAAAGAACCGTTTCTAGTATAAACAGTTTGATTAGTTGTTAAAGATGGCTTCAAAGCAAAAAAACCTTGTCCTGAAATAGCCATATCCAAAGCATTAAGTGATGAAGATACGTTACCTTGAGTAAATTGCTGTTTGATTCCTTTTAAAATTGTTCCAGAACCAATTGAAGAAGAGCTGTTCTGTAGAGGAGAAGTCGCAAAGATATCACCAAATTCAGCTTTACTTCTTTTATAACCTGTAGTTGCAACGTTGGCGATGTTATTTGAAGTTGCTGATATATCAGCCTGTGATCCGTTTAGTCCTGTAAGAGCGGTATAAAATGACATCTCTAATTTCTCCTAGTATTTTATTATTAATTAGTTCTTAAATCTGACAACTTGTGAGGGGTCAATCGTTCCATAATCTTCAACTTCTAACATTACTCCGTTTTCAGTTTTTGAAGTTCCATTAACACTAGCGTATACTTGTGTTGAAAGTTCACCAGTATCACCCGTATTACCTGTAAATGCTCTAATTGTTATTGGAGAGTTTGAAGTTTTAATATCCTCAGGTAAATCTTTCCACTCGAAACCAACTAAACCAGCCTTTTGCATACCAAGTGTATCTTGATGTAAAACCTCACCATCACTGTTTTCAAATATAATACTTAAGTTCGAAGCCGTATCAGGCAAGTCTACAATTCCACTTATAATTCCGTCTCTATCTGGTCTGGCATATTTACCAGGAACTAATACAGAATGACCCATTAATTGTGTTGTTGAAGCAATTCTCATTTCAGATAGTTGTTGACTTACAGACTTCATAGTTTCGTCCATAGAAGTAATACCAGTAACCGTAGAAAACTGTGCCATCTGGGCTATAAAATCAGCATTATCGACTGGAGCAAAAGGGTCTTGGTTTTGTAATTGAGTAGTCATCAGTTTAAGAAAATCTTCTTGTCCAAGTTGATCTTTTGTCTCTTTAGGCGTAAATTTTTCTTTAGCAGAATTAATACCTAATTTATCTAAAATGTTATTTAAGGATTGATTTGATGAATTAATTTCAGACATAATTTATTACTTTCCTATGTTTAGTGTTCGCATTGTTAGAGCTCTTAAAGTTGTTATAACTTCAACATTATTTTGATATTGCCTGGATGCTTCCATCATATCTACCATTTCTTCGTCAACATTTACTGCTGCTTTATATATGTACCCATCCGCATCTGCTGCCGGATGTGCTGGCATATAAGATTTGATAGGCTCTCTCCCAATTTCTTTGACTTCAACGGCATCAACTGTCGCTACGCCATTTTTCTTAACTAAATCACTGTATTGAGTTTCGAAGATTGGTTTTAGTGGTTTATAGGTAGTCTTTGGATCACCTGTAGTAGATCCTGCATTAGCAAGATTTGATGCTACAGTGTTTAATCTTACTAATTGAGCAGCCATTGCTCTACCAGCTATATCATAGACTGATTTAATATCCATTATTCACCCCTGATCGCCGACATAATTTTGTTAATTTTTCCATTTAGAAAATTTACTGTAGTAGAATATCTCATTGAATTTTCTGCAAATTGCATTTGCTCAACAGCTAGTTCAACTGTATTTCCATCTAATGATGTTATTAGAGGTTCTCTATATGAAGCTTTGTTAATTGATTTACCTGAATTTTGTACTATATGGTTCGAATGTGAT
Organism: SAR116 cluster bacterium AG-337-N21; assembly: GCA_003282145.1. GTDB lineage: Bacteria > Pseudomonadota > Alphaproteobacteria > Puniceispirillales > Marisalimonadaceae > Marisalimonas. The sequence continues at coordinate 6,779 of QBZZ01000032.1, forward strand.
GTAATTATAGGACCATTTTTATCAAGTTTTTTAATTTCATCTTCAAAACTAATATCTCTTGCCTTGTAATTAGGTGTGGCTGCGTTAGCAATATTGGAAGCTAAAATATTGTTACGCTTACCTCTTAATTGTAGTGCTGATGTATAAAAAGATAATTGATCTTTGATTGTATCCATTACTAAAAAACTCTAATAGTTACTATATTTCAAGCGATATTTGCAAATAAGGTGCCAATTTAATTAAAGATAAAATTTAATTATTTGTTAATCAAACTTTAATAATTTTTTTATTGTCGTTATTAATTAAAGGTGTAGGATTATGTGATGGATTTTTCAGAAAAAATTATTGATAAAAAAGAAGAAATTCTAGATGAGTTTGAAGAATTAACACTTTCAGAAATAGCGGTTAAAATAAAACAAGCATCCAATCGTGAAGATGGATTTATATTTAAACTTGCGTGCTTAGCTGCTAGAGTTTCAGTTTTAAACCAAAGAATACAAGCAATTATTGATGAAAATAGTGCCAATGATAATCGTCCCACTAATGGAGCAAATAGCAAAGGCAATATTGTTGAAAAGATTATCAAACGTTCTAAAAAGCCTACAAACGTTCCTGTTGAATGGGTAAGAGTTCAAATAAAAGAAACAACTGAGGTTAATGGTGTTAGGTTCCCTTCTGGTATCCAAATAGATGTTACAAAAGAGGATGCCCAGCAAATGATAGATGGAAGTAAAGCAATTTTACTTGAAGATGCAGAAAATACAGATGAAGTTTAAAGCAAGTTATTTTTTATAATAAGTATATATAGCCTCAATCTCATCTTCCCTTAGACCTGTTTTGTTTTTTATTTCTTCTCTATTATTGCCATTTTTAGCCATATCAATAGCTATACTTAACATATCTTCGGAACCTTTTATATTTCCTAACCTACTAATTTCTCTTTCAATAAAACTAATTTTGTCCGACAAATTAACAAG
>QBZZ01000033.1 GCA_003282145.1 SAR116 cluster bacterium AG-337-N21
TAAGGTATATTATATTATTTGAATATTTATAGGTGCCAAATTGTCTAAATACTGCCCTGAATGGATCTTTGGTGTATTTGCTGCACAGACAAGCAAAGAGTTTTTATCATCCAACAATTCAATAGCTGCCGTTTCTAGAAAATATTCTAATGCTATTTCAGAAAAATATAATGAAGTGAAATTTGAAGAAATAATGGATGTGGCAGAAAAAATTCTTCAATTTTTATCTGAGATTAATGCAGGTGAGGAAGCAGTTACTTATATTGATGATTATATCCATTATAGAGTAAACTTTGAAGCAAGCGGAAGTGAACGAAAATTATCTGGAATGTTTTCATCTGCTTTTGATCCAGAAAAAACAAAAGACTATCAATCAGATAAATGCTTTAAAATTTTTAAAGCTACAGTTTTTAGCATTAGAAACGATGCTTTACCGAAAGCAACTCCAGGGTGGGTAATAACTGACGTTGAAGATATTGGATGGATTGGCGAAGTATTTAATCAAGAAACTGAATTATTTTAATCATTATTTATCTTAAATAATCAAATAAATTTAATTGTGAAATTTTAACGAATGACTGCTGACTAGCCTGCATTGAAGTTAACATGCTTTGTAAATTTGTTACCAAGGCGGCGAGATCAGCATCTTTTAATTCACTTACGTCTTTTTCCACTGCCAATCTCCTTTCTGCTAAATGTTCAATTTGTCTATCAAGTGAATTATTTCTTGCTCCAATTTCACCTCTATTATTAGCAATATGAACTTGAGCAGAGGCTATGTTATCAATTTGCTTAGATGGTAACTGATTATTATCATATAATTTTTGGATACTACCTATGTTGTTTCCAGATCCGTCAGTAGGTTGAACATTGAAAAAAGAGCCAGGAGTTTTTTGAGCAGAATTTATGCCGTAAACAGACAAATTATTTATTTCCATAGGCCCATTTACTGAGTCAGTTAATTTTATTGTCTTCCCGTCATCATTAATAGTGGCAGTAACACCAGTAGAACTTAAATTAATTTGCTTTACAAATTCTGAGGGATCCTCTCCAGTAATCTCTGTAGTAATAGTTGCAGTGCCTAAGTTTCCTGTTAAATCAAAAGTCCAAGTCCCAGGATTTTTATTTTCAAAAGTTAATTCTGCCACACCAGTTGATTTTACTGAGTTAACTCCACCAGATGCTGTTCTAATAGAAAAGCTTATATCTTCTAACATTTGAAAAATTGAGACATTACTTCCATCAGATCCTTTAACGGCTTCAAACAATGACCCACCATCAAGAGTTGTCTCCATTACTCGAGATTCTGAAATAGACAGAGACGAAATTCCCCTATCACCTTTGTAATTAATTTTACCAGCTAAGTCTTTTACGAAAGGCATAGTACTTGTTTTATAACCACTGAATAGGTAGCTGCCATTACTATCTTTAGCATTTGCTAAACTTAAGATTTCCTCTTTCATTTCGTCAACTTCTAGAGCTATAGCATCTCTATCAGAGGCACCAAGAACATCACTAGAGGCTTGTATAATTAATTCTTGGGCTCTTATCATAATATTAGATAAATTTTCTAAGTTTTTATCCAATAAATTTAATCTGTCTGAAGCAGAATTTACATTTCTCTCATATTGTTCAATTTGTTTTTTAACTACATTTAAGCCTGATAGTTCAACTGCCCCTACAGGGTCATCAGAAGCTCGTAAAATATTCTCTCCAGTTGCAATTTTATTTTGTAAATCTTGCAGTTCTTCCGTTGTAGAAGAAAATTGTTTAAGTTGTTGTTGATTAAATAGTTTTGAACTTATTTGCATTTATTAGCCTATTAAAATTTATACAACCTCAATAAGGGATTGAAACAATTCTTTAGCTGTTTGCAAAATGCGTGCCGAAGCTTGATAAGCTTGTTGAAACTCAAGTAACCGAGCTGCTTCTTCGTCTAGATTAACTCCAGCGAATTCACTTTGGCTCGCTTCAGCAGCGTCTAATATATTTGAAGCTGAATCTAGAGACAGTTTACTTGCTTGTACATTGGATCCCACCTTAGCGACTGTTATATTAAAAGTTTCTTGAAAATTTCCTCTATTTTCACCTGTTTTATCCTCACCTTGTAAACTTAGGATATTAAGAATATTTCTATTATCTCCTTTACCGTCCAAATTGGTTGAAAATTCAAAACTATTACTCAAAACAGGTTCTTCTGAAAATTGAAATTTAGAGTTATTTACTTCAAAAACTCTGTTTACATCTAAAATTCTAGATGCAATCGAATGACCAGATTTTTTGTCAAAGATTTCTACTTTATTTTTGTTATTAGCATCAACCTTAATTGTTAATTCTGGATCCAATTCACTCTTGATACTTTTATTTTCAGGAACTTTATCAAATTCTGCACTAATCTTTCTTGCACCTTTTCCCAATACTATAGTGATTAAGTCCTCTGGAGGCAGGTCATTTATACTTACCTTTTCAGCAACTGAGTTCTGAATTGAGTTATTAGGTATTTCAATCTTTACAGGTTCACCAGAAAACGAATTAATTTTTAATCCATCATTGTCTACAATTGCACGAATATCTTGTGTTTTAATTCCATAAAGTCGATTAGCGTTAGGACTTCCATCCATTTTAAAACTGACATCATCAATAGTATGACTAAGGGTTAATCTTCCTACTTTTTGAGTTCCTACTTTAACAGCTAAGGCAGAAGCACTAGCAGGCGTTATAGATGTTATCTGAGAAAAAACTTTTTCACCTATAACTTTTGCTCCTGCTGCTTTAGCTGTTATTACTTCAGTTTGTGTATTACCAAACTGGTCTAACCCAACTATAGTATACTTTTCTCCTATATCATTTCCCTCAGGCGTAATAGTAATGACTTGTGGATCTATAGCAACATGTGTAGCCTGAATACCAACTTTTATTGTGCTAGCAGTACTGTTAGATGCTGAAATAGATAAAACTTCACTAAAAGAAATACTTCCTAACGCTGTTCCTCCGCTAACCCCTGTAATAGTTTCTGATCTGTAAACTCCTGAAGTATCATATCCATTAACGACAAAAGAATTACCTGTTTCATTTCCATTACAAAAAACAGTGATCTTTCCATTCAGTGCCTTGGAGCCATTTAAAACCCCGTCTAAAGTTAACGCACCTGCTGACGCTAACTTACTTGTCATCATTCCCTCAACATCTGTAGTAGAAAGAATACCATCTGTAATAATTGGTACACCTGCAGACATATTGGAATTAAATAAGGAATCATCATCTGTTATGCCTGAAGACTCACTCCACGATAAGGATATTCCAGACGGAGGAGAACCGCTTAACGCTGATCCCTCACTATTAAAGAAAACTGGAACATTACTTTCATTGAATTTAATTGAAAAATTAGTTGCAACGTCATTTTCTGTTACCTCAATAGATATAGCTGGATCGGATGTGGTTGGTTGCACTACAAAATTACCTATAAGAGACGCTTTAGCTTTTTTTAGTCCAAAGGACTCTGCGTTTGCTGTGTTTGCTGTATTGGAAACTAGTTTGAATTGATCACCCTCAATCGTTCCCTCAGCTGTTGCTATTAATTGGTATCCTGGGGCAGTACCAACTTGTATGCTTCCACTTGTATTAATATTTGGAGTAATAGAGGTAATTGTTCTAAAGAGACCTAATGATGACACTGTATTGCCCAGAGTTGGCCCACTTATAGTTTCTGTTTTATCTAAACCTTCTGTGTCAGTACCAACTATTGTAAAAGTCTTATCACTCTCATTTCCTGAAGACGTTATTGAGACCCTTGTACCTGAAGCAGAAACAAAAGCAGGCGTTGTACCTATTTCTACAGAGCCTGAATTACCATTGACTGATATTGCTGTAACAGTTTTAAACACTTTGCTTCCAGTAACAATTGTACCACTACCATTAACTCCTGTTATTTCTTCAACTAATGAAACACCATATTGATCTGTACCTGTAACCGTATATTTAAATGAAGTATTGTTAACACTATCTCCATTCGTAATAGTTATTCTGGAATTTAAAGAAGTACTGTTTTTAAGATCTCCATTAAGAGTGTAAGATCCCGATCCACCTATATCGGTTGCCGTAACTAACCCGTTATCATCTGCGGTAACAGAATTTAAACCATTTATTGTTAGAGCAGTAGCGGCTGTCCCAGACTGGGCTGTTGCAATTGAATTAATAATATTTTCTGATGTACCATTAAACCGAGCCTTTATCCTATTTTCTTCTGGACCCTCAACTAATAATTCACCCGAAGTCATATTCAGTCTAAAAATTTGACCTTCAAAACTTAAATCAACGGACTGACCATCTTTTGGTAGAGAGTTAAGAACTATTCCTTTTATCTGCGAAGTTGGAGTTTCTGATCTTAAGCTTGATAAAATAGCTGTAGAAATTTCTTTTTCAGTGTCTGCATTAAGAGCATTAGCATCTATAGTAGTATTCCAATTTCCATCAGCAGCCTTAGTACCAATTCTAATACTACCGTCACTTGTTCCAGAGCTATTTATTGAGGTAACTGTTTTAAATATATTCGTGGTTGTAACAACTCCTCCGTTTGATCCTAATATAGTCTCGCTTATGACTTTATTATCTAAATCAGTACCACTAATAACAAAACTTGTGCCAGTATTATCTTGTCTACTTTTTATCTGTATCTGTGCACCAAGATAATTTGAAGTTGATAAAACTCCATCCATTGTTAAAGCACCAGATGAAAATGTTGTCAATTGAACTAAACTATCATCGTCATTGATATCGTTTCTACCTATTGTTCCTATATGTATGTTCCCACCTGGTCTAACAGTAGTGCTAATAGAACTTATAGTAGTGAATTTTGTTAAACCTACAGCTGTATTAGTAGCTGTAGCACCTGTAATTTGTTCTGTAATAGTGGTACCACTTGCGTTAGTTCCAGTAACTGTAAATGTATTACCGCTTTCATCAGTTGAACAATATATAGTAACAACGGCGTTCAAATCATTGGCATCTTTTAATGCTCCATCAAGTGTAATAATTCCCGAAGAACCAGGTCTATTAGAGGAGTACAAACTATCATCGTCGTCTACAAATAATTCATAGTCTTCTTGATTTATGTCTAAACCATATTTTGAAAGACCAACCACTGCTTTTTTACCGTCTGGCGCTCCTAAACTATTGTCTAGATTATTAAAAATCTCAGGTTTAATTGTAATTTTTTCACCTGTTTTATTTCTATCAGCACTAATGTATCCATTGGTAAGTGAGTCTAAAGTTGCAAAGTTAACTACCCCTGTATTAATTTGTGTAGAAAAAGTTTCACTTGAAACAAATTTCAATTCACCCTTTATATTGGCCGATGTTTTATTGTTGTTGCTAATATCTATGAATAATTTAGAATTTTTTTGCGAATTATTTTCACTTAATTTATCGAAATTCCCACCGAATGTTTCAAAATAAAAGTCAGATGGCGCAGAAATATTTTTAAAATTTATGTCATATCCATCTTTTGAATCAATTATTATTTTTTTAAAGTCACTCGTGACATTTGCTGTCAAACCTGTTTGAGATGAATATTCATTAATTCTTTTAGCCAAATTAGATATGTCACTTGCTGCAACACTCGCATTAATTGACACAGCGTTACTATTCTTACCTTTTAGGTCAAAAGTAAATGCTCCACTTGTGCCATCATTTAAAGGTCCTAGCATAACCTTAGTACTAGCAGAAACATTTACTCCAGTTCCTGCTAAGTCAGTTTTGAGTTTATTAGCAGAATAATACGCGTTTGTTCCTACGGGTACATTTATAGTTTTCACAACATTATCACTATTAGTAACATTTAGAGAGTAGCCAACTGCTTCAGTTCCGATTGAAACTTTTCCAGCTGAATTACCATCAATACTAATAGTTCTAACCTTACTGAAAATTTTGCTTCCTGTTACAGTTGTTATATTGCCACCAGTAATTGTTTCAGTTTGATAAAGTCCATCTAAATCATATCCGGTAACTGTAAAAGTCCTGCTTGATTCATCTTTTTCACAGGCAATTGAAATATATGAATTTAACTCTTTTGAATATATTTTCTCACCATCAAGCGTTAATGAACCACTGGTTACAGTTTTGCTTGTAAGCAAACCATCCATGTCCGTACTTTGTTCATTGTAACTTAAATTTGAACCAAAACTACTTACATAATCTCCACTAGCAGTTTTCCTTGATAAATTCATGCCTCTATAATTATTATTTAAATAATCATTTCTATACTCAGCAGATTCTAAAAACCCATTCTCTTTTTTAATTAAAGAGGCTATCTCAGAGGCGTCTAGAGTAGTACCAGAAACATGTCTTCCGTCTCTAGTAAAAATTTGAATCTTACTTGGTAATGCTGCTGAAGCAGAAATATTTGAAATTGAGGCTGAAAAAGAATTGCCTCTAGAAAATATTGAAACGTTTGAAATGTCAGATTCCGAAGATGCTATTGTAAGATATCCATTAGCACCAGTAGCAAATAATCCATATTTTCTAAAATCATGTTGACTTTTTCCATCTAACATCAAACCTGAATTTAATAAATTTGCAAATTCTTCTACAGATTTTATTCCGTCTCCAGGATCGGTTGCGGCTGAGCTTAAATTTACTTCATTTCCATTTGCAAGAGTAATTTTAAATGATGAAAAACCCTTTATATCAGCGTCTGAAATAGTCACGGTTCCAGAAGATTGATTTCCTATTGAAGATAAATTTATTGACTGTATAGAAGGTTTAATGGTTGATATCGGCCCATCTTGTAAAAAAGAGGTAGCTACTAAGGGATTAGTACTTGAGGTAAAAAGATCCTCAATTTGGGGTGGGTGGTTTATATTTTGTTGTTGAGTAGTACCAATTAAATTTAATTCTACATCACCAACATTAGCTGAACTTTTGGAGATTAAATTTTTAGATGAAGCAGCAAAATCTTCAGCATTGTTAAGATTAAATTGCATTGCACCGGATTTAGTCATACTTG
>QBZZ01000034.1 GCA_003282145.1 SAR116 cluster bacterium AG-337-N21
TGCTTGGATTGTAGGTGCTGGTTCTGGGATAGGTCAAAACGCTGCAATTAAGCTATCTACACTTGGAATGCAAGTTATACTTTCTGGAAGAAATATTAAAAATTTAGAAGAAACCGCTAAATACTGTAAAACTAAAGCCTCAATAAAGATGATGGATGTTACTAATAAAACATTAGTTAAAGAAACAGTAAATCAAATAAAAAACGAATTTCAACAAATTGATGTATTGGTAAATTGTGCTGGAATAAATATTTTAAATAGAGATTGGGATTACATTAATGAAAGTGAGTGGGATGAGGTGATTCAGACCAATATCAATGGCTTATTTTATTGTTGTAAATCTGTTATTCCAATGATGAAAGAAAAAAAAGATGGTTTGATTATTAACGTTTCATCTTGGTCTGGCAACCATGTTAGTCTTTTATCAGGTGTTACATACACATCATCAAAACACGCCCTAAATGCTATGACTGAGACTATTAACATGAAATATTGTAGTGTGGGTATTAGAGCTTGCGCTTTATGTCCTGGTGAGGTTGCTACAGATATTTTAGACAAAAGACCTAAAAAGCTCTCTTTAGAACAAAAAAAGAAGATGCTTCAACCTGATGATTTGGGTGAAACAATAGCTTTTTTATGTCAAATGCCAAAACATGTTTGTATTAACGAATTAACTATTAGTCCAACCTGGCATAGAAGATATATAGCAGATCTTGGAATTGAAGAATTATGATTCAAATATTCAATTTTCTATTTTATCTTGTGTTTTATTTTGAAAATCGCTTGCGTCATGCCTTTCATGGAGTTGAGAACCAGGATAGCCACTAATTTTATTAACCATTCTCCCTCTTTTCACAGCAGGTCTTTTGTTAATGAATTTAGCCCATCTTAGAACATTTTTATAAGACTTAACATCCAAGAACTCCTCAGCTCCATATAAACGGCCTAATACTAATGCGCCGTACCATGACCATATTGCTATATCCGCAATAGTATATTCATCACTACAAATAAAAGTTTTGTCTGATAATAACTTATCTAAAACATCTAGTTGTCTTTTTACTTCCATAGAAAAACGATCTATCGGATATTCAAGTTTTTCAGGTGCATAAGAGTAAAAATGGCCAAATCCTCCACCAAGATATGGGGCACTTGCCATTTGCCAAAACAACCAGTTTAAACATTCCGTCCTTGCTTCAAAAGATTTAGGAATAAATTTTTTAAATTTGTCAGCTAGGTACAAAAGTATTGAACCAGATTCAAAAACTTTAACAGAAGTTCCGTTTGTATTATCAGTTAAACTAGGAATTTTTGAATTTGGATTAATGTCCACGAAACCAGAACTAAATTGATCCCCTTTTCCAATTCTAATAAGCCATGCATCATACTCTGCTTCTTTAATGCCTAAATTTAATAATTCTTCAAGCATTACTGTTACTTTCACACCATTAGGGGTACCTTGAGAGTATAACTGAAAAGGATGGATACCTTTTGGCAGATCTTTTTCGTGAGTAAAGCCAGAAATAGGCCTGTTAATTTTTGCAAATTTACCACCATTTTCTTTATCCCAAACCCATAGATTAGGAGGGGTATATTTTTGTGATTCTGACAATTGAGTTTCCTTATTTTAATAATTACGGTTAATAACTTAAAGCGATTGGTTCTAATGGCTTTTTATCGAGAATTAAATCTGAACCTTTTTCGCCAATTAAAGTTGCTCCAGAGTGCAAATTAGCAGATAACATGGTTGGCATAATAGACGCATCGACAACTCGTAAATTATTTATGCCATAAACCTTTAAATTATTGTCCACAACCGCAGTAGGATCTGTTTTTGGTGCCATTCTACATGTTCCCATTTGGTGATATGTAGTAGTTCCTCTTTCTCTTGCGATTTGTAATAAATCCTCGTCAGACTGTGCATCTAATCCAGGATAAACCTCATAATCAAAATAATTTGATAAAGCTTTGGAATGCATTAACCTTCTTGATAATTTTAGTCCAGCTACTACTACTCTTTTATCTTCTTCTGCATCAAGATAATTTGGTTGAATCTCTGGGGCTTCAAATGGATTATTACTTTTAGCTTTAACCCATCCTAATGATTCCGGTCTTTGTTGCCAGGCAGCTACCGTAAACCCTGGTTCAGTGTCAAGAGTTGATTGTACACCTTCTTTATATGAAGCAGGTGTGAAGGTCATTTGCAAGTCATGATTTCTTATAGACTCATTGGAATGCCAAAAACAATAAACTAAAGTTGGACTTAAATTGACAATTGATTGTTTTCCTAAAATATATTTACCAATTTCTTTCAAGAGCTTCAACCCTCTGGATTTTTCATTAACTGTTTCAACATTCTTAGCTCTTGCAGTCATTCTAGGTGCAAAATGATCTCTTAAATTCATGCCAACACCCTTTAAGTCATGAATTACATCTATCCCAATATCTTTTAAATGTTTTCCAGAACCAATGCCTGATAAATTTAATAAATGTGGTGATTTAATAACTCCTGATGATAGAATAACTTCTTTATTAGCCTTTAAAATTATTTTTTTACCTCTAACTCCACCTTTGAGATACTCAACTCCAGTAGCAGTTTTGTTTTCAATAATAATCTTTGTTACAAATGCATCAGTGATTATATCAAGATTTTCTCTAGATTTAACAGGCTTCAAAAAAGCTTTAGATGCACTTACTCTAAATCTACCTTTTGTGGTTCTTTGGACATATGAAACACCCTCTTGAAATTGTCCATTATAGTCTTTGTTTAAAGGTATACCTTGTTCAATAGCTCCTTTTATAAATGCTTCACAAAGTGGATCCCGGTATTCCAAATCAGTTATTGGCAACTCGCCTTTTGATCCTCTGTAAGTTTCATCATGCTCACCTAATCTTTTTTCATATTTTTTGAAATAAGGGAGTAAATCAGAGTAACTCCAACCTTTATTTCCCTTTTGGGCCCAGACGTCAAAATCCATATTTTGACCTCTATTGAAAACCATTCCATTTATTGAGCTTGATCCACCTAATGTCTTACCTCTTGGAATATCAATCACTCTTCCTGCCGTTCCCCAACTTGGTTCAGATTTAAATAACCAATTCACATTTGGATTAGTTAGAGTTTTCATAAAACCAGCTGGTATATGAATAAATGGATTCCAATCAGGAGGGCCTGCTTCAAGTAAACAAACTTTGTATTTCCCGTCTGCACTCAATCTGTTTGCCAAAACACATCCAGATGAACCTGCACCAACAATAATATAGTCAAAACTATTAATCATTAATATATCCAGTTTAATCGTGATTAAATAATGTTAATTTAAACATACTAATTAATCATTTTATTTATACAAATAGAAAAGGTAAATTCTTAATTCAAAATAAATCTTTAATGTATTACCAGGATTGTAACCACGTCACTAATTGATCTCTTAAACCTGTTGAAACTAATATTGCTTGAATATCATCGAAGAAAAAAAATATTAAAGCTGATAAAATTATTCCAAATATGAAAGTCATAATAGTTCCTAAAAACGATATATTATATCAAAATTTAAAAAACTTGAATAATTTTAAAAAAAAAATAATATTAAAATATAACTATTGGAGAAAAATTATGGCTAATGATAATTATACTTTTAGTGAAACATTAAAATCTGAGCTATATTTAGCCTTGTTGATGTTCATTCCTCTCACTTTTACAATAACTGGATTATTTTAAATACCAAATATTACTTCTTCATCCAAAAGCTTTGCTATACTTTTTTCGCTGTATCCTAACTGTAAGATAATTTCTTTTGTATGGTGTCCCAATGATGGTGCTATTGATAATTTACTTCCGCTAACTAACTTTGGCATACCTGGTATATTTGGGACAGGCCACGATTGATTAGTAGTAGGTTGATCTAGCCAGGAAATTAATTCTAGTGCTTTAGTTTGTTCACTATCTACAAATTCTCTGTAGTTTTGTACTTTCTCGTTCTGAACTTCAAATTTGTTTAATAAATTTTTCCAATATTCCGTTGTTTCTTTAATGAAAAGTTTTTGTACTTCCTTAGTCAGAATAGCTTCGTGTTTTCTTCTTAAAGAGTTATTTAAAAAGCGCTTGTCAGTAAGAAAATTTACCCATCCAACAGCATTACAAAATTTGGTAAACTCGTGATTTTTCACAACGATAATCTGTATCCATCCGTCTTTAGTTTGAAAAGTTCCTGATGGTGAAGAAGCATGAGTGTAAGGCCCTTCCATGTATCCACTCATAAGTCTTATCGACTGCATAGCTGCTGCAGCCTCCATTAAACTAACTTCAATTTTCTTTCCTATATCTTCTTTAATTCTAGCAAATAAAGCTGAACTTACTAATTGGGTTGCGTACAAGGCGGTAGTCATATCAAAGATTATAACGGGTGTTCTATGTGGGATATCGTCAGGACCTTTGTTTTCTGACATGAACCCTGTAAAAGCCTGCAAAACAGGATCCATAGCTGGTTTTGCGCTCATAGGACCTTTTTGACCAAAACCTGAAATAGATAAATAAATTAATTTAGAATTAATATTTTTTAACCTTTCATATCCATACCCCAATCTTTCTATCACCCCTGGCCTAAAACCTTCAATAAACACATCACATTCATTGATGATTTTGTCTAAAATAGGCTGACTTTTTTTATTCTTTAAATCGAATACTATACTTTTTTTACCAAGGTTTGCAGCTACTGAAAAAGCAGAGTGTTGTCCATACTCTTGACCAAGGTTTCTAGCCCAATCTCCGTCTTTTGGCTCGATTTTAATAACCTCAGCTCCATATTGAGCTAAAAGCATTCCACAATAGGGCCCAGCAACTCCTTGAGAAAAATCTATAACTTTTAACCCTTCATAGGGTTTTTCATATGACATGCAAAACTTTCAAAATATTTGTAAACATTATTGCTTATGTTTTATTTTACACAAGAATATTTTTTTATTTGATTTGAATTAGTTGAATTTAATTTAATTACAACTTATAGAATTATTATCCTTAAAAGAATTCAATTAAGAAGAGAATAATTTGAAACAAAACGTTAGTATATACTGGATAAGACAAGATCTCAGGTTAAGTGATAATCCAGCTCTAAGTGCAGCTACTAAAAGTGGATCAATAATTCCTATTTTCATTTTAGACAGTGTAAATTCTGAAGAATATTTAGTTGGAAATGCTGGTAAGGTTTGGCTGCATTATTCATTAGATGTATTAAACAAACAATTTGGTAATAAACTAATATTTTCTAAGGGAGACCCTGAAGAAATTTTGACTGATATTTGCAAATCTGAACTAATAAATAAAATATTTTGGAATAGAGTTTATGAACCTTGGAGTATTTCAAGAGATAAGATAATTAAAGAAAATATGAAAAGAAAAGGTATTGAAGTAAATACTTTTAATGGATCACTTTTATGGGAACCTTGGGATGTTTTGAAAAATGACGGAACGCCCTATAAAGTTTTTACTCCCTATTATAGAAGAGGCTGTCTAAACGCAGTTGAACCAAGAAGACCATTAGAAAAGCCAAAAAATATAAATTTTCACAAAGTGAAAAACTTTAAAAGCTTGTCTATTAATCAATTAAATTTATTGCCAGCACATTCTTGGAAAGAAAAAATAATAAGCTCATGGAATGTAGGAGAAAATGCTGCCAAAAATAGATTAAATGAATTTGTTGAAACTGAAATCAAAGGTTACAAAGAAGGTCGAAATTTTCCATCAAAAAAAAATGTATCTAGACTTTCACCACATTTGCATTGGGGTGAAATTTCACCAAATACAGTATGGTTTAAAGTTTGGGATTTAAATAAATTCGGAATTAATCATCAACAAGATACTGACACGTTTTTGTCAGAAATGGGATGGAGAGAATTTTCTAATTACTTATTGTTCTATTTTCCTGATCTACCTAAGAAAAATTTACAAAAGAAATTTGATAATTTTGCTTGGGATGATAATCCTTTATTTCTAAAAGCATGGCAGAATGGTCAAACTGGATACCCAATAGTGGACGCTGGAATGAGAGAATTATGGTCAACAGGCTATATGCATAACAGACTAAGAATGATAGTTGGATCATTTCTAGTAAAAAACCTATTACTCCATTGGTGTGAAGGCGAACGTTGGTTTTGGGACTGCCTTGTAGATGCAAACTTAGCTAGTAACAGTTCGGGTTGGCAGTGGATTGCAGGTTGCGGAGCAGACGCAGCACCATATTTTAGAATTTTCAACCCTATTACCCAAGGTCTAAAATTTGATCCAGATGGTCATTATGTCAGAAAATTTGTCCCAGAAATTTCTTTGCTTCCTAATAAATATTTATTCAATCCCTGGGAAGCACCCGATGACATTCTAGAAAAAGCTAATCTAAAATTAGGAGAAAATTATCCAAAACCAATTGTAGATATAAAGGAATCTAGGCAAAAGGCACTTTCTGCGTTTGCTAAATTGAAATCATCTTAATATGTATAAAAGGTTATATAGATATTTATTTTATATAATCTTGTTTGTATTGACTTATCTTTTTTATATTTTTCCTTTTGAAACTCTAAGTCAATATTTATCAAATGAAACAACATCCACAAAATATTTAATAATTAACACAACTATATTTTTTATACTTATTGTCTATTACCTAAGATCACATAGTACGTTTATACCACTTAAGATATTCGTATATGAAGGTTTAGGGATTGGTTTTATAAGTTTTT
>QBZZ01000035.1 GCA_003282145.1 SAR116 cluster bacterium AG-337-N21
TTTAATATTAGATAAAGAATTTAAAAATAGGTTTAATAGAAAAGTTTGGAAATCTATTAAACTTTATTATCTTTGTAATAAAACTGTAATAAATCTGTAATTAAATAAAATTGTAGATAAAAACTTTCAAGGAGAAAAAATAGTGGATTGGTTATCAAAAATTATAGAAAAGCTTGTCCATAGATCTTTTGAACAAAAAGCAGTTCCAAAATATCTGTCAGGCAGAGGAAAAGTATAAGCCAAAAAAATTTTAAGTCTGAAATTGTGTATTACAATAATTTCAATAAAGATATTTATTTAAGCTAAGACAATTATAGTTTAGCATTTTTTGCAAATGGAAATAAGTTTAAATGCATTTGATGAATTATGTAACAAAATATCAAAAGATATTGATTTAAAAGAAACTCGTTCTAGAGGAAGAACAGAACAAGAGCAAATTAGATTTAACTATGCTGTTAGACATTTATTAATTGATTTGTGGAAAAAACATCATACTCATGAGGATAATGAGTCTTCTATTCAAAAAAATAAAAATTTCTATTCTGCGTTAACAAAATACCGTGATCCCAATTTAACTTATCGTATGAATATTCAGGCATTTGAAGGTCTTCAAAAATTAGACATGATTTATGTTACAAAAGAAGGCTACTACGATCGCAATAAATTGGAAGGAAGCCTCACCAGATATAAAGCCACACACAATCTAAGAGAGCATTTTAGAGATTTAGAAGGTCATCCTGCAATAACTCTCAAACCTAATCTTGATATTCAAACAATTCTTCTCAGAAGTAAAGTTAATGGGCAAAGAGTTTTAGTTTCTTATCAGGAAGAAACAAATACTGAGAAATGGAGAAAAAATATCAGAACTATTAATGAATGTTTTGCAAAACATTTGTTAGATATCAGATTAAAAAACCCAGAAATAAGAGAGCTTCAAGAAATACTTTTGTTGGACCAAGATAAACAACCTATAGACTTAACTCATAAAGTATTAGTACGTATTTTTACTAATAATTCTTTCAATGAAGGTGGAAGATTTTATAGAGGATGGTGGCAAAATGTACCCCGAAATTACAGACAATTTATAACAATTGATAGTAAGAAAGTAACAGAATATGACTTCTCACAAATGAGCCCAAATTTGATTTATGATCAGAACAATCTCGAATTAGGGAGTGAGGATGCTTACAGTAGAGTAGCTGGTCCTGAACATCGTGATGTTGTCAAACAAGCGTTTAGTGCAATGTTTCAAGCTACATTTCCCCTTAGTCAAAAACCTGAAGGCATTGACTTAAACTCTATAGGTTTGACATGGAAAGAGTTAAAGGAAGAAATATTAAAAGCACATAAACCAATTAAGGATTTATTCTTTAAAGGACTTGGTAATAAACTTCAATTTGAAGATAGTTGTATTGCTGAAAGTGTAATGCTTCAATTTGCTGCTTCGGATGCTCCTGCATTACCAATACATGATAGTTTTGTAATGCACCATGGATATGGCGATAAAGGTGGCCTAGAAGAAGCCATGAGAAGAGCTTATTTTGAAAGATTTAATTCAATTCTTAGTGAGAAAAGAGATTTAGTTGATAAAGTCATTCATGATAAAATAAGACTTGATGAAAATAAGAAGACTATCAAAAACAGTGACGAAACTATTGAGATTGATGACATCATTTATGCAGAAAGTGAATACTCTCAATGGAGAGATAGAGATAGGATGTGGATGAGTAAGAAATAAAAACTAATAATCAATTACAAAATTACTGTCTTTCAATGTAATTTCTAACACCTCGCCATAGTTTTAATAAAGTTTCATTTCTCCGATAATTTACACAAGAAATTCTTCTTCACCTTGTACAACGCTTTTTTTAATGAGATAGTATTTAATTAATTAATTAATTTTTACATTATAATAAATTTTATAAAATAAACTTATATATAAAAATGACAATAATAAAATCCAAGAAACGTGTTGTTGATCATGGTGAAGTTTTTACACCTGATTGGTTGGTTGAAGAGATGCTAGATCTAGTTAAAAATGACACTATGCGCCTAGATTCTAGGTTTTTAGAACCTGCTTGTGGTAGTGGAAATTTTTTAACCAAAATTCTAAAACGTAAAATTGCTTCAGTTGAATTAAAATACGGAAAATCAGACTTTGATCGAAAACACTATTCTTTACTAAGTCTGATGTCTATTTATGGAATTGAACTTTTAGAAGATAATATTTTAGAATGTAAAAAAAAGATTTTAGAAATATTTACCAATTACTTAAACATTGAGGCTAGCGATGATTTGTATCGTTCTGGTATGCATATTTTATCATTAAATATAGTTCATGGTAATGCAATCTCAATGCAAGACATAAATGGCAATCCCATAATTTTCTCTGAGTGGGGTTATTTGGGTAAAGGCAAATTTCAACGACGTGATTTTAGGCTAGATGTTTTAACTGGATCTTCGTCTTTTAGTGCAGAAGGATCCTTGTTTGCTGATTTAGGTAGACACGAAATCTTTCAGCCTTATAGGACATACAAACCATTGACAATTTCTGAACTAGCATCAAAGTATGAAGTGGAAAAGGAATTTACTAAATGAACGAGAAAGCTAGTTTTTCATTAAGAAATCGCAATCCAGATGTTTTGAATTGTATTGCAAATCTTTCAAATGATGAAGTTTTTACTCCTCCTGAACTCGCCAACCAAATGTTAGACACACTAACTGATGCTTGGAAAATTGACAATAATGGAGAGAATATATGGGAAAATAAAAATGTAAAATTTCTTGATCCATGTACTAAGTCAGGTGTTTTTTTAAGACAGATAACGTCACGTTTAACTAAAGGATTAGAGAGACAAATTCCAAATTTAGAAAAACGCGTAGAACATATTTTATATAATCAAGTATTTGGTATTGGTATAACAACGCTCACTAGTATGCTTGCGAGGAGAAGTGTTTACTGCTCTAAAAATGCAAATAGCGAACACTCTATAGCCAAAAATTTCAATAATAAAGAAGGTAATGTCTGGTTTGGTCGCGTTGAACACAAATGGATTAATAGTAGATGTAAATTTTGTGGTGCTTCTAAATCTGTGTTTGATCGTCCAAAAGAACTTGATAACCATGCTTATTCTTTTATTCATACTGAGGATCATAAAAAATTTTTATCAAAAATATTTGGAGATAACATGCAATTTGACGTAATAATAGGAAATCCACCTTATCAACTTGATGATGGTGGAGTTGGTGGGGCAATGCCGTTATATCAAAAGTTTGTCCAAAGCGCAAAATCACTTGAGCCAAAATTCTTAAGCATGGTTACTCCCTCTCGCTGGTTTGCAGGTGGTAGAGGTCTAGACAATTATCGAAAAGAAATGCTTGATGATAAAAAACTTCGTGTTTTAATTGATTACCCCAAAGCAGATGAAGTATTTCCTGGAGTTTTGATAGGTGGGGGAGTTTCCTATTTTCTTTGGGATTCTAACCATAATGATAAATGTACTGTAACTATTATCCGAGATGGTGAAAAGTCCACCAGTCAACGTGACTTAGGTCAATACGATGTTTTCGTACGTAGTAATCAAGCATTATCAATATTGAATAAAGTTCTGGCCAAAACTAATACGAATTTTTCTTCTTTAATGAGTGGTGGAGATCCATTTGGATTTAGAACAAATTTTCAGGGTATTTCCGAGAACCATTACAAAGGCGATGTTAAACTTCATTATAATTCTGGAGGAAGAGGTGCTAAAAGGTCTATTGGGTATGTTCCGAGTAAAATAGTAACAAGAAATTATTCAATGATTGATAAGTGGAAATTAATGTTAAATCGTGTTTACAATGTGGCCGAGTCATATCCACATCGAATAATAGGTTCTCCAATTTTGCTTCCACCTGGTGAAATTTGTACTGGTTCATTTAACATAGCTGGTCCATTTTTGACAGAAAAAGAAGCGCAAAGCGCAAAGTCATATTATGAAACTAAGTTTTTTAGATTTTTACTTCACCTTCGTAAAATTAACCAAGATGCAGCTCGTCATACATATCAGTGGGTTCCAATACAACCATGGAATACTAATTGGACTGACGAAAAACTTTACAATAAGTACAATCTTAATGAAGGAGAGATTGAATATGTAGAAACTATAATAAAACCTATTTCAATCGATAAAAAAGTTTCCAAATGAACAAAACTATTGATGAAATTCTCTCACTAAAACCAAAAGTAAGACCACTTATATATGCATATAGTATCGATGACAAGGCTCATGAAGGAATGCTCAAAATTGGTCAAACCACTAGGAATGTAAAGCAAAGAGTATCAGAACAATTACGAACGGCTGCAATTAAAAACTATCGTATCGAAATTGAATCTGACGCTGTACGTGATGACGGTACTTTTTTTAGTGATCACGAAGTACGTTCAAGACTTATTAAGAAAAAATTCTTAAATCCTACACTTGAGTGGATCTGTTGTTCAGTTAATGATGTAATAGCTGTTATAAAAGAGATTAAAACTGGAAAAAACTTCACCACTTCTAGGCAAGAAGACTTTGAAATGAGAGATGAACAGACCTTTGCTGTTAATAAAACATATTCATATTTCAATTCAATCTGGAAAGAAAATAAAAACAAAACACCAAGATTTTTATGGAACGCAAAAATGCGTTTTGGTAAAACATTCGCAGCTTATCAATTGGCCAAAAAATTAGAAGCAAAAAAAATATTAGTGGTAACCTTTAAGCCCGCTGTTGAAGATGCTTGGGAGACAGATTTAGAGACTCATATTGACTTTGAAGGTTGGCAATATTTATCAAAATCAACAGGGGGTGATCCGAATAAGATTGAAAGCATGAAACCATTTGTTTATTTTGGCTCTTTTCAAGATTTACTTGGTCGTGATAATTATGGAAACATTAAACCTAAAAATGAATGGATTCACCTTATAAATTGGGATTTAGTAATTTTTGATGAATATCATTTTGGTGCTTGGAAGGAAACTGCTAAAGATCTGTTTGCCTCAGATGAAGATAGAATAATAAATTTAGAAATTCAGCATGAGGATCCTAAGAATTCTAATGATAAAATAGCTGAATATAAAGAAACATTAGAAGAAGAAGAAAGTTTTTTACCTATAACTACAAATGGGTATTTATATCTTTCTGGAACACCTTTTAAGGCTTTGTCATCAGGTGAATTTATAGAAGAACAAATATTTAATTGGACTTATACAGACGAACAAAAGGCTAAAGAAAACTTTTCAGTAAAGTATCCCAAACAAAGAAATCCGTATAAGACATTGCCTCAAATGAGAATGTTAACTTATCAAATGCCAGATGAACTTTTAGCCGTCGCAAGTGCAGGAGAGTTTGATGAATTTGATCTTAACTCATTTTTTATTGCAGAAGGAACTGGTAAATCTGCAATCTTTAAACGTAAAGATGATGTTCAAAAATGGTTAGATATTATACGTGGTAAATATTTACCTCAATCGACTGAGTTTTTGAAAATTGGAAAACGTCCCCCTTTCCCGTATTCGGATGTTCGTTTGTTACCCTATCTTCAGCATTCATTTTGGTTCCTGCACAGTGTAAATTCATGTTATGCAATGGCAAATTTACTAAAAGAAAAACATAACACTTTTTGGCATGATTATGAAATTGTTGTAGCAGCTGGAACTTCAGCAGGTGTGGGATTAGAAGCACTACCTCCTGTACGAAACGCTATTAGAAATGGATTTGACACAAAAACTATTACACTTTCTTGTGGAAAATTGACAACAGGTGTCACTATACCACAATGGTCTTCAATTTTAATGTTAAGAAACTTAAGATCACCAGAAACATACTTTCAGTCTGCTTTCCGTGTTCAGTCGCCTTGGGCAATAAAGAATCCTAATGGAGATGATCCCAAAGAAGAAGAAATCATTAAGCCTGTATGTTTTGTTTTTGATTTTGCACCTACACGTGCATTAAGACAACTATCAGAATATGGAATAGGTTTATCACCAAACGAACCAAATCCTGAAAATGCTGTCAAAGAGTTAATTTCCTTTTTACCAGTTCTAGCATATGACGGTGCTAACATGACTCAGATTGATGCAGGTGGAGTGCTAGATATAGCAATGGCAGGTACTTCAGCTACATTATTAGCACGAAAGTGGGAAAGTGCATTACTTGTTAATGTAGATAATGAAACATTACGAAGAGTTTTTGATAATCAAGATGCTATGGCTGCAGTTGAACGAATAGAAGGTTGGAGATCTCTTGGCGATAATATTATTGAAACTATAATAAATAAGAGTGAAAAAATTAGAGAAATTAAAGAAAAAGCAAAGGATGAAGAATTAAGTGACAAAGAAAAGAAAATTTTAACAGAAGAGGAAAAAGAATATAAAACTAAACGAAAACTTGTTCAAGAAAAGCTGATAAAATTTGCAACACGTATACCTGCATTTATGTATTTAACTGATTTTAGAGAAAACACTCTACAAGATGTTATTACTAAATTGGAGCCTGATTTATTTTTGACTGTCACAGGACTTACAGTAAAAGATTTTCATCTTCTTGTGCAACTAAGAGTTTTTAATACAGAACATATGAATCAAGCAGTTTTTGCTTTTAGACGTTATGAGGAT
>QBZZ01000036.1 GCA_003282145.1 SAR116 cluster bacterium AG-337-N21
TTTTAGTTTAATTAGACATTAAATCTCTAGTTTACCATTTTAGTATTTATCTTTAATGAATATATCAAATTGAGGTTTAATAAATGATTAATATGAATAATTTGCCATCTGATAATAATAAAGACTACCTTGTTGGAAAAGTTGCTATTGTAACTGGAGGAACTAGAGGTATTGGAAAAGGTATATGCGAAATACTTAATCAAGCTGGTGCAAAGGTTATTGCTGGTTATGCAAAAGATGATGATCAAGCCAACATTTTTAAAACAGAAACAAATATAGAAGTTTTGAAATGGGACGTATCAAATCATAGCTCATGTATTAATGCTGTTGAACAAATAATAAAAAATTTTGGAACAGTTTCTATTCTTGTTAATAATGCTGGTATTACGAGAGACAGGACTATAAAAAAAATGACTCCAAGTGATTGGCAGGAAGTAATTGATACAAATCTTGGATCCGTCTTCAACATGACTAAAGCTTGTTGGGAAGAAATGACAGTTAGAAAGTTTGGAAGAATAATTAATATATCTTCAGTAAATGGACAAGCAGGGCAATATGGTCAAATCAATTATTGTGCTGCAAAGGCAGGAATTGTTGGAATGACCAAAGCCATAGCGTTGGAAGGTGCAAGATATAACATAACAGCAAATACAGTTGCTCCTGGTTATGTTGATACTGAAATGGTTGCGTCTGTACCAGAAAATGTTTTAGAAAAAATAGTAAGTACAATACCAGTTGGAAGGTTAGGCCATCCAATTGAGATAGCTAGAGCTGTATCATTTTTAGCTAGGGAAGATACACAGTTTGTAACTGGGTCAACTATCTCTATAAACGGTGGCCATCATATGTATTAACATTAAAAGATAATCATTAATGTTGAATATATCCGGCTTCAATTATTAAATTGTCTTTAATAGGTTTTTCAGGTGTTTTTATTATATTATTTGGTCTTATTTCACTAAGAAAAACAGGGATTGGTACTTCACCATTTTTTAATTCATCACCATTAACTAACTGATTAAATCTTTTAACCGAACCATAACTTTCGTTTATATAGTATTCATCCAAGTTATATTGGTTTACAATTTCAGTAACTTTTTTTTCAACAACAGAAACTTTGATAGACATATTAGCTCCAAAAAATAATAAAAATAATTCATATCAAAACGAAACGTCATTAATCAAATACTGTTGAAGTTTACATCCGAAATAATTTTAATTGCTATATCAATATGCTTTACAAAAAAATTGATTAATTTTTAGACAAAAATGCTTATTGAAATTAACTTTTTAACCTTTAATATTATTTTATGATTTCTTCAGACATAGACCATTGTATAGCAGTGATATTTGCCACTGACGTAGTTCGCTACAGCAAACATATGGAAAAAGACGAGGATGCTACTCTAGCTAGTCTTAATGATTGTAATAAAATCATATAACTTCATATTAAAAAACAAAAAGGTCGAATATTTAATACAGGTGGGGATTCGGTATTTGCTGAGTTTCCAAGTGCTGTTGCTGCTGTTAATACAGCTGTAGAGTTCCAAAAACAGATCAAAATTCGTAATAATCAAGACACAACTGAAGTTAATTAGAATACCGCATAGGTATCAATATGGGAGATGTGGTAAAGCAGGGTGATAAGAACTTAATGGGTGATGGTGTTAATATTGCAGCTAGATTAAAAGCTCTAGCTCAACCATATGGTATTACAATATCAAAGAATGTTTATGATCTGGTAGCTAATAAAACAAAGTACGAGTTCAATGATTTAGGAATGCAAAAGGTTAAAGAAAATCAATTCCATGCTTATGATCTGTTATTACACCCATCACAGAAGAGAAAGCTTAAAACACGATCATCTAATAATAAGTTTATAGCTATGATAGGAGGAGCAGTAGCGGCCGTCTTCATAGGACTGTTCTTCTCAGGGTTATTTAAGAAACAAAATAAAGAAAATGATAGTGTGATTTCTATTTTATCCATTCCGACTATATTAGTTTATCCATTCGAGGATTTATTAATCACAGAAAATACTGAAGAAATTAGTGCTGTACTTACGGAAAGTATGATCTCAAGCCTATCTAAATATATTGGCATTAGAGTATTGTCCAGGACGACTAGTAACCACGCAAAAAATAATCAGTATTCTGAATAACAAATTAAAAAAGAGTTTAATGCTAATTTTATAATTTAGGGGACTAGTCAAACTGTCTTCAATCAATCTAGATTGAACTTACAGCTAGTGGATTTAAAACAAAATCGAGTTGTATGGTCTGATTAAAATTATTTTTATTTAAAGGACATCTTCAAAGTTCAAGACGAGATTGGCAACAAGATCCTTAAACATCTTCAAATAAAGGAAATTACTGGATCATCTGGTGAATTAAATGCTAAAAGATTTAAAAATCTTGAAAACTTAACTTTACTTATGAACTCGCGTGCTGAGTGGAGAAAATATACAATTGATGGCCATAAAAAATATTTAGAATATCAAGAACAATTGATAAAAAAATTTAGGAAATAATTCGCCAGCTTTGTACAATGGAAAAGCTTGGGAAATTTATCAAAGAATAAGATTAGGTTTATCAAAAGATAAAGAAAATGATATTAAAGAAATGATAAAATATGCTGATCTTGATATTGCTTCATATAAAGATCAAGCAGGTTATGCATTGAGAGCAGTAATAGAATTTCGTTATGTTTCGAAAGATTCTGAAAAAACTAAATTATTTTTGAAGAAAGCTATCGATGCAGGTGGCTCAGTAGATACTTTTACAATTGCTGGTTCAATATACCAAAGATGTGGAGATGTAAAATCAGCAATTTCTTCATACAAACATGCATTGCAATTGGCTCCAAATGATAATGGATTATTTATTACCAAAAATTTAATTGTTGGTTTATATCAAAATAATGACTTAGTTTCAATTGAACGTATAATAGCACCAAAATTAGACGTAAAAGATATTGATCCAGTAATGCTAGGGTTTTATTCGTATGTTCTTCTAACTAAAGGAAAAGATGTAGATGCCAAAAAATATTTCTTGAAAGCAAAAGAAAAAGGATTGACGAGAAAACGTTTAAGTTTATTTGTTAATTATAAAGAAGTATTAGATGAATTTATTGAAAAATTGAAACCACTAGGGAGTTTAGATTAATTATTTAATTGCCAACAGCTATTCCCTCTCTTCTATGGTCAGATCCTCCATATAATTTATCATCAATGTGAACAATATTTAATCCAGACGAAAAACTTCTTAATTTAACTTTATATTTCATAGCTTCTAATGAGGGCAATAGCTTACTCATAATAGTATTTTTCTCTAAATAATAAGTTCCAAATTTATTTATTCCATGAGCTACCGATGCAGCTTCTTGGACATTGTTTTTCCAATCGATCATTGAAATTATAGCATTTACAACATATCCAATAATATTACTTCCACCAGGACTTCCCAAAATATAAACAGGCTTATTATTTTTTAATATGATGGTAGGGGCCATAGATGATCTTGGCCTTTTACCAGGTTCAATATTATTAGCTATTTTTTTCCCATTTTTATATGATTTAAATGAGAAATCAGTTAATTCATTGTTAAGTAAGAACCCACCATTAGTCATTAACCTAGAACCAAATCCATTTTCAATCGTAGTAGTCATTGATAATGCATTTCCGTATTGATCTACTATAGAAATATGTGATGTTGAAGGTAACTCGATCGAATGGTCTTTACCCCAATGTAGAGACGATTTACTGGTTAAATTACCAGCTTTAATTTTTTCTATTTTATTTTTTCTATCTATCAATTGTGAACGTTCATTTAAGTAAATTTTACTAATTAACTCGTTAATTGGCACATCTACATAGTCACTATCAGCCATATAAAGAGATCTATCTGCGAAAGCTAATCTTGAGGCATCTCCTATTAATCTCCATGTTTCAGGATTTTTAGGACCAAGTTTTGAAATATCATAATTTTCTATAATTCCTAGTATTTGTGCAATTGTTAATGCGCCTGAAGATGGAGGACCCATTCCGCATACTTCATATTCTCTATATTTTGAACATACAGGCTCTCTTTGAATTACCTTATAATTATGCATATCCTTAAGAGATAAAACTCCTGGATTTAGACTAGCATTGTTAACAGTTGCTACGATATCATTGGCTATAAAACCTTGATAAAAAACTTTCGATCCATCTTTTGCAAAAGCTTTGAGAGTATCTGCATAATTTTTGTTATAATGTATATTTCCTGATTTTAAGGGTATACCATTTGGCAAAAAATATGTTTTTGTATTCAAAAATTTATTTAAGGAACTCTTACTTCTTTCAATAGAAGAGCTTAGTTTTTTCGAAATGACAAAACCATTTTTAGATAAATTAATTGCATCTTTAAATAGTAAAGACCATTCTGTTTTACCCCATCTTTTATATGCCTCTTCAAGCAAAGCAGGAGTGCCGGGGGTACCAACAGATTTGCCTCCTACGACGGCATCAAAAAATTTTAATGGATTACCGTTAGTATCTTGAAATATGTTTTCCTTAATTAATAGTGGGGCTGTTTCTCGACCATCTAAAGTGATGATTTCTTTTGTTTTATTATCAAAATAAACTAGAAAAGCACCACCACCAAGACCGGAAGATTCTGGCTCTACTAAACCCAAAACTAACTGTGCTGATATCATCGCGTCTGTAGCTGTTCCGCCATTTTTAAGTATCTTGGCAGCAATCTTAGAAGCCTGTATATTTGCAGTAACAACCATCCATTTATCAGAAATAACTGGATTGCCTTCTTTTTTTAATTTAAGAAAATCACTTTCTTTATTAAGATTATAATTTTCTGAATTGTTCAGATCAGATTTTTGGCTGCTATTTGCTACAAAGGGAAATAAAAAAAAAATAAATATCATTAATTTAAAATTAATAAAAAACATTACATTCTCCAGATTTACTTTAGTAAATTTTTTGTGAATCAATCCAATTTTGAATAATATGGCCAATTACTACCATACGAACTACGCGAGTCTCTTTAAATACATAGTCTTTTACTGTTAAATAAGCTTTTGGTGATAAATTATGATTAAAAAATTCTTTAAACTCAATTTGTAGACCATTTTGACTTAGTTCAGTTTTAGTTTTTAATAATAAGGATTGAAGAGTATCAGTCTCGTTAAGAGGCTTAAGTTTTTTATTTATTATTCTAAGAAAAGTTGGCCAATGAGCTAAATGTCTCCATAACGTGGCAACATGTGATTTTTTTCCATTTGGAGCACATAAGCTATTAACATCGCATATTAAATCCCATGTATTATCATCAATTTGTTCTCTATGCATTAGTTTTGGGAGTGTAGGCCAGTTGATTTTTTCATTGCTTTTAGTATTAACAGAAACTTTAGGAAAATTTAATTTAATCATAGCATGCAAAGCCACCATATTCATCCCATTAGAGCGATTATAAGCTTTTAAAATTATTGAAATTTGTTCCCAATCTTGTCTAGTTAACCCACATTTTTTAAGTTCATCATTTTCTAAAGGTGGTGGAAGTGGCAAGCTGATCTTGGATATGATAGCTTTTAACTTATTTTCTACTTTTTCAGTTTGGTAAATTGGTTTAGCCATACCCCAAATTGTTTCTAGGCTATTTTCAATATCTGCTAAACCTCTCCATATAGAAGTAACAAGAGGTATTTTCATTGTATGTCTTATATCAAGAAAAATATCTGCAATAGCTCCAACTGCTTCATTTTCATCTAAAGCTGAAACTGGATCATATGAAATATCAGAATCCATCGTGACATACATTTTTCATTTTAGGCTTTTAATCTCACCTCATTTGAAAATGGGCCAAGAACTGGCACCTTACCTTCAACAGTACCTCTAATCATAGCCCTTCTATATTTTGAGTAATCATAAGGTATTACCCTATGCAGTAAAACTCTATTATCCCACATTATTAAATCATTTTTTTCCCATGAATGTTTATAACAAAACTTATCTTGGCTTATGTAATTTACAAGCCAAGTATGAAGCTTTTTTCCTTCTTCTAAGCCCATTCCACCAATTTCAAGGCTTGTGTTAGATGTGAAATAAATAGATTTTTTGAAGTTTCTATCAGGGTGAATTCTTATTACAGGATGCGTAACTGGTGGAAAATTTGACTTTTCTTCAAAAGTAAGTTCTGGAAGGCCAGGTTCTAATCTTCTAATATCATTGTAAGAATGAACCTGGTGTAATGGTTCTAAAAGAATTTTTTTATCCTCAGGCAAATGATCATATGCTAATAACATATTTGAAAACTGAGTTTGTCCTCCTACTGCATGAGTAGGTAATATTTCTTGACCATATAATAATGAAAAAACTGATGGAAAATATCTATAAGAACTATCTGTGTGCCACCTAGAATTATTTTTTTGTAGAATAACTCTTTGATCATCTGGTGATAAATGCACTCCATCTTCAGAAACATTGGAGACGTTAAAAATCTCTATTTTACCTTTTGTTTTGTCTTTTTCTGGATATGCTTCAAGTTCTCCAAAATTCTTTGTAAATTTAGCAAGC
>QBZZ01000037.1 GCA_003282145.1 SAR116 cluster bacterium AG-337-N21
AGTTAGGGTGTGCAGCAGACGGGGTTGTGATAATTATAATTTTTTATTTATCAAAATAACAAAATATATAATATTTAGCAAAAAGGTATAGTAATGAAATTAATTTTTATAACTATCATAACACTTATTCTTACTTCAACTGTAAATGCAAAATGTAATTTTAATTGTTCAAACTCAGACCCAAAAACATATTGGAATAAAACTAAATATGCTAAATCTTGTCATGGGCCTGAGTTTGAACACTTAAATGATAAAATATCTCTTAAAACAATTAAAATTAAAGATGAAGTTTTTGAGAATGTTTTTTATCCTTTAGGTTTAAACTCTACTTCTGCATGTGAATTTAATTATGCTTCAAAATCAGTTCCTAAACCTTTAGTTGATGCTAAAATCAATTCAAAATATGGTGGACAAGACCAAAAACGTTTTCAACCTATATATGAATTCTTGAATACAAATATTGGACTAAATCGAGTTGAACCAAATGGCGTTGCAGAAAAAAAGACTTAAAGAATTTCTCGTCACTTGGTCATCTGCAAACGCTCTTAGCAAAAATATTCGCTTTAACTTAATGAAAAAATTTCGCTTGGATTTTCATATTCAATCATTATTGCCTCTAATGATAATTGCTTATTCAGATATTTCAGGTTCATTATCCAAAAACAATAAAGTTAAAATTGGTAAATGGTTAAATCGATTGGTTGAACAAAGCCAGATATCTAACTTTTTTTCTAGGCAAGACAACAAATCTTATCTTCGTCATTTAACTGCGCTTCTCTGGGGTATTATTATTAAAAACAAAGACCTGATTAAACAGGCTAAAAATGGATATGAAAACGCCATTTTTGATATGAGACCAGATGGAACATTTCCAACAGATGTTGCAAGAGGAGGAACAGGTATACATTATCAAAATAGGTCTACTAATGCTTTGATAACAATAGCTGGTTATTCTACTCTTATTGGTCAAAACTGGATTGAATTTAAGATAAATGGGAGGTCAATTAAAAATGCTGTTAATTGGTTAGATAAAGTTAACAGTAACCCTTCATTGAACAAAATTTATGCTCGAAAATGTGTTGGTGGTTCTAATGGAACAATTAATAACCCTAATATGAATCATCTCAAAATAATGTATTCGGGTGAAAGCGACATATCATGGGTTAATCTTTACATGTTTTTAACTGATGAAAAACCAAATTTTTTATCTAAAAAAGTGAAAAATAATCAGGGTTATTGGAGTACTGCGTATGGCCCCCAAACTTGTTTAGTTTCAAAATAACCATTCAATCTTAATATCTTTTGTTAACTTTGACAAGGGGTGTGGCTAGATATGTATAGTTAGGGTGTGCAGCAGATGGGGTGTTACAATTGGTATAGTGCGTAGATGAATATTACTGTTAGACCAAGCATGAGTATGAACTTTATATATACTTCAATCATAATAATCCATTATGTTGATAGCTCTTGTTGCTGCTCTTTTAATAGTCATACCATGGAAAAAATTTTGGTTGTCTGCCATCATTTTTCCCAATAACTCTTGTCCTTTCTTATAGGCCACATCATCTTTATACTCAAAAATTTGTGATATTGCATATCCACCTTGTTTATTCCAAACCCTATTAAACCTCCATCTAATTAGGCCAACTTTTTTTAAACTCTTGTAAAAGTCATCAGCCATTTTTTCAAATTTACTAATATATAATTCCATGTCAGATTCACTTGTAAAATCAACTAAGATATGACTTATGAGTTTAGCGCTAACAATCTCAACCACTATTTTCTCCTTTATCAAACAAAACGATATTAAAAACGTAAATAATAATATCGCCTTGTCAATATTCAGTGAACTATGAGTTTCTTTTCTTCATCATTTAATATCCAATAGGCAAAAACGTCTGGGTCTAAAAATGGGTTTCTGTAGAACATCCATTCTTCAGGTTTTTCATTTTTTTGCTCTTGAAATAACTCTGTCCAGTATTCTAGTTCTTCTCTAGCAGATTGGAGAGTGGTCTCACTCTTCTCTTCTGCATCATCATCGTAATCAATGTCGTGATAACTCATTTGATTACTCTTAAGTGAAAGTCTGAACTAGATTTGGTCATCCATTTCTTGAACTTACTCCTATCAAGACCAAATGGGATGTACCACTTACGTTTGTCTGCATCCCATCTTGCACCTAAAAGTTTTGCTTCGTCTTTATCGTTATAAGAACATTTAATATATAATTTATCTTCGGACATCAGTTGGTCTCCTTTATGTTTTCAATTATGTCTTGGGTAATTGCACCTAAGTGCTTAGGTTGAAATATCTCATCAAAGTCCTGTAGGTACATAGATGAGCTAATAAAATCTTCGTAGAGATGTACGTCAGATTGAATTTGATTTAATTCTTCGTGCATATTGTTCTCCTTTGAACGAGTTGATGTTTGAAAAAGAGAACGTTTGGTATTTAGAGTCACACACATTTATTCTCTTTTCTTTCACCCATAAATGGAGAAAAGAGAATAAATGTGTGTGCCTATATAAAGTGGTTTCCAAAGAATCAGGTAATACCCTCTCTTTAACCCCCTTTATTTATAAAGGGTTAAAGAAGAGGGTAAAATAACATGGGATTTTGGATTTGTTTTAATTGTAGAAGTCACAATGTGTATGAAAAAATGTATGTAAGATTAAATCGCCTGGCATGTATCATAGATGATGTTGAGGATTTAATGGTAATAGAGGATAATACTCTTGGATATTGTGGGGATTGCCACAAAGAAGTGAGGATTATTAAGTCTGAAAAATTATGTATAGGGAAATTTAAGGTACAGAATTCAGCATTATAAATAAATTAACATTAAATAGGATTTTTTGCAAATGGAAGTAAGTTTAAATGTATTTGATGAGCTTTGCACAAGGGTTTCTAACGAGATAGATAATAGAAACTTAAGGAAACGTTCACGCACTGAAAGCGAACATACACGCTTTAAATATGCAGTTAAATATCTACTCACAGACTTATGGAAAACCTATCATAAACATCCTGAAGCTGAGTGTTCTATTAATAAAAGAAGTGGATATTATTCCGAAAACGATAGATATAGAGACCCCAATCTCACATATAAAATGACCATCAAACAAGCCTTTCAAGGGTTGATTGATTTAGACCTCATTCGTATTACAAAAGATGGTTATTATGACCGTGCTAAGATGCAAGGAAATCTAACGAGATATAAATCAACCCATAGATTAATAGAGCAGCTTAACGATATAAAAGGTCACCCTGCTGTATTGCTTAAACCTAACCTAGATATTGAAACTATAATTCTAAGAAATAAAATAAATGGTAGAAGATTTCTAGAAAGATACGACGATAATAAGGATACTGAAATATGGAGAGATAATCTTAGGAAAATCAATTCATGTTTTAGCCGTCACATTATAGATATTTATCTTAATGATGACCAGTTTGCCGAACTTCAAGATGAGCTTTTAGTAGATAATGATAAAGAGCCAATAGACCTAACCCAAAAGCTACTGGTACGTATTTTTACAAATAAATCGTTTGAAAGTGGTGGAAGATTTTTTAGAGGTTGGTGGCAAAATGTACCTAAACATTATAGACAATTCATAACTATTGATGGAAAGAACACAAGAGAGTTTGATTTCTCACAGCTTAATCCAAACATGATTTATGATAGGCACAATTATGAGCTAGGTAGTGAAGATGCTTATGATAGGGTTCTTGATGGTCAATATCGTGATGTAGTTAAACAAGCCTTCAACGCAATGCTTCAAGCTGAAAAACCACTTAATCAAAAACCAGATGAAATTAATCTTGATGAAGTTGGATTGTCTTGGAAAGAATTGAAAGAGGCTATATTATCCAGTCATAAACCAATACAAGATTTATTCTTCAAAGGTATAGGTAATAGATTACAATTTGAAGATAGCTGTATAGCTGAAAATGTAATGTTACAGTTTATAGGTTATGATGCTCCTGCTCTTCCCATACATGATAGTTTTATAATGCATCATGGATATAGTGCTTATGATGAACTAGAAGAGGCAATGAGAAGAGCTTATCATGACAGATTCAAGTCTGTGTTTAAGGATAACAAAGAATTAGTAAAAGAAGTAACACATGAGCCAAAGCCTAAAGAAAAAACTAAAATAAATGACCCCAATAATATTGAATGGGACAATATTGAATTTGACCACTTAATGGAAAAAAGACAAGAATATTCCAAGTGGAATGATAGAAATGATGATTGGATGATGAAGAGTAAAACATGAAAGAAAACTTCAATATTTCCTTCCGTAAACTTTAGATAAAATCCCTAAGAATAATTAATCCCCAGCATAATATAGCACACCAAATTAGCACTCTTTTTTTGTTTATGTGACATATGATAATCTTAAATATTAACCATAATTATACAATGAAATTCATATGAGACATTTATTTACAATAAGTTTATTAATATTATACATCATTCCGTCAGCAAATGCTGAAACGTGGAAGTATTTCTGTACTGGAGAAGTAAATCAATTCTTCATTTCTTTTGATACAAAAAAGAAAACGATAATTACTGGCGATAGTAATCCTAAAAAAAATTGGTTTAAGGATAATTATACTTTCTGGCACTCTGCCAGTGAATATTCGGTTTATGAATACACATTTAGAAAGTCATATAATAGGTTATCAGGTATTTTAAAAGTCAAAAGTCATCATTTAGTAACAAGTAAAGAAGAATGGTACGATTATGAATGTTCAATTAGTGGATAGCAATTTTAATTCTCTTTATCAGAGACGCTTTCTACTTATTTATGGTTCAAAGGTGATACAAGAAACTAAACACAATGACCCTGAAAATATATAAGGGAATAATTTAGAATTGGAGCAATAGAATGGGTACTATTTTAAATAAAGATAGAGAGTTTTTAGAAGATGAGAGAAAGGAAATGGAGCAAATAGCTTCTTCAGATAATGATTATCCTGTACTAATGATTAACCAAAACAGATATAAGGAAGCTGAATTTCCAAATGGGGACCTTTATTTAAAGTGGAGGTCTGTTAACAAAAAAATGATAGATGATGTTAATGGTAGCATTATTTGGACCATTCCAATAAAAGGTCCAATTGTGGTTTATGGACACTTAGAAAGATTAGATGAAATATTAGCTTATTGGTATCCATCGCATAAATCATTCTTAAATCTAGTTAATAGCTCTCATAGACCTGAAAACTTAAAAATTAGGGAAGATTTAATAAGTTATGCTGTAATACATAGATGTGATGGAAGAAACATTCCTCAAATCAAGTAAACTTTCTTAACAAAATTTTAACCATTTTAATGACTCAAATGAATAATCTAAATGTTAGTTTGTCGTGGCATATGTCTTAGCAGCAGTTGCGTTGAATTCTAAAGCAACACACTCAGTATCACCTTCAACCCAACCATCGTGTCCAGGTTCAATTACATATACGTCACCTGCGACAAAAGTATCAATAGTACCATCATTATGCTTTGCTGACATAGAACCAGAAAGCACAGTGCCAACGTGACGTGCTTGACAACTATCTCCACCGACTACAGGTTTGATACAAGTTGACCAACTCCAACCTGGTTGAAGTACCATTTTCGCCGCAGCAACACCACCTAAGTCACAAACATGAACATTAGCTTTATCTGGACTGCGGATTTCATCTGGGTTATTAAAAGATTTTTTTACAATTCCTGACATTTTTCACTCCTACATATATTTATATATCATCTTGATATATAAATATTTACAAATCAAACCCTAAAATAATAAATTTTGATAAAGACTAGTGTTTTAAGTTTGTTGATTAATTTTAAACCATACAAAATCTCTGTCTGCTAATACAGACATAAACAATCATTATAACCATATCTCACCCATAGATTGTCTCTGATTACACTTACTATGATGTATTTAATAGTATGCATAGTTTTAAGTGATTAGAATTTCATCAAACTTAATTGTCTGGAATTTAATCTATTTTAATATAGCTATAAATCAGATAACTATCATACCATTTTAAATAAATAAAAGAGGATAAATAATGATTTTTATGTGTACGTATCAAGTTGATAGAGACAAGCAAACTGACACACAGGCTTTTTTTGCTAACATGACTGAAGAACAAATTAAGGGAGAATATCCTGAAGAGGTTAAACAAATCGGTCGTTGGCATGATGCACCTAATGGCAGAGGATGGGTAGTTGTTGAAACAGATAATGTAGAGGCCTTAACAACATGGATGATGGGTTGGTCAGGGCAAGCCACTTTTCCAATTATCACTCCTGTTATGGATGATATGAATGCTCGGAAAACTATGAAAGCAATGC
>QBZZ01000038.1 GCA_003282145.1 SAR116 cluster bacterium AG-337-N21
TCTTCTTACAGGGTCAGGCAACCACCATTGGTCCGTATGAAGGTCCATCGCAATGCCTCCTGGCTTAGCTATATTTGCTCCAAAGCTAGAGATTAGATATTCATTACCAACTACCTGTTTAATACAATCGACATAATTGTGTAGTTCTAAAATTTCTAAAAATACTTTTCCTTTATTAGGTAACATCCATACTCTTTGGTTGATGCCTGTATTGTTTTTGTTTTTATCAAATTCCCCCCATTTTTTAGTTTTACTGCCATCTTCATATGCGATATTTAATTTCTTTTCAGCTGCTGCCTGCTCTACTAATCTTTCCAAAACCTTTTTATTAAGATCAGCAGGAATAGCGTTTTCTAAAAGGCAGTATCCCCATTTTTTAAGATCATTTTTGGCAACCTCAATTGATTTTGTGGGTTCAGGATAATTTTTATTCAATTTATAACTCTCCCTTAAAACTAATTAACCAAAACTTCTACATTAAATTAAATTTAAATTTACTAATGCATTTTTAACCAACTTTTTTTGATCATCAGTAGCTGGTGCTGTTGGTCTTCTTGCAAATCCACTTTCAAGACCTTGAAGCTTTTGAGCATATTTACATAAAGAAGGCATATTATCTAAACCAATTGCATCCCATAATGGCATTAATCTTTCATGAAGATCTTTAGCTAAGTTCCAATCCTCTGCAATTACAGCGTCCCATAATTTGACTGATGGTCTAGGGGCTGCAGTCAAGATTGCAGCTATAGATCCAGGAGCACCAAGTTGATATGAAGAGTATAGGAGTGCGTCTACCGCACTAAAAATCATATTCTCAGGTTTTGCTCTTCTAATTAGATCAGCAAAAAGTTTCATATCTCCCGCACTTTGTTTGACCCCTAACACACCTGGAACCTCATCCATTATTCTTAAAAGTAAATCAGGAGACAAATAACACCACGGGACAACGTTATAAATAAGAATAGGAATTTGGCATTCCTCATGTATTTCTTTGAAATGTCTAACCATAGCGTCATCATCTGGTCTAAATAGATAACTAGGTGGAGTTATTTGAAGAGCAGAGACATTCAAAGATTTCACAGATTGGCCTCTAGCTACAACTTCAGAAGTTGAATTGGCAATTATTCCAGCGACTAAAGGTACTCTATTGTTTAATGCCTCTGATGTTTTTCTCATAAGAGACACATATTCGTCTCTATTTAGAACATGACCTTCACCTGTACTACCTCCAGCAGCTAAACCATGGACTCCGTTTTCTATCAACCAATCGACTTGAGGCTTTATCAAGTTTAAGTTTATCTCTCCATTTTCAGCAAATGGAGTTGTGAAAGGTGCGATAATACCTTTTAGCTCGGTCATGTTTCTCTTCCCCCCTAGGGTTTTATTGTTTCTTAAATTAGTATAATTTAATAAATTATAAAAATTAAGATAAAAAAACAAAGGAAATAAATTTAGAAGACTATCATGATAATAGATAAAGAAACAAAAATTTTCCTTGAGCAACGTGTTAAAAACAACTCCAAACTTCATCATTTATTAGAGCCAAAAGAACTTAGAGAAGAACGTTTAAGACAGTTAAAAGATGATAATTTGACGCCTCCAAAAATATCTACTTTTAAGAATATAAAAATAAGGACTAGGTTTAACAAGAACATCAATGTGAGGTTCTATTTTCCTATTAATTACAATGATAATATTAAAACACCAATTATCATTTTTTTTCATGGTGGTGGGTTTGTAATGGGAAATTTAGAGACACATGATTTTACATGTAGATCTATTTGTAATGAATCAGAAATGATAGTTGTAGCAGTCGATTACGGCCTTTCTCCAGAGTATAAGTTTCCTTATGCCTTGTCTGAATCAAAGGACGTACTCCAATCTTTAACGGATTTTGAAAATGAATTTAATATAGACCTTAATAATTTGTTTGTTTGTGGAGACAGTGCAGGAGGTAATTTAGCTACTGTATTAGCAATTAATTCTTCTAAAAAAAATATTATACCTATCCAAGGGCAGATTCTAATATACCCTTGTGTTGATTTAACCTTAACTATGAAGTCAATGGATATAAATTTGGATGGAATGACTTTGACGTATGACACCATGAATTATTTTATTGGTCATTATTTAAAAAGTAAAAAAGAGTCAGTGAATTGGGAAGCTTCACCTTTGTTTAGTGGCAATCTAAAGAACATGCCAGAAACGTTCATATTTGCGGCAGGGTTGGATCCACTACTAGATGAGGGAATAGCATATAAAAAGAGGCTTGAATATTTTGGTAATAAAGTGACCTATAAATTATACCCAGGCCAAATTCATGGCTTTTTATCAAATTCAAAACATTTTCCAAAGTCAAACGAATGTATAAAAGAAATAGGTCGTGCTGCAAAAGTAATGTTAAGTAGTAGAAGAGCTTAAATGAAAAACATACTTATATTTGGTGGAAGTGGTTTTCTTGGCAGTTGGATTACAAAATCACTTTTAAAAAAAAACCTTAAGATAACTATATTTGATCTTAGAATTAAAAAAGAATTACTTAAAAATTTGATAGGTGATGAATTGAATAATATAGACTTTATTGAAGGTGATATTACTGATTTTGAAGGTGTTTTAAAAGCAACTAAAGATATGGATTATATTTTAAATTTAGCAGGTTTAATGACACCAGATTGTAGTTCTAACCCATCTTTGGGGCTA
This sequence comes from SAR116 cluster bacterium AG-337-N21, assembly GCA_003282145.1. Lineage (GTDB taxonomy): Bacteria > Pseudomonadota > Alphaproteobacteria > Puniceispirillales > Marisalimonadaceae > Marisalimonas. Next base: position 2,701 of record QBZZ01000038.1, read on the forward strand.
GAAGTGAATGTTAAAGGTTCAATTAATGTTTTTGAGGCAATAAAAAGAAATAATATTAAATTTCTTATTTATACTAGTAGTGGTGGAGTTTATGGTAACGAAGATAAATACAATCCATTCCCTGAAACACATTATGGTGCTTTCAAGTTAGCGGTTGAAGGAATTGCTAGAGCTTATTTTAATGAATCGCTAATTTCCAGTGTTGGGTTAAGGCCATTTGTGATTTATGGGCCTGGAAGAGAAATCGGTGGAACTGCAGGTGTCACCTTGGCTTGTAAAGCTGCTAAACAAAACCTTAAATACACTGTAGGTTTTTCAGGAAAGGCTGGGTTTGTATATGTTGAAGATGTTACAAATTTAGTTGAAAGATTAATTGATAAATCTCCTGTTGGAGCATTGACTATTAATGTTAATGGAATAACAGCAAGCGTTGAAGATTTTCTTTCAATAATTAAAAAAAATATTCCAGATGCAAAAGTAACATTAAATGGTAAACCAATAAGTGTCGTCGAGGAAATCCTTGGAGGAGAGCCTTCTAAAATTTTTAAGGATTTTAAATACACTTCACTTGATCATGGAATAAATAAAACAATTAATTTTTATTAAAATACTGAAAGCTAAAAATAATATGCCCACAAAATTTTCTTCAAATACTAAGGGCATACTTTTTATTGTGTCAGCAATATTTTGTCTTTCGTTAATGGATGGTTTTACTAGGTATTTAACTGATTATTATAATGTTATTACTATTAATATGTTACGATATTTCTTTTTATTTTTATTCGTAATCACAATAAATAGTATAGGAAATAAAAGTGTAATTATTGTATCAAAAAGTAAGTATAAAATTATACAAATTATTCGTGGGACTGTTTTAGCGGTTGAAATGTGTTTTGCTCATTACCTTTTTTTAAAAATAGGACTTATTGAAACTCACGCTATTTTTGCAAGTTGTCCACTCATCGTAGCCGCATTATCCGTATTTTTTTTGGGGGAAAAAGTTGGGTGGAGAAGATGGTGTGCAATTTTGGTAGGTTTTGTTGGCATCTTGATTATGCTCAGGCCTGGTTCTAAAGTTTTTGATCCATTGTCTTTAATTGCACTTGCGTGTGCTTTTGCCTTTGCGATTTATCAAATTTTGACCAGATATGTATCAAGTGAAGACAGTCCAGACACTAGCCTTTTCTATACTGGGATCACTGGTTTTGTTATACTTGGTTTAATAGGGCCATTTTTTTATAATTCAATAGAAACCTTGCATTGGATATTGTTGCTAGTTGTTTGTATGCTTGGCGCTGGTGGACACTTTCTTATGATTAATGCTTTCAAGCATAGTGAGGCTTCTTTATTGCAACCATTTACATACCTTCAATTAGTTTTTGTCTCTATTATTGGTGTTTTATTTTTTAAAGAAAAGTTAGAAACTGAGATTTTAATTGGGGCTTTCATAGTTATAGTAGCGGGATTGTTTACTTTCTGGAGAGAGTATTCAAAAAATCAACAGATTTAAGGAGAGATAAATTGTCTAAATTTAAATATAAAAATATTTTATTAACAGGAGCTGCAGGCGCACTTGGAGAACAATTAAGAGAGACACTTTCTCAAAAATGTGACTTATTAAGAATTTCAGATAAAACTAATTTAGATAAAAAATTTGATAATGAAGAAATACAACAAGCAGACTTATCTTCGGCAGAAGCTATTTTTAACCTTACAAAAGATATTGACTGTGTAGTGCATATGGGAGGACAAAGTATAGAGGGTTCATGGGACAATGTCCTGAACTCTAATATAATTGGGATGTATAATTTATATGAGGGTTGCAGAAAAAATAATGTGAAGAGAGTAATATGGGCTAGCTCAGTTCATACTGTTGGTTTTTATCCAAGAGCAGAGGTTATAGATAATAGAGTAATGCCAAGGCCAGACAGTAACTATGGATTATCAAAAGTTTTTGGAGAATCATTAGCGCAATATTATTGGGATAAGTACAAATTAGAGACAGTTTCAATTAGAATTTATTCGTGTGTTGCCGAACCTAAAGATCATAGAATGTTATCTACATGGTTAAGTTATAATGATTTAAGAAGTCTAGTGATATCATGCATGAATACTTCAAATGTTCAGCATTCAATAATCTTTGGAGTGTCAA
>QBZZ01000039.1 GCA_003282145.1 SAR116 cluster bacterium AG-337-N21
AAAAAATTAAGAATTACCTAGCAGGTTTTTTTATGCTTAGACAATATTCTAACGATCAATCTCCTCGAGGATTGATTACTAAAGCAGAATTAGAATTAAAAAGTGGGAATTTATATAATTTTTTATCTTTGATTAAGAAGTTACCAGATAATTGGAAGGTACCTATTAAAGACTTTATTTTTAAACTTGAGAAATTTTTATTATCAATTGATAAAAAGAGTGGGTAAGTGATTTTCAAGATTATCAAACTAATTTTATTTATTTTAATAATCTGGTACTTGTCAGAGTTTTTTGCTAATTCAGAAGGTGAAACTTCTATAAATTGGATGGGATGGGGTATTCAAATACCTACAGACCGATTTGTTTTAATATTAATATTATTTTCTGTTGTAATAATTTTTATTGATAGAATTTGGATTGCATTCTTAAATTTTCCAAAGGCAGCTTTTAGAAGATTCGAAGTTAATAACAATAAAAAAGTAGAACAAAAACTAGTTAAAGCATTTTTACTGGCCAGTCATGGAGAATTTGAATCTGCTGCAAAAGAAGCTTCTCTTGTAGCCAAAAACACTAAAGATAAAAATTTAGGTAGATTGTTAAGCACACATTTAGATGTTTTTAAAAACTTAAATGAAAATTCTACAAATAGAAAAGAAATATCAAAGAATTACTTTAAGCAACTTACTGCTGAGTCTTCAACAGCATTTGTTGGTCATTTAGCTCTAATGAGACAAGCAATATTAGATAAAAAAGACATAAATGAAATTCTAAAAGAGGCAGAAAAAGCGATTAAATTTGAGCCGAAATCAAAACAAATTTTAGAAGTTTTACTTTTTTCTTATGCAAAAATAGGAGATGTCACAAAATCTCTTATTTATCTAAATAGATTAAAAAATATGAAATTTATAAATCATAAAATCTATCAAAATATTGCCTCTGATTTAAATTACGTGTGTGCATTAGATTATTTAGAAAAAGGAAATATAAATACAGCAAAAAATCATTTAAAAGAGGCGTTTAAACAAAAACCTAATCATGTTTTAGTATCAATAAAATTATCAAATTTGCTCAAAGGGATTGGTTCTAAAACTAAATCAATTAATCAACTAGAAAAAACTTTTTTACTTACATCTAATCATGATGTTTTAAATGAGTTGTCAAAAAAATGGGATTTAAAAACATCTGGTTCGCGTGTCGCTAAAGCAATAAATCTATTAAGTAAAAAATCATCTCAAGATATAAAAGATGATCTTAAAATTGCTATAGCTTGTTTTGCAGTTGCAGAAAAAATTTGGGGTGAAGCAGAAAAATTACTAACTGAGGTTCCTAAAAGTAAGCTGACAAACAAGGCTTATCAGGCCTTTGCAGATATAGCTAGTTCACAAAATAATCCTGAAATAGTTAAGGATAATTTGGAAAAAGCTGCAAACGCTACTGAAGGTTTTAATTATTTTTGTTCCTCTTGTGGGAATAAAAATAATAGGTGGGAACTTCATTGTCCAAAATGTGATAATTTAAGTACTATCAAATGGATGAAAATGAATGATATTGAAATGCAAGATAGTATTTCTTTGTCAAACTTAGTTCCGAAAATAGACAAAAATTTAATTAGCTATTAAAGTAAAATATCTAATTGCTTTAAAAGCTAAATAAAAAGAAAAAATTATCAAAATTGTTCCCAAAATAAGAAAAATTAATTTCTGTTTTGACTTTATATAATTTTCAACAACTTTAATACTTACTGAATAGCAAACTAAGATATACCAAGTTGAGTCTATTATCCCTGCTAAGAGTACCATTCCAAACTTTGTGTAAATACTATAATCTTGATTAATAAATTGACTAAAAATAGATGTAAAAAAAATTAATATTTTTGGATTTATTAGAGAAGTTGTTAATCCAAGGAATATGCACTCTATTGTTGTTTCGGGTATTTTTGTTTTATCATTAATAATTCTTTTGGAGTTTTTCAAAAAAAGTATTTTGGAACCTAAATAAATAAGGAAAATAGCACCCAATATCTGAATAATGGGCATAGCGGAGGGTAATAAATTAATTACAAAACTTAAACTAAAAATAGAAATTAATGCATAAATAAATATCCCAAATCCATGCGCTAATGAGGCTACAAATCCTGAAACAAAATTTTTTGAATTAGTTAAATATATAATCACAATTAAACTTGGGCCAGGTGTCATAGCACCTATTAGACAAACAAAAAAAATTGTTAACCATTCAAAAAAACTCATAAAATATCTTTGCCTTACGCCAAATTCTTAAATGCATTTTGTCTTAAAGCTTCGTATATTGTTATAGCTACTGAATTACTTAGATTAAGACTTCTACTTTTAGCAACCATAGGAATTCTTAATTTATTAGTGTCTTTTATCTGTTTAATAACATCATCAGGCAATCCACTAGTTTCGTTACCAAATAACAAACAATCATTCTGTTTGAAACTAACTTTACTAAAATTTTTCTTTGCAAATTTTGTAAAAGCATAAATTTCATTGAAATTTATTGATTTCAAGCATAAGTCTAGACTGTCATAAATAAAAAAATCAGCATCCTTTTTGTAATCTAGACCTGCTCTTTTAAGCGTGTTGTCATTAAGATTAAAACCTAACGGTTTTATTAAGTGTAATTTTGTTCCAGTATTGGCGGCTAATCTCATAATATTTCCTGTATTAGGAGGAATTTCTGGGTTAAATAAAATTATGTGGAACATACACTTTTTCTTTATTATTTATTCATCAACTAACCTTAAAGCGTTTGGGCTAATCTAATGATTCTTTGAGTATATATTTAAGAATTCTAACAACCTGATGTTGGTTTTTTGCTACAGCAGCTGCAGCAGCATCAACTTCTTTGAGTGCATGTTGGTGTTCCTCATTATGAATTACTATAATTGATTTATTAAGAGCAGCTGCGTACCCTGCATCAAATGCAGCATTCCATTGCTTATATTTCTCTCCAAATTTAACAACAACAATGTCACAATCTTTTATTGATTTTCTTGTTTTTATAGAATTTATGTTTGCACCTTTGTTATCTTTCCAGAAGTTTTTTTCTTCGTTACCTAGAATTTCAACTCCACAATTATCTGACGCTTCGTGATTTGTAATCGGGGAGGAAAAAGAAATTTCTAAATTTTCTTTATTACATAAGTTTATTATTTCTTGGCGCCAGTCACTATGTATTTCACCTGAAAGATATACGTTTAACATTTCTAACTCCTTTAAATTTTATTTTGAGGTAATAGTTTGGGTGCCTGTGTCATTGTAATAGCTAAAGATATACTTGCAACAATAGCAATCACAAACATTCCAAATAAAATTATATCATAATTAATATGTAAGTCTAAAAGTTTGCCAACAACGGCAGGGCCAATCGCTGTTCCAAAAACCATTGTAGATGTCGATAAAGATCTAACGGATCCTAAATTTTTAGTCCCATAATATGTTGGCCAAAAGGTTCCACCAATCGTCATTGCTAAACCTTGTGTCATTCCTAAACATGCTAGCCCATAAATAGCGTTTATGTAGGTATTACTATAAGAAAAAATCAGTAAACCTAGTGCCATAGGTATAAGGTAGAATGGTAAAATTTTCTCAACACCAAATCTGTCAAGTATCCACCCTGAACTCAAAGTAGTTAAGATCGACATTCCAGTATAGAATGGGAATAAAGCGGTAAAAGAAATTAAGGACCAGTTTTTCACTTCAGTAAGATGAACCATGTTAAAAAAGAATGCGGTTGAAAAGATTGGAGGGATTAAAAATGGTACTATTACCGCCCAGAAAACCCAATTTTTAAGAACTTCTTTTCTTGTCCAATGCTTGTGACTCATTCCTAGTTGATTAGTCATATTCTCCTGTTTGCTATTCGGTGTTCTTTCGTTAGATAGAAGATATAATATGACTGGAAGTATTAACAACAATATTATCATTCCAATTATCCAGCTGTTTCTCCAACCTATAATCGCAAATAAACTTACAAATATAACTGGGAAAATTGCTTCACCAAGTGAAAATCCCATAATTGAAATTGACAATGCCTTTCCTTTATTTTTGCCATACCATTTACCTATAGCAACAGCAGGTATATGAATAAGCATTCCCTGTCCAAAAAACCTCAATCCAAAAATTATAAAAGGAAGAAGCCAAACTATATTAATAAATGTCATAGATAGGCAAAGCAAACTTAGCGAAATAATCACAACTTTTATGTTTAAAGTGATTTTATATTTATCGATATATCCACCAAAAATTAGCATTGCGATTGCTGAGGCTAAGGTTCCACCTGAATAAATAAATCCCCAATCCCCATGAGATAAATCAAATGTTAGTCTTATTTCTCCTGCAAATAATGAAATAAAAAATGTTTGTCCAAAACATGAACAAAAATATAGAAAGGCAGTTGCTATCAACCATCTAGCATTCTGTTTTAAAAAATTCATAGGGGTCCATTTAATTCATTATATTATGATCATATGATCCTTAAATAAAATTAAGGCAATAGTTTAAATTTTTAATTCACCTATCTCTTCATTTTCAAAGCTTAGAAATGTATCTGTTGGGTTGCCTATTCTTCCATACCCGTTCCATACTTTAAAACCAAATAATTCTTTTTGATAATCATTGAGTTGTGAAAAAATTTCTTTTTTTATTCCTAATGTAAAATTCTCTTGAGGTCTAAATTGTGGACCACAAAAAGTTATTAATATAGCCAATCTTTCTTCTTTAGAGATATTTGCACCAGTTCCATGCCACACTCTACCATCCGTTATTATTGCGCAGCCTGGAGGTCCTTCTGCAGATATGGTTTCAATATTTTTATCAATATTT
>QBZZ01000040.1 GCA_003282145.1 SAR116 cluster bacterium AG-337-N21
GGACAATTTTTTCTCAAAGAACCAGAAGATGGATCGGTGGTTCCGTGGCATCAAGATGCGCAATACTGGCCTTTATTTCCAGCAAATGCAGTTACTGTGTGGTTAGCACTTTATGATACGAATGAGCAAAATGGGGCAATGAAAGTAGTTAAAGGAAGTCATAGAAAAGGTATGTTTGAGCATCGTACTAATAAAGCAAGTAACCTTGTATTAGATCAAGAAGTTTCAATAGATCAGATTAAACAAGAGCATATAGTATCATTAAATCTTAAAGCTGGTGAAATTTCTCTTCATAATGACGGTTTATTGCATGGGTCAGATGCTAATAATTCTGAAAGACGAAGGTGCGGGGTTACTATGAGATTTTCTCCTGTTAATGTTAAAGTAGATTTATCAATTTGGCCTCATTTTGAGGGGCAATTAGTAAGAGGACGAGATGAATTCAAATTAAACCCAATTGCACCAATTCCAAAAGGAGAGGCAACTCCAAGTAGTAAGTTCCAGCATTCAAGTGAATTTGCAAATCATTGGTAAAAGATCTAATATTTTCTTTTTTTTATTATGTATTTGAAAATAAAATTTTATGAATTAGAGGTTAATGTTGAAAGAGATTAGTGATTTAGGCAAAGAAATAAATGTGAAGCCATATGCTCCAAACATTGGTGGAGTTATAACAGGCGTAGACTTATCAAAAGATATTTCAGATTATGAGCAAAATTTTATAAAAGAAGCATTTCATAAGTATCAAGTGTTATTCTTCCAAGAACAATTAGAAATCTCTCCTGAAAACCATATAAAACTTGGAAAATGTTTTGGTGATCTTCACATTCATCCTGCAGCTCCAAAAATGAACAGTTTTCCAGAGATATTTGAAATTCATACACATAAAGATAGTAAAATTTCTAATGGAGCTGAGGATTTTCATTCTGATGTCTCATGTGACACAGAGCCACCATTAGGAACGATGTTACAATTGCATATTCTTCCACAATATGGTGGTGATACGATGTTTTCTAATATGTATATGGCCTATGATTCATTAAGTAAGCCAATGCAGAATTTCTTAAATGGTTTGAGAGCTTCTCATGAATCTGAACATTTTTATAGAAACAGGTATGAAAAACAAGACCAGCTAGATCCTAAAAAAAAATATCCTTCTGCTATTCATCCAATTGTGAGAACACATCCGGAAACTAAGAAAAAAGCATTATATATTAATAAATTTTTTACTACCAAAATTGAAGGATTATCCAAACAAGAAAGTAAATTGATATTGGAATTTTTATTTAATCATTGTGAAAAAACAGATTTTCAAATTAGATATAGATGGAATAAAAATGATATGGCCTTTTGGGATAACAGATGCACTTTGCATAAAGCTATTTGGGATTATCACCCAATGGAAAGGAAGGGAAGACGCGTGACTATTAGAGGAACAATTCCCTTTTAAATTAAAATTTATATTATTTTTTTAAAAGATTTTTCATATTAATTGAAACACCTAAACCTTTTTCAGAAGTAATAGTTTTGACTTTACTGTTTATTATAGGTGTGTTCGATAAATTAACTATAGAGTCAAATTTATCAGATTCTTTATATTGATATTCCAAGAGACAAGGTGTTGAAACTGAACAAATTTGAATAGAGTGGGCATGTGCTATTGGTCCAGAAGGATTATGAGGGGAAAATTCTATATCATGTTTAGAAAAAAACTTATCTAGTTCGATCATTTCATCTGGGCCTCCCGAATATTTAACATCTGGCATCATGACATCGTGAGTATTATTTTTGACAAATTCAAAAAAACCATTCTTCATTATTTGATTTTCTAATCCAGCTAGCTTTATACCTTTATTATTTAATTTTTTCCTGATTTTCTTGAGTTCATAGATATTTTCAATATTTTCCTTTATTGGTGATTCAATCCAATATAAATTATATTTTTGACATTCATTAATTAACTCTAGAAATGAATCAAAAGAAAACCTCCAATGACAATCAATCATTAACTTAATATTTTTATCTATGTTGCTATGAATAGTAGCTATTCTATCCAGACCAGGTTGCATATTTTTCATCATTTCTTTAAATGACATTTCTGGTTCAACTTCATCAAATGGTGCAAACTTTATGGCGTTAAATCCATCTTTAATTACTTCAAATAATCTTGTTTTAATACCCTCTAAATCTCGATTGATAGTTGATCTGTTAAAATTAGCATATATTGAGATATAATCATTTTTTGTATTTGAAAACATCTCTCCAATTGATTGACCTTTTTCTCTTGAAAAAATATCCCATAAACACTGCATGATTGAAGAACTTATTGAGGCTTCGATAATGTTGTTAAAAGGAAGTTTTGGTTTTAAATCAAATGGTGAATTAAATTTTGAATTTAGAATAATTCGAAGAATATCATTTTTTTTTTTCAAAATTTCAAATTCTTTACCTTGAAGAGTTGCTTCCCCCCATCCACACAAACCACTATTATTTTGTAATCGTGTGAAAAGCCAGTTTGTTTTATTGCTAGCGTTGAACTTAAAAATATCAGCTTTAATAATTTTGTATTTCATAGAAATAAGATTTTAATATTGTTATATATAAATTTTTATATAAAAATTTTTTATTGTAAATATGATCATGTAAAAATCTATTAATCTTTGAGAGATAGAATTGGAATTAAACAAAGAAGAAAAAGCTATGGCTTCTGGAGAATTAGGGGAAGCTGTTAAGTGGGCAATTAATCATCAAATTAAAGTTGGAAATTTTTTTGATGCTAAAAATTTTGTTTCTGTAAGTAACGTACATATGATGATAGATCCAGAATCAGTGGGTATTGATGGTGTTTTATTCCTTGAGAATTTGGTTGGCATGGGAGCAAAAGTAAAGATACCTATGATTACAGATCCTCGAGGTGTAGATTTAAATTACTATACTCCTCTTGGTCAAACAGAAGAAATGGCTAATATCGAACGACGAACTATCAAAGCTTGTACTTCTATGGGCATCTTAATGACAAATACATGTGTAAATTATCAAACGATTATGGCTCCAATTTTTGGAGAGCATGTAGCTTATGGTGATACAGGAGTTGTTATTTACTCTAATAGCGTTTGTGGTGCACGATCTAACTATGAGGGTGGTCCATCTGCTCTAGCAGCTGGTTTAACTGGGAGAACTCCCAGGTATGGTTTGCATTTAGAAGAAAAAAGAATTCCAACCAAAAAATTCCTTGTTAAATTTAAACCAGAAGAACTGACTGATTGGGGATTACTTGGTGCTCTTATAGGAAAAATTTCAGGATCTTATTGGGAAGTTCCAATTATAGAAGGTATTAACCATAATCCAAAATCTGATGAACTCAAACATTTTGGAGCATCTATGGCAAGTTATGGGTCAATTCCTTTGTTTCATATGATTGGTACAACTCCAGAAGCTAAAAATTACTCTTCAAAATTTTTAAATAGACTTGATGATCATATAATAACTTTAGATGATATAATATCTCTAAAGTCGCAGTTTGGAAAAAAAGGTGATAAAATTGATGTCGTTGTTTTTGCAGCGCCTCAGCTCTCAATATTTGAAATGCAAAAAGTTGCTGAGCTATGTATTGATAAATCTTTCAAAGTTCCGGTAATAATTTGTACATCTCCTCAAGTATACTCTGATGCTTCAAGAATGAAACTCATTGATCAAATTGAAAAAACAGGAGCTAAAGTTCTACAAGGAACTTGCTTTTATAATCAATACGCCAGAGAAATTGGTTTGGCTAACGGATGGAAAAGATTGATGAGTAATTCAGCTAAGATTGTTAATATATTGGGAGGATATGGATATGAACCATCTCTTTCTAGCATGGAAAATTGTATAGCTTCTGCTGTTGCTGGAGAAATTGTATGAAAACTTTACTTAAATGCCATATCGGTATTGGAAAAAAAGTTCAGGGTGAAGTCTTATCAGCAAATGATAATTTTTCTGCAAGATATGATCTAGATAGATTAAAAGGAATTTTTTCTAGACCTCAACACAAATTAGTTGGAAAGTCGTACGTTGATAAAATTTTAGTCCTCAATGAATCCAAAGGTGGTGTTGCCTCAGCATGGATGTTGTACGAAATGTGTGCAAGAAAAATGGCACCTAAAGCAATTTTATTTAATAAGGCAAATACTATTTTGGCCCAGGGCGCTTCATTGGCCAATCTAACAATATGTGACCGATTTATTGATGGAGATATTACTTCACTTTTGTCTTCTGGCCAGAGAGTTACAGTTGATCCTATGAATGGTTTAGTTTCTATTCTATAGCCCAGTAATTAAAATATGATCTTATTTTGTAGGCACTATTTTCTAATATTTTTTAATAATTCTTCAAGGAAATGGCTTTTATAACCCTTTCTTGTTATTATACCAGTATCTCTTTTTAGATTGAAATCCTTTATTTTTATTTGTGACAAGCTAGAAGTGTCAGGTGCTAAATCAACAGGTGAAGCTGTAAACAATAGCATTGACGAGTTTTGAACAACCTTAAGAGCTAATCTTAAAGAATTTGTTTTAAGAGAAATCACTGGTTTTTCTATGTTTCGAGAATTGAACCAATTGAAAAAAATATCTTCGGTTTGCTTTGCCGCACTGTTCATTGTCCATTTATATTTAGAAAGTTTTTTTACTGATATATCTCTATCAAAAAT
>QBZZ01000041.1 GCA_003282145.1 SAR116 cluster bacterium AG-337-N21
CAAATTTACTTATATCAAAATCATCAATAATTTGATTTATATTATTAAAAATATCTATTGCATCAGAGGTGCCAACCTTTGATAACAATGATGATATTGCCATTGGTTGAAAACCTTCTTGCCTTAAGTCTTTTAGTGACAAACTACCAAGTCTTTTAGAAAGACCTTCTCCCGAAATATCTGTTAATAATGATAAATGGCCTAACCTAGGTGGAGAGGATCCTAAAGCTTCAAATAATTGAATTTGCGCAGCAGAATTTGTCATATGATCTTCACCTCTCAAAATATCTGTCACTGTAAAGTCTATGTCATCAACAACCGAGGCAAGGGTATATATAACTCTACCATCTTCTCTTAAAATAACAGGGTCAGATAAATTGGACATATTATATTTACTTTTACCTTTAACCAAATCATCCCAATTTACGTCAACGTGATTTAATAGAAATCTATAATGAGGTTTTTTTCCTTTAGATTTAAGGTCAGCAATCTCTGAGTCTGACAATTTAAGAGAAGATCTGTCATAAATAGGCGGTTTTCCAGAAGATAATTGACTTTTTCTTTTTAAAGATAATTCATCAGCAGTTTCAAAACATGGATACGCTCTTTTTTTATTGAGTAATATTTGTAAAGCATTGTCATAACAAGATAGTCTAGAGGATTGTTTTTCCAAACTGTCCCAGCCTATATTCATCCAACTTAAATCTTCTTTAATTGCATTTTCATATTCTATCAACGATCTTTCTTGATCTGTGTCGTCTATTCTTAGCATAAAATGACCATTATTTTTTCTAGCAAATAAAAAATTTACAAGTGCAGTTCTAAAGTTTCCAATATGCAAGTGACCAGTTGGACTTGGAGCAAAACGAACTTTCATTACAACTAATTCCTAGTTTAAAATAAATACTATATTTATCTGTATATACAGCTTGATTAATTCCAATTTCTAAACCCACTAGTTAGAGGATATCGTCTATCTCTTCCAAAGGCCTTTTCTGTGACTTTTGGTCCAGGTGCAGATTGAAATCTTTTATATTCAGATTTTGACAAAAGCATAGAGATTTTTTTGACATCTGCTACTTCATAACCCTCAGCAACTATTTCATCTATTGATAAATTATCTTCGACTAATTTTTTTAAAATTGCGTCAAGAATGTCATACTCAGGAAGACTATCAGTATCTTTTTGGTCTTCTCTTAACTCGGCGCTAGGAGGTTTTGTTATTATTCTTTCAGGAATAACTTCACCATTTGGCCCTAAAAACTCCGGAGGTTTATTTGAATTTCTCCATTTACATAATCTAAATACATCACTTTTCCACACGTCTTTTATAACTGCGAACCCTCCACACATATCTCCATATAAGGTAGCATAACCAACTGCATATTCAGATTTATTTCCTGTTGCTAATACCATTGATCCATATTTGTTAGAAATTGCCATTAAAAGTAAGCCTCTTAATCTAGATTGAATATTTTCTTCCGTTATTCCTGGAGAAACATTGGGACCTCTAAATCCTAAAAGGATATTATCAACCGTTTCCATACCACTTTTAATATCTAAATACGAATAATCTATTCCTAAATTGTAAGATGCTAACTTTGCATCTTCTAAACTTTCTTGACTGGTATAAGGGCTTGGCATCATAACTGCTCTTACTAAATTTGGTCCAAGAGCATCAGTTGCAATTGCCGCTACTAATGCAGAATCTATTCCACCAGACATTCCAAGAACAACCCCAGGAAAACCATTATTTTGAACATAATCCCGTACACTTACAACTAGTGATTTATATAAAGCTTCAATATTTGAAGAAACACTATTAATATTTTCTTTGAAGGTCCATTTATTATTAATTTTTTGTAAATCAATTTTTATTACATGTTCTTGAAAATCATTTAATTGGATATTTAACTTACCTTTATCACTTAAACAAAATGATGCACCATCAAATATTAATTCATCTTGACCACCTACTCTATTTAAATAAATTAAAGGCAATTTCGACTCTAAAACACGAGAAACAGCTACTGACATTCTCTGATCATTTTTTTTAATAGAATAAGGTGATGCATTAATAGAGAGTATTATTTCTGCTCCAGTTTCACACAAGCATTCTATAACAGTTTCAGTCCATATATCTTCGCAAATTGGTAAACCAATCAATACATCTCTTACTTTAACCGGACCAGATAGTGGGCCAGGAGAAAAAATTCTTTGTTCATCAAATACACCGGTATTTGGAAGATTATACTTATCTCTATAAGATAAAATTTCTCCTTTATCTAAAACAAAAACTGAGTTTTTAATTGATTTATTTTCTTTTCTGGGAGCACCTAGGATAATAGCTGCTTTACCATCATTAGTAAGTTTAGCTAGTGAAATAATTTCATTTTCAACAAGTTCTAAAAAATCATTTCTAAGAACTAAATCATCAATTGGATATCCAGTAACATATAATTCAGGGACGACAATTATATCAATTTCTTCACTTAAATCATCCCTAATTTTTATTAATTTGATAATATTACCCTTAACGTCACCAACTATAGGATTTAACTGAGCAAGAACTATTTTAAGATTATTTTTCATAATTAACTCATCAAACAGATTATTATTAACGCCTAAGAAGAAACTCTCTTCCAAGCTTAACTTGAGACTTACCACCATAAGAGATAATGTCAGCTGTCGCATAAGTTTCAGACCATCTGCTTGGAAGATATGATCCAGTACCAATGACATCTACAGGAACGTTCGCTAAAGAAAAAAACTTTACATTTTTCTGGACCAAATCCACTAGAAGCAACAATTTTAACTTTTTGAAAGCCCGCATTATTTAGTATCTCTCTTAAATGCCAAACTGACGCTGCAGAAACACCAGTGCCGATTAAATAACGAAGCTCTTGCTCTGTTCTGTATCCTCTAATAGACTCAGGAGCATTTCTCTCTAAAACCGCATAAGAACCTGCTACATCTAATCCTTCAATATACCTTCCACCATGAGTATCTAATCTTAATGACAAAGTTCCATTGTTGGCCAAATGTTTAAACGATCTGCAAATCATAAGACCATCAGTTATTTCTTTACCAAAATAATCAATTAAAACAGTTAATGGTTGATCAGGCCATGTAGAATGAAACATTTCTGCAGCTTTTAAGGTCGAACCAGCATAACCAACTAAAGCATGAGGCATAGTACCTAAACCCTTTGTGTTTTGAAACAGGTGGGCCGTCTTATCTGTAGCACATCCTATAAATCCAATCGCATTCATTTCAGATTTAACTCTTTGAGATCCAATATATGCTCCATAAGCCATTAAATCGGCCATGTCTGTACCTGCACAATGACGAGCATCCATTGCTAGAAAAGATGTTTGACGTAAACTTTCTACCATAGATCTAGCATTATAAGCAGCTACACAAGTCGCTCCAATTTTTTGAAGTAAAGCTGTTTCTAAATCTACTAATAATAACATAGAACCAGATATATAGACCATTGGCTCTCCAGCTCCTACGTCACTTCCTTCTTCAAAACAACGATTGATATTAACGTTACCTTTTCTTTCTTTTATAATATGTTGAAGCCAATCAAGTGCTGGATTTAAAGCCGATATCACAGGTCTGCGCATAAAAATTGCATAAGTAACTTCAGTATCACCAAACTCAGCTACAACATCTCTAGTTCTTAAAAAGTATGTGTCTGTAACAGACGATAACTGGTCAGGATTTGGCCTTAATTCATTTGGCCAAGATACTTTTTTTATTAGATTAATATTAGGTTTCTTTTTATTTTCAGCCAATTTCAAACCTTCAAGATACCGCCATAATTTTTTTTGCAAGGTTAGTTCTATTTTCTGCAAGCAAGTCAGCTACTAAAAACGCTAACTCCAAGGATTGAGTTGCATTAAGTCTTGGATCACAATGTGTATGATATCTGTCAGCTAAGTTAGCTTCATTTACTTCATACACTCCACCAACACATTCAGTAACATTTTGTCCTGTCATTTCAAAATGGACTCCTCCTGGTACAGTATGCATTTCATTATGAACTTCAAAGAAACCTCTAACTTCAGCCATAATATCATCCATTTTTCTTGTCTTAAATCCTGAAGATGCTTTTACCGTATTTCCATGCATTGGATCACAACACCAGCCAACGATCAAACCTGATTTTTTAACAGCTTTTATTAAAGGTTTTAATTTTTTATAGACGTCGGCAGAACCCATTCTAGCAATAAGAGTAAGTCGTCCAGCTTGATTTAATGGGTTTAGCTTTTCAATAAGTCTTAATAAATCGTCAGGATCTGTTGAGGGTCCACATTTTAAACCAATTGGGTTAGCTATACCTCTCATATATTCTATGTGCGCTTCATCAATACTTCTAGTTCTATCTCCTACCCATAGCATATGTGCTGAAGTTGCAAACCATCCTTTTTCTTCAGTAATAGTGTCTTTTCTAGTGAGTGCTTCTTCGTAATTAAGTAAAAGACCTTCGTGCGAAGTATAAAATTCAGTTTCTCTAAGCTGAGCAGTATTCTCTGGTGTCATGCCACAAGCATTCATAAACTCTAATGATGAAGTTATTTGAGATGCAAGTTCTTTATATTTTATTGCCTCATTAGTTCCACTAACAAACTCAAGATTCCATTCATGTAATTTGGTCAAATCTGCCATACCACCA
>QBZZ01000042.1 GCA_003282145.1 SAR116 cluster bacterium AG-337-N21
TTTCAAAGGATCAAGATATGAAAAAGGACATCCCTTGGATATGGATAGAGTATGGCCAAGCGTTGAATTGATTCAATTAATGGGTTGGATTGATAATGAACAAATTATTAAAAATGACCCTGCAGAAATAAATGAACTTATTAAGTTTCACGATTTAGACTATGTGCAAGCCTTAAAAAAAGCTGAAGAGAATCAACATTTACCTGAAAATTTAAAAAGAAAATTTAATATTGGTATAGGAAATAATCCTATTTTTAGTGAAGTTTTTTCCAGACCGGCGACTGCTGCAAGAGCATCTATTAGAGCAGTTGAAATGATATCTAATAAAAAGGCTAAAAAAATTTTAAATATTTCTGGTGGAACTCATCATGGAAGAAAGTCTCAAGCATACGGCTTTTGCTTTTTAAATGATTGTGTTCTTGCTATTCTCAAAGCAATTGAATTGGGATTTCAAAGAATTTTATATGTTGATATAGATGCACATCATTGTGACGGGGTGCAAGATACTTTTGCCAATAATAAAAATGTTTCAATAATTTCAATTCATGAAAAAAATAGATGGCCTAATACTGGTTTAATTGAAGATTGTAACATAGATAATATCATTAATTTTCCCGTACCTGAAAGATTTAATGATAGAGAGATGGATTTTCTAATTACAAATGGGGTCTTACCTTTTGCCAAAACAAAAAATCTTGATCTTTTGATAATTCAAGCTGGCGCAGACATGCTTGATGGTGACCCACAATCAAGAATTTGTTTAACTAATAATGCATATTGGAAAGCAATTAATGATTTATTATCTCTATGTAAAAACGTTATCATATTAGGAGGTGGGGGGTATAATCCATATCTGACTGCAAAAGCTTGGGCAGGTAATTGGGCTTTATTAAATAATAATGTTAATCTTTTAGATGATGTAATGAAACCTGAATGTTATAATTTATTAAAGTCTTTAAAATGGAATAACAGCCGAGTTAGAAATGGAATTCCTGATAATTGGATTAGTAATTGGCGAGATAAAAAGTCAAATAGTAAAGTTGGAGACGAAATTAAATCGCTTTTAGATCAGGTATTAAAAATAAAAAAAATATGAGCTTTCTTTTTAAATTAATATTATTAGGAAATTTCCTAATAAATTTTTCATCTGTTTTGTTAGCTAACTCTAATAGTCTAATTTTCAAACATATCGAATGTGAAATAAAGTTTGATAATAATAAATCTAAATTTTTGTCTCTCGATATAGCTGATACATTTGAAAAAAGATCTTATGGTTTAATGAATAGAGAAAAAATTGAAACAAATGAAGGAATGTTATTTATCTGGGAAGATAGTAAAATAAGAGAGTTCTGGATGAAAAACACATATTTTAACTTAGATTTGTTCTTTGTTAACAAATATGGAGTTATTGTAGAGATTTTTAAAGATGCGAAAGCTTTTGATGAAAAAAAAATTATTAGTAAGGAAAAAGTTAAGTTTGTTTTAGAGATGAAAGCTGGAGATATTAAAGCAAAAGTAGGTGATAATCTAATATGTAGTTTAAATTAAATTATAAATAGGGATTAACTTTTTCGGCCATTAATGTCATGGATTTTTTAGCAATTGCTGGGTCTAACCAATCAACACCAGCATACATTAACATACCATACTCTCCAACTTCATCCTTAAAAGCAGATAAGTCGTCAACAACTTTTTCAGGCGTCCCCCAAATGATTAGTTTTTCGCAAACTGTTTCCAATGTTATTTCCTTATCAGGTTGGTCTATAGATGTTTTGAAAAGATCTAATTTTCCTAGGGCTACAAACTTTTTAAATAGTTGTTTGAAATAAAAAACATAAGGACTATTAGTACCCAAAGCATATTCTTTAGCTGTATTAAGATCATCTGCTACAAAAACAGTTTTAGCTATTCTCCAGTCTTCTGTTTTAATATCTAAATTACTTTTTTCACAGCCTTCTTTATATTTATCCCAATGAGTTTTCACCCAATTAGGCATAATTATATCTGCACTAATAGGTTTCCAGCCTCTAGCTGCAGCCTCAGTAATACCCTTTGAATATGGTGCAACAGCAGTAACTATTATGGGTGGATGAGGTTTTTGTAGTGGTTTAGTCATATAACCTTGGCCGATCTCAGAGATAATTGTGTTTTCCGTTGAAACATCCCAATAATTACCTTTAATGTCATACGGAGCTTCTTTAGACCAAATTTCTAAAATGGTATTTATACCTTCTAAAAACATTGCTGATCTATCTTTTTCTAAATTACCAAATAATTCAGCATCTGAAATCAAACCACCTGGTGAAATTCCAAAATTAAACCTTCCATTTAACATATGGTCTATCATTGCAACTTGTCCTGCAATATGAACTGGATGTAAATTTGGAATATTAACGGTACCGGTACCTAAACGTATATTTTGTGTTTCATAAGCGAGGGAAGCTATAAAAGCGACGCAAGAAGTTATATTTTCAGCTTTGTCAGATAAATGTTCACCTACATAGGCTTCACTAAAACCAAGTTCATCAGCTAAAATAATGGCTTCCCTGTCTTCTTTTAAACAAGTTTGCCAATCTTTATTAAGAGGATGTAACGGTCTTGTAAAAAAACCTAATTTCATTTTGAGCCCCCTCTTGAATATTATCGCATGTATAAATCTTTGGTCAAACATTTAATAATTGAGAAATATTTAAAACATTTACTTGCTTTTGAAAATTTATAACGTATAAATTTTGAAGTTCGGGGCGTAGCGCAGCCTGGTAGCGCATCTGGTTTGGGACCAGAGGGTCGGGAGTTCGAATCTCTCCGCCCCGACCATATTTTTATTACCTAATTTTTATGATGTTGGTGAGATGTAATTAACACCTTTAGCTTCTTGTCTTATTCTATTTATGTCAACGGTTTCCAGCACGTCGGCTTTATCTATGGTATCAGCTGATTTTGCCTTTAAATTTATTGCAGCTATCTGATCGTAATTATCTGCCTCTATCAGTATCCAAAAATCATAAATACCTCGTGTAATACTATAATCTATAAATTTTGCACCTACACTATCGGCTAATGTTTTCATAGCTTCGCGCCGATCTGAATTTTTTTCTACAAGACCTTTTGCACCTTTATTTGTATATGTTCCAAGTATTAAAAATGTAGCCATTTTAAACTCCTTTTTAATTAGACTGTTAATAATACTCTTGATGAGACGAGGTTTCCAGAATTACTCGCCTTAAGCACAATATTTTGCATTTCTTCAGACATCCCAACTCTGTCTACTTGTTCTCCCATTGAAGACATATCAGGGAAATAATAACAAGCAATTAGTCTGTCCATATTAGTTGCTACCATAGGGATTACAGCCATGAATGAAGCATCTTCATTCTTTAGTAAGTTGTCAATATCAGGAAAAACTTTAACAGCTTCAGATAAATTACTTCTCGATATTTGATATTCCCTCATCATTATTACTTTATGATCAGGTGAAATATTTCCATATATTGTCCTAAAAACTTCAGGTCCAATTAAGTGACCTCCAGGATCTGCTTCCCTTTCTTTCATTAGAGCAATTCTAGATGGATCATTGGACATTTCATTAAAAGAGTCACAACCACTTTGCATATTTTCATAAGAACCTGTTAAATGGATTGAGCCAGCCATATCTCCAGCAACTATTTTGGCTACTCGAGACTTTGCACCATGTTTAGTCATTATTTCCTGCATAGATTTTGCACGGGTTAGCACTAAATCACTTTTACCTAACATTGGTGTTAAAATTCTTCTAGAAATTATCATTTTATATCCTTCTCACTAAATTTATTATTCTAACAATGATACTGAATTTAAACTAGATTGATGTAAAGTAGATAAATTAAAATGTTAATATTAATGTTAATTTTTTTCTTCCCAAGCAGGTTTTCTTTTTTCTAAAAATGCTTTTAAGCCCTCCTGAGCGTCATCTGTAACAGCAGCGTTACAAAAATCTTCAACAGCATTTGCTACTCCCCTTCTGTAGTCTAAGTCATTAGTTCTCATGAAGGCTGCTCTACCTAAGCGTATCGCTGTAGGAGATTTCTTAGAAAAAATATTAGCTGTTTTGTAAACCTCTTCTAGAAAATTTGAATTTGATACTTGTTTATTTATTAATCCTAGCTTTACGGCCTCGCCAGGATAAAATGTTCTACCACTAAATAACAATTCAAAAGCGTTATATCTACCAACAATTCTTGGCAGATGATTAAAATGAATAGCTGGTAAAAGCCCTAAATTAATTTCTGGATAACCAAAAGAAGCATTGTCAGATGCTATAATCATATCGCATGAAATAGCTAATGTCATGCCACCACCTCTTGCTGCTCCATCTACCGCTGCAATTATTGGTTTACCCATATTGTATTGAACATCCCAAAGATCTATGTAAAGACGATTTAAAAACTCTCTAATTTCCATACTAGATTTATCAATTAATATGTTTAAATCTAGTCCGGCACAAAATGTTTTAGCAATATTACTTTCTAATATAACT
>QBZZ01000043.1 GCA_003282145.1 SAR116 cluster bacterium AG-337-N21
AAAAGTTGCACAACTTGCTACAACCTTTGGATCTGAAGTACCCTTGGCAAAAACAATCGATGGATTTGTAAGGCCGATAGATGGATCTATTCCTGCAGCTGATAATAGAACAATTCTTTTAAGCGGATTTTTAGAAGGCTCAAATGTAAAGTCAGTAGACGAGCTTGTAGCTGGTATAGACCAATCAAGAGCTTACGAAATAAATGTAAAATTTGTTACTACAGCAAAAGAAATTGACGAAGCCACAGCCTCTCTAATGAGAATGCCAAGTTAATAATCCACCATAAATTGGCATATGTATTGCATTATACTTCTATATTAATGATAAGGAGTTTAATATGTCTAATGCGATGCACGTTGCTAAAACTGGTTTAAATGCTCAAAATAGTAGAATGCAGGTTATTGCTAACAACTTAGCTAACGTAAATACTACAGGTTTTAAAAGAGACAGAGCAAATTTTGAAACACTTTTATATCAAGTTATAAAAGCATCTGGTGCACAAACTTCTGGTGAAACAAAAACAAATTCAGCGTTTTCAGTGGGAACAGGTGTTCGTATTATTAATGCTGATAAACTATTTTCCCAAGGTAATATAGTTTCATCAGACAATGCTTTAGATGTATCAATAGATGGGTCTGGTTTTTTTCAAGTTTTAATGCCTGACGGAAGAGTTGGTTATACAAGAAATGGAGCTTTTGGTAGGAATGCAGAAGGTCTTATTACAACAGCATCTGGATACGTTGTTCAACCTGAAATAGCTATACCCGAGGGTGTAACTAATATAAATATTTCTGCTGACGGAATTGTTTCCGTTCAAAATCCAGGTGAGGTTGAGGCAGAAGAAGTTGGACAGTTTCAGTTGGCAGATTTTCCAAATTCTAGAGGTTTACAACCAATTGGACAGTCAATGTTGGTAGAGACACCCGCAAGTGGTGTTCCAGTTGTAGCCAATCCTTTTGAAAATGGTTTTGGTAGTTTAGTTCAAGGTGCTCTTGAAAGTTCTAATGTAAATGTAGTTCAAGAATTAGTCGATATGATTGAAACGCAAAGAGCCTATGAAGTTAACTCAAAAGCAATATCTGGCGTAGATGATATGCTTAGATTTATAAGTCAAAATCTATAATAAAGAGGTTATGATGAAAAAGTTAATTATTATTGTCTCTATATTATTTATAAATGGTTGTTCAACTTATGTAGAAGAAGTCAATAATAAACAGTTTAAACCATTAACACCTTCATTTGAGGAGTTTGACAGAGAAAATCCTTCAAATGGAGCAATCTTTAGCACTAGTTCAGCAGGTCTCTTTTCATCAGATAGAAGAGCTAAGAAAGTTGGTGATATCTTGTCAGTTACTTTAAGTGAAACTTTCTCTTCTAACAAAGCAGTCACAAATTCATCTGGAAAAACTGACACGATTGGAGCAGAGGTTGGCCCGACTGGAATATTAAGAAATTTTGCCGGATTAGGAGGTAGTGCTTCCAAAACAAACTCTTTTTCAGGCTCTATGGCTACAAACCAATCAAATAGTCTGAGTGGAACACTCTCTGCTACTGTTGTAAGAGTTTTTCCGAATGGTAATTTAGAAATCAAAGGACAAAAGAAATTGAGGATAACTGAAGGTACAGAATATATTAGATTAAGTGGGATAATTAGGCCTCAAGATATATCTACTACAAATTCAGTTTCGTCAGCAAAAATCGCTGAGGCTCAAATTGAATATGTTGGTGCAGGAATACTGGATAGCGCCACAAAACCCGGATGGGGAAGTAAAATATTTAGAGCGATTTCGCCTTTTTAGGATATTTACAAATGAAAAATTTAAAAAAAATTATACTAATAAATTTCTTATTTTTATTCATTGCTAATGAGGTAATGGCAGATAGATTAAAAGATATGGTTAGTTTTGCAGGAATTAGAACTAATCAATTAATGGGTTATGGAATTGTTGTTGGACTTGATGGTACTGGTGACTCCTCTCTAGGTGTCACCCTGCAAAGTATGCAGTCAACTATATCTCAATTTGGAATGAATATTGATACAGGTAGTTTAAGTGGGAAAAACTCTGCTGCTGTAATGATTACCGCTGACTTAGACCCTTTTGTTAAAATTGGCCAAAAAATTGGTGTAACGGTTTCTTCTATGGGTAAAGCAAAGAGCTTAAGAGGTGGAACTCTTTTGATGACACCACTAAAAGGTGCGGATGGAAAAACTTATGCGATTGCACAGGGTAATTTAGCAGTCGGTGGGTTTGGTGTAGAAGGTGCAGATGGTTCTTCAATGTCTGTTAATATCCCAACTGTTGGCACAATTTCTAACGGAGCTACAGTAGAAAGGATGGTTGAAGCACCATTTATAAACTCCAATAATTTTGTAATGAACCTGCATCAAGGAGATTTTACAACTGCCAATCGTATTACAGAAGAAATCAATAAAGTATTTGGTCCAGACGTTGCTAAAGCCTTAGATCATACCTCAGTTTCTGTTAGGGCACCTAAAGACCCATCTCAAAAAGTTAGTTTCATGAGTTTACTCGAAAATATAGAGGTTGATCCAGCTTCACCAATTGCCAAAGTGGTTGTAAATGCAAGAACAGGAACAATTGTAATAGGAGGTGACGTAAGGGTTACTCCGGCCGCAGTAAGTCACGGTAGTTTAACAGTCAAGGTTAATGAGGATACTAATACGACTCCAGGGCAAGTTTTATATGATGATGCAGGTAATGTTACCACTACCACTGCAGCTAATACTGAAAATGATACTGATATAGAGGCAGGTGCAGATACAGCCTCAGCTTTCGTTTTTGACGCAGGAACATCCTTGGCTGATGTGGTTGATGCAATAAACGCAATAGGTACTACAAGTGCTGATTTAGTCGCAATTTTAGAGGCTTTACGAGCTGCCGGTGCTCTAAGAGCTCAAATGATTATTATTTAAAGGTAGAGTTAATGGATAATTCTATTTCAAAATCAGATCATATCAATTTTCTAGCAACAAAGGTTTCACAAGATCAAAATTCTTTGTCTTTAAAAGAAAAAAATAATCAAGATTTGAAAAATGTAGCAGAACAGTTCGAATCTATCTTTGTACATCAAATGTTAAAACAGGCAAGACAAAGTAGGTTAGCTGAAGGGGTTTTTAGTTCTGAGGCTCAAGACACATTTAACAATATGCTTGATGTAGAATATTCTCAAATTTTATCAAAGAAAAATAACTTTGGTATAGCAGAAGCACTTATTAAACAGTTTCAACCACATTTTCATTCAAAGAAAGAAAAGTAAATGGCTTCTTTATTTGAAATAGGAAAAACTGGGGTACAAGCCTATAGACAAGCACTATCTGTTACCGGTCAAAATATAGCTAACATAAACACTGAAGGTTACAATAAAAGAAGTGCAGATATTGCAGAAGTCGCGGGCGTCACTGGCGGACCAACAAATGTGTCTGATAATGCTGGACTAGGAGTAAGAGTTACAAGTGTTAAAAGATCATTTGACGCGTATTTGTCTGATAAAACTAGATCATCACAATCTGATTATGAAATGTTAAATGACTTAGTTTCAAAGTTGAGTGACCTTGAAGATATGTTGTTACCTTCAGGTAGCGATTTAGGTGTTTTTATTGGAAGATTTTTTGACTCTCTTCAAGACGTTGCAAGTAAACCTGACAGTATTGCTGCACGCACTGTTGCTTTAGAGGCAGGTAAGGCACTGGCTTCTGCATTTAATAGTTATGACACTCAACTTAAGAATTTTAAATCAAGTGCGATTAAACAAACTGATATTAAACTAACTGAGGTAAACTTGAACTTAGATCAATTATCTAAAGTTAACAGTTTAATTTCTACAAGCGGTACTAAAGATGCTTCTAATGATGTTTTAGATGCAAGAGATCAATTATTAAAAGAACTTTCTAAAACACTTAATTTCACTGTAAATTTAGACGAGACTGGAGCCGCTGAAATTAGATTAGGCGGCTCTGGTAACGGAGTAAATATTTTAAAAAGAAATAACGCCGCTACACTTACATCAGCTTCAGATGAAAATAATATCTCGATCAATGTTAATAAACAGGGAATAAAATCAACAGCTGCATTCTCTTCAGGAGTTTTATCTGCAATTTCACAATTTTATAGTTTGGTTGGATCTGTTCAAAGTGAGATTAGTAATCTTGCTGAAAAATTCGCAAATGAAATAAATACTATTCAAATCTCTGGTATTGATCTACATGGAAATGTTGGAAAAGCAATGTTTTCAGTTAACTCAATGACACCAAAAGCAAACTTTGATAATAAGAGTTCTCT
>QBZZ01000044.1 GCA_003282145.1 SAR116 cluster bacterium AG-337-N21
CAGTTAAAACTCAAAAGTATTAAACCATTTATTTTAAGAAGTTTTATTTAAATGAGCAAAATTAAATCATATTCTGAGATAAAAGAAACTAAAATTGAGATGGATCAGGATTTAAAAGTTTTTAAATCCTTTCAAGATGACAATTGGAAAAAAACTAAACATCTAATTTCAAAAAATATTAAGGAAGTAGTATGGAAAGCATGGATAGAACCACTTAAATTTATTGAATATGAGAAAAAAATACTTCATTTGTCTACGGACTCTCAATTAATTTCAAACAGAGCTGAAACGCAGTATTATGAAAATATTTTTTTTGAGGCGTCGAAATATTTTGAAGGTTTAACAAGAATTATTATTCACACAACAGATAAGGTCAAGGCCTCTAATTCTTTCAAGATTGAAAAAAACCATAACCCCAAGGTTGATGCTTTAATAAACAATGATCTCTCATTTGTAGACACTGTGTCTATGAAAATAAATACAAAATTTACTTTTGATAACTTTGTAGTTGGCACCACTAATCAAATGCCCTACGCAGCTGCCAAAAGGATATGTGATGTAAGCTCTTTTATTTATAATCCACTATATATTCATGGCAATGTAGGGATGGGAAAGACTCATTTATTAAATGCAATTGCAATAGATTTAAAGCATAAAAATCCAAACATTAAACTTGTATTAATGTCTGCAGAACGTTTTATGTACCAGTTTATAAAATCTATAAGACAAAAAGATACTCTAAAGTTTAAGGATCAATTTAGATCTATCGATGTTTTAATTATTGATGATATTCAATTTATTGGTGGTAAAGGCTCAACTCAGGAAGAGTTTTTTTATACATTCAATAACTTGATTGATGATGGCAAACAAATCATAATTTCATCTAATAAATCACCTGTTGAATTAATTGACTTGGAAGAGAAATTAAAATCAAGATTGGGAGGAGGTTTAGTTGTTGATTTTCTTCCAACTAATTACGAATTAAGACTCGATATACTCAGAAAAAAAGTTAATTTATCTGGGATAAATATACCGTTAAATGTTCTTCAATTTTTAGCTGATAAAATTGTAAGTAATATCAGAGAATTAGAAGGTGCTTTAAATCGAATTTGGGCAAATCACGAACTTACAGGTAATGATATAACTCTAGAAAACTCTGAACGATTATTATCTGATATTTTATTAGTCAACGAAAAAAATATATCTATTGATTTTATACAAGAACAAGTTTCTCTATTTTTTAATTTAAAGTTATCCGATATGACTTCCTCAAGACGTTCAATTAATATTGCCAGACCTAGGCAGATTGCTATGTATATTTGTAAGGCTGTAACTAGTTTTTCTTATCCCGAGATAGGTAAAGCCTTTGGAGGAAAAGATCATACAACAGTAATGCATGCAGTAAAAAAAATCGAAGCATTATTACTTGTAGATCAAAAATTAAAAAAACAACTTTCCGAACTAAAAAAATCTATTGTTTCTACTTAATGATGCCCTCATTTATTGAAGATTACATATATGTAATTACTTGCTGTAATTAGTCTAAACATGCTATGATAAAAGCACAATATTTATCTTTATTTGCAATCGATTGAGGTTAAATTATGAATTTTACAATTGATAGAAACGCTCTTCTTAAACCACTTGGACATATATATTCTGTTGTTGAAAGAAGAAATACGATTCCAATTTTGTCTAATGTATTAATAGAAACAAATTCGTCAAAAGTCTCATTTACAGCTACAGATATGGATATGGATATTGTGGAAGTTACAGCCTGTGTCGTTTTAAACCAAGGTAAAGTAACACTAGCAGCCCATACTCTTTATGATATCGTTAGAAAGCTTCCTGATGGAGCTGAAATTAAAATTGAGCAGGTTGATTTTAATATTCAAGTTTCAACGGGTAAATCTAAATTTATTCTTCCAACTTTGTCAGTAGACGATTTTCCTGTAATGACAGAAATTGAAAAAGGTAGTGAATTTTCTATAGAATCTGTTGATCTTGCGAGTTTAATCGACAACACTAAATTCGCGATTTCTTCAGAAGAAACAAGATATTACTTAAATGGCATTTTTTTTCATGTTCCTGAACCAAACAAAGACAAGTTAAGGGCTGTTGCAACTGATGGGCATCGTTTAGCTCAAGCTGAAATTCCACTTCCCGAAGGAGCTGAAGCTATGCCAAGTATAATTTTGCCAAGAAAAGCTGTTGGAGAAATTAGAAAATTAACTGATGGAACTGATGGTAAAATTAAAATCATTATTTCTAACACTAAATCAAAATTCATTTTTCCAAATACCGTTTTGACAACAAAACTGATAGATGGCTCATTCCCAGATTATCAAAGAGTTATCCCAAAAGAAAATCTAAATAAGTTAACAGTTTTAAACTCTGATTTTTCAAAAGCCATTGATCGAGTTTCTACTGTATCTATGGAAAAATCAAGAGCTGTAAAACTTTCGTTAAATAAAAACTTATTATCGTTAAATGTTAATAGTCATGATTTAGGTAATGCCTCTGAAGATTTAGAAATAAACTATAATCATGATGATTTAGATATAGGGTTTAATGCAAAATATCTTCTAGACATAGCGTCTCAAATCCAAGGAAAAGATATAGAAATTTTATTGTCAGATTCAGCATCACCCGCTTTGATTACAGACCCAGATCAAGACGGTGTTATTTTTGTCTTAATGCCTATGAGAGTTTAATTTATTTATAAGTTCAAATAAGTCAATCTAGGATAAAAATGAAAAATAATATTTTAAACCTCAAAGATGAAATTAAAACAGATCAAAATTCAAACAAATTTTATATAAAAAAATTAAATTTAAAAAATTTTAGAAATCACGTTGATTTAAACCTTAATATTAGTAAAGACTCTTTATTAATTTTTGGAGATAATGGTTGTGGTAAGACTAATATTCTTGAAGCTATTTCTTTATTAAATCAAGGTAAAGGCCTTAGAAAGTCAAACATTGAAGATTATTTGAATCAAAAGATTCTGAAACTAATTGCTCTACTACTGGACGGACTTCACTTGATACTAATTTATCCTTTGTTTGACTTGAAAACTTTGGGTCAGGAATTTTTAGGGATAGTACAGTAGTTAATCCTTCTCTACAATCTTCACCAGATAATTGAAGCTTTTCTTTTTTTGCAATACCAGAATTAATAGAATAGGAGTTGATTACTCTAGTAAGAGCCGCTCTAAAACCAGCTAAATGTGTGCCTCCATCTCTTTGTGGAATATTATTTGTAAAACAAAGAGTAGTTTCATGGTATCCGTCTGTCCATTCCATAGAAATGTCAACAGTAATACCTTCTTTTTCGTGAGTGGTAGCTATAACTTCATGAATAGCATTTCTGGATCTATTTAGATACTCTATATATGCCTTCAAACCTCCTTCATAAAAAAATGAAACTTTTTTTTCATCAGTTTCTCTTTGATCAATTAAGTCTATATGGACTCCACTATTTAAAAATGCCAACTCTCTAATTCGATGCTCTAGAGTTTGATAATCAAAATTACATTTAGTAAAAGTCTCTTTACTTGGTTTAAAAGTGATTTCTGTACCTGTTTTTTGATTTTCTTCGCCAACAATCCTCAAACGATCTGTAGCAACGCCATTTTTGAAATTTATCTCATATATTTTTTCGTTTCTGTAGATGGTTAAAACCAATGTTTCCGATAATGCATTTACAACTGAAATACCAACTCCATGTAATCCACCCGATACTTTATAAGAATTGTTATCAAATTTTCCACCTGCATGTAATTGTGTCATAATGACCTCTGCTGCTGAAACGCCTTCTTCAGGGTGAATATCTACTGGTATACCTCTACCATTATCACTTATAGTAACAGAACCATCATTTAATAATTTTACTAGAATAAGGTCACAATGACCTGCTAATGACTCATCTATCGAATTATCTAAAACCTCATAAACCATGTGGTGTAAACCAGAACCATCGTCAGTATCACCAATGTACATGCCGGGTCGCTTTCTAACAGCATCTAACCCTTTGAGAACCTTAATAGAGTCTGCGTCATAATC
>QBZZ01000045.1 GCA_003282145.1 SAR116 cluster bacterium AG-337-N21
TGGAAGCAAAAGATGTCTTAGGCAAAGATGGTTTGAGATAATAAAATTATATAATTTTATGAACGTACGTTTCATCATATCTTTGAGATAAATATTCACCCGCTATAAGGTTTTTTTCATCAGAGATAATAGTATCATATTGAGGATTAAAGAAAAATGGTATTGAAAATCTCTCCTTATTAGTTCCTATAACTTTATGGGGCGTTGCTCTAATTTTTTGATCTGACCAAATCTCTAGCATGTCTCCAAAATTTATTATTATTTCATTTTTATTTGCAGTTACCGGTTCCCAATTTTTTGAAGGTAACTCTACTTCTAATCCAGGTGTTCCATCTGTAAATAAAAGGGTTAAACAGCCATAATCAGTATGTGGAGCAATTCCAAAATCATTATCAGTAAGTTCTTTAGATCTTTTGGGATAATAATTACATCTGAGTAGTGCCATAGGAAGATCAAACTTATCTATAAAGTAGTTAGTCGAATAGTTGAGAGAAATTTCAATTAGTTTCAAAATTGAAATTGAAATTTGACTACATAATTTATAAAATTCCATGATATTTTTTTCAAAAAATGGAATTTTATCTGGCCAAATATTTTTTGAATAATAAGGCAAATCTTGAAACTTATGTTCGATGGTTATTTTGGGCCCACAGTCAAATATTTCTTTATTATCAGGATTGAAATCTGAGTTAACTTGTTCTGCCTTTATGCCGCCCCAACCTCTGTTTGAAGTTGTCTTTGACATGTTGACTTTATTTTTTTCATAAAAACTTTGTTTAAAAAATGTCTTATATAAAGAAAAAACATTTTCAATTTTATTACTATTAATAGGATAATTTTTCATTATTAAAAAACCATATTCATTCACTGCAACTTTAAGTTTTTTAAGTTCTTTATAATTATCATCCTTTTTATTATTACATAATAAGCTATAGTCTATTCTTGGAATTTGATTTGACATAAAATCACTTTTATAAATTGTTTATCATATGAATTGAAATGTCTTTGTGAAGTATTATTTAGTTGTTCTAATATTTATAAAATCAATTGCTTTAGCAAAAATAAGTTTTTTTCTATCAATGTTCATCCTTTCTAAGGATTTCACTAAAATTGCAAGTCTTGGATTACTTTGGAAAAAAGAAATATTATCACTCATAAACATCCAGTACAAGCCATCTACAACATCACACCAATCATCTCTTTTGTAATTACTCATTTTTAAAATATAATTTGAACCACAAGAATATGGTTTTGTAGCAAATATACCTCCATCTGCAAAAGTTCCCATTCCATAAACATTTGGAATCATTACCCAATCTGAAGAATCTACAAACATTTCCATAAACCATCTGTAGATCTCATTCGGGTGTATTTTTGCTAGATTCATTATATTGCATATGACCATTAATCTTGGAATATGGTGGGTATATCCAAATTTAAGACAATCTTTTATGGCATCATCCAATGGATCTATTCCTGTAGTTCCTTCGTACCAATCTTTTGTTAATTTTCGTTGATGATTCCAGAAATTTGAATTAATTTCTTCATTGCCTCTATGGTGGTATATTCCTCTGATAAATTCTCGCCATCCAATAATTTGACGAATAAATCCTTCTAAGGAATTAATAGGAACTGATTTTAATTGAGAAAACTCTAATGCCTTTTTAATCACCTCATCTGGAGTTATTAAACCCATGTTAAGAATAGGACTGATAGCACTATGAAAAAGAAAGTTGTTGTCTGATCTAATTGCATCCTCATAATTACCAAAATTTGAAAATTTATTTTTAAAAAAATTATCCAACCACATTAATGATTCTTCTCTATCTGTTGGCATCCACAAATAATCTGTAGATCCAGGATGGTCATGAAAAAAAGAATTTATTGTTTATTTTAAAGATTTAAATTTGTTGTCATCTTGGATTGGAGGTATTTTAGGTATATCAATATTTCTTGGTATTTTTTTTCTATTATCTGCGTCATATGACCATTTTCCACCTAAAGGTTTATTTTGATCATCAATTAATATGGACAATTTTTGACGTATTTTTTGATAAAAACTAGCCATTCTTATTATTTTTTTTTGACTTTTTAAAAATTCCTTAAATTCTAACCTTGAGGTTAGAAACATTGGGTTGTTTATGGTTTCATAATTTAGTTTGTTTACTAAGACGAAGTTGTTAAATCTTTTTTCAAAAAAATGGTCTTCAATCTCAAAACATTTAATCTCAGAGATATCTTCTTTTTTTATTACCTTTAAAAATTTATCTTCGAAACTATCCTTAAAGTCATTATCATCGATAGAATGATAATATACCTCATATCCATTTTTAACTAAATTGTCCCTATATTTTCTCATGGACCAGAGAAACATCAAAATTTTTAATTTATGATGCTTATGTTCAGTAGTTAAACCAAAATCTTCGGCCATAAATATTTTGTTAACATTAGTTTTTTTGATATGTTCTAAAGGGAATAATTGATTACCAAGAATTAGTAGAATTTCATTTTTGGACATTTAATTTTTACTCGTATACAGATAAATTAGTGGTGTTTGATTTTATGAAATCCCAGTCATATTTTACACCTAATCCAATGCCTTTTGGAACAGTAACATAACCTTCATTATCAATACAATCAATCATATCAGTATAACCACACTTATAAACAGGTGCCATTGTGTTCGGACAATCAGGTCCAACAAGAGCCACCTCATAGTAATTAGAGTTTCTAGTAGCTGCCATTACGTGTCGATGTGCGGGGCCACATGCGTGCACTTCTACATCTATTCCAAATGCTTCTCCTAAGTGTGAAATTTTCATTGCACCTGTTATACCCATATCATACTCGGGGTCTGATCTTAAAAAATCAGTGCCTCCAGCAATTAAAAAATCACATTTAGTTTCAATACCTCTTATATGTTCAGTTTGTAAAATGGGTGTTTTTAACATCTCCCGTAGACGTCTATGAGAAAAAGCTGATACACCACTATCCCTGTAAGGGTCTTCTAACCAAAAAAAGTTTGCTTCATCACAAGCCTTTCCAACATATAAAGCATCAGCAAATGTTCTAAGTTGGCATGCGGGATCAAGCATTAAATTCATCTTATCTCCAACTTCTTTGGCGACATGTAAAACATTGTCAGCTTCTTCTTTTCTATCACCCTCATGCCATCCATGTATCTTAAATGCTTTATATCCCAATTCAAAGCATTGATGGGCAAATTCACCAAAAGCTTCTTTGTTATCTAGGCCACCATTTCTATCACCATGATACGTGCTAGCGTATGCAGGAA
>QBZZ01000046.1 GCA_003282145.1 SAR116 cluster bacterium AG-337-N21
TCAAATCTTAATAAGTATGGTGGAATTATTCCTGAGATTGCTGCTAGAGATCATTTATCGAATATGGATTATGCAATTCAATCAGCTTTGGATAAAGCAAAGTTAGAATTAAATAATATAGATTTAATTACTGCCACAGGAGGTCCTGGCCTAATTGGAGGAGTAATTGTAGGAACGGTATTTGCTAAATCTTTAGCAATGTCTCTAGATAGGCCATATGTTGCAGTCAACCATCTTGAAGGGCATGCTCTAACCGCACGTTTAACCGATAATGTAAAATATCCATATCTATTGCTTTTAGTTTCTGGAGGACATACACAAATAATAGCTGTGTTAGAATATGGGAAATATGTTAGAATGAGTTCCACTCTTGATGATGCTGCAGGGGAAACTTTTGATAAAGCAGCAAAGATACTAGACATAGGATTTCCAGGGGGGCCTATGATAGAGAAGATGGCAATAGATGGAGATCCTAAGAGCTTTGATTTACCTAAACCAATGTATAAATCAAAAAATCCTAATTTTTCATTTTCAGGATTGAAGACTGCTTTCAATCAAACTGTTTCAAGGAATAAATTAAATAAAACAATAACAAGAAATTTATGCGCTAGCATACAAAAATCAATATCTGATTGTCTTGTAGATAGAACTAAATTTGCAATGAGCAAGTTTACAAAAATGATTAATGACAAGTCTAATGTTCAATTGGTTGTAGCTGGCGGTGTTGCTTCTAACTTATACATACGTAAGGAATTAAAAAAATTATCTTTAGAAGCAAACGCAATATTTTTTGCACCACCTTTAGATTTATGTACTGATAATGGGGCTATGATTGCTTGGGCTGGCTATGAAAAGTATAATCATGAGGGTGAAACTAACTTAGATTTCAAACCCAGACCAAGATGGCCCTTAGATCCAAAGGCACATTTTATAAATCCAATACAACCGAAAATAGGTAAAAGTGGAGTTAAAGCTTAAATGTCTTCTTATTCAAAAATATGTTTTTATGGTGGTGGAGCTTGGGGCCAAGCTTTAGCTATTACACTTGCTTCCATTCGAATCAAATCAACACTGATAGTTTCTGACAAAATCCGGGAAGTAGATATTAATAATCATATATCAAAAAGATTTCCTGAAGCTAAGTTAAGCCCTCTTATAAAAGCATCGATAGATAAAAATCAAATGATTAAAACATGTGATTTAATTTTTATTACAACAGAAAGTAAAAGGGTATTAGATGCGGTTAATCAGGTTGCTTTTTTGTCAAATAAAAATGTTCACGTTGTTATTACATCAAAAGGATTTGCAACGAACAAAGGTGAGACATTTAGTGAAGTTGTTGAAAGTGATTTTCCAAATATGAACTTATCTATATTAACAGGACCAACCTTTGCTGACGAGATAGCTAATAATCAACCTGCCGCAGCTGTGATTGCAAATAAGGTTATTGAACAAGCCAACTCAATTTGTGAATTATTCCATCATTCAAATCTTAGACTATATCCTAGTAATGATCCACAAGGAGTGTCCATTGCAGGAGCTGTTAAAAATATAATTGCAATTGGAGCTGGTATTATTGAAGGTTTAAAATTAGGTGATAACGCAAAAGCTGCTTTAATTACAAGAGGCATTTCTGAAACATCCGAATTAATTGAAAAAGCAGGAGGAAATTATACTTCTGCCTTTGGTCTGGCAGGTATAGGAGATATGTCTTTAACATGCAGCGGCCCACATTCAAGAAATATGGCATATGGAATGAAAATTGTAAGAAATAACAATGAGCCACCAAAAGAACTTGTAGAAGGTTTAAACGCAATAAATGCTACTATTGCATTATCTGAAAAACTAGAATTAGAGTTACCTATAATGACCTCTATTAAAAAAATACTAAATAAAGAGGCTAATGTAGATGAAATAATTAAAAAACTGTTATCAAGGCCAATTAAAAATGAATTTAATTAATTTATTTTATTTCAGAACTAATTTACTCAGTTAGTTTTTTTTCTCTGTTAATAAAATATAGATTTCTTGCATAAATGAAAACACCAACTGACTGGCCTGCAATTATAACAGGATCCTGCCTCCAAATCGCATAGGTTAATAAAACTAATCCACCAGATATTGAAAAATACCAAAAAGCAACAGGTATAATCGATCTTCCTGCGTTTTCACTACTAATCCATTGAATAATAAAACGAGTGGCGAATAAAGCTTGTCCGCCAAAACCAATTGTTATCATTATGGCTTCAGGATGGTTTATTAAATAAGGCTCTAAAAAAGGTAACACATATATTATAATATCATTGAGATTAATAGCAATTTTTTCAATTTGCATTGACAAGAAAGATATGAAGTTCATTTGAAATCCCTAATCATTTAAAAATTTCTATAGAAGAAGTGTTTTTAGGCATCCTTTTTCTTAACCAAATTACACCTAAGATGTCAAAAATTCCAACTAACAGTCTTCCTATATTAGTATAGTTAGAACTGCCAACTACCCTTTCTCTATGATTTACTTTAAATTCTAAAACATTTGCTCCTTCTCTTGAAGCAAGAGCAGATAAAAATCTATGCATGTGATCAAAGTAAGGCAGTTTTATGAATAATTCTTTATGAAATACTTTGATGCCACATCCTGAGTCTGGGTGTTTATCTTTAAGTAAAAAATTTCGACAATATTTCGCAAATATAGATGCCCATAACCTGGGCTTGCTATCTTTTCTATTAAGTCTAACACCTCCAATTAAAGTAAGTTCATTTTTATACTTTTTAATTTTCTCTATCATTTCCCTAAGATCAGAAGGATCATTTTGTCCATCTCCATCTAATGTAGCTATTAATGGTGATTTAGATGCTATTACTCCTGAACGTAATGCAGCAGATTGGCCTTGGCTAATTTTATGACTTATTACCCTCAATCTTCTATTTTTTTTTAAATTATTTTTTAATTCTGTTTCAGTATTATCTATAGAACCATCGTTAACATAAATTATTTCATAGTTTTTTGATTTTAGTGAT
>QBZZ01000047.1 GCA_003282145.1 SAR116 cluster bacterium AG-337-N21
TAATTTTGAAACTTAATGATGGAACGAGATATTTTTTATTAGTTTTTTTTAAATTAGTATGAATCCAGTTTTCTCTTTGTTTAAAATGACTTTCTGAAACCACTTGCTGAAAGTCTCTCACCTTAGCTGCTGGTACATGATTATAATTTAATTTAGTTTCCCATTTGTCTGCAGTATCAGATTTAATTACTGACGCTATACGTTTTTTCAACAGATTTTTATTTTTTACTCTATATTTAAGATCAAACCACTTAGAATTTTCTTCCACATTTTTTCCAAAAAGAGTTTCACACATCATTTCAAATTGTTTTTGAGTATTTGCAGCTATTGACAATAGGCTCCCGCAAGATGCTTCAAAACAACCTGATGAGGGACTTCCTGACCAAGCTTCATTTCCATTAGGTTTAAGTTTAACATTTGAATTTAAAGTAGTTGAAACTAAACTCGACATTAAGAATAGAGAAGTATCATACATGCTGATATCTAACCATTTAGCTGACTTATCTTTACGTAAATTTGCTATTGCGGCAGTCACTGCAAAAGCAGAGTTTAGACCGGTAGCATAGTCAATATAAGGTGCCCCAACTTTAAGAGGGCCCGAAATTTCAGTGCCAGTTGTAGACATTATACCAGAAGCGGCTTGTACAACATGATCGTAAGCAGATCTATTGCCAAGATCACCATTTTGACCATATGCAGAAATTGAACATAGAATAATACTTGGATTAATTTTTTTTAAATTATCAAAAGAGAAGCCCAACTTTTTAAATTTACCTGGAGTCATGTTTTCCATAACAACATCTGACTGTCTAACAAATTCATTAAATGTTGATTTACCAATTTTATTTTTTAAGTCTAAACGTATTGAACGTTTATTTCCATTTTGTACGATGAAACTACTACCCATTAAATCATCAGAGAGTTCTTTATCATCACCACCCATTCTTGCCCAATCACCTAAGTTAGGATTTTCAATTTTAATTACATTTGCACCAAGTAAGCTTAATTGATAAGACCCATATGGGCCTGCCAAAACCTGGGTTAAGTCTAAAATCGTAATATCTTTTAAAGGTTTAAACATGCGGTTTTTATTTTATAAAAAATTTATAATGAGAGATAAGAGGGAATATTAATTCCCTCTTATTAAATTTATTTGGACATAAATTTTGCTTTAATATCAGCGTATTGTCCCATTCCGTCATCATGAAGAGCTCTAAACTCTTTTCCAGTCAACCATACTGGTGAAAAACCAAAATTATTACCAAATTTAGTAAATTTTTCACTTTTAGCTGCTTTTTCCATAATTTGAGATAATTTTTCCATGACAGCTTTTGGTGTTCCTTTAGGAGCATATAAACCCCTAGTTACTCCTATTTCTGCTGGTATATTCAAATCTTTTAGAGTTTTCATATTTTTTGCTGGTGGATAAGTGATATTTTGAAGAGAGCCTCCAGTTCCAATAACGTCTAAAATTCCCTCTTTCACTGCAGCCAAGGCAACGGGAGCGTGAATTATACAAATATCTATTTCATTTCCCAAAACTGCTTTTTTTAGATTTGCTCCTCCTCCAAAAGCAACTATCCTAAATTTTGCTCCTGCGTATCCGTTTATAGCATGAGCCATAACATCATGAGCATTGTATTTTGCTGCAACCCCAGCTATTAATTCACCAGGTCTCTTTTTAGACTTCTCTATAGCATCTGAAAGAGATGTATAACCTCGTTTTTTGTTAGCTAAGACATAAGTCGGAGTGGTATACATTCCGCCCACATACTCAAAACTATCTGCTGTAAAAGGCATTTTTTTAAATGTATTCAATCCAATAATAGTATCAGTTCCGTTTAAAAGTAGAGTGTAACCATCATTTTTAGATTGCTGTACTTGAATGACACCTTTAGAACCTGCGCCACCAACTACATTTGAAATTACTACATCGACACCAGCCGCATCAGCAAATGCACCGACAAAACCTCTAGCTATTGTGTCTGTGCCACCTCCAGCTTTCCATGGAACAATAAGTCTTATTGTTTTGTCAGGGAAACCTGCAAATGATGTTTGCATCATAATTCCGATTGTTGCTAAAAATATAATTAAAAATCTCATTTTATACCTCCTAATAAAAGTTAGATTTTTGCCATTGATTGGCGTTTTATCCCTTGTCTTATTTCGTTAATTACAAGGAAAATAATTATGGCAAGAAAGATAATTCTTGGCCAAGTTGATAAAAATGTAGTCCAGTCACCCCCAGACAGCATTAATGCGGTACGTGTATTAAACTCAATAATTGGACCCAAAATAACCCCTAATACTATCGTCACGACTGGAAAGCCTCTTTCTTCCATTATAAAACCAAATACTCCAAGAAATATTGCTGCGAAAACTGGGAAAATAGTCCCATAGCTAGCGAAAGCACCTAAAGATGCGAAAATCATTACAAATGGAAATAGCAAGGATCTATGTTGCCTTAAGACGTATACAAAAAACCTGATTGCTCCCATAGCAATTAAAAACATAAAAATTCCTGCTAACAATAGTCCTGCTAACATTCCATATACTACATCCCCACCTGTTTTCATTAGTGTTACGCCAGGTTGTAATCCATGAAGATAAAGAGCACCGATCATAATAGCTGTTGAGGCATCTCCAGGTATTCCAAGTGTCAACATTGGTACCATCGCACCTCCAGTAGTTCCATTATTAGCCGTTTCAGGAGCTATTACACCATCAGGATTTCCTATTCCAAATTCTTCTGGATTTTTTGAGTTATTTTTAACTGTACCATAAGCTAACCACGTAGCTCCATCTGCTCCCACTCCTGGAACAGCTCCAACGATAGCACCCATAAAACTTCCTGTTCCCCAAGCTTTCCATCTTGAGAAAAATTGTCTAAAGGTAGGTAATTTTATCCTAAACTTAGTTGCAACAATTTCAGCTTTACTTT
>QBZZ01000048.1 GCA_003282145.1 SAR116 cluster bacterium AG-337-N21
TCATATGAATTTACAATTTTCCAATTATCATTTTTATTTTCCACCCATGGTTTTCTTGTTAATCTCACAAGTGGAGTTTTATTATTTATACAAGCTTGATAGGTGTTTTGACTAATTTGTTTTGCAAATGGATGAGAAGCATCTACAACATGTGATATTTTATTATCTTTTAGCCAATGTGACATTTTTAAAATTCCGCCAAATCTACCAATTCTCTTGTTAAGATCTTTTGCTTGTACTATATTAACTCTACCGGCGTAAGAAATCATATAATTGATACTGTTTTCGTGGAGTATCTTTGCCAAAGAGTTACCTTCACTGGTTCCACCTATAATAAGAATGTTAGTTATCATGAAAAAAAAACCTTGGCTTACTATAATAGGTGTTAATGGAGACGCCAATCATACTTTACCTCAAAAAGCTATACAATCAATAAAATATGCCGAATTAGTTATGGGTGCTGAAAGACATATTAAAAATATTACAACTATTTCAAACAAAACATTTTTATGGCCGTCACCATTTGAAAAAGGGATTAAAGAACTTCTAAAATTCAGAGGTAAAAAGGTTGTTGTATTAGTCTCAGGTAATCCTTTTTGGTTTGGTGCAGGAAATAAAATTATTGAAAAACTTGATAATAGTGAGTGGATATGTTTTTCAATCACCATCCACTTTCTCTATTGTTGCTTCAAGAATGGGTTGGGCAATACAAGATACATTATGTTTTGGTCTACATGCGGTGCCATTTGAAAGTATCTGTCGATATTTAGCTCCTAATGTTAGAATGATACTGCTACTAAAAGATGGAGAAAACGTTCTTAAACTAGCAGAATGGCTTACTCTTAAAAATTTTGGCAGGAGTGATTTTGTTGTTATGGAGTCTTTAGGCTTTAAAAATGAGAAAATAAGAAGAACAATTGCCAGTGAAATTGACTTTATAGATATAAATCATCCAGTCTCTGTAGCTATTAGTATTTTAGGAAATGGTGAGACTATTCCTTTATCTTCTGGAAAACCAGATAATCTTTTTAAGAATGACGGACAGATTACAAAGCAACCTATAAGAGCATTGACGATGTCAGCTTTAGCTCCAAAGCCTTTTGAACATTTATGGGATATTGGTTCGGGTTCAGGATCAATAGCTATTGAATGGCTGTTATCACATAATACAAACACTGTTTCAGCTGTGGAATTTAAATCAAGTAGAGTTGAACAAATTAAGTTAAATGCAACGAAATTAGGATTAAATAATTTAATAGTTTATGAAGACAAAATTGAAAATATTTTAGAAAAATTAAGTAAACCTGATGTAGTTTTTATAGGTGGTGGGTTGACTGTAAATTTATTAAAAGATGTTTGGAATATAATTCCAAAAAATACAAGAATAGTTGTCAATTCTGTAACTTTAGAAACAGGTTCTATTTTAATAAATGCACATAAAAAATATGGTGGAGAATTGTATAAGTTCGATGTTTCCAAAGTTGGTAATCTTGGTAAAAATAGGACATGGTCTAAAAGTTATCCAATTATTCAATGGATAAAATCAAAATAATTTATAAATATATAAAAAGTTTAGTAAATAAATGGAGATAATTAATTGACAATACACTTCATAGGCGCTGGACCAGGTGATCCTGATTTAATAACATTAAAAGGTTATAAAATTATTTCAAAATGTCCAGTTTGTTTATATGCAGGTTCGTTAATTCCTCAAGAGATATTAAGTCACTGTCCCAAGAATGCTAAATTAATTGATACATCACATATGAATTTAGATTCTATTTTAGCAGAGTTTAAACTAGCTTCAAAAAATAATCTTGATGTTGCAAGACTTCACTCTGGAGATTTATCAATATGGTCTGCTATGGGAGAGCAAATAAGAAGACTTAAAGAAGAAAGAATTAATTTTTCTATTACTCCAGGAGTACCAAGTTTTTCTGCTGCATCCGCAGTGCTTGAAAACGAGTTCACTCTCCCTGAAGTAACCCAAACAGTTATATTAACAAGAACTGCTGGAAGAGCTACAAAAATGCCTTCTGATGAAAGTTTAGATAATATGGCCAGAATTGGTGCGACTCTAGTCATTCACCTATCAATACAAAATATAGAAAATATTATAAAAAAGTTGATACCATATTATGGTGAAAATTGTCCTATTGCAATAATTTATAGAGCTTGTTGGCCAGACCAAAAAATTATTAAAGGTAACCTTTTAAACATTATAGATAAAATTCCAAAAGAATTGAAAAGAACAACATTAATAATAGTTAGCAAAGCTCTATTCAATAGTGATTTCAAGGAGAGCTCTCTTTATTCACCTTATTATCAAACAAGATTTAAAAAAAGTATCAATAACAAAGAGGTTTTAGATGAATAATGCACCTGGGATTATTATTTCAGCTCCAAATTCAGGTTCAGGAAAAACTATTGTTTCTTTAGGAATTCTTAGAGCTATAAAAGATTCAGGTTTAAAAATTCAAGCTTTTAAGAATGGCCCTGATTACATTGATCCAGGTTTCCATGAAATCGCATGTGGTAGAAAATCATATAATTTAGATACTTGGGCTATGAACGAAAAAAATATTAAACAGATTTTATCAAAATCTTATGATGCAGATTTAATTATTACCGAAGGATCTATGGGTCTATATGATGGAGTAGAGAGTATAGGTTCTTCTGGCTTTGGTACAACTGCAGAACTTTCAGAAAAGTTTGGATGGCCAGTTATACTAGTTTTAAATGTATCTGGGCAAGCACAATCTGCTGCTGCTTCAGCTCTAGGTTTTATTAAATATAATAATAATATAAAT
>QBZZ01000049.1 GCA_003282145.1 SAR116 cluster bacterium AG-337-N21
GTACAAGCAGATTATACAATTTCAATTCCACTAAACCAAAACTTTTCATCTTTAAATTTATCTCAAGCAGTATTGTTGATTTGTTGGGAATGGAATAAGGTTAAGATGTCTCATTTCAAAGAAGATAATTTACCTATAAAAGTAAACAAAAAATTAAAAAAAAGCACCGAAATTTCTAATGTTGGCGACAGAGAGTATTTTTATCAACAATTAGATCATTTACTCACTAAGTCTGGTTTTTTCCACTCACCAGAAATGGCGCCCGTTGTTAAAAGAAACATAAGAAGTTTATTTAACAGAGCGTCTCTGACCCATCAGGATTTGAGGACACTTCATGGAATCATTAGATCCTTATCAGGAAGTTCAAATCGTACTTGACTTTTAACATTTAAATAGTATTTTTCAGTCACAGTTCCGATAAAGTGGATTATAACGTGGTGTTATTTATCCCGAAGTTTTAACTTCTGATTGGAATAATTAACTACTTTTTTAGTAGCAGATATAAAGGTTAAAATATGCCTAAGTCAGATCATAAAAGAACAAGTTCAAAACATAAAATAGACAGAAGATTAGGAGTGAATTTATGGGGAAGGCCAAAATCTCCATTAAATGATAGAGAATACGCACCAGGTCAACATGGTCAGCGAAGAAAAAAGCCTACAGATTTTGGCGTTCAATTAATGGCAAAACAGAAATTAAAAGGTTATTATGGTAATATAGGTGAAAAACAGTTTAAAAAATATTACACTGCTGCAGTTAGAAAAAAGGGCGATACTGGAGCTAATTTAATTGGTATTTTAGAATGTAGACTAGATGCTATTTTATACCGAATGAAGTTGGCCCCAACAGTTTTTGCATGTAGACAATTAATAAATCATGGTCATGTCATGGTTAATGGAAGTAGATGTAACATTCCTTCAAGAATGATCAATGTTGGTGAAGTCATTGCATTAAAAGAAAAGGCTAAAGGAATTCCTGCTGTTATCGAAGCTACAACGTTACCTGAAAGAGATGTTCCCGAATACGTAGAAGTTGATCATTCAAAGTTTACTGGTTCACTTGTAAGAATTCCTATGCCTGATGATGTTCCATATCCAGTGCAAATGGAAACTAACCTTGTTATTGAGTTTTATTCACGTTAAAATATATCTACTTAACGCAATATGATATTGTGTTTGATGTTTATTTATTTAAGAGTTTATTCCTGCTTCTTGGAAATATTCAGTAAGCTCCCCGTTTTCATGCATTTCTCTAATTATATCACAACCACCTACAAATTCTTTTTTAACATAAAGTTGTGGTATAGTTGGCCAGTCTGAAAACTCTTTTATTCCTTCTCTTATTTCAGGATCTTCAAGAACATTTACACTATTAAACTTTATACCCATATGGCTTAAAACCCCAACTACTGCGGCTGAAAAGCCACATTGAGGCATCACTGGGGTGCCCTTCATAAATAATAATACTTCATTATCATTTATCATGGTTTCGATTTTTTCTTTTGTATCTTGTTCCATTATAAGTCTCCTTCAATTTTTCGGTGCCGATGTATTTAAAGCTAACGCATGTAGCTCATTCCCCATTTTTCCGTCCATAGCGCTATAAACCATCTTATGCTGCTGGACTCTTGTTAATCCTTTAAATTGTTCAGAGACTATTTGAGCAGCGTAATGATCTCCATCACCTCTTAAGTCATCAATAGTAACTTTTGCATCCGGAAAAGATTTAAGAATAAGTTCCTCAATTTCAGCCGCTGTCATAGCCATGTTAAAACCTTAAATTATTTATTTTTACCCATTATTAAAGGTAATGTTGTTTCATACGAGTTTTTTAAACTTTTTACACATATAGTAGTAATATCTTTTAAATTCAAGTTATTGCTTGCATTAGTCTTGCCAAGAACAAAATAATCTAAAATACTATCTTTTAAACAAAATTTAACTTTATCGATTTTATTGGTAGCTACTATAATTCTTCCTTGGTCCTCACCAAAACACCATGAGTGAAGTGTAGGGTCTTTACTATCAATCTTAGACAACGATTTAGGTAGGTTGAGATTTAAACCTAAATTATTTCTAAATAACATTTCACAGATCGCTGTTAATAAACCACCATCAGAAATATCATGTGCTGCTGTCAAAAGATTTTTAGTATGTAGTTGTAATAATATGTCGATGATTTTCTTTTCTTTTTCTAAATTAACAGGTGGAGGAGCCGCGTCAATTATCTTATTTTCTATTTCCTGATAAACACTACAGCCAATCCAACCTTCGGTAAAATTTTCTGATTGACCTAGAACTAATAGAGTATTATCTTTTTTTGCGTTTATTTCTAAACAATTTTCTACCTCATCTACAACACCTACCATACCTATCACTGGCGTTGGAAGAATCCCTTTCCCATTGGTTTCATTATAAAGAGAAACATTTCCAGAAACAATTGGAGTATTTAAAAATGATGCAGCTTTAGAAATTCCTTTAATTGATCCTACTATTTCACCCATAATATTTTTTTTCTCAGGATTACCAAAATTTAAATTATTTGTAATTGCTAAAGGTTTGGCTCCAGAAGCAGCAATATTTCTAGCTGCTTCACATACTGCTTGCATTCCTCCATTAATTGGGTCTGATTTTACATACCTTGGTGTACAATCAGTTGTCATGGCAATTCCTTTGCCAAGACTTTTACTATTTTCAGTTCCATGTATTTTAACTATAGAGGCATCGCTTTTGCCATTTGAAGAAATTGTATCACCCATCACAG
>QBZZ01000050.1 GCA_003282145.1 SAR116 cluster bacterium AG-337-N21
CATTTATCATATCAACACTTTGAAACAAACTCGGATAATTATTAATAGGGGTAGCGTCTTCGGAAGTTGAGATTATTTTTTTTGACAAAGAAGTTTTTAGAGCATTATATGGAACTTTTGCTGCACAACCTCTACATTGCATTTGGTTAATATCATAATGTTTATAAACATTATTTATGTTAAAAATTTTATCTATGACTGATATTACAGGTTTTGGACTTGCTAATCATCTTTTAAATTTAATTAAAAGAGATAATGGCAAAACTGGATTAACTATATTTCCTAAAAAGATACCAATATTTAAAGGTGTTGAGGAAGCAATAAAAAAAGGAGTGAAGTCGTCACTATTTGATAATAATTATCTCATAGCTAAAGAGAATATTGTTTATAGTCGAAATGAGGTTAGTGTTGATGAAATACTATATGATCCTCAAACTGTAGGGGGGGTAGCTTTTATCATACCTAAAGAAGAAAAGGAAAAGCAATTTCAACTCTTAAAGAAATATAAAATCAATTTTACTGAAATTGGTTATGTAAA
Source organism: SAR116 cluster bacterium AG-337-N21 (assembly GCA_003282145.1). GTDB lineage: Bacteria > Pseudomonadota > Alphaproteobacteria > Puniceispirillales > Marisalimonadaceae > Marisalimonas. The sequence goes on from QBZZ01000050.1 coordinate 539, forward strand.
TAATTTAGAAAATAAAATTAAAATTTCGTAAATAATGCTTAAAAAATATAAAATTAGAAAAAATTGGGAATATAATAATTTTGACACAATAATTGACGTCAGATCTCCTTCTGAATTTGCAGAGGATCACATTGTTGGGTCTATAAATTGTCCAGTTTTGTCCGACTTAGAAAGAGAGAAAGTTGGTACTATTTATAAAAGAGAAAGTACTTTTAAAGCCAAAATAATTGGTTCTTCATTAACTGCAAGAAATATAGCTAAACATATTGAAGAAAGATTTTTAGAATATAAAGGCTCCTGGCAACCTCTTGTTTATTGTTGGAGAGGTGGGCAAAGATCAAAAGCATTTGCAATTATTTTATCTGAAGTTGGCTGGAGAACTCAACAATTAGAAGGAGGTTATAAAGAATATAGAAATCATTTACTTCAATTTATGGATACAGTAGGTTCCAAACTTAAAATAATATTAATTAGCGGAAAAACTGGATGTGCTAAAACCAAAATTTTACAGAGTATAGCACAACAAGGTGGTCAGATATTAGACCTAGAAGGATTAGCTAATCATAAAGGTTCACTATTAGGAAAAATACCAAATTTAAAACAACCTTCTCAAAAATTTTTTGAAAGTAAATTATTTTATCAATTGAAACAATTAAATCTAAAAAAAGAAGTTTTTTTAGAGGCAGAAAGTAGTAAAATAGGAAATATTCATATACCTAAAACTATATGGGCTAAAATGATAGTTTCACCAAGAATTGAAATTAAAGCAGATATTCATTTAAGATCCACTTTTTTAGTAAAAGATTATGAGTATATGTGTAAAAACCCAGAATTAATAAATCCAATTATTTTTGGTTTAAGAAAAAGGTTAAGTAAAAAATTAGTTGATAGCTGGAAAGAATTAATTGACCAAAAAAAATGGCAAGAATTAACAAGAAGCTTTTTAGAAAACCACTACGATCCTTCGTATTCTTCAAATACGATTAAAAATGACAGAAAGGTTATTAAAGAAATAAAAGCACAGTCATTTAATTCTTCTGAAATTACAAAAATTGCAAGTTCTATTATTAAAGATTTTTAGTATTTTACTGTTTACACACTAATATTAATTAGTTGCAATTTATAATTTTTACATTAAAAACGTTTTATATTATAGCTACTATAAATATTCCCCGGTAGCTCAGCGGTAGAGCAGACGACTGTTAATCGTCTGGCCGGCGGTTCGAATCCGTCCCGGGGAGCCATAAACTACCATTAAATTAAATAATAAAATTATAATAACAAATTTATTTTGTGCAGTAAGATGTTTTAAACAGTATATATACAATTTTAAGAATAAACTTAAAATTATAGTGATTTCTTATTTTAAATATTTTAATATAATTTTGATATTTATTTTAATTGAAAGTAATAGATTGCTTCAGATTGTAAAAGTTGATCATCCATTTTCATCACCACTTATATATATTAAAATAGACAACCATACAAAATTAAATGATTTGTTAATCAAAGAATCATATGAATGGAAGAGATTAGATAAGGGTAACGATAAATCTAATAAGGGCAATGGCTGGCAATCTCCTGAAACTTTGATGCTAAAGAAAACTCGGGGCTTTAGAAATTTTACTGATATAATTCCAAATGCAGCAGCATTAGCTGTTTCAAAGATTAATCCACAATTACAAATTACTGATTATACTTACAAAGCAAATGCATGGGTAAATATAAATCAAAAAGGTGGATATAATTCAATCCATCATCATGGAGAATTTCATTTATCTGGAGTATATTATGTTAAAAATTCCATTCAAGATTACGATAACGGTAAAATTGAATTTATAAATTCTAGAAATGATTATAACATTCATAAAGTAATAGGAGGAAATGCGTTTTCGACTTCAATTAGAGTTACACCTAAAGAAGGTTTTATGATAATATTTCCTTCTTCATTACTACATTTGGTACATCCAAACAATACAAATGAAGATAGAATTTCTATAGCATGGAACATTAAATTTGAGAAAAAAATATCATGACTTAATTTTTTTAATTTTTTTCAAAATAATAAGTTCTGCGAGATCAAAACAACCATAACATACCTAAATACTTTTGCTATTGATACAAATATAATAAATGTAAAGATTCTAATTCTTAAAATACCTGCGACAACTGTCATAGGATCTCCAACAAAAGGAACCCAACTAAATAACAAACA
>QBZZ01000051.1 GCA_003282145.1 SAR116 cluster bacterium AG-337-N21
AAATTGATTTAAGAGCATTTTTCCATTCTTGTATTTTAGACAAATCAATATTTTGCAAACCATTAAGAGACTGAGTTACCTGATCAAAGGAGGTGTTAAAACCGTTAGCAAACATGTGATGATTAAAGTCTAACAACCTAGAAGTTTTAGACGACCTTAACAGAAATTTTGTAGGTTTAAGCATATTATACTTTAGCTAATTTCTGACTTGTTTCTAAAGAAACAATTGCCTTGTCAGCTTCTGTTTTTAACAAACAGACCAAAGTTGAATGTAAGATTTCATGATTTTCAGATAAATCCTTTAATCCCAATCCTGATATAGCGGCAGCCCAGTCTAAAGTTTCTGCTATACCAGGTTTTTTTTCTAAATCTTCCATTCTTAAATTTTGAACAAAGCTAACTATTTGTCTTGATAATTCTAATTCAATGTTAGGCATTTTTTTTTGCAATATTTGAAGCTCAAGTTCTTTTTTTGGGTAGTATACATAATTATAAATGCACCTTCTTCTTAACGCATCAGACAAATCTCTAGTACTGTTAGACGTTATAATTACAATTGGCTTTGAAACAGCTTTTATTGTACCAAATTCAGGGATAGACACCTGAAACTCTGACAAAATTTCTAAAAGATACGCTTCAAACTCTTCGTCAGCTCTGTCGATTTCGTCAATGAGAAGAACTGGTGATTTCTTTTGAGTTATTGCCTTTAATAAAGGTCTTTCCAATAGAAAATCTCGAGAAAATATGTGGTTATCAATATCTATTTCATTGTTACTTTTGTTTTCTTTAGAACGAATTGCAAGTAATTGTTTTTGATAATTCCATTCATAAATTGTTGAGGTCGAATCAAGTCCTTCATAACATTGTAATCTTATAAGACTAGTTTCATGCAATTTAGATAAAGCAATGGCGAGGGCAGTTTTTCCAATACCTGCCTCACCTTCTAATAATAGAGGTCTACCAAGACTTGAGGCTATGTGAATACTCATAGCCAATTCATCTGATGCTATATAATCTAAGTCATATAGATACTTCTTAATATTTTGCCATTGCATTTTTGTTTATCAGCTAGACTAACTATGAAGTCCAAGATCTTTAGCAATCTTCCAAACTCTCCAATGATCGTGAGGCATATGTGCCTGAGTCAATCCAAATGGTTTAAAAGCGTCATGTACAGCATTTGAAAAAGCAGACACTCCACCTACATTAGGACTTTCACCTACACCTTTTGCACCTATAGGATGATGCGGACTTGGTGTTTCTGTATAATCAGTTTCGTAATTTGGTGTTTCCCAAGCAGTTGGGATAAAAAAGTCCATCAAAGTACCTGTCATGACATTACCTTGCTCATCATAAGCAATTTCCTGTCCCATAGATATAGCTAGAGCTTCTGTTAATCCACCGTGAACCTGACCTTCGATAATCATTGGATTTATTCGAGTACCACAATCGTCAAGAGCGTAAACCTGTTTAATGTCACTAACTCCGGTGTCTACATCAATTTCCATGACTACTACGTAGGCTCCGTTTGGGTAAGTCATATTCGGTGGATCATAATAACTAACTGCTTCTAAACCAGGTTCTACACTAGGTATGGCCTGATTATAAGAAGCAAATGCAATCTCTTTCATAGTTTTAAATTTTTCAGGGGCACCTTTGACTGAAAATCTATCAACATCCCATTCCAAATCATCATCGTGTACTTCTAGTAAATAAGCTGCAATCATTTGTGCCTTTGCTCTAATTTTTCTACCAGCCATAGCAGTTGCTGCTCCAGCAACTGGTGTGGAGCGAGATCCATAAGTCCCTAGTCCATAAGGAGCGGTATCTGTGTCACCTTCTTCTAATGTAATGTCAGACGCTGGAATACCAATTTCAGATGCTAATATTTGAGCAAATGTAGTGGCATGGCCTTGACCTTGTGATATGGTTCCTAATCTTGCTATAGCTGAGCCAGTTGGATGAATTCTTATTTCACAAGCATCAAACATTCCTAAACCAAGAATATCACAATTTTTAACTGGACCAGCACCTACTATCTCAGTGAAGTGACTAAGACCAATGCCCATCAACTTTCGTGATTTACCATCTTTAAATAATTGTAATTGTTTAGCTTGATCTTCTCTTAATTGTTTATAGTTTACTGAAGTCATAGCTTTTTCCCAGGCTTGATGATAATCACCTGAGTCATATTCCCAACCAAGAGCTGATGTGTAAGGGAATTGCTCTTTTTTGATAAAATTCTTAGAGCGTAGTTCAGCAGAGTCCATTCCAAGTTTCTGTGCAAGTACCTCAATCATTCTTTCTATAAAATAAGAGGCTTCAGTCACTCTAAAAGAGCACCTATATGCTACGCCACCAGGTGCTTTGTTTGTATAAACACCATCAACGGCTAAATAAGCAACTGGGATATCATATGAACCAGTACAAATATTCATAAATCCAGCTGGAAACTTTGTGGGATCAGCACACGCGTCAAATGCTCCGTGATCAGCTGTAGTATGACACCATAAACCAGTAATTTTTCCTTCTTTTGTTGCTGATATCTTACCATGCATCCAATAATCTCTTGCAAAAGCAGTGGCCATTAAGTTATCCATTCTGTCTTCAACCCATTTTATTGGAACACCAGTTACAATTGATGCAACAATTGAACAAACATAACCTGGATAAACACCTACTTTATTTCC
>QBZZ01000052.1 GCA_003282145.1 SAR116 cluster bacterium AG-337-N21
TTTATTTCAAAAATAAATCTTGGAATTCATTTTGCGCATATAGGAGTTGCAGTATTTTTAGCTGGTGTGACGGGAGAGCAGTTTTTTAAAACGGAATATAATGGAAGAATAAATATAGGAGATGTTTTTAATGTTGGAAATCAATCATTAGAATTTAAAAAGATAGAAATGCTAGACGGTCCTAATTACAGATCTCAAACTGCAACCTTTAATCTACTAAAAGATGGTAAGATTATTAATAAACTAAAACCAGAAAAACGTTTTTACCCGACAGAAAAAAGTCAAACAACAGAGGCTGCAATCTTAACTGGTTTTTTAGGCGATACATATCTAGTACTTGGAGATGGTAATAAAGAAATTGGTTGGTCAATTAGAGTTTATTTTAATCCTTTAGTTTCATGGATTTGGGGAGGCGCTTGCCTAATGGCTTTAGGTGGATTGGTATCAATTTTACAAAATAGAAAATCTAGAAAAATAATAAATTAAAAGATATGAAAAATAATTTCTCAATTTTAAAAACTTTACCACTAACACTCTTTTTATTAATATTTTTTATTTCGGCATTAGTATTATATCAACTGAAAAATGAACCCAAAAAAATACAATCTATCAAATCACAATTAATTGGTAAAAATATTCCTGAAATATTAATCCCAGAAGTTAAATATTTTGGATCATTAAATCAAAAACAAAATCTAAATTTCAAAAATTTTGAAAATCAAATATTTGCTGTAAACTTTTTTGCATCTTGGTGTGTTCCATGCAGAATAGAAGCACCAATTATGGAAGAATTAAGTAAAATTATACCTTTAGTTGGCGTTGCCTATAAGGATAAATTGATAGATACAAAAAACTTTTTAACAGAATTTGGCAACCCTTATAAAAATGTTGGGCTTGATGATTCTGGCAAAGTCGCAATTGAATGGGGCGTGTATGGAGTACCTGAAACATTTTTAATTAATGAAAAAGGTAAAATTATTTATCGTCACACTGGTCCATTATTATATGATAGTTTCAAGTTTGAAGTTTTACCTTTAATACAAGAAAATTAAAAAATGTTTAGAAATATAAAAATATTCCTATTTTGTTTGGTTTTATCAATATCTCAGAATAATTTATTAGCTGAAATAAATAGTCCCCATAAAGATTTTATTATAAAAAAGACAAGGGAAATTTCTCAAAATATTAAATGCCTTGTTTGTCAAAATCAAAGTATTGATGATTCTAATTCAGAAATAGCTAAAGACTTAAAAGTCTTAATAAAAGATAAATTACAAGACGGAATAAGTGATGAGGAAATATATAATTTTTTGAGAGACCGATATGGGGATTCTATTTTGTTAAAACCACCATTAAAAACAAATACAATTTTATTATGGTTTTTACCTTTTATAATTTTAGCTTTTGGTTCGTTTTTTGTTATAAGGTTTTTAAAATCTAATTATAAATAAAAGAGCCTTACACAATGCTATTTATTATAATCTTTGCTTTAACTCTTATATTAACAATTTATATTTTTAAAAGTTTATCTAATGAAAATTTAACTCTAAAGATTGGGTTAAGGCCAAAATCAAAAAAACTTTTATTTTATATTGGAGGGATATCTCTTTTTTTACTTAGCTCCATTCTCTACTATGAGTTAGGAAGCCCCTTTATAGACATGAATAAACTCCATACGGCCAAGGAAAAACTTTTAAAAGAAAATATCATTCAAGACAAAAATAGAAAACAAGATTTAAAGATATTTGAAGAATTAGTTTCTAAGTCTAAGAAAAGTCCCAATAATATTAATATACTTCTAGACTTAGCCGCAACCGCATCACGAATTAATAAGATTGATGTTGAAATTTCAACACTTACTAGAATTTTATCTATTAAAAATTCACCAAAATTAAAATCTTTACTGGCTCAAGCAATTGTAAGAAAGGCTAATGGTCAAGTGACTTCAAAAGCACAAATGTTAATTAATGAAGCATTATCTGAAAACCCAATGGACCCTGGAGCAAATTTCTTAAATGGATTATTACAATCACAAATTGGAAATGAAAAAAAGGCATTTGAAATATGGACAAAATTATATAGAAATACCTCCAGCGATGATGCTTGGGAAAAAGATCTTGAAACTAATATTCGTTCGGCTGCGAGAAATTTAGGAATTTCCAACCAAGTTTTAAACAAAAGTCTTAAAAAAAGATTAAATATAAATTCTCCAATTACTAGTGAAATTTTGAATTTAAACGAGAAGGATCAAAAAATTAGGATTAACCAAATGGTCGAACAGCTTGCATCTCGCTTAACAAAAAACAAAGAAGACTTAGATGGCTGGGTTAAATTATACAAATCATATAAAGTTCTTAATAATATGGATAAAGCTATAAATGCATTACGCACTAGTGTAGAAATTAACCCTCAAAATCTGAA
>QBZZ01000053.1 GCA_003282145.1 SAR116 cluster bacterium AG-337-N21
TAGGTGAACCCTCTAAAAAAGCAAAGTTTCTGACAAAGATCACATATGAATGCTTATGGTTAGGTATTGAAACTGTAAAGCCAGGAAGTACAACTGGTGATATAGGTCATGCAATTCAAATACATGCAGAAAAAAATGGTCTATCTGTAGTTAGAGATTTTACTGGGCATGGTTTAGGTAAGGTTTTTCACTCACCTCCAACAATTTTACATTATGGACAGCCAAATACTGGTGATACACTTGAAGAAGGAATGATATTTACAATAGAACCAATGATAAATTCAGGTAAATATGATGTTAAAATTTTATCTGATGGGTGGACAGCTGTTACACGTGACAAAAGTTTATCTGCACAATTTGAGCATAGTATCGGGGTTACTGCTGATGGCTACGAGGTATTTACCATTTCTCCTAAAGGATATACACAACCTGAATATCCAATTTAACTAAAAAAGCTTTTATAAAATGTTATTTTAATTTTTTTTCTAAAGTTTTTTTAATAGCTTTAGAGGTTTTTTTTATAACAGGTTTAGCATTCTTATATGCTTTAAAAGCTCCGTAAAAATAAATAGTACACGATTAATTGATAATATTGAATTTTAAATGTTTTTTTTTCCTTTTGCTGATGAAAACCCAACGACAACAAAACCAATTGTAAGTTGGAGCGTAATTTTAATTTGTTCTATAATTTTTTTAAATTATATTTTTGAACAAGAATATATAAAAGAACAAATTTTTTTAAGCTTCGGAATGATACCTGCCATTTTATTTGGTTATTCTGAATTATCTACTAGCTTAAAAGTTGTTCCAGCTTTTATTTCAATTATCACATCTATGTTTTTACATGGTAGTTGGATGCATTTAATTGGTAATATGACTTATCTATATATTTTTGGAGATAATATTGAAGAGAACTTAGGCAAAATAAAGTTTATTATATTTTATTTATTATCTGGAGGATTTGCAGCGCTTTCACAAGCACTATTAGATACTAATTCTACAATTCCTATGATTGGAGCTTCTGGAGCAATTGCCGGAGTTTTAGGTGCATATTTAGTTCTTTTTCCAAAGGCAAAGATTAAGGTTTTCTTTTGGTTTATTATTATTTTTAAAATATTTAAAATTAGAGCTTACATAGTACTTGGAGGATGGATTTTAATACAGTTTTTAAGTTTTAGTGGAGATGATTTAAATTCTGGAGGCGTAGCTTATGCAGCTCATATTGGAGGCTTTATTTCTGGGGTTGTTTTAATTAACTTTATGAAAAATAAAAACAGAATAAAGCATAAATCATCAAGAAGTTCAGTACCTAATTCTAAATAAGTTTCAAAGCGATCTCTCATCAAACTCATTTTCTTCAACAATTTTACCTTTACCTCCTAATTTAGTTATTGCTGATAAAACTGCTATGGATGCTTCCTTAAGCAATGCTTCATTTTCTGATCTCAAAACTATTGAAGTGCCAAAATTTCCTGGTTTGAAATAAGGGTAGGATCCAATTTTTATAGTTTTAAATTTTTTTTCAATTTTTTCCAAATCTTTTGCAATTAATCCTTCTCCAACATTACTAGAAACTGTTTTGGACTTAAGTTTTATCCCACCAATGAGATCATTTAAGATGGTATGAAACATTCCTTGCATAATTCTAGGAACACCAGCAAAAACAAATAAATTTTCAATTTTATAACCTGGTGCTGCTGAAACAGGATTATCAATTAAAATTGAATTAGAGGGAATTACAGCCATTTTTTGACGAGATTCATTAAACTCAACATTAGTACCTTCATAATGTATCTTTAATCTCCTCATAGCTTCAGGATCTTTAATTAATTTTTGATTAAAGGCTTTTGCAACAGATTCTGTAGTAATATCGTCATGAGTAGGACCTATACCTCCACAAGAAAAAACATATGTAAATTTTTTTGTGAAATTTTTTATAGTTTCAATAATAGTTTCAGAATCATCAGAAATTATTCTCGCCTCAATTAACCTAACTCCAATATTATTTAATTCGGTTGCAATCCAATTAATATTGGTGTCTTTAGTCCTACCTGATAATATTTCATCACCTATTATTATAATACCTGCTGTTGAGACCATAAATAGTTACCTTTAAAAAAATTATATTGTACGTAAATAGTTATAATAATATAAATAACATATAACTTAAAATTTGGTCATAATGAATAATCAAATTGAAATACATAATAAAAATGCATTTAAAAAAATGCATAATGCAGGTGCTTTAGCTGCAGATGTATTAGATTATATTACCCAGTATGTGAAAAAAGGTGTTTCTACAGGACGATTGAATGATCTATGCCATGATTATATAATTAAAAATGATGCTGTACCTGCACCTCTTAATTATAGAGGATTT
>QBZZ01000054.1 GCA_003282145.1 SAR116 cluster bacterium AG-337-N21
ATTCTTCTTGATTTCGCATTTATTTACTTACCTAATTATTATAAACATTTTTAAGTTAAAATTCTTTTAGAATATATATTTAATTTTTAACCAATTTAAATACTCGAGGTAAATAAATGGTTAGAAAGAAACCTCTTAGAATTAAAAAAAAGAGAAAGCATGAATATAAACTTTTTAAATCTAAGTTATCTCTTATAAAATATTCTAATATTAAATAAAAAATAATGGATGAGAATATTATACAATTTCTCATTTCTTTAGCTAAAGTTGCGCCTATGAAAATACCATCTAATTGAAAGGCTAACATTGAAATAAAGGGTGTTATTACAACTAATCCCCACAACTCATTTGTTAGGTTTCTTAAAATTGTTATATCTGTAAATAGTGCAATTATGTAAAAGTTAAACACGTATAAAATTATTCCTATAATGATTGAAAACATTAAGGCCAACTCTGTTGTGTTTCTAATTGCTTTTAAAATATTAACTTTATTTTTCGAACCTATAGAAACACCAACAGTTGACTCAGCAGAATGAGCAAAAGCATCTAAGGAATATGATGATAAACTAAAGATAACTAGTAAAATTTCAATAGTAGCAAGTTGATCAACACCTATTAAGCCAGCTTTTTTAATTACGTAGGCTTGAACAGCTACTAATAACATGGTTCTTAAAAATAAATGTCTACTTATTGAAAATAAATTTAAAAAACTACCCATATTTAATATTTTGGAAAGTCTATAGGATCTAAAATTAAACTTATAATAATAGCACATGAAAATTATTATGGATAAAATAAGTCCTGAACATTGAGCGATTACACTTCCTAAAGCTACTCCAAATATTCCATAATCTAGAAAAACTGCTAAATAGAAAGATGCAATAATATTTACAATATTGATCGTAATTAATTGCAACATAACTGATTTTGTTTTTTGCATTCCAAAAAACCAACCTAGAAAAACTATATTTAATAATCCTGCTGGTAATCCAATCATTCTTACAAACAGATATTCTTTGTAAAATTCTTGAACTTGCTCATTAGGAGTTAAAAAATAGATTGATAAATCATATAAATAATTTTTAAACAGAAATAATATAATACCAATTGTAAAAGCTATTATTAATGGTCTAAGTAAACTGAAAAAAACTTCTTCAAAATTATTACTACCAAAATTTTGAGCAACAATCCCCGTAGTACCCATTCTTAGGAAATTTAGACCAGCGTACATAAAGTTAAAAATAATACCGCCGATTGCAATTGCTGCAATATAAACGCTATCAGGCATATGCCCCATAATGATAGTATCAGTCAATCCAACAAGTGGAATAGTAAAATTGGCAATTATCAATGGCCATGATAAAGACCATATTTTTTTTCTGTTAATGATCATTTATTAATATGACCATGATTAGTTGAATATTGAAAAATTATTGTACAAATTAAAATTTTCTAAATTTAAGGTAAGCTTGTTCAGGATCCATCCCACTTAAGATTGCTTTTCTCATTTCATTTTCTTTGAACATCACTTTTTCAGTCTTGGTTATAACCTCTTCTGCAACCTTTTTAGGTATAATAACTGCGCCATCCATATCACCTATTATGAAGTCCCCCGAACAAATTGTAACTGTACCAATAGTTATTGGATGACCCAGAGAGTGATATTTCCACCTTTTAACTATATCGGCAGCTGTAGATAGTCTACAAAAAACTGGAAAATTTGCTTCTATTATTTCTTCAACATCTCTACAATGCCCATCCATCACGTATCCTTTAGTCTCTTTAACCATAAGAGCACGAGCAGATAGTTCTCCCATTAGAGCAACAGAATGAGTGTTAGGTTGACAAACAATTACTTTTTTATTTGGAACTTTTGATAACACTTGCAACCACAAAAGGAGTGATTCATGCCTTGAAAGTGTATAATCTATATGACCAGAAATAGTAAAAACCTCTCCAAACAAATTTTGCCCCCTTTTTAGAGCCTGTATTTCTGGAGGGAGACACAATTTTCGAAACCTTTTTCTCTTAATACATCATGGACAGCGCTAGCGTAGCATTTTGAGAGGCGTTCAGTTAATTTTTCCACTTTTATCTCCTATGTTATACTTTAGTTAATTGAAAATTATTAAAAAGTATGATTTATGGGTATAATGAAAATTGTAATTAAATTGATAATACTTTTCTTTTTTATTC
>QBZZ01000055.1 GCA_003282145.1 SAR116 cluster bacterium AG-337-N21
AGGTCTTTTATCTCAATCTTAGCTTCTTCATTTCTATTCAAATCAAAGTTTTTTATTTCATTTTTCAATATCTCAATTTCTTGGTTTAAAATATTTATTTTTTTATTCTCTTTCTCATCTATTTTTTGAATAGTATTTGCTAAGTCATTAATTCTGTTTGTATGTTCTTGAAAAAAATTAGGCAAATAATCCAATATTAACCAAGTTGATATCAATACAAAAAACAAAACACTAATGAGAGGTAAAATAAAATTATTAGTTTTAAAAAAACTTATTTTTTGCTGTTCTTTTACAGGTTCCATGTCAATGATAGTTTCTTTATCACTCTTATTTCTTTGAGTTTTGGTATCAACCATATTAACATTCCTAATTATTTAGGTAATTCTAATATATAATCTAAGATATCTTTAGTAAAATTTTTCTTAATAGTTTTAATATTTAGCCAACCAAGAGTTTTAGCTTTTTGAGCTACTTTATTACTATTAACAAATAATGTTGATTTACAATTAACATCTTTAAATAAATTATAATTATTTAAAATATCTTTTGTAATTTTGACATTTCTTGATGATAAAATAATTAAATTTAAGCGTTTATAATTTATTAAATCCTTTTTTATTGATTGACATAATTTTAAAATTGGTAAGGTTTTATATCCCTCTAATATTTCAATTCTTCTGTTACTCTTTTTTAAAATTTTTTTAAGGTCAATACTTCTATCTTTAGCTGCAATCCACAACCCAAAATCACTCTGACAAGTACTTTTTAATATCAGTTCTATTAGAGATTGTGAATTACCGTTTGCATTAAAAACATTACTAAAATCAAGTTTGTTAAGTTTATTCTTGGTTTCTAAACCAATAGTGAAAATTTTAGAAGATTTTGAAAATACTGTCTTATTATTTGAAACTATTTTATTAAGAATTTTTGTAGCTTTAGGACTTGTTATCACTACATAATCATATTCATGATTAACTATATCATAATTACTAAAATCTTCATATTTAGTTGAGGTTATAGGAAATGGTTTAGAAAACAAACCTCTTTCATTGAGATAGTCTGAATTTTTTTTTGCATCATTAGTCTCTCTCAGTATCAAAGTTAATGTATTGGATTTTGTAATCTAAAACTCCTTATTTTTATTTATAAATAATTTCACCATTTGCTTTACTTAATATTTCAATTCCTAAATTTTTACCCAACAAAACTGCGTCTTTTTTTAATCCTACAATTTCTGATTTAACTACCTTAGTTCCATCTAGCCTAGCAGTTGCCCCATATAATTTTAAACGGTCATTTTCTATTATATATGCACTTGCCGAAATAGGAGACCGGCATGAACCATCTAAAGTTTTTAAAAGACTTCTCTCTGCTAAAGTTTCAAAATATGTTTCATTGTCATTAATATTCAATAAATATTTATTTAAATCTTTTTCATATTTGTTATTTCTATTAGTAGTTGATTGGATTGCAATAGCGCCTTGGGCGGCCGCAGGTGGCATTATATCTGAAGGTATTTGTTTACCATCATTGATTTTTAATCGATCTAAACCCGCCTTAGCTAATATGATTGCATCAAAAAGTCCATCTTCTAGCTTTTGAATACGAGTTTCTACATTTCCTCTTAAAAGTTTTATAACTAGATCTGGTCTATATGATTTAGTAAAAGCAGCTCTTCTAACAGAACTAGTCCCAATTACTGCATTATAAGGCAAATCATCTAATGTTGAGTATTTACCTAACAATACATCGCTCCTGTTTCCTCTTGGAAGAACGGCTGATATTACAGTATTTTGGGCTATTTCAGTTTCCATGTCTTTCATAGAATGAACTGCAATATCCGCAGAACCATCTAAAATAAATTTTTCTAGTTCTTTTATAAAAAGACCTTTTCCTCCAATTTCTGATAAGGATTTATTTAAAATTTGGTCTCCAGAAGTAATTACTTCTAAAATTTCCGTTTCTATACCTAAATCAAAGTAACTTTTAAGTATTTCTACCTGACATAGTGCTAACTTTGATTTGCGTGTAGCAATTCTAATTTTTAATTTCATTTTAATTCTATCAAAGTTTAACTAATTAGATC